>JBDHTW010000055.1:0-28044 GCA_039808865.1 Geminicoccaceae bacterium
TAGACTGCTTACCGCCTCGTTGAAATCGATCGAGATCCAATTCGGCCCGATTTGGACGCCGGCATCGCGCGAATCCATGCTTGCATCATGATTGTTGTCGAGGATCCGGAACGTCTGCCGGGAATTCGAGGTGTGATGGCCGTATTTCTTCGCATCGAGCCAGAAGCTGATGTAAATCTTGTCTTGTCCACGCGCAAAATCCTCGACCTGGGTACGATGTGTCCACGTGTAGTACTTTCCATCCCTGAAGCCGTCGAGGGCCGAGCAGACGAGCTGATCCCGTCCGCTGCCGCCTGTCAGATGGCCGCCGCAGGCCGACACCTCATCATCACCTTTGCCTCGTCCACCGTATGGATGATGTCCTTGCCGCCTTGCCCGACAAGCCGATCATCGCCGCCACGGCCCTTGATGATGCCCTCGTACTGGGTGCCGACGATGGTGTTCGCGAAATTGTCGCCGATGAACACGTCCACGAATATAATCCCCAACTACCGTGGCAACATGCGCCGTATCGCAGCTTCACGAGCCAGCCCGCGTGGCTTCGGTTCAGCATGCGCACACAACCGATTCTATCCTGCGTTGCTGACCGGCAACGTGGCGTCGTCGACTTCTCGCGACCGACATATCCGGATATGCGTGCCGACCGCAGTGTCGGCGACGACGAACCGAGTGACGGCGGGCCACGTCTGCCCGAGACGGCGCTCGCTCAGGCACGGATTGCATGCGGTAGCCGGGACATGCGTCGACGGTTCGGGGCTGCCGGCCCCGGTCGTGGATATTGTGACGTCCGTATGCAACAAACGTGCGTTTCGAATGTTTGGATGCCATGACTGATCACGCTTCGCGACACGGCCTCGACCGCGACATTGCGGTGGAGGAAAGCCTATTGCTCGACCAAGCAGCGCAGATCGCCCGCTTGGCGGCCGCAGGCAACGACATGCGCATGGCCGAGGCTCGGTTGGGCCTGCAGGAAAGCAATCTCAATGCGCTGCGGATGCAGCGCCGGCAGGGCGAGCGGTATGCCGATCAGCTACCGCAGCGACAGCGCTTGGCGGACCCGGTGACGTAACGCCGACGCCGCGCCAGCTCCAAGCCGTCATCAATGGCAGCCAGGGTCGGTTTTGCCGCCCTGCTGCCAAGCCCGACGGCTGGTTGGTAGGCCGTCGTGTTTCCATCAGTATTCGATCAGCTTCAGTTGATGCCACCGATTTGATGCCGTAGTTTGCGGAATGTACTTTCATTGAGCGGCAACAAGAATGTAACCCGAATTTGTTCCGCTGCACGGCCGCAGATGGCTTCGGACAAGTCTCAATTATTGTTATCAGCTTTAGATTGGACCTCGCCTGTGTCAGAGACGGCCGGCCCGTGATGCGACAGTCCCGCTCCCGAGGCGAGCTGGTGTCCCGCTTGGTCGGGTTCGGTCCCGGTGAGCAACGCTACCATCTCGCAGTTGAGTGTCGGCAGATCGTCGGGTCGGCGGCTGGTTACCGGATTGCCGGCGACGATCTCCTCGTCGGGCCGGCTGGCGCCGCCGTTGCGGCGATCGTTGGACCGGGACGGCCAGGAGGTCGTGACGCGCGTTCCTTCCTGGCAAGGGCAGGGGCGCTGCCTGCCTTCTGAACAGGAGCGGCCGAAGTGGCGTTCGCGCGGCGGGTTCCAAGTCGCGGTTCGTCGCCCGCGCCCGCACGGCCGGGCGTGCATGGCAGCGAGGTCAGAAGTGGATCGCCAGCCGGAGTCCGCTGCCCATGGGACGCAACTCCCAGGTGATCTCAGGCGTTTTCGGGAACGTGGCCCGGTAATCGCGCAAATCCGCGGTGGCGCGCCAGGGCTGGCTCCAGATTTGCGCCTCGCCCACGGCGAGCCCGACCAGGGTGGAGCGTACCGCATCGCGACTGTCGCCGAACGCCAGGATCGCGGCGCCACCCAGCAGGTTGGCGCCGACGGTGACGAGATGCCGGCTCACGCTGTACCGGGTCTCGGCGCGCTCGGCGTTGGCCATGAGCTGGCGCTCGCCGACCGCCAGCCGCTGCAGGCGTGCCGCCCGGTCATCCCCCGGGACCGCCCACATCGGCCCCGCGCCATCGCCCGCACCCAAGGGATCACCCAGCAGCAGGCCCATCTGCACCGTGGCCAGTCCCGACTTCGCCGCGTCGACGATCGCGCGCACGCGGTTGTCGCCCTCGTCCGCATTGATCGCGTCGGACATGTTGCGGGTGAACTCGACCGCATGCAGGCCCGTCCAACCCCATTCCCAGGCAAGCGCCGTCGGCTGGCCGGCGTTCAGGCGTTGCTCGAGAAAATGGAGCCTTGCGCCGAGCTCGCTGGCGGACATGGCCGCGGGCGAGGGCGTCGCCTCGGTCGCACGCGCGGGCAAGCACATATCGCCGATCAGCAGGGCTGCAATGCCGAATGCAGCGGTCGACCGGCCCATGACGGCCGCCGGGTGCGCCGTTCGTCGCATGTCTCGACACTGGTTCCCGCTCATGCACCCAGGCGTGCCGGCTTGGGAGCGGCGTTTCCGCTGCTGCACGCGGTTGTGCAACCGGGAGTCAGTTGACGCCAAGCGCGTGGAATGTGCATGATACTCGTCCAGAATAGAGAACCGGTGGAGGCGACATGACTCGCGTCGGAGCACTGTCTGGTCGTGGCGAGATTCTGATCGGCGGCATGGTCCGCGGCCCCGTCAGCTATGCCATCGTCGAGTGCGACCACCGTGATGCCGGCGATCGGGGACGTGCCGGCCGCATTGCCGGGGAGGACGCGCTGCTGCGCGAAATCTGGGATCATGCGTTCGATGTGCAGTTGAGCTGCGCCAGCGGCCTGTTCGAACTCTACATCGGGAGCCACGTGCTCGGTAGTGGTGAGGCCCTGGTCTCGCTGGCCGGCTCCCCGTCGCCGTCCTAGGTTGTGCGATCGCAGGCCGCTCCAGGCCGTTGGCCGGTCGCATTCCGGCCATCGCCTGCAGGTCGGCGGATGCGTTGAGCAGAACAGAATGGGCTCGGTCGCTCGCTCAATTCAAGGACTGGCGCAGGGCCTGACCATGCGCGGCCGGCGGTGATTCCGGGCAGCGCAGGGCCAGAACCGCGCAGAGCTGCATCAGGGCTTCGCTGAGCGAGACCTGCGCGCGCAGCAGCGCGCAAAGGGCATGGACGGTCTCGAGGCCGGAGTCCGAACGAAGCGCTGTGCGTTGCGCGATCTCGAGCTTCTCGTCGGCCAACCGGCGCGCTGCCGTTGCCGCTTCGATCGCGTCACGAACGTTCGTCAGCATCGGCTCGACCCTCCCCTTTGCCGGCAAGGATAGTCGCAGACCGGGTCCGGGAAAAGTTAATCGCACGCGCATCGTCGTGCCGCCGCTGAGCCCAGCCCGCCACGGCACGGCGAAGGCACCGGCAGCGTCTAGGCCGGCTTGCCGCGGCCCGATCGGCCGCGCTCCACGTTGTCGCGCGGGATGCCGAGGGTCCGCCGGCCCCGCCGAACCGGCACCGCAGGTGTCGGCGCGGTCGGTGGGCTTGCGGCCGAGGCGGATGGCGCGCTGCTCGCGGCAGCGGCCTGACGCTTGGCTTGCAGGCGGGCGATACGCCTTTCCTCGCGCTGGCGGAGTATTTCTTTCCACATGGTATAGCCTGGACCGTAACTCATGATCCTTGCCCTACTAATAGAAACTCGTTCGTGACACCTTCCAGTTTTGTTGTGCCGAGAGCGCCAATAAAGTAGCGATCATGTGCCGGTCGTGCACTTGCATCTGGCGTTCGGTCACAGCATCCAGGAGCCGGATGTCGCTACGAGAACGCGAAAGCATATCATGTTGTGCAGGTGATGGGATAGGATTTGCTTGGGCGTCGCTCCTGCCGGGCGACGATGACTTGAGCGGCGCGCCTCTCTTGCGTACCGGCCGCCTGCCCACCTGCAACGGGCCGCGAACATCGGCGGTGCCGCAGCCGTCCGGGAAGCGTGGCGTCACGACATTGGCGCGAAGGCCGGGCAACTCGGCCATGCCGACGCAGCGGCCTTGCTCGGGACAGATCCCTGGCGCGATCTGGAATGGGCCGCCGGGCCGTCATCTCCCCGATGCGCCGGAAATGTTGCCCGCCTGCGCAGGCGTGGCCGTCGATGGCCACTTGGCGCCGACGGGGGCGGCGTTCAGCTGTCCTGCGGGGCCACGATCCGGCGCTCGGCGATCTCGACGGGGCGGCCGTGATGCTCGACCCGGCGCAGCTCGAAGTGACCCTCGGCGTCGAGCCGCTCGGCCGCCACGGTGAGCCGGCCGTCGACCAGCCGCAGGCCGAGCAGCCCGTAGGCGGCGGTCAGCATGCGTGCCGCGGCACCGGTGTACCAGCTCCAGCCGCCGCGATTCTCGTAGCCCGGGCCGTGGTAGACATCGGCCGGCTGCTGATGCGGCGACAGACCGTAAATGTCGAGCAGCTCCGGCCCGGTCTTGCCCAAGGGCGAGATTCTGGTCCAGACCTCGAACCCCCGCGCGTGCAGCGCCTCGGCCAATCGCTCGTCGCCGGCATCGTGGGCGATCCGGTGCAGCTCGACCAGCGCGTCGACCAGCCACGAGGCGCCGTGCGAGTACTGGCCGCCGTTCTCGCGCACGCCCGGCGGGTAGTCGGCGATCCGCCCCGGCACCTGCGGCGAATGCTCGCCGAAGGCGGGCGTCAGCAGCAGCACGAGGTGCGGGCATTCCAGGGCCGCCAGCGCGTTCTCGACCGTGCGCCGGCCACGCTCGAAATCGACCGCGCCCGACAGCACCGGCCACGACCCCATCAGTGCGTCGTCCCACGACACGGTCTCGCCGTTGCCCATCACCAGCCGGGGATAGCGGCCATCGTGCCACATGCCGTCGAGCCGTTCGTGCAACGTCGTGGCCTTGGCCCGGTACAGTGCCGCCGTCGCCTCGTCGGTCTCGTCGAGGGCCGCGAAGCGCTGCAGCACGTCGTGGAGGAAGAAGCCGAGCCAGACGCTCTCGGCGCCTTCGCCTTCGCCGGCCTGGCTGAGGCCATCGTTCCAGTCGCCGCTGCCGATCAGCGGCAGCCCGCTCGGGCCCATGCGGCGCAGGGTGAAGCCGATCGCCCGGTGGCAGTGGGCGAGGAGCGTCGCGTCCTCGCGCGACGGCCGCGGCACGAAGTTGATGCCCTCGGCCCCGGGCGGGATCGCCCGTCCTTCGAGGAACGGCACCGGCTCGGCCAGGATCGCGCGATCGCCGGTCTCGACCACGTAGCGTGCGACCAGGTAGGGCAGCCAGAGATGCGGATCGGAGGCCCGGTTGCGCGCCCCGAGGCCCGTGCCGCCGTCCGGGGTCGGGTGCCACCACTGCAGCACGTCGCCCTCCACGAACTGCTGGCGCGCGTGCAGCAGGATCTGCCGGCGGGCGAGTTCCGGTCGGAGCAGGAACAGGGGCAGCACGTCCTGCAACTGGTCGCGGAAGCCGTAGGCGCCGCCGCGCTGGTTCGGGCCGCAGCGGCCCCACAGCCGCGCGGTGAGGAGCTGATAGGGCAGCCAGTCGTTGACCAGACGGTCGAAGGCCGGATGGTTGGTCTCGATGCGCAGCCCGGTCAAGGTCTGCGCCCAATAGCTTCTGGTCTCGGCCAACGCGCGCAGGGCCACGTCGAGTGACGCGTAGCGCTCGGCCAGCGCCTCGGCCGTGGCCAGGTCCCCGACATGGCCCAGCACGATCGCGACCTGGGCCGTGCCGCCGGGCGGCACGTCGACCTCGCCGACAAAGCTGGCGATGCGCCGGCCGTCGTCGCCGGCGCCAGGATCGCTGGCACCGTGCGCGACGAGGAAAGGCCGGCTCAGGTCGCACTCCGGGCCACCGACGAACCGGTCGCGCACGTGCTCCTGGTGGAGCACGCGCAAGGTGGTCACGACGAAGGCCCAGCCGGGGCGGAAGTCGTTGTGCGGGTTGGCGAAGTAGAAGGCGCCGCGCCCGCTGTCGGTGCGCACCTGCAGACGGCCCAGGCTGTCCTGGGTCACCTCGGCCAGCGCCAGCTCGAGGTAGGGGACGATGCGGAAGCGCTTGGCCGACGCGGCGTGGTTGCGCAGCGTGAGCAGGCGGATCTCGGCCGGCTGGTCCGGCGGGATGAAGGCCGTCAGCTCCAGTTCGACCGGATGGCGACGCGCGCGAAACGTGGCGTAGCCGCGGCCGTAGACGGTCTCGTGCACGGCATCGGGACGACGCTGCGGCACCAGGGCCGGCGTGTCGATGCGGCCGGTGTCGAGGTCGACGACGTACACGGCGCTGCCGGGAACCTGGGTCGGCACCGTATCGAGGGCGAACGGCGTCAGCGCGTTCTGCTGGGCATTGCCGGCGAACGAGAAGATCTCGCCGTCATTGTGCAGCACGGCCCCGTGCCCCAGCGGATTGGCCAGCACATGCGCCCAAGGGCGCGGCGTGGTGCCGGTGATGATCAGCTCGCCACCGTCGGACGAGAACCGATGCGGCAGGCGCTCGTCGGTCGGTGCCCGCAGGCTGCTGGCGAGCACGCGGGTTCGGGCCATGGTCGCGGCGAGTGACGCCGGCTCCAGCGGCGTCAGACCAAGATGCCGCGCGATGCGGGCCGCCGCCACCCGCTCGTTCGCGGCATAGCCGTCGACGATTGGCAGCTCGAGGACGGCGTGGGCCGGCAGCTCGACCCGCACCTGCAGGCAGGCGATCGGATCGAAGCCGTAAAGCAGGCCTTCGTCGGCGACGTCGCGCAAGCGGCCGTGCGCCAGCGCCTCCGGCTCGGCCAGCGTGCCGTTGCCGATGAAGCAGGGACGGGCGTCCTGGTAGCCGACCAGGGTGACGCCCGGCCGCCCGCCGGCGCCGATGGCATGGAAGGCGACCTCGCGCGCGAACGGGTAAGCTCCGCCCGGGACGTGACGCGGCTTCACCAGCCGGTTGCGGGCGATGATGCCGCTCAACCCGCGGACGAACCAGGTTCCGACGTGCAGCGCATGGTACGAGGGCGTGCGCCGGTACCCGTCCCAGCCCGCCAGCGCCAGCTCCTGGTAGGTGGTGAGCTCGAGGATGCGCGGCCGATCGCTGTCGTTGTGCAGGCGCAGCCGCCAGATCTCCGTGGTCTCTTCGGCCACCACGGTCACCAGCGCTTCGGCCCGGATCGCGTCGCGATCGTTGGCGAGACGCAGCGAGGTCGGACCGGCCTGCTCGACGCGGAAGCTCTCCCCGGCATGCCGGCAGGGCTGCCAGCCCAGGGACCAGCACGGTCCCGGCCGTCGCCCACCGCCGGTCAGCTCGCGCAGGTAGATGAACTTGCCCGTGAGCTGCAGCCGGTCGTTCGAGCGCCGGCTCAGGTCGATCTCGGCGCCGAGTTCGCCGACGCGCAGGGTGCGGCTGAAGCTGCGGCCGTCGGCCGAGAGCTCGAACGTGTAGCGGCCGTTGCCGATGCGCAGCCGCCGGTTAGGTGCCCAGGCCGGGGCGGGCCGCGGTGGCGCCGCCGTCGCATGCCGGCCGGAGCGCCCGAAGATCAGGACCGCCACCAGCGCGATGCCGGCGCACAGCGCGTAGCCGACCAGGACGGTGGTGACCGGTGGCAGCAGGCCCGGTGCGCTGGCCGCCTGGAGCCGCTCGGCCGCGGTCCAGACATAGTCCCAGTCGGCGCCGCGGGGGATGTAGAACGGGATCAGCAACGGTGCCCAGGTCGCAAAGCGGCGCAGCGCATCCGGCACCACCCGCGCACGGCCGCCATGGCCCAGCCATCGCGCCGCACGCTCGTCGCCGCGATCGCCGCCGACGAAGGAGAGGTTGACCAGGGTGGCGACGCGCAGGCCCATGTGGTCGACCCAGATCAGCACGCGGAACCAGTCGTAGGCGAGCAGCCCGAGAAAGACCTGCAGGCTCCAGGCGCGAAAGCCGTCGGCCGGCAGCAGCCAGCTCTGCGTGGTCGCCACGAGGGTGCGCACCGCGCCGTCCTGGTTGTACCAGGTGGGATCGGGCGCCATGCGCAGGAACGAGTAGATGACCGGCGCCATCCACAGGCCCCAGCGCAGCACGCGGATCGCCTGCTCGATCAGGCCGATGAGCCCGGCCGGGCTGAACAGGGCACGGATGGGGCCGGAGCTGCGCTGCAGCGCGGCGTTGAGCAACACGAGGTTGATGCTGAACAGCGGGGCCGCCAGCGACCAGTTGATCACGCCGGAGAGCGATTCGTTGTAGAGCAGGCGGACGCCGCCTTCGGCCGGGCCGAGGCTCAGCGCGCCCCACTTGCTGAACAGCGGGTAGATCACGTAGTCGGCGGCCGGCGCGTGCACCGTGGCGTACGCGGCGAACTTGGCCTCGATGACGGCGAGCTGGGCGGCATCGAGGTACCAGGCCAGCGCCCCGCCGACCAGACCGCCCAGCAGACTGCCCAGCGCATAGAGCCGCTTGGTCTGCAGACGCTGGCGCAGGCCGCCACGGACACGGAAGACATCGCGCAGCAGGTCGACCCCGGCATAGGCCAGGGCGCCGACGGCCGCACCGAAGAGGAACCGCACGCCGGGAGCATGCTCCGGCAGGACGATCCACAGCGCCAGCCCGACGCCGAGCCCGACCACCAGCCCGCGGGCATAGTCGAGGCCGATGGTGGCGTTCAGCCGCAGCCGCCCGATGAAGGGGGCGCTGCCGTCGAAGCTTTCGAGAATGGTCCGGGCGAGCGGGAACAGCAGCGCGCCGAACGCCGCCGCGGACAGCAGCGGGACGACGGCGAGCTTGGCCATGACCGAGGGGCTGAACGCCACGCTGGCGGCGAGCTGGACCAGGAGCAAAAACACGCCGCTGTAGACGGCACCCTTCTCGGCGCCCTCCCGCCAATGGCCGAGACAAGCCTCGCCGGTCGGCCGGCGGCCACGGATCGCGTCCAGGGCGACGCCGGTGATCAGGAAGGTCTGCGCCCACAGGCCGGCCAGTGCGGCAGCGCCGACGGCCGGGACGACCACCAGCTGCAGCAGCTGCGGCAGTTCGGCCACGGCCGCGCTCGTGCCGAAGCTGGCAAGCCGCGGCGTCACGGCGGCGCAGGCGGCCGCGCAGGCGAGCAGCGCGTGCAGGCGGCGGTCCCTGGTCCAGCGCCGGTCGATCAGCCAGCCGCCGCCGACCACGACGAGCTCGTTGAACAGCCACAATAGCAGGATCCGGCCGAAGCTGGCCTCGCCGTACCAGCCGAACCATTGGCCGATGCCGATGGCGCGGCCGAGATCGGCCAGCAGATGCGCCGACGACAGCAGGAACAGGCTGGTGAACAGGTAGGGCAGCAGGACGAGCGCCAGGAGCTCGGGCCAGCGCAGCCAGCGGCCGCGCCCGTGCAGCGCGAGCAGGCCGGCGCCGAACACCAAGCCCAGCGCCAGGCCGCCCCCCGTGGGCGAGAAGGCCAGGGCCTCGTGCCAGGTCGGCGGGGCCTGCCACACCCGCAGGCTCGGGTCGGTCGAAAGCGCGATCAGCAAGGCAGCGGGGGTCGTCGTCGCCACGGCGCGCAGCATGGCGTTGCCGCTGAGGCGGGGTCCGGTTGCGGCGGCAACGCCCACCGCGGTGCCGAGGCCGACGAGCCACGCCCGGCCCGCGCCGCCGCCATGCGTCACCAGCCAGATCGCGCCGCAAAGCGGCAGCAACGCCAGCAGGCTGGCAACGAGTTCTCTCGCACGGATGCCGAACGTCTCGGCGGGAACGATGGCTTGGGTCACGCGGCCCGGTCCCTGACCGTTATTTCTTCTGGCCGGCAAGTGCCGACAACTTGTAGTTTAATTGCTAGCAGACGCGTTCCGCAGCTGCCACGGCGAATCACGGCCCGGCCGCAGTTTGCAGTGCCATTGTGGCCGCGGCTCTACCGTCAGCGTGCCGCGCTGGCGCCCGAACCGTCGGCCAGCGCCTCGCGCTGGCTCTCCAGCTCCAGCCAACGCTCCTCGAGCGCCACGAGGTCGCCGCGCCGTTGGTCCAGCTCGCCGGTGAGGCGCGCGAAGCTCGCCGGGTCGCGCGTGTAGAGGCCAGCGTCGCCGAGCCGCTCCTCCAGTGCCGTGATCTCTCCCGTCAGCCGGGCGATGCGGTCCGGCAGCCGATCGAGCTCGCGCTGCAGTTTGGCGTCGAAGCGCTGCGGCCGCGCTGCCGCTGCCGGTCGCGGTGCCGCAGCCTTCGTGACCGCGGCTGCCGGCGATGGTCGCTGGGCCAGCCAGTCGCTGTAGCCGCCGGCATACTCGCCGACGCGACCGTTGCCCTCGAACACGATCGTCGACGTGACCAGGCGATCCAGGAAATCGCGGTCGTGGCTGACCAGCAGCAGCGTGCCGGCATAGTCGGCCAGCGTCTCCTCGAGCAGATCCAGCGTGTCGACGTCGAGATCGTTCGTCGGCTCGTCGAGGATCAAAAGGTTGCTGGGCTCGGCCAGGATCTTGGCCAGCAGCAGCCGATTGCGCTCGCCGCCCGACAAGGCGCGGATCGGCTGGCGGGCCTGCTCCTCGCGGAACAGGAAATCGCGCAGGTAGCCGACCACATGGCGGGACTGCCCCATGACCTGCACCCGGTCGCCGCCGGCGGGGCACAGCGTGTCCCACGGCGTGCGGTCGGGGTCGAGCTGGGCACGGTGCTGGTCGAAGCGCGCGATCTCCAGGTTGGTGCCGAGGCGGATCTGGCCGTCGTCGGGGGCCAGCTCGCCGGTCAGGAGCTTGAGCAGCGTGCTCTTGCCGGCGCCGTTGGGGCCGATGATGCCGACCCGGTCGCCGCGCAGGATGCGGGTCGAGAACGGCTGCAGCACGGTCCGGCCGGCGAAGCCCTTGGTGATCGCCTCGGCCTCGATGACCATCCTGCCGCTGAGCGGTGCCGCCGTCACCTGCAGGCGCACCGAGCCCGGCGCGCCGATGATCTGGCGCCGCTGGGCGCGAAGGTCGTGGAGCTGGCGCAGGCGGCCCATGTTGCGCCGCCGCCGGGCGGTGACGCCGCGATGCAGCCAGTGGGTCTCGGCTTCGAGGCGCTTGTCGAGACGGGCGAGCTGCGCCTCCTCGGCGGCCAGCACCTGCTCGCTCCAGGCTTCGAACCCGGCATAGCCCTGGTCGCTCGCGTGCAGCGTGCCGCGATCGAGCCACCAGGTCTTGGTCGACAGTCGGGACAGGAAGCGCCGGTCGTGGCTGATCACGACGAACGAGCCGCCCCAGCCGGCGAGCCGCTCCTCCAGCCATTCGATCGTCGGCAGGTCGAGATGGTTGGTGGGCTCGTCGAGCAGCAGCACGTCGGGCTCGCCGACCAGGGCCGTGGCGAGCGACACCCGGCGGATCTCGCCGCCGGAGAGGCCCTGCGGGCTGCGTGCGGGCGCCATGCCCAGCTCTTCGAGCGCCATCTCGGCCCGGTAGCGCGCGGCGTCGCCGCGCTCGGCCGCGGGCAGGCCGGCGAGCACGAGATCGGCGAGGGTGGCAGCCGGCGGCAGCACCGGCTCCTGTGGCAGGTAGGCGATGCTGGTCCGCGGCTGGGTGAACAGCTCGCCATCGTCGAGCTCGACCAGCCCCGCCAGCACGCGCAGCAGGGTCGACTTGCCGGAGCCGTTGCGGCCGACCAGGCAGATGCGGTCGCCCTTGGCCAGGACGGCATCGAGGCCGGCGAAGAGCTGCTGCTGACCGATCCGCAGCTTGGCGGCGTTCAGGGCGAGAAGCGGTGGGGCCATGGCTCCGGCGAGGGCAAGGGGTGGGCGTGTGCGCCGCCGCTGCACGTGCTAGACGATCGCCAGCAGCGACAACGGGCCGGCTCCGATGCACGAAGAGATCATCGCGACCTTCCAGCGGCTGGGTGTCCGCGATGTAGAGGTTACCGACGATGTCGACAAGGCGGTGGCCCGGATCATCGCGATCTACGCGGCCGCGGTCGACCGTCTGACCGACGCGCTCGCGCTCTTCAGCCACGACGGCACGCCCCCGGCGACGCTCGACGCCTACTATCCGTTCGTCGGCATCGTGCTGGACGCGGCCAGCCTGAACCTGGACGGCCGGCTGGCCTACGGCGCGCTGCACGATCCGGGCGTCTACGGGGCGACGCTGACCCACCCGCGGCTGTTCGCGGACTATTACCGGACCCAGCTCACGCTCCTCGTCCGCAACCACGGCGTACCGCTGGCGACCGGCATCAGCGACCGGCCGATTCCGCTGCCGTTCGTCGTCGAGGAGATCGGCAGCGGGCTGACGCCGGCGCAGATGCACCAGCTCCAGCATCTGTTCCCGATGCCGGATCTCGGCCGGACCGACGATGCGATCGCCAACGGCACCTGGCGGGCCGGCGGCCGGGAGCCGGCGCCGCTCGCGCTGTTCACGGCCGAGCGCGTCGACTACAGCCTGCAGCGCCTGCACCACTATACCGGCACGCATCCCGAGGTCTTCCAGCGCTTCGTGCTGCTGACCAACTATCAGCGCTACGTCGAGCACTTCATCGCGTTCGCGCGCGACGCGATCGCGACCGGCAGCGAGTACGATCGCTTCGTCGAGCCCGGCGACGCGGTCACCTACAACCAGCGCCTGCGGCCCGAGCCGGCCTCGGGCACGCCGGCCGCCAGCCTGCCGCAGATGCCGGCCTACCATCTGACCCGGCCGGACGGCCGCGGCGTCACCATGGTCAATATCGGTGTCGGCCCGAGCAACGCGCGCACGATCACCGATCACGTGGCGGTGCTGCGACCGCATTGCTGGCTGATGCTCGGCCACTGCGCCGGGCTCAGGCGCAGCCAGCAGCTCGGCGACTACGTGCTGGCGCACGGCTACGTGCGCGAGGACAACGTCCTCGACCAGGAGGTGCCGCTGTTCGTGCCGGTGCCGCCGATCGCCGAGGTGCAGGTGGCGCTGCAGGAGGCGGTGGTGAACGTCACCGGCCTCAAGGGCTACGACGTGAAGACCCGGATGCGGACCGGCACGGTGATGACCACCGCCAACCGCAACTGGGAGTTGCGCTACGACGAGCTGTTCGCGCGGCTGAACCAGAGCCGCGCCATCGCGGTCGACATGGAGAGCGCCACCATCGCCGCCAACGGGTTCCGCTTCCGCGTGCCGTACGGCACGCTCCTGTGCGTCTCGGACAAGCCGCTGCACGGCGAGCTCAAGCTGCGCGGCATGGCCAACACCTTCTATCGCGAGCGCATCAACCAGCATCTGCAGATCGGCCTCGAGGCCATCCGCATCCTGCGCGAGGAGGGGGCCGAGCGGCTGCACTCGCGCAAGCTGCGCAGCTTCGACGAGCCGGCATTCCGCTAGGCGCGAACGGGCCAGCGGACCCTCGCCGGCGGCGCCGGGAGCGGTATCGGCGCCGCCGGTGCCAGCCGCCCGTCGTGCAGCACGAACACGCGGTCGGCCAGTGCCGCCACGACGTCGGGATCGTGGCTGAGCAGCAGCAGGCTCAGATCCCCGGCCGCACGCAGACCCGCCAGCAGCTCCACGATTTCGTCCCGTGTCGCGGTGTCGAGCGCGGCCGTCGGCTCGTCGAGGACCAGAAGGCGCGGCCGGGCCGCGAGGGCCCGGGCCAGGGCCACGCGCTGCTTCTCGCCGCCGGAGAGCCCGCCGGGTCGGGCCAGGGCGACACGGTGATCGAGGCCCACCTGGCGCAGCAGCGCGGCGGTCAGCATCTCTCTGGTCCGGCGGTCGGTGGCGAGGCCGTGGGCCACCAGCGGCTCGGCGAGCAGGGCCGCCACGGTCCAGCACGGGTCGAGCGAAGCCGCGTGGTCCTGGAACAGCAGCTGGACCGCGCCCCGCGGCGCCGCGCCGTCGCCGTCGAAGGCGATCCGGCCCGCGCTCGGCGACAGCAGGCCCGCGACCACCGCAGCCAGCGTCGACTTGCCGCTGCCGCTGGCGCCGGTCACGGCGACGGTCTCCGCACGGCCGACCGAGAGCGAGATCTCGTGCAGGATCCGCCGTCGGTGCCGCCACATGCCCAGCGGACCGTCCCGCACGACCCGATCCACGCAGAGCCGGTCCAGATGGAGCAAGGGTCGCGCAGCCGCGGGCACGCGGGCGCCAGGGCGTGGCTGCGCGCTCCGGGCGGGTCGGCCGCACCGACGGGGCGCGGGCGCGCCCGCCGCCATGCGGGTCGACCCGTCGGCCCGGCGGATGGCGACGGGATCGTGCGTGATCAGCAGGACGCCCATGCCGTCGTCCCGTGCCCGGGCATGCAGCAGGTCGAGCACGCGCCCGGCGCAGGCTCCGTCCAGCGAGGCGGTGGGCTCGTCGGCGAGGAGGCAGCGCGGCGCGCTCGCGAGGGCCAGCGCCACGGCGACCCGCTGCGCCATCCCACCCGACAGCTCGTGCGGGTAGGCGGCGAGGAGCGAACGCGGCTGCACGAAACCCAGCTGCGCCAGGATTTCGGCCGCCTGCTCCAGCGCGGCGTGCCGCGCCAGCCCGGCGACCAGGCGCAACGTCTCGCCGAGCTGCACCCCGACCCGCCGCAGCGGGTGCAGGGCGGCGAACGAATCCTGTGGAACCCAGGCGAGCTCCCGTCCGCGCAGCCGGCGCCAGGACGCCGCGGGCAGCGCGTCGATCCGCCGGCCGTCCAGGTGGACGCTGCCGCCGACGATCCGGCCGTCCGGCGGCAGCAGGCCCAGGACGGCCTGCGCCAGCGTGGACTTGCCGCAGCCGCTCGGTCCGACCAGGGCACGGATCTCGCCGGGCGCCAGGCGCAGATGCATGCCGGCCACGGCCGTGCCGGCTCGGCTGCCTCGTCCCAGCACGACCTGCAGGTCCTCGACCAGCAGGCGCGGGGCCGTGGGCGCGGCCGCGGTCTCAGCCGGCATGGGCGGCCAGCCGGCCGGCGAGCCAGCCGATCGCGACGATCAGGCCGGACAGCGCCAAGGCGGGCATCACGGCGAGCCACCAGCCGCCGCTCGCCAGGAACTCGCTGCCGGTCCGCACGAGCTGGCCCAGCGACGGCTGGGTCGGCGGCAGCCCGGCACCGAGGAAGGACAGGGTCGCCTCGGCGACGATGGCCGCGCCGAGCTGGGTCGCGGCCTGCGCCAGCAGTGTCGGTGCGATGTTGGGCAGGATGTGCCCGACCAGGATGTGCGCCGTGGGGCGCTGCAGCAGCCAGGCCGCCCGCACGTAGGGCAGGCATGCCTGCGCGGCGGTCAGCGCCCGTGCCGTGCGGGCGAAGGGTGCCCAGCCGACCGCGACCAAGGCCGCGACGACGGTGAGCGTGCCGATGCCGACACCGGGTTCGGCCACGGTGCGCAGCACCGCTGCCAGCAGCAGTGCCAGCAGCACCGGATGCAGGGCCAGCGCCGTGTCGGCCAGGCGCATCGCGAGCTCGCCGCCGACGCCGCCACGGTAGCCGGCCCAGAGGCCGATGCCGGTGCCCAGCAGCAGCGCCGGCAGCACCGCCATGCCACCGACGGCCAGCGACAGGCGGAGCCCGTGCAGGATCAGCGACAGCAGGCAGCGGCCCTGGGCATCGGTGCCGAGCGGGTAGCGCCAGGTGCCGGCCTGCTGCCAGCCGGGCGGCAGCAAGGCGTCGAGAAGGTCGAGCCGGGCGAGATCGGTCGGGTCCTGCGGGGCCAGCAGAGGTGCCGCGGCGATCAGGGCCACGGCCAGCAGCAGCCCCGGGCCGAGCCGCCGCGGCAGCGCCGCCGCATGGTCGGCGCCGGTCACGCCGCCCCCACCGTCGACCCGGGCTCGAACCGCCGCCGCTCGAGCCCGGCCAGGGCCAGATCGACGAGGGCACTGCTGGCGACGAAGACGAGGCCGGCATAGACGAGGTAGCCGGCCAGCACCGGCAGGTCGCCGAACAGGACCGACTGCACCAGCAGGCTGCCCATGCCCGGCCACTGGAACACCATTTCCGTGACGGCGGTGTAGGCCAGAAGCTGCGCCGCCTGCATGCCGGCAGCGGGTAGGATCGACGGCAGCGCGCAGGGCAGCGCGTGCAGCCAGCGCAGGCGCCATTCGGCGATGCCGCGTGCCTGCGCGAACCGCACGTGCGGCCGGGCGAGGGCCGCCCGCAGCGCCGTCTCGACCAGCCGACCGAGCACCGACCCCTCATGGAACGCGAGCGCCGTGGCCGGCAGCAGCAGATGCGCCCACCCGCCCGCCACCGGCAGGCCGGTCGGCCAGCCGGCAAGCGTCGTCGTCGGCCCGCGGCCGCATGGCGGCAGCCACGGCAGCAGCACCGCGAAGGCGAGGATCAGGACGATGCCGGTCGTGAAGGTGGGCAGGGCCGCGCCCACCGCGGCGACGGCGTCGAGCAGCCGCCGCGTCGCGCCCTCGGGCATGGCCGCGAGCCGGAGGCCGAGCGGCAGCCCGAGCAAGAGCGTCAGGCCGAAGGCCACGATCGCCAGATCGACCGTGGCCGGCAGGCGCTCCGCGAACAGCGCCGTGACCGGCCGGCCGTGCCGCAGCGACCGGCCGAGATCGCCCTGCGCGATCCGGCCGAGATAGCGCCCGAACTGGACCGGCAGCGGCGCGTCGAGACCGAGTGCGGCGCGCAGGGCGGCGCGGTCCGCCGGCGTCGCCTGCTCGCCGAGCATGCCGCCGACGGGATCGCCGACGAACCGGGTCAGCACGAAGGCCGCGATGCCGGCCAGCAGCAGGACGCCGAGGCCATGCACGAGACGCAGGGCGAGCGAACGCACGCGGGCAGGTTCCCCAGGCGCGCCGGCAGGTCGCACGACCAGCACCGGCAGGATGGCTTCGCCCACCGTGATAGCGGCAGCCGCCTTGCAGCCGGGTTAACCGCCACCGCGGCACCGTCGGCGGGCCATTGTCGACCGCATCCGCCTTGACCGGAGGAGCGCGCATCACCATGAACTACGCCGGCGGCATGTGCCGCCGGGCAAGCGCAGGAGTGCGAATGGCCAAAGAAGACCTGATCGAGTTCAGCGGCACCGTGACCGAGGTGCTTCCCAACGCGATGTTTCGCGTCAAGCTGGAGAACGAGCACGACGTGCTCGCACATACGTCCGGGCGCATGCGCAAGAACCGGATCCGCGTGCTCGCGGGCGACAAGGTGACGGTCGAGATGACGCCCTACGACCTGACCCGTGGCCGCATCACCTACCGCTTCAAGTAAGTTGGCGGCGCACCACGCGTTGATCCTCGCCTCATCCTCGCCCAGGCGCCTGGAATTGTTGCGGCAGGTCGGCATCGAGCCCGACCGCGTCGAGCCGCCGGATGTCGACGAGACCCCGGGGTCCGGCGAGCTGCCGCGCGCCCACGCGCTGCGCCTCGCGCGCGACAAGGCGGCGGCGGTGGCGGCACGGCTCGGGCCGGGGCAGGGGTTCGTTCTCGCCGCCGACACGGTCGTCGCCTGCGGCCGGCGCATCCTGCCCAAGGCGGAGTCGGATGACGAGGCGCAGGCCTGCCTGCGGCTGCTGTCGGGGCGGCGGCACCGCGTCCACGGCGGCGTGTGCGTGGTGGCGCCGGATGGTCGCCGGGCCGAGCGCGTGGTCACGACGATGGTGCAGCTCAAGCGCCTGAGCGGAACCGAGCTATCGGGCTATCTCGCGAGCGGCGAATGGCGGGGCAAGGCCGGCGGCTACGCGATCCAGGGTCTGGCGGCCGCCTTCGTGCCGACGATCAACGGCTCCTACAGCAACGTCGTGGGCCTGCCGCTGGCCGAAACGCTCGGGCTGCTCGAAGGCCTGGGCTGGAGCCGACGGTGAGCGTCGAGATCGTGCTGGAGGAGACGGGCTTCGGCATCCGCGCCGCCGTGCTGGCCGACGGGCGGCTGATCGAAATTCGCGACAGCGACCGCGACGAGCAGCAGGTCACCGATGCGCTCTTCGCCGCCCGCATCGTCGCCGTCGACGGCAAGCTGAATGCCGCGTTCCTCGACTGCGGCCTCGCGCGCCCGGGGCTGCTCGTCGCCAAGGACGCGCGCGCCGCTGCCGGCAGCGCCGAGCGACGACCGATCCGCGAACTCGTGCACGAGGGTCAGCGCCTGCTGGTGCAGGGTGTGCGCGAGCCCGCCGGCGACAAGGGCGGACGGTTCACCACCGACGTCAAGCTGTTCGGCCATGCGGTGATCCACGCGCCGTTCGTGGCGCCGGGCGGCGATGCCGGCCGGCGGGGCGGCCGGCGCGGCGAGGAGCTGCGCGCGCGCGGCCTCGCCCTGTTTCCGGCCGGCGACGTCCTGTTGCGCCGCCATGCGGCGGAGCTGCCCGACCAAGTGCTGCTCGCCGAGGCGGCCAAGCTCGCCGCCCGGCGCCGCACGCTCGAGGCATCGGCCACGACGAGCGCCAAGCCGGGCCGCCTTCCGGACCCGGAAAGTGCGCTGGAGCGACTTCTGCGTCAGCTGATCGAGCTCGAGCCGGTGGCGGTCGCCGCTGCCGACAGGACACTCCTGCTTGAGCTCGAGCGGCTGCTGGCCGGCACGCCGACCCTCCCGGCCATGGCGCTGACGCGGCTGCGGCCGGACGAGGCGGCGTTCGCGCAGACCGGGGTCGATGCGGCGCTGGAGATCGCCCTCGGCCGCGAGGTGCCGCTGCCGCGCGGCGGGCGGCTGCTGATCGAGCCCACCGCCGCCTGTGTCGCGATCGACGTCGACGGCGGCGGTCGTGCGGCGCTGGACATCGATCTCGAGGCCGCGGCCGAGGTCGGCCGGCAGGCGCGGCTGCGCAATCTCGGCGGTACCATCATCGTCGATTTCGTCGACCTGCCGACCAAGCCCGAGCGGCAGCGGCTGGAGGAGGCCCTGCGCAAGGCGTTCCGCGGCGATCCGGCGCCACTGGAAATCCATTCCATGTCGCCGCTGGGCATCGTGCAGATCAGCCGGGCGCGCCGTGGCCAGCCGTTGGCCAGCCTGTTCCTCGCGCCTTGCACCTGCTGCCACGGCCTTGGCCACGTCCCGTCGCCACGGGCGGAGGCCGAGGCGCTGCTGACGGCTCTCCGGATCCATCGTGGCCAAGTCACGGCGATCCGGGTCGGGAAGGCTCTGGGCGAATATCTGGCCGGCGCGGGCAGGGCGGCCTGGCAGCGGGCCGTGGCGCGGCTGGGGCTCGATGCGGCGCCACGGCTGGACGAATCGCTGCATGCGCCGGCGTTCGTGATCGAGGAGCGCCGGCATGGGCGCTGAGGTGCCCGTCGCCGGCCGTCCGGCGCGGCCGACGCGCTGCCCGATCTGCCGGCGGCCGGCCGCTCCCGCCTTTCGCCCGTTCTGCTCCGCGCCTTGCCGTGATCGCGATCTGGCCAACTGGCTGGACGGCCGCTACGCCATCCCGGTCACGGAAAGCGAGCCCGACGACGACGGTTCGGCTCAGGACGGCTGAAACGAACCGGCGATGGCCAGAAAGTGCCGGCGACGCTGCTCGTTGGCGGTGCGCATGGCAATGGCCCAGCGCCGCTCGCCGTGCGCGATCAAGCGCAAGTCGACGAAGACGCCGAGACCGGCGGCACCGTAGGTGCAATGCATGCTCCATTGTTGATGGGATGCATCGCTGGTCGGTGGCTCGCAGCCGCTCAACGGCAGCGTCGCCATCCCGGCCAAGGCGCTCTGCAGATGGCCGAGGGCCGTGCGCGCCGCGCTGCCCGAGAACGGGCTGTCCGGATCGTGCGCCAGCCCGGCCAGGCTCTCGGCCAGACCGGTGGTATCGAAGGTCACCTGCTGGCGCAGCCAAGCCGGCGGATCGGTCCACGCCTGCGCATCGTCGCCGGTACGGTCCAGGGGCCGCAGCGTCATCCGGCTCAGGCTGGCGAAGGCGCCGTCCGTGGGGGCCACGGCCACCGTCCCGGCAGGTGCATCGGCTACCGGCCGGCAGGCGAGGTGCAACTCGTCCGGCAGGGTGAGGTCGGCACAGAGATCCTCGGCCCAGGCCGGCCATGCGGCGCCAAAAGCCAGCGCCGTGGCCACCAGGGTCGAGCTCAGGCGGCGGCGCGCCGCTTCTCGGACCACAATACCTGCATCACGCTGACCACGCGTCCCAACCGCTTGGCGACCAAAGCCGCCTCGTCAGCATCGAGGCCGTCGAGCTGCGCATCGACCACGAGGTCGCGGCCACCCGGGCCGCCGCACTCGATGTGACAGCGTGCCGGCACGTGCCCGAACAGAGCGAACACCTGCATCACGCGCGGCAGCGCCGACGGCTCGGCGTCCGTGTGGACGGAGAAGCAATAGGTGGCGGACATGGTGGCTGACCCGTTCTGGACGACGACGAACACGAGTGTCCCGGCCTCACGCGGAGACCGGGTCCGTAATTCGCAGCGCCAGGGTCAGATACGCGAACATGATGCCGGATGCTTAAGGCCAAGCGGGTGCCGCGGTCAAGCCCTGCGCGGGCCTCATTCGGGGACGATCTGTCCCAGCATCTGCCGCAGATAGGCGCGACCCGGCTGCGAGACCCGGTAGCGGCCCTTGCTGACCAGGAACAGGCGCTTCGCCAGCAGGGACTGCTTCACGCATTGCGACGGGTTGCCCAGCTTGATGCCCTGCTCCAGCAGGCGGCGATTGGCATCGCTGGTGCCGAAGGCATCGTCGGCGCTCGCGGTCTGCACGTAGAATCCGGCCGCCAGCATCTTGTCGACGTCGGTGGCGCTGGACGGCAGGCGCAGCAGGAACTCGCCGAAGCTGCCCAGGCTCGGGTCGGTGGCCGGCGGGCGGGGCTGCTCCTCGCTCGGCACGGCGGGGCTGGGCGGAACGCCGTTGTCGAGCGACAGCAGCAGCTCCTCGATCCGCGCGGCGAAGCCGCGCACGAACTCCTCGCTGCCCTCGACCTCGAACTCGCGCTGAGTCAGGTTGATCCGCAATCGCGAGCGCTGATCCAAGTCGGCCCCTCCCGGCAGAAAGCCGGTGCAGCCTAGACAGGACCGTCCGGCCGCGCAATCCAGCCCCAATCAGCCTCGATCAACCGGCTTGGTGCCGTCCGGCTCGCGGCCGTTGGCCGGTCAGCCGCGCACGCCGAAGCGCTGCTCGACCAGGGCCAGCAGCGCGCGCAAGGCCGTCGCTTCGCCACCGCGCGGCCGCCCCGGGCGGTCGTCGTCGTTCCAGGCGAACAGGTCGAGATGCGCCCAGGCCTTGGTCGCCTTGACGAACTCCTGCAGGAACAGCGCCGCGGTGATCGCACCGGCGAACGGCTTGCTGCTGGCATTGGCCAGATCGGCGACGCGGCTCTTCATGTAGGCCAGATAGGGCGCATGCAACGGCAGGCGCCAGAGCGGGTCGGATGCGGCCGCGCCATGCCCGAGCAGGTCGGCGGCCAACGTCTCGTCCGGCGTGAACAGCGCCGGCAGCTCCGGGCCGACCGCCACGCGGGCGGCGCCGGTGAGCGTGGCGGCATCGAGCAGCAGGGCCGGGCTTTCGGCGTCGGCAGCGACCAGGGCATCCGCCAGCACCAGCCGGCCTTCGGCATCGGTGTTGGTGACCTCGACCGTGGACCCGTTGCGCATCGTCAGAACGTCGCTCGGCCGGAAGGCGGCGCCGCTGATGCTGTTCTCGACCGCCGGGATCAGAAGGCGCAGCCGGACGGGCAGGTCCAGTGCCATCACGCACTGCGCGAGCGCCAGCATCACCGCGGCGCCGCCCATGTCCTTCTTCATCAGCAGCATGTTGCTCGACGGCTTGATGTCGAGCCCGCCGGTGTCGAAGCAGACGCCCTTGCCGACCAGGGTCAGCTTCGGGGCCGAGGCGGCGCCCCAGGTGAGATCGATCAGGCGCGGCGCGCGCGTGCTGGCCCGGCCCACCGCATGCACCGCCGGGTAGTTGGCTGCGAGCAGCGCATCGCCGACCACGATCGCGCAGTCGGCGCCGAACCGGGCTGCGACGGCGCTCACCGCGTCGGCCAGCTCCGCCGGCCCGAGATCGTTGGCGGCCGTGTTGATCAGATCACGCGCGAGCCAAGTGGCTTCGGCGAGGTGCATGGCCCGCTCGCCACCGGCTCCTGCCGGCAGCACGAGCCGCGGCGCATCCTTGTCGTTGCGGCGATAGCGGGTGAAACGGTAGGCCGCGAGCGCCCAGCCGAGCGTCGCATCGCCGGCCGTGAGCTGCCCGGCGGAATCGTGCAGGGACCAGGTACCCGCCGGCAGGGCCGCCTGCAGCGCCGCGACATCCCAGGGCGTGGGCGCGTCGCCGCAGACCAGGAGCGCCCGCTCGATGCCGTCGCCGCCAGGCAGCAGCGCCACGGCACCGGGCTTGGCGGTAAAGCCGGTGGCCTGCAGCCAGGCACCGGCCGGTGCCGCCGCCGTCGCGAGCCAGGCCGGGAACCGGGCCGCGGCCACGACCTCGACCGGCCGGGCAGCGCTGCCGGCCGGGGCAAAGCAGTCGAGCATCGCTCCCTCCTCTTTCGTGCTGGCGGTCAGCGGATGCGGCGCAGTGCCTGCAGCAGGCGCTCGCGCTGCGCCTGGGCCTCGTCCCGACGCTCGCGCTGCTGCTCGACGACCTCGACCGGCGCGCGGGCCACGAAGTCGGCATTGGCCAGCTTCTGCTCGATCTTCGCGATCTCGCCGTCGAGCTTGGCGACTTCCTTCTCGAGCCGCTTGCCCTCGGCGGCGAGGTCGATCACGTTGCCGACCGGCAGGCTGAAGGTCGCCTCGTCGATCACCACGTTGAGCGCCTGCGCCGGCACCGGCTGGTCCTCGACGACGATGCGGTCGAGCTTCGCCAGCCGCTGGATCGCGTCCCGATGCCGCTCGAGCCGGGCCGCCGTCGTGGCACTGCCGCCATGCTGGTGCAGGGTGAGCCGGGCACCGGGCGGCACGTTGAGCTCGGTGCGCGCGGCGCGGATGGCGCCGATCAGCCGGACGAGCCAGCCGAGCTCGGACTCCGCCTCGGCGTCGACCAGATCGACCTCCAGCTGTGGCCACGCGGCGCTGATCAGCATGCCGCCCGGGCGACCGTAGAGGCTCTGCCACAGCTCCTCGGTCACGAACGGCGCGATCGGGTGCAGCAGGTGCAGAGCCTGGCGCAGCGCCCATGCCGCCGTCGCCCGGGTCTCGGCCTGCGCCGCGGCGTCCTCGCCGAACAGGAGCGGTTTCGCCAGCTCGACGTACCAGTCGCAGAACGTGTCCCAGAAGAAATGGTAGAGACCGAGCGCCGCGTCGTTGAACCGGTAGGCTTCGAGGGCGCCGGTGACGGCCGCAGCGGTCTTCCTGGTCTCGCCGACGATCCAGCGGTTGAGAGGTTGCGTGCAGCGGCGCGGGTCGAACGCCGGGTCGAGCCGCGCCTCGTTCATCTCGACGAAGCGAGCCGCGTTCCACAGCTTGGTGACGAAGTTGCGGTAGCCCTCGACCCGGCTCGGGCCGAACTTGACGTCGCGCCCCTGCGCCGTCGAGGCCAGCAGGGCGAGGCGCAGCGCGTCGGTGCCGTAATCGTCCATCAGGCGCAACGGATCGATGACGTTGCCCTTGGTCTTCGACATCTTGGCGCCGCGCTCGTCGCGGACGAGGCCGTGGATGACGACGTCGCGGAACGGCGCCTCGCCGGTGAAATGCAGGCCCAGCATCATCATCCGCGCGACCCAGAAGAAGATGATGTCGAAGCCGGTCACCAGCACGTCGGTCGGGTAGAAGCGCGCGAGCTCCGGTGTGCGCTCCGGCCAGCCCAGGGTCGAGAACGGCCACAGACCGGAGGAGAACCAGGTGTCGAGCACGTCCTCGTCGCGGCGCAGCTCGACCGTGCGGCCATAGTGCCGCTCGGCCGCGGCCGACGCCTCGGCTTCGCTCTCCTCGACGAACACCTGCCCGTCCGGGCCGTACCAAGCCGGGATCTGATGCCCCCACCAGAGCTGGCGCGAGATGCACCAGGGCTGGATGTTGCGCATCCACTCGAAGTAGGTGTTCTCCCACTGCCGTGGCACGAACCGGGTCCGCCCGTCCTCGACCGCGGCGATGGCCTCCTTGGCCAGCGTCTTGGCGTCGCAGTACCACTGGTCGGTCAGATAGGGCTCGAGCGGCGTGCCGGACCGGTCGCCGTGCGGCACCATGTGCCGGTGCCGCTCGATCGCGGCCACGAGATCGAGCGCCTCGAGCTCCTCCACCACGCGCTTGCGGGCGGCGAACCGGTCGAGCCCGCGATAGGCCGCCGGCGCGTTCGCGTTGACCCGCCCGACCTCGTCGAGCACCGAGATCGCCTCGAGCCCGTGCCGCCGGCCGACCTCGAAGTCGTTGAAGTCGTGCGCGGGCGTGATCTTCACCGCACCCGTGCCCTTCTCGGGATCGGAGTAGCTGTCGGCGACGATCGGGATGCGCCGGCCGACCAGCGGCAGGATGGCGAAGCGGCCGTGCAGGTGGCGGTAGCGGTCGTCCTCGGGATGCACCGCCACGGCGGTGTCGCCCAGCATCGTCTCCGGGCGGGTCGTGGCGACGGTGATGTACTCGCCGTCCAGGCCCTCGATCGGGTAGCGGAAGTGCCAGAGGAAGCCGTCGACCTCCTGCTGCTGCACCTCGAGATCCGAGACCGCGGTCTGCAGCTGGCAGTCCCAGTTGACCAGCCGCTTGTCCTTGTAGATCAGCCCGGCCTTGAACAGGGCGACGAAGGCATGCCGCACGGCGTGGCTGAGGCCCTCGTCCATCGTGAAGCGCTCGCGGCTCCAGTCCGGCGAATCGCCGAGCCGGCGCATCTGCCGCGCGATCGTGCCGCCGGATTCCGCCTTCCATTCCCAGACCTTGGCGACGAACGCCTCGCGACCCAGCTCGCGCCGGCCGAGATTGCCGCCGCTGGCGGCGAGCTGGCGCTCGACCACCATCTGCGTCGCGATGCCGGCATGGTCGGTGCCGGGCTGCCACAGCACCTCGCGGCCGCGCATGCGCTGGAAGCGGATCAGCGTGTCCTGGATGGTGTGGTCGAGCGCGTGCCCCATGTGCAGGCTGCCGGTCACGTTGGGCGGCGGCAGCATGATGCAGTAGGGGGCGCCGCCGGCGGCACGGTCGGGACTGAACGCGCCGGAGGCCTCCCACTCGGCGTAGATCCGCGTCTCGACCTCGGCCGGCCGGTAGGTCTTGTCCAACATGGAGCGAGGGGTTCCTCGATGGTCGATACGGGCCGGCCGCGTCGGCGCCGGGGTAGCGGGCTGTGTAGAAGAAAGCCCGTGTCCCGGCAAGGCGACGGCGGTCCGGACCGACCGGCCGGATGGAGCCGGACCGGCGTCACATCAGCTCGGCGCGCCTCGCCAGCTTCTTGACCTCCTGCTCGACGACGCGCTCGACGATGCCGGGAAGGTTGCGGTCGAGCCAGTCGCGCAGCATCGGCGTCAGAAGCTCGACCACCAGTTCCTCGACCGTGACCCCGGCACCCTGGAGCTTCCTTTCCTCGGACCGGCCGGCCCGGGTCAGGCGGGCCAGCGCCTGGGCGCTGGCCTCGGCGATGATCGGGGAGACCAGCGTGTCGGCGGCGATGGGCATCGGCGGCTCCGGGCTCGTCGGTTGCGCGGTGTTGGCGGGCGGGGCGGTCGGGACGGCCACGGCGGGTGGGGCCGCCGCCGCGGTGGGAACGGTCACGACCGGCTCCGGGCCACCCACGATCTCGGTCAGCTCGAGCACGTCGTCGTCCTCGTCGGCGCCGTCGGCGGCACCCCGAGGCGGGGCGCCGTCCTCCTCTGCGATGATGCGCCGGATGGACGACAGGATCTCCTCCATCGACGGTTCCTGCGTGGTCTTGCCGTCAGCCATGCTCTTCCTTCCCGCATCGCCTGCGCCGGCGTCCTGCTGCCGTCGCCATGCCCGCATTCGGTGACCACCGCAACCTCGGCCCGGCTAGTCCGCGCCGAGCTTCGGGCCGAGGCCGAACCACTGCCGCCGTGCGGCTCGAAAGTGCGTGTCCGGATCATAGTAGGCGACCGGCAGCTCGAGGTCGCGTGCGGTGAGCCGCCCGACCGCGGCCAGCAGCCGATAGGTCGCCAGCACCTGGTCGCGCTCGGTGCGGACCAATGCCACCTCGGCCGTGAACCGCTCGCGCTCGGCATCGAGCACGTCGAGCACGCTGCGCGCGCCGATCTTGGCTTCCTGGCGCACGCCGTCGACGGCGAAGGTGGCGGCGTCCACCTGCACCTGCAACGCCCGCAGCGCGCTCTGGGCGGCGCGGCTGGCCTCCCACGCCGCCGCGATCTCGGCCTCGGCGGCGCGCCGCGCGTCGTCGCGATCGTAGCGACGGCGGGTGACGGTCTCCTTGCTCTGCCGGACCCGGGCGTACTCCCCGCCGCCTTGGTAGAGCGGTACGGCCAGCGTGGCGCCGATCGCGGCATTGCCGCCGGAGCGCCCGGCGCCGCCGCCGTCCTCGGCGTAGCTGAGCTCGGCCCCGAGCGTGAGCCGGGGCTTCATGCCGCCGACGGCGACGGCGACGTCGTCGCGCGCGGCCGCCAGCTCGAACGTCGCCGCCTGCCAGCGCCAGCTCGCCTCGGCCTCGGCCAAGGCATCGTCGAGTGTCGCCGGCAGGCCACCCGGCAGCGGCGGCAGCGCCAGCGGGCCCGGCGCCGTGCCGGCCAGCCGGCGGTACTCGGCCATCGATTCCTCGAGCGCGCCCTCGGCCGCGTCGCGCTCGGCGATGGCGCCGGCGTGCCGCGACTGGGCCTGGTAGATGTCGGTCTTGGTGGCGTCGCCGAAGCGCTCGCGGTCCCTGGTCGCGTCGAGCTGGACGCGCAGCCGGTCCTCGTTCGCCCGCGCCAGATCGACGATGGTCCCGTCGCGGGCCACCGCGCTGTAGGCCGCCACCGCTTCCAGGAGCACGTCCTGCTCGAGCTGGGCGAGCCGGGCCCGCTCGGCCTGCACCTGGCTCTCGGCGCGGCGGGTGGCGGCGGCGATGGCGCCCCCGGCATAGATGCTCTGGCTCAGGCTCAGGGCCTGGCGCTGGGTCGGCAGCGCGTCGCCGGTGACGTTGTAGGCGAGCGCGTTCGACGTGCCGAGCTGGGGGCGCCCCGGGGCCAGCGCCGCCGGGACGGTTTCGTCGATCGCGCGCAGGTTGGCCCGGCCGCTCTCCAGCCGCGGGCTCTCGACATAGACCCGGCTCAGCATGTCGGTCAGCGTCTCGGCGCGCGCTCCTGCGCCGAGCAGCGGCACCCATGCGAGCACGAGCCGGGCGACGGCGAGGTTCATCGCCGCCCTATAGCACATCCATCCCGGCCGGCGCTAGAATTCGCGAATATGATCTACCGGCAATTGAGAGATCGCGGCCGGGCTCAGAACTGGAACGCCGGCTGCACGCGGAGACCGGGCAGGCGGTAGACCTGGGCGTCGAACGGCGTCACCCGGCCGATCACGCCGTGGATCTTGCGCGCGATCGTGACCTTGCCGCTGCGGCCGTGCTCGACCACGGCGGCGAGCCGGCCCTGCTCGGCCAGCTGCTCCAGCAGGGCCGGCGGCACGGCGGGCACCGAGCCCACGAGCAGGATCACATCGAACGGCGCCTGGGCGGGCAGGCCCTCGGCGGCATCGCCGGTCTGCAGGACGACGTTGTCGCAGCCGAGCTGGCCGAGCAGGGCCTCGACCGGCTGCATCGGCGCGTCCGGCGGCAGGAGCAGGAACACGGTGCCGGCGAGCTTGGCGAGCACCGCCGCCGCATAGCCGGTGATGTCCCCCGCCACGAACGCGACGTCGCGTGGCTGCACGGCCGCCGCCTGCAGCAGCTTGGCCAGCGCCAAGGGCTCGACCAGGAAGCGGCCGTGGCCCAGGGCCAGATCCTCGTCGCCGTAGGCGCAGCCGCGCAGCGCCGGCGGCACGAACAGCTCGCGCGGGATCTCGCCCATCGCCTGCAGCAGCCGGGGCTCGTCGATACGGTTGGGGCGGAGCTGGTTCTCGACCATGTTGGCGCGGGCGGGGGCGTAGTCGATCATGGCAGCTCCGGGCCGGGGTGGCGGGCGCGCATCGGCGCCGCGTCGGTTATACCGGCTGGCCCGGTACCCGGCAACGCCGCCCCGGCGCGCGCGGGTGCGGCAGGGGGGCATTGACCGCGCCGCGTCGTGGTCTTTATAGAGGGCCACGCCGCCGGCCCGGTGGCAGAGTGGTCATGCAGAGGACTGCAAATCCTTGTACGTCGGTTCGATTCCGGCCCGGGCCTCCAAGGGGCGATTTGTACTGGCGGTGGCCTGGGCGTTCTGCTAGGCACGGCCGCCTGAGAGCTGATCCGGCGTGGCGCAGCGGTAGCGCAGCGGACTGTTAATCCGTTGGTCGTAGGTTCGAATCCTACCGCCGGAGCCAAGCTTTCCAAGG
>JBDHTW010000056.1:0-27934 GCA_039808865.1 Geminicoccaceae bacterium
GCACGACATGAACGCGGCCGACCTCATGGAGGCGGTCATCCTGGCGGTGGCTCTCGGGCATGGACGTGCGACCAGAGGCGCTTTCCCCAAGAGCTTCGCCGCCATGATGATCGCCAGCCGCCGGGCTTTCGATCGATCGTGCCTTCGCGAGCACGCGGAGGCCGATGCCGTGAGCGCGCTGCGGCTGCGCCGGCCCGAGCTGTTCTACGAGTAGCAGGCGGGCCGGCCCACCCCTCACAACACGTCGAGCGGGATCTTCAGGTAGCGTTTGCCGTCGTCCTCGGGCGGCGGCATCTGCCCGGCCCGCATGTTGACCTGCACCGACGGCAGGATCAGCTTGGGCATGCCGAGCTTGCGGTCGCGCGCCGTCCGCATCGCCACGAACTCGTCCTCGGTGATGCCGTCGTGGACGTGGACGTTGTGCCGCTTCTCCTCGCCGACGCTGGTCTCCCAGCGATACTCGTCGCGGCCGGGGGCCTTGTAGTCGTGGCACAGGAACAGCCGGGTCGTCTCGGGCAGGGTGAAGATGCGCCGGATCGACCGATAGAGCTCACGCGCGTCACCGCCGGGGAAGTCGCAACGGGCGGTGCCGTAGTCGGGCATGAACAACGTGTCGCCGACGAACGCGGCATCGCCGATCACGTAGGTCATGCAGGCGGGCGTGTGCCCGGGCGTGTGCATGGCCAGCGATCGGATGTCGCCCACCATGAACTGCTCGCCGTCCGCGAACAGGTGATCGAACTGGCTGCCGTCGCGCTGGAACTCGGTTCCGGCGTTGAACACCTTGCCGAACACGTCCTGGACGATGGTGATTCCCTGCCCGATCCCGAGCTTGCCGCCGAGCTGGGACTTGACGTAGGGCGCCGCCGACAGATGGTCGGCATGGACGTGCGTCTCCAGCACCCACTCCGTCGTTAGTCCCTGCTCGCGCACGAACGCGATCATCCGGTCCGCCGAGTGCCGGTCGGTCCGCCCGGCCGTCGGGTCGTAATCGAGCACCGAGTCGACCACCGCACAGCGCCGCGTGGCCAAGTCGGCGACGACGTAGCTCACCGTGTTGGTCGCCTCGTCGAAGAAGGCCGTCACGGCGGGCCGGGCGGTGGCGCCGGACATCCGCCGCTCCGCTAGCCGACCGGCTCGAGCAGCTGCTCCTCGCCGGCATCCTCGTCGGAACTCTCGTCCGGCGGCGGCAGCAGCGCGGTATCGCCCGCCGGGGCGATGTGGAACGACAGCTGGTCGTCGACGATGGTGACGAACACCTTGCCACCTTTGGCCAGCCGGCCGAACAACAGCTCGTCCGCGAGCGGCCGCTTGATCTTGTCCTGGATCACACGGGCGAGCGGCCGCGCCCCGTAGAGCGGATCGTAGCCCTTGGCGGCGAGCCAGGCCGCAGCGTCCTCGTCGAGCTCGATCGAGACCCGCTTGTCGGCCAGCTGCGCCGCCAGCTCCTTGACGAACTTGTTGACGACGTTGCGGATGATCCCCGGGGTCAGGCCACGGAAGGTGATCACGGCATCCAGGCGGTTGCGGAACTCGGGGGTGAACAGGCGCTTGATCGCCTCCGTGTCCTCGCCCTCGCGCTGCACGCTCTGCCCGAAACCCATCACCGGCTTGCTCATGTCGGCAGCACCGGCGTTGGTCGTCATGATCAGGATGATGTTGCGGAAGTCGACCGTCTTGCCGTTATTGTCGGTGAGCTTGCCGTAGTCCATCACCTGGAGGAGAATATTGAAGACGTCGGGATGCGCCTTCTCGATCTCGTCCAGCAGCAGCACCGCGTGCTTGTGCTGGTCGATGGCGTCGGTCAGCAAACCACCCTGGTCGAAGCCGACATAGCCCGGGGGGGCGCCGATCAGGCGCGAGACCGCGTGCCGCTCCATGTACTCCGACATGTCGAAGCGGATCAGCTCGATGCCCATGACCTTGGCGAGCTGCTTGGCGACCTCGGTCTTGCCGACGCCGGTGGGCCCGGCGAACAGGTAGCAGCCGATCGGCTTGACCGCGTCGCGCAGGCCGGCACGGCTGAGCTTGATCGCCGAGGCCAGCGCTTCGATGGCGTCGTTCTGGCCGAACACCGCGGCCTTGATGTCCTCGTCGAGCGTGCGCAGCGCCTCCTTGTCCCGCGCCGTCACCGTCTTGATCGGCACGCGGGTCATCTTGGCCACGATCTCCTCGATGTCCTTGGCCTTGATGGTCTTCTTGCGCAGGTGGGCGGGCCGCAGCATCTGTGCGGCGCCGACCTCGTCGATCACGTCGATCGCCTTGTCCGGCAGCTTGCGGTCGTGGATGTAGCGCGTCGACAGCTTGACCGCGGCGTCGAGCGCCCCGGCCGTGTAGCGGACCTGATGATGGGCCTCGAAGCTCGGCCGCAGTCCCTCGAGGATCTTGACCGATTCGTCCTCGGTCGGTTCCGGAATGTCGATCTTCTGGAATCGGCGGACCAGCGCCCGGTCCTTCTCGAAATAGTTCCTGAATTCCTTGTAGGTGGTCGAGCCGATGCAGCGCAGGTCGCCGCTGGCCAGCGCCGGCTTGAGGATGTTCGAGGCGTCGAGCGAGCCGCCGCTGGTGGCCCCGGCGCCGATCACGGTGTGGATCTCGTCGATGAACAGGATGGCGTGCTTGTTGGCCTCGAGCTCCGTCAGCACGGCCTTGAGCCGCTCCTCGAAGTCGCCGCGGTAGCGCGTGCCGGCGAGCAGCGCGCCCAGATCGAGCGCGTAGATCACCGCGTTCTTGAGAACGTCCGGAACCTCGCCCTGGATGATCCGCAGCGCCAGGCCTTCGGCGATCGCCGTCTTGCCGACACCCGGATCGCCGACGAACAACGGATTGTTCTTCGACCGGCGGCACAGGATCTGGATCGTGCGCTCGATCTCGTGCTCGCGGCCGACCAGGACGTCGATCCGGCCCTCGCGCGCCTTGACGTTGAGATTGGCGCAGTAGGCCGAGAGCGCCTCGGTCTGCTCCTTCTTGTCCTGGCCTTCGTTCTCTTCGGCACCACGCACGCGCCGCTCCTCGCTCAGTCCCGCCTTCTTGGCGATGCCGTGGGCGATGTAGTTCACCGCGTCGAGCCGGGTCATGTTCTGCTCTTGCAAGAAGAACACCGCGTGCGACTCGCGCTCGGAGAACAACGCCACCAGCACGTTGGCGCCGGTGACCTCCTGGCGGCCGGAGGACTGGACGTGGATCGCCGCCCGCTGGATCACGCGCTGGAAGCCGGCGGTCGGCTTGGCATCGACCGTACCCTCGACCGCAAGGCCGGAGAGCTCGTGATCGAGGAAATCCATCAGGCTGGCGCGCAGCCGGTCGGCATCGACGGCACAGGCCTTGAGCACCGCCAGTGCATCCTGATCCTCGGTCAACGCCATCAGCAGATGCTCGAGCGTCGCGTATTCGTGCTGCCGAGCGTTGGCCAAGGCGAGCGCCCGGCGCAACGTCTTCTCGAGAGTCCGCGAAAGCATCGGCATCACCTATCGTCCTCGGGAGAGCCTGCTCGATGTTGTAGACAACCGAGCCGTGCGCGTCACTCCTTCTCCATCGTACACTGGAGCGGGTGCTGATTCTGGCGGGCGAACTCGACCACTTGCGCGACCTTGGTCTCCGCCACCTCGAAAGTGTAAACGCCGCAAATACCGACACCGTTCTGGTGCACGTGCAGCATAATCCGCGTCGCATCCTCACGATTCTTGGAGAAGAACCGCTCCAGCACGAGGATCACGAACTCCATCGGCGTGTAGTCGTCGTTGAGCAGCAGGACCTTGTAGAGCGACGGACGCTGTGTCTTGGCACGCGTCTTGGTGACGACATCGCCCTTGGGCACATCGCTCCGAACAGGCGGTTTCTCAGCCATACGAAGTTCGAGCCGTTCCAACAGCCAGCCGATGCCAGGAATCATAGTGCAATCGGACGGGCGGACAAATTCAAATTTGTCGACGCCCGCGGTACGACCCGTGCTGCGGCCATCCCAAGCACGGGATGAACACGGAACAGCGGGGTCGGATGGTGCGAGATACGCAAAAATGCAGATCTGCCGCGCCTCAACCGTCGGAGTCCGGCGCCACGCGCTGGACCGACTTGAGCCGCAGCCGCTCGCGACGGGGACCGGTGCCGGTCACCGGCTCGGCCTCCAACGCCGCCGGCGCGCGGCTACGCGCCGGCGCGTAGCCCGACGGCAGACCGGCCATACCGGGGGGCTCGTCGTCGTCCGCCGGCTCCTCCTGGACCGCGGCCAGCGGCACCTGCGGGCGCGGCTCGGCCGTCGCCAGACGCAACGCCACCTCGCGCAGCCGCTCGGCATCGACCGTGACCGCCGGCTTCATCGGCGCTTCCGCCTGGGCCTCGGCCGCGAGCGCGGCCTCCTCGGCATCGGCGATGGTCAGCTTGAGCAGGGCCAACTGCTCGAAGAAAGCCTCCCGCGCCGCCGGTGGCAGCCGATCCGGCAGTCGATCGTCGACCATCCGATTGGCCTGGGCCAGAACGTTGCGTGCATGCGCGAGTTGCCCGGACATCTTGGTATTGCCGGCCAGCATCTGCGCCAGGGCCTTGGTGCTCGGCTGCAGCATGGGCAGCAATTCCGCGGCCGAACCGGGGATACGACGGTTGCCGCCGGCATTGTCGTGGGGCCGACGGCCACCACCACCACCCTTGCCACGCTTCTTCGGACCATTGCGACGAAAAGGGAACATCGACTGATTCTTCATCCAGCTACTGAGCTTGTTCCGACACTGGCGCGACCTCGATAGACCGGGCCGGCGCGCTCGTGCTGGGACTCGGCCAGCGCGGCCCGCCATTCGCAAATCGCATCAGCCGACGCGCCGCTTGCCTCGAAATGACCGTGAACAGAACCCGACAGATCGAGCATGCGCGAAGGTGGAGTAGCCACGGGCGACGGTCATGGCCGTGTGGCCACAAACCGATCAGATTGCCCACCGATTGCACGTTGTCCCGGCAGCAGTACTGCCGACGATCGGAAAAGCAAGCGAAAAAGCGCGACTGATCATAACCTAGGCGGGATAACCGGCACTCTCGAATTCAACCAAAATGCAAGACCGGCATCAACGCTCACGAAAACGCGCAACGAAACCGATCGCATCCCCTTTTGCGACCCCACCTGCCTCAGATCATGTCGGCTTGGTCACGTACGACGTCAAGTCCCCAGGCAACGACATTGCCCGTCGCATCGGCCGGCACGGTCACAACGGTGCTGTCCGCGTGGCCGGTGGCGCCTGTGCGATCGACGCCGTGCCCGCGTCCGCCGCACCGTCCGATCGCGCAGCCGGTAGCGCCCGCTCGAGCAGGAGACCGGCGCGCGCGATCTGCCGCAGGCAATCCAGGGCATCGGCCGTGAGCGGACCCGCACCGCCCGCCAGCATCAGCTCCGCATATCCGCGCACCGCGTTGAGCGCGGTGCGCACGGTCTGACCGATTGGCTCTGCTGCCGGCACGGTCGGCTCATCGGCCGGGCTCGAGCGGGGCCCGCATGCCTTCTCCGTCGTCGTGACCGAGCAAGGCCCCGACATGCTGTTTCGGCTCATGCGCTTGCCCTCCGCTTGCGCCGGCAAGCCGCCACGGCCAGATTGGCGTAGCGTGCGGCGCGCCGTTGTCTTGCCAGCACCATGCTTGGAGGGCCGTAAACGGCGTGTCGGTATCTCGGTCGCAAAGCGCACGGGCGCATCAGGATGCCGATCCAGCCGCGGTCGTGCTGACCTACCGCACCGCGCCGCTGATCGGGGACTATCTTCGCGGTGCAGCGGGCCTGGGCCTGACGCTTGTCCCGCTGCTGACCCTGGCACCGACTTGGCCGATCCGGCTCGGCCTGTCGGTTCTGCTCGTGATGTTCGCGGTCTTCCTGGTCCAGACTTGGCGGCGCCAGCGCCTCATCGTCCGGCTGAGCCGCTACGGCCTAGCCCTGGTCGCTCGGACCGAGCGGCAGCTGGCTTGGTCCGAGCTCGACGGGCTGCGGCTGCGCTGGTTCGGCTCCCGCCGATACGGTAGCGGCTGGCTCGAGCTCGAGCTGTCGGCAGGCAGCCGCAAGCTGGTGCTGAGTTCGATGCTCGACCAGTTCGACCGGGTCGTGACCGCCGCCGTCGCTGCCGCACGGCAGAACCATGTGCCGCTCGAGCCGGCCACGCGCGCGAACGTCGAGGCCCTGCTCGGTGGCGCCGCGCGCGGCCGTGCCCAGGGTGGTCAGACGTCCTGGCGGTAGTTGGGCGCCTCGCGGGTGATCGCCACATCGTGCACGTGGCTCTCGCGCCAGCCGGCCTGCGACACCCGCAGAAAGCGGCACCGGGTCTGCATCGAGCGCAGATCGGGATTGCCGGTATAGCCCATCGCGGCGCGCAGCCCGCCGACGAGCTGATGGATGATGTTGGCGACGGGGCCGCGATAGGGCACGCGCCCCTCGATCCCTTCCGGCACCAGCTTCAGCGCGTCGCGGACCTCCTGCTGGAAGTAGCGGTCGGCCGAGCCGCGCGCCATGGCGCCCAGCGAGCCCATGCCGCGGTAGGACTTGTAGGACCGCCCCTGGTAGAGGAACACCTCGCCGGGCGCCTCCTCGCAGCCGGCGAACATCGAGCCCAGCATCACGCAGCCGGCACCGGCGGCGATCGCCTTGGCGAGATCGCCCGACGAGCGGATGCCGCCATCGGCGATGACCGGCACGTCCTTGGCACGGCAGCTCGCCACGGCATGCAGGATCGCGGTGAGCTGCGGCACGCCGACCCCGGCGACGATCCGGGTGGTGCAGATCGAGCCCGGGCCGATGCCGACCTTGATCCCGTCCGCCCCGGCCTCGACCAGCGCGGCCGCGGCATCGCCGGTGGCGACGTTGCCGGCGATGATCTGGGTGCCGTTGGACAGGCGGCGAATCGTGGCCACCCCATCCAGAACGCCGCGCGAGTGGCCGTGCGCCGTGTCGACGACGATCACGTCGGCGCCGGCGGCGATCAGGGCCTCGGCGCGCTCGATGCCGGCGGGTCCGGTGCCGGTGGCCGCACCCACCCGCAGCCGGCCCTGCTCATCCTTGCTGGCGTTCGGGAAGCGCTGCGACTTCTCGATGTCCTTGACGGTGACCAGACCGACCAATCGATAGGCGTCGTCGACGACCAGAAGCTTCTCGATCCGATGCTCGTGCAAGAGCTCCATGGCCTCGGCGCGGCTCACCCCCTCGCGCACCGTGATCAGCCGATCGGCGGTCATCAGCTCGCGCACCGGCCGCTCGCTGCTCTGCACGAAGCGGACGTCGCGGTTGGTCAGGATGCCGACCAAGCGACCGGCGGGCCCGTCGACCACCGGCAGGCCCGAGATGCCGTTGCGCTGCATCAGCTCGAGCGCCTGGCGCAGCGGCGTTTCCGGGCGCACGGTCAGCGGGTTGACCACCATACCGGCCTCGAACTTCTTGACCTGCAGGACCTGGCTCGCCTGCTCCTCGACCGTGAGGTTCTTGTGCAGGATGCCGAGGCCACCGTGCTGCGCCATGGCGATCGCCATCGGCGCCTCGGTGACGGTGTCCATCGCCGCCGACAGCAGCGGAATGCCCAGCTCGATCTCGCGCGTCAGCCGGGTGCGGACGTCGACCTGTGCCGGCAGCACCTCGGAATAGCTGGGCTCGAGCAGCACATCGTCAAACGTCAAAGCCTCGACCATCGCGGGGCGCGGGTCGCTGGTCATCGATCACCTCGGTGGGTTTGCGGCGTTGCAGCGCATATAGGAACTTTGCGCCGGCCTCGCCAAGGTCGAACGGCGCACAGGTGCCGTCCGACCGCGGTGGGGCACCCCAGCCGGACGCGCACGGCAGCTTTCGGTGGGGACAGCTTGACGCTCGTGTGCCAGAGGAGTTCAACACCTCACGCTACCGGCCGGGCCGGTCAGCCAATGCATGGGGCTAGGGATGACGGATCAGGGCAAGCGGCGCCTGCGCAGCCAAGACTGGTGGGACGACTACAAAGAGCCCGACATGACGGCGCTCTACCTCGAGCGCTACCTGAATTTCGGGCTCACGCGTGGCGAACTGCAGTCGGGTCGGCCGATCATCGGCATCGCCCAGACCGGCTCCGATCTCGCGCCCTGCAACCGGCATCATCTCGAGCTCGCCAGCCGCGTGCGCGACGGCATCCGCGATGCCGGCGGCATACCGCTGGAATTCCCGGTGCATCCGATCCAGGAAACCGGCAAGCGGCCGACCGCGATGCTCGACCGCAACCTGCAGTACCTGTCGCTGGTCGAGGTGCTCTATGGCTACCCGCTCGACGGCGTCGTGCTGACCACCGGCTGCGACAAGACCACGCCCGCGCTGATCATGGGCGCCGCGACCGTCGACATCCCGGCCATCGTGCTGTCCGGCGGGCCGATGCTGAACGGCTATTACGGCGGCAAGCTCGCCGGCTCGGGCACGGTGGTCTGGCATGCGCGCCGCCTGCTGGCGGCCGGCGAGATCGACGTCGACCAGTTCATGGACATGACCTGCGCCTCGGCGCCGAGCGTCGGCCACTGCAACACCATGGGCACCGCCTCGTCGATGAACACGATGGCCGAGGCCCTGGGCATGACGCTGACCGGCTGCGCCGCCATCCCCGCCCCCTACCGCGAGCGCGGCCAGATGGCCTATGCCACCGGCCGGCGCGCGGTCGAGATGGTCTGGGAGGATCTGAAGCCCTCCCACATCCTGACCCGGAAGGCGTTCGAGAACGCGATCTTCGCCGCCGCCGCCGCGGGGTGCTCGACCAACTGCCCGCCGCACGTGATCGCCATCGCGCGGCACATCGGCGTCGAGCTCGACATCAAGGACTGGGAGGTCGGCCACGACATCCCGCTCCTGGTCAACATGCAGCCGGCCGGCGAATATCTGGGCGAGGAGTTCCATCGCGCCGGCGGCGTGCCGGCGGTGATCAAGGAGCTGATCAAGGCCGGCCGCTTCCACCTCGACGCGCTGACGGTGACCGGCCGGACGATGGGCGAGAACCACGCGAAGGTGCCGTTCGCCAACGATCGTCGCGTCATCCGCCCGTACGACGAGCCGCTCATGCCCGAGGCCGGCTTCGTCATCATCAGCGGCAACATCTTCGATTCGGCGGTGATGAAGACCTCGGTGGTCACCGACGAGTTCAAGCGACGCTATCTCGAGCACCCGGACCATCCGGGCATGTTCGAGGGCCGGGCGATCGTGTTCGACGGTCCGGAGGACTACCATCACCGGATCGACGACGATTCGCTCGACATCGACGAGGACTGCTTCCTCTTCATCAGGAACTGCGGGCCGGTCGGCTATCCGGGTGCGGCCGAGGTCGTGAACATGCGGCCGCCGGCCAAGCTGATCGAGAAAGGCATCAAGGCGCTGCCGACGATCGGCGACGGCCGGCAGAGCGGCACCTCCGAGAGCCCCTCGATCCTCAACGCCTCGCCGGAGTCCGCGGTGGGTGGCAATCTCGCCATCCTCAAGACCGGCGACAAGGTCCGGCTGGATCTGCCCAACCGCCGCCTCGACGTCCTGATCGCGCCGGAGGAGATGGCACAACGCCAGGCCGAGCTGCAGCGGCATCCGCCCAAGATCCCCGCGAGCCAGACGCCGTGGCAGGAGATCTACCGCAGCATGGTGGGCCAGCTCGCCACGGGCGCCTGCCTCGAGCCCGCGACCCTGTACCTGAAGGTGGTCGAGACCCACGGCGCACCGCGACGCAACCACTGACGCCGTCGTCATCATTCCGTGCCGTGTGCCTGGCCCTGGCCATCCTGGCCGGGCCGGCGCAGGCCCAGGATCTCGACCAGCGCTGGAGCACGGTCAGCGCGGCCGGGGTCGCGCAGGCGGATGCCGGCGATCTCGCGGCAGCCGAGCGCTCGATGCGCGAGGCCATGGCGCTGGCGCAGAAGCTGCCACCGGACGATCCGCGCCGGGCGACCAGCGCCAACAATCTCGGTTTCGTGCTCCAGGCCCAGGGCCGGCTCGCCGAGGCGCTGCCCTTGTACGAGCAGGCGCTCGCCCTGCGCGAGGCGAGCCTGGGCCCGAGCCACCCGGCGACGGCGCAGAGCCTGAACAATCTGGCCGAGGCGCTGCGCGGCGAAGGCCGGCGCGACGAGGCTGAGCGCCTGCACCGGCGGGCGATCGAGATCCGACGCACCAGGCTGGCGCCGAACCATCCCGATCTGGCCGAGAGCCTGGGCAATCTCGGCGTGCTGCTGACCGACGAGGGGCGCTACGACGAGGCCCGGGCGCTGTTCGACGAGGCGCTGACGATTCGCAAGGCGGCGCTGGGCGAGCAGCATCCGGCGGTTGCCGATCTCCTCGGCAACATGGGGGCGCTCGCCTTCGCCCGCGGCCAACTCGACGAGGCGGCCAAGCTGCAGGGCCAGGCGCTCGCGATCCTGGAAGCGGCGCGTGGCAGCGAGAGCCCGGCTTTGGCGCTGCCGCTGGGCAACCTGGCCCAGGTGCTATTGGCGCAGGGCAAGGCCGCGGAAGCCACGCCCCTGCTCGAGCGCGAGCTGGCGCTGCAGCTCGCTCGGCCCGGTGGCGACCGGCTCGCGGCCGCTGGAACCCGGCATGCGCTGGCGCTGGCGCTGATCCGGCAGGGACAGCGCGACCGGGCGGCGGCACTGCTCGCCGAGAGCCTGCTGACCCTGGAGCAGGAACGCGGTGCCAAGGCGCCCGAGCTGGTGCCGGTTCTCGTCGACCTCGCCGAGCTGCGTCGTGGGCAGGGCGACCAGGACGAGGCGGTGACGCTGCTCACCCGTGCCGTCACCATCCAGCAGGCGGCCTATGGGGCGGAAGATCCCCACCTCGCGTCCGACCTGAACAATCTCGCCCTGCTCCTGGCCGAACGTGGGGCGTGGCGGGACGCCGAGCCGCTCTTGGCGCGAACGCTGCGGATCGAGGCGGCGGCGCATGGCGCGGACAGCCCGGAGCTGATCGTGACCTTGGAGAACCAAGCCGTCGTGCTCGACCGGCTCGGCCGTGCGAGCGAGGCCGCGGCGGCACGGCAGCGGGCGGCAGCGATCCGGCAGGCCACCGAGGCGCCGGCCGCAGCGCCTGCGCCCGCCCCCACCCCGCCGTGATCGCCGCCGCCGACCTGCGAGCCATTCCCCGCGGCATCTGGATGCTGGGGCTGGTCAGCCTGTGCATGGACATGTCCTCGGAGCTGGTCCACGCGCTGCTGCCGGCGTTCGTCGTCACCGTGCTCGGCGCCAGCACGGCGATGCTCGGGCTGATCGAAGGTGTGGCCGAGGCCACGGCCTCGATCACCAAGGTGTTCTCCGGCGCGCTCAGCGACCATCTGGGCAAGCGCAAGCTGTTGGCGGTCGCCGGCTACGGCCTCGCGGCACTGAGCAAGCCACTGTTCCCGCTCGCCTCGACCGTCGGCCTGGTGGCGACGGCGCGCTTCGTCGACCGCGTCGGCAAGGGCATCCGCGGCGCGCCGCGCGACGCCCTGGTCGCCGAGATCGCGCCTGTGCACCTGCGCGGCGCCTGCTATGGGCTGCGCCAGTCCCTCGACACGATCGGCGCCTGTGTCGGGCCTCTGCTCGCCGTCCTGTGCATGGCGCTGATGGCCGGCGACGTCCGCGCCGTGCTGTGGATCGCCGTGGTACCGGCCGCCATGGCCGTGCTGCTGCTCGTGGCCGGGGTCGAGGAGCCGGAGCGCGCGGCGGCCACGGCGGCGTCGAAGCCGCCGCTGCGGCTCGCGGAGCTGCGCCGGCTCGGTGCCGCCTACTGGTGGGTGGTGGCGATCGGTGGCGTGATGACGCTCGCCCGGTTCAGCGAGGCGTTCCTCGTGCTCCGCGCCCAGGCTGTCGGGCTGTCCATCGCCCTGGTGCCGCTGGTGATGGCGGTGATGAGCGCCGTCTACGCGCTGTCGTCCTACCCCACCGGCGTGCTCGCCGACCGCACCGACCGGCGGACGCTGCTGGCACTCGGCCTCGTCGTGCTGATCCTGGCCGACATCGTGCTCGCCCTGGCGACCGGCGTCGGCATGGTCATGCTCGGCGCCGGCCTGTGGGGCCTGCACATGGGCCTGACCCAGGGCCTGCTCGCGACCCTGGTCGCCGACGCCTCGCCGGCCGAGCTGCGCGGCAGCGCCTTCGGGCTGTTCAATCTCGTCGCCGGCCTGATGCTGCTGGTCGCCAGCTTCGTGGCCGGCCTGCTGTGGGACGGCTACGGTCCCCCGGCCACCTTCGTCGCCGGGGGTCTGCTCACCCTGGTGGCGCTGCTGGCACTGCTGCTGCGGCCGCCCTCGGCTCGGCCGCTATCGCCTCGATCCTGAACGCCGCGGCGATCAGCGCCTCGGTGTAGGGCTGCTGCGGCGCCGCGAAGATGCGCTCGGTCGGGCCGCGCTCGACGACGAGGCCGTCCTTCATCACCACGACCTCGTGGCTCATGGCGCGGATCACGCGCAGGTCGTGGCTGATGAACAAGTAGGCGAGGCCGTGGCGACGCTGCAGGTCGCGCAGGAGGTCGACGATCTGCGCCTGCACCGACATGTCGAGTGCGGAGGTCGGCTCGTCGAGCACGACGAAGCGCGGGCGGAGCACCATGGCGCGGGCGATCGAGATGCGCTGCCGCTGGCCACCGGAGAACTCGTGCGGGTAGCGGTCCTGGTCGGCCGGGTCGAGGCCGACCTCCTCGAGGATCGCCGACACCATCGCCCGCCGCCCGGCGGCATCGTCGCCGATCCGGTGCAGCTCGAGGCCCTCGGCGACGATCTGGCCCACCGACATGCGCGGGCTGAGGCTGCCGAACGGGTCCTGGAAGACGACCTGCATCTCGCGCCGCAACGGGCGCAGCTCGCGCCAGGACAGGCCCTGCAGCGGCCGGTCCGCGAAGGTGACGGTCCCGACGCTCGGCAACAGGCGCAGCATGGCGAGGCCGAGCGTGGTCTTGCCCGAGCCACTCTCGCCCACCACGCCCACGGTCTGCCCCCGACGGACCTCGAGCGAGACGCCGTCCACCGCCTTGACGTGGCCCACGGTGCGCCTGAACACGCCGCGCTGGATCGGGAAGTGGACCCGCAGCGCGGCGGCCGCCATCACCACCGGGGCGGCGGGATCGACCGCGGCCGGAGCGCCCCTGGGCTCGGCCGCGAGCAGATGGCGCGTGTAGGGATGGCGCGGCCGGTCGAACACCTCGGCCACCTCGCCCTGCTCGACCAGCTCGCCCCCGGTCATCACCGCCACGCGCTCGGCGAAGCGGCGGACGATGGTGAGGTCGTGCGTGATCAGCAGGATGGCCATGCCGAGCCGGGCCTGCAGCTCCTTCAGCAGCGCCAGGATCTGCGCCTGGATGGTGACGTCGAGGGCGGTGGTCGGCTCGTCGGCGATCAGGATGTCGGGCTCGTTGGCCAGCGCCATCGCGATCATCACCCGCTGCCGCTGGCCGCCCGAGAGCTGATGCGGGTAGGAATCCAGCCGCGCCTCGGGATCCTGGATCCGCACGAGGCGCAGCAGCTCCAGCACGCGCGTCCGTGCCGCCGCCCGCGTGAGGCCGCGATGCACGAACAGGACCTCGCTGATCTGCCGCTCGACCGTGTGCAGCGGGTTCAGCGAGGTCATCGGCTCCTGGAAGATCATGCCGATGCGCCGGCCACGCACCCGACGCATGAAGCCGTCATCGCGACCGACCAGCTCCTCGCCGTCGAAGCGGATGCTGCCGGTGGGGTGCGTGGCCAGCGGATAGGGCAGGAGCTGCAGGATGGACAAGGCGGTGACCGACTTGCCCGAGCCGCTCTCGCCGACGATGGCCAGCGTCCGGCCGCGGTCCAACGTGAACGAGGCCCCTCTGACCACCGGGGCGTCGGGCCCGAAGGCGACGCCAAGATTCTCGACCTCGAGCAGCGCCATCAGCGGAACGTCTTGCGCGGGTCGAACGCGTCGCGCACGGCCTCGCCGGCGAAGACGAGCAGCGAGAGCATGATCGACACCACCAGGAAGCCGGAGATGCCGAGCCACGGCGCCTGCAGGTTGTTCTTGCCCTGGTTCAGGAGCTCGCCCAGCGATGGCGTGCCCGGTGGCAGCCCGAAGCCCAGGAAGTCGAGCGAGGTCAGGGTCGCGATCGAGCCGCTGAGCACGAACGGGATCAGGGTCAAGGCGGACACCATGGCATTGGGCAGGATGTGGCGGAACATGATGGCGCCGTTGCCGACGCCCAGGGCGCGTGCCGCGCGGACGAAGTCGAGATTGCGCGCGCGCAGGAACTCGGTCCGCACCACGCCGACGAGATCCATCCAGCCGAACAGGAGCATCAGGATCAGCAGGGTCCAGAAGCTCGGCACGATGAAGCTCGACATGATGATGAGCAGGTAGAGGATCGGAAAGCCGCCCCAGATCTCCATGAAGCGCTGGAAGCCGAGATCGACCCAGCCGCCGAAATAGCCCTGCACGGCGCCTGCGGCGACGCCCAGCGCCGAGCTGAGCAGCGTCAGCAGAAGCCCGAACAGGACGGAGATGCGCACGCCGTAGATGATCCGCGCCAGAACGTCGCGGGCCTGGTCGTCGGTGCCGAGCCAGTTCTGCCAGGTCGGCGGCGAGGGGGCGGGGCCAGGCAGGTCACGAACGACGGTATCGTAGCGATAGGGGATCGGCGGCCAGACGATCCAGCCCTTCTCCTCGATCAGCTCCCGCACGGCCGGGTCGGCATAGTCGGCCTCGGTCTCGAAGAAGCCGCCGAACGTGGTCTCCGGATAGGCCACCAGGACCGGGACGTAGAGCTGGCCGTCGTAGCGCACGAGCAGCGGACGGTCGTTGGCGATCAGCTCGGCCGCCAGCGAGACGGCGAACAGGGCGAGGAAGATCAGCAGCGAGACGAAGCCGCGCCGGTTGGCCTTGAAGTTGGCCCATCGCCGCGCCGCGAGGCCCGAGCGGCGGAAGCCCTTGCGGCGCGGCGGCAGGGCGGCGGCGAGGTCCACGGCTCAGGCTGCCCGCGCTTCGAAGTCGATCCGCGGATCGACGAAGGCCTTGGTGAGGTCGGCCACGATGGTCATCAGCAGGCCCAGGAGCGTGAAGACGTAGAGCGTGCCGAACATCACCGGATAATCCCGGTTGATCGCGGCCTCGAAGCCAAGGAGGCCCAGGCCGTCGAGCGAGAAGATGGTCTCGATCAGCAGCGAGCCCGTGAACAGGACGCCGACGAACGCGGCCGGGAAGCCCGCGATGACGACGAGCATGGCGTTGCGGAAGACGTGGCCGTAGAGCACCTGGCGCTGGGTCAGGCCCTTGGCGCGCGCGGTCAGGACGTACTGCTTGTTGATCTCCTCGATGAAGCTGTTCTTGGTCAGCATGGTCAAGGAAGCGAAGGCGCCGACCATCAGCGCCGCGATCGGCAGCACCATGTGCCAGAGATAGTCGGCGACCTTGGCGTACCACGGCAGCGACCAGAAACCGTCCGAGACCAGGCCGCGCAGCGGGAAGAGCTGCCAGTAGCTGCCGCCGGCGAACAGCACGATCAGCAGGACGGCGAACAGGAAGGCCGGGATGGCGTAGCCGACGATGATGACGGCGCTGGTCCAGACGTCGAAGGCCGAGCCGTCGCGCACCGCCTTCCCGATCCCGAGCGGGATGCCGATCAGGTAGGTCAGCAGCGTGGTCCACACGCCGAGCGAGATCGAGACCGGCATCTTGTCGAGGACCAAGTCGATCACCGAGCGGCTGCGGAAGTAGCTCTCGCCGAAGTCGAAGCGCAGGTAGTTCCACAACATCATGCCGAAGCGCTCGTAGGCCGGCCGATCGAAGCCGTACTGGCGCTCGAGTTCCTTGATGAAGGCGGGGTCGAGCCCCTGCGCGCCGCGGTAGCGGCCGTTCGTGCCGTCGGCGCCCTGCAGCCCGGACGGCGGCCCGGCCTCGCTGCCGCCGCCCCCGGTCAGCCGTGCCGTGGCGCCGACGCCGCGGCCGGATAGATCGGAGATCACCTTCTGCACCGGACCGCCGGGGGCGGCCTGGATGATCACGAAGTTGACCAGCATGATGCCGAACAGGGTCGGCACGATCAGCAGGAGGCGACGGATCAGGTAGGCGAGCACGGGCGGGGCCGGATCAGTTCGGGGCCTTGCCCAGATCGCGGCGTGCCTGCTCGATCTTGGCCACGGCGGCCGGATCCGACCACCAGGCGAACAGATCGACACCGTAGCGCGGCCACGTCGCCGGGTGCTGCAGCTTGTCCCAGTAGGCGATGCGGGTGACGCGGTTGTGCCACTGCGGGATCACGTAATGGTTCCACAGCAGCACGCGATCGAGCGCCCGGCAGGCGGCGATCAGCGCCTCGCGGCTGTCGGCGGTGATGATCTTGCCGATCAGCTCGTCGACGATCGGGTCCTTGATCCCGATCAGGTTCCGGCTGCCCGGCACGTCGGCCGACTGGCTGCCCCAGAAATCGCGCTGCTCGTTCCCGGGCGACAGGCTCTGCGGGAAGGTCCCGATGACCATGTCGAAGTCGAAATCGTCCTGCCGCTTCTGGTACTGCGCGTCGTCGACCCCACGCACGGTGACCCCGATGCCGAGCCGCTCCAGATTCTTCGCGAACGGGCCGACGATGCGCTCGAACAGGCCGCCCTGGTCGATCATGATCTCGAAGGTCAGCGGCTCGCCGGTCGCGGTGTTGACGAGCTTGCCGCCCTTGACCTCGTAGCCGGCCTCCTTGAGCAGGGCCACGGCCTCGCGGAGATTGTCGCGGTTGTTGCCCGAGCCGTCGGTCGTGGGCGACTGATAGACCTGCTCGAACACCTGCTTGGGCAAGCGGTCGCGGTAGGGCTCCAGCAGCTTCAGCTCATCGGGCCCGGGCAGGCCTTCCGCGGCCAGCTCCGAGTTCGAGAAGTAGCTGTTGGTCCGCGCGTACTGCCCGTAGAACAGGTTCTTGTTGGTCCACTCGAAGTCGAAGGCATAGTCCAGCGCGCGGCGGACGCGCGGGTCGGCGAACTTGGCCCGCCGCGTGTTGAAGACGAAGGCCTGCATGCCGTTGCCGCCCTCGGTCGGAATCTCCAGCTTGACGATCAGGCCCTTCTGCAGCGCCGGCCCGTCGTAGCCGGTGGCCCAGAACCGCGAGCTGCTCTCGACCCGCAGGTCCGACTGCCCGGCCTTGAACGCCTCCAGCGCCACGTTCGGGTCGCGATAGTAGTCGTAGCGGATCTCGTCGAAATTGTTGCGACCCCTGTTCACCGGGATGTCGGCGCCCCAGTAGTCCTTGACCCGCTCGAGGACGAGGCTGCGGCCGGCATCGACGCTTTTCACGCGGTAGGGGCCGCTGCCGAGCGGCGGCTCGAGCGTCGACCGGTCGAACTCGCGCCCCTCCCAGTAGTGCTTGGGCAGGACCGGCATCTGGCCCAGGATCAGCGGCAGCTCACGGTTGCTGGTGCCGTCGAAGGTGAACTTGACCCGCCGCTCGCCCGCCGGCTCGGCCTTGACCACGTTGGCGTAGTAGGCGCGGAAGAAGGGCGCGCCCTTCTCCTTGAGGATGTCGAAGCTGAACACGACGTCGTCGACGGTGACCGGCCGGCCGTCCTGCCAGCGGGCCTCCGGGCGCAGCGTGAACGCGACCCAGGAGCGATCCTCGGGCATCTCGATGCTCTGCGCCAGCAGTCCGTACTCGCTGAACGCCTCGTCGTTCGATTGCGTGGTCAGGGTCTCGTAGACGAGCGCGGCGCCGGTCGCGGCATTGCCCTTGAGGATGTAGGGGTTCAGGCTGTCGAAGGTGCCGATCGCGGCCATGGCGAGCGTGCCGCCCTTGGGCGCGTCGGGATCGACGTAGGCGAAATGGGTGAAGTCGGCGGGGTAGAGCGGATCGCCATGCATGGCCACACCGTGCGTCGGCTCGGCCACCTGCGCCGCACCGGGCGTCACCACGAGCATCCAGGCGAACAGGCTCATGACCACGCCACCGATCATCCGCATGCGCCACCGTCCTCTTTCGCTGCTGCCGGCCGCGGCGAACCTAGTGCGTGCGGGCGGGGTTGGATAGCGCCGCGCCCGATCCCGGCGCTCACCGCGGCGGCGGCACCTCGATGCCGAGCGCCGCCGCCCGCTGTTCTAGCCCATGCATGATCCCCGGGAACAGCGCCACGCCCGCGGCGAGCGCGTCACGCTTGCGTGCCAGCGCCGCCTCGCCCGGCAGCCGCACCCGCTCGACGCCGTCGCGCGGCCGCGCGCCCCGGCAGGCGCCGGCGATCCAGCCGGTCTCGCGCACGAAGCCTTCGCTGCCACCGAACGCCGCCGGGTCGATCACCTGCACGAACACCGAGGCTCCCCAGCCTTTGGGATTCTCCGCCCGGCCGTGGGCGCCGAGCCCCTGGGTCAGGGCCTCCACCATCAGCGCCAGCGCGTAGCCTTTCTGGCCGTGGTCGAGCCCACCCGTGGGCAGCAGGGTGCCGGGCGGTTCGGCGAACAGCACGGCCGGATCGGCGCTGGGCGCACCCGTCGCATCCTGCGCCCAGGCATGCGGGAAGTGGCGGCCCTGCTTGTGCAGGCGCGCGCTCATGCCGTTCGTGGTGATCGAGGCGCTGGTGTCGATCAGGATGGGCTCGCCCGGCGTCGGGATGCCGATGGCGAAAGGGTCCGGCGTGAACACCGCCGTGATGCCGCCGAACGGCGCCACACTGGCCCCGGCCGGGTCGGAGCACATCAGCAGGATCATGCAGCCCCGGTCGGTGGCCCGGGTCAGGAATGCCCCCAGGCAGGCGATGTGGTGGCTGCGCCGGATCACCACCGTGGCCGTGCCGTAGGTCGGAACCCGCGCCAGCGCCGCGTCGATCGCCGCCACCGTCAGCCACACGCCGGGCAACGCGCCGCCGTCCCAGGTCAGGCAGGCGCCGGTGTCCCGAACCACCGTCGGCTCGCCCGCCTTGGCCATCGCCCCCTTGGCGAGCTCGTCCAGGTAGGGGCCGAGCAGCGCCAAGCCATGCGTCGTGTGGCCCATCAGGTCGGCCTCGACGAGATAGTGCGCGACGATGGCCGCACGGTCGGCAGCGATCCCGACGCGCTCGAGCAAGGTGCCGGCGAAGGTCACGAGGTCGGCTGGGCGGTAACGTGGCTCGGTCACGATCGATGCGGCTCCGGCTGGTCGGGACGGGCGGTCATGCGGCACCGTCGGTGGTGGTTCGCGCCACGGCGGCGCTCTCGGCCTCGTCGAGCAGGTAGCGGCTGTCGTGCCGCCGCGCGATCATGTAGCGGCGCAGCGGCGCCGAAGCGCCCTGGTGGAAGGCCACCGCCCGGGCCTCCAGCGCCACATCGGCCATCGTCATGCGCTGGCGCAGCCGCTGGTGCTCGACCCAATCGCCGAGGACGAAGGTCTCGACCCAGTGCGCCCCGTCCGCGGCATCCTGGAACAGCCGCCAGCGCAGCGCCCCGTTGCGGCGGCGCAGATGCCCGACCTCGTCCATGACCGCGACGAAGGCCGGCGCCCGGGTCGGACCGACCTCGTACTCGATCTGCACCAGAACCGGCCCCTCCTCGGGCACCACGGCCAGCGTCGGCATCGGCTCCAGCCGCGTGGCCGGCTGCAGATTCGGGGATTCTCCGGCCTGCAGCGGCTGCCACCAGTGCAGCACGAGGCTGGCCAGCAGCATGGCCCCGGCGAGCTGGTAGGCCGTCTCCAGGCTGGTCACGTCGGCGAGCTCGCCCCAGGCCCAGGCGCCGACGGCCATGCCGCCGAAGACGACGGTCTGGTAGAGCGACAGGACACGCGCCTGCACCCAGTACGCGGTGCGCATCTGCACGGTGATGTTGAAGGTGGAGAAGGCGCCGAGCCACGCGGTGCCGGCCACGGCCAGCGCCAGCACGACCGGCGGCAGATGGGCCGGAACCAGCCCGATGACCACGAACGCGGCCCCGCCCATGGCCGAGAGCAGCGTGATCACGTCCTCGGCGCCGCGACGGTGCCGCAACGGGTGGATGACGAAAGCGCCGAGCAGGGCGCCGATGCCGAAGGCGCCGAGCAGCAAGCCATAGATGACCGGGCCGCCCCCCATCCGGTCGCGGGCGACCAGCGGCAGGAGCGCCAGGGCCGCCGAAGCCGCGATGCCGAACACCGCCGCACGGGTGAGGATGGCGCGGATCGCCGGCGTCTCGCCGACATAGCGCAGGCCCGTGATCACGGCGCTGCCCAGCCGCTCGCGCGGCAGATCGTCGGCGGGCAGCTGGCGACGCCAGACCAGCAACACGCCGACCAGGGCCAGCGCCGAGACGGCGTTCGACAGGAAAGCCGCCTGGCTGCCATAGGCCGCGACCACCGCCCCGCCGACGGCCGGACCGAAGGCGCGGGCGAGGTTGAAGCCGATGGCGTTCAACGTGACCGCGGCGGCAAGCTGCTCGCGCGGCACGATCTCGCGCACCACCGCCTGCCAGGCCGGACCGTTGAGCGCCGCACCGGTACCGATCAGGAAAGTGAACAGGAGAAGCAGCCATGGCGTCAGCCCGCCGGCCGCGCTGACCAGGGCCAGACCGAACGCCGCGGCGGCGACCCAGAGCTGGGCCAGAATCAGGACCCAGCGCCGGTCCCACAGATCGGCCAGAGCGCCGGCGAGCAGGGCGAACATCAAGATCGGCGCCATCGTCGCGGTCTGGACCAACGCCACGAGCGCCGGGGTGCCGGCCAGCGTGGTCATCAGCCACGCCGCGCCGACGCCCTGCACCAGCCAGCCGACGGAGCCGACGAGATTGGCGATCCACACGGCCCGGAACAGCGGCAGCCGCAACGGCGCGAGTATGCCGCCGCCACTTCCAGCCCGTTGCCTCCCGCCTGCCGTCATGGGGACCACCTAGGCCAGCCGCTCGAGACGGGCAAGGGCGGCCGGGGCGGCAACCGGTGGTGCGTCGATCGAGACGGGCTGTCCCATGGCCCCCCGGCGCGACATCGCCTAGTGATGCGGTCCCCAAAGCGGAAGGGAGGAGCTAGCATGCGGCTCTTGCGCATGATCGCCGCCACGGCAACCTTGGCATCATTCACGTCGACGGCGCTGCCGCTACACGCCGCCACCAGCAGCACGACCGAGGCTGCAATCGCGGTCGAAGAGGCCCGCGCCGATGCCTGGCTCGGCTCGCTGCAAGCGCAGCTGGCGCCGACGGCAGCGCAGATGGGCGCATTCCATTCCTACGCGGATGCCATCCGCGCCCAGGCCAAGCTCAAGGCCGAGCATCGCACGGCCGGGCTGTTCGTGGGCACGGCGCAGCTGCCACCGGCGCCGGAAGCGCTGCAGCAGGAGGTCACCCGGCTGCAGGAGCGGGCCACGGCGCTGGCCAAGGTGCAGGCCGCGGCGGCGGCGCTCTACGCCGAGCTGACCGCCCAGCAGCGGACGGCGTTCGACTTTCTGGCGATGACGCCGACCGGGCTCGGTACCGACGCGCTTTGAGGCGGGCGGCCACGGCAGCTAGCGCGGGACGAGGCGGAACACCGGCGCACGGTCCGGGACCGTGGTCACCACCGCCACCGGGGTGACCCGTCCCGGGCCGACCAGCTCGAGCCGGAACGCGGCCACGAGGCGGGCCAGGACGAGCGTGGCCTCCATCAGCGCGAACTGCGCACCGATGCACACCCTGGGGCCGATGCCGAACGGCAGATAGGCGAAGCGGTCGACCGGCGGCGCGCCCGGCACGAAGCGGGTCGGATCGAACCGCTCGGGATGGTCCCAGCGCCGGCGGTGGCGATGCAGAATCCACGGCGCCATCACGATCAGGCTGCCGGCTGGCACGGCCTCGCCGGCGATCTCGTCCGGCCCCTTGGCCATGCGCACGATCGTGAACGCCGGCGGGTAGAGGCGGAGCGCCTCCTGCACCACGGCCCTGGTCAGCGGCAGCCGGTCGACGGCCATGGCCGCCGCCTCGGGCGACAGGTCGACGGCGGCCGCCTCGGCCGCCACCTGCTCCTGCACCATGGGCGCCAGGCACAACAGATAGCAGCACCAGAACAGGCTCAGCGCCGTGGTCTCGTGCCCGGCCACGGTCAGGGTCGCGATCTGGTCGCGCAGCTGCACACGGTCGAAGCCCTGCCCGGTCTCGGGATCGCGCGCGCCGACCAGCACGTCGAACAGATCGCGCGGCGGCTCCTCGGCCGGGATGCGCGCCCGCTCGGCGATCATCCGGTCGAGCACGCGCTTGAAGTCGCGCGCGAGCCACCAGCGCGCGGCGTCGATCGGGCTCGGCGATTCCGCCGGCAGCAGAAAGTCCAGAAAGGACGGTCGCGCGATCCTGGCCCCGTAGCGTTCGAAGGCCGAGCGCACCGCGGCACCGTGCTCGCGCATGCCCTGCGAGAAGAACGCCCGGCCGGCCACCTCCAGAGCCAGGCGCTGCACCACGCGCAGCAGGTCGACGGCGCCGGTGCCACGGGCCTTCAGATCGGCCACGGTCTCTTCGGCGACCAGGGCGATGTGCCGGGCGGCCACGTCCAGGCTGCGCGGGGCGAAGGCCGGCGCCACCGTCCGGCGCTGGTGCTTCCACGCCGCGCCCTCGGCCAGGAACAGCCCATCGCCGATGATCGGGCGCAGGATGCGGATGGTGGCCGGGGTGCGGCCATAATTGGCATGGTTGTCGACCAGCACCCGCTTGATCGCCGAGGGCTCGTTCACGAGGAAGCTGGTCCGGCCCATGAACGGCCGGGACATGATCTCGAGCTCGTAGGCCGGCACGCCCCAGGTCGAGATCGCGTTGCGGCGGAGCTGCAGGATCGTCCGCCACAGCGGCAGGATCTCGGTCGCCGGCTTCGGCGCCGCCGGCACCACCGGCTCGCGCGCCAGCGCCGCGGCCAGCCCGTTCCAGGTGCTGCCCAGCTCGCCCCGATGACCCGGCGCCGTCACTGCCATCGCCGAACCCATCGCCCGTTCCCTTCCTGCTCGCGCCCCGGCTTGCTCATCCGCCCCTCAGCGACCACGTGAAGGCGGCAGGCTCGAGCCAACTCGTCGTCCGAACCTTTGGGAGCCGTGCATGCCGTGCCATTCGAGCAGTGATCTCGACCAGGCCCGTCGCGATTTCAAGGCCGGCCCAGGCGCATCAGTGATCGGCGCGGTGCAGCACCTCCGCGGCGAGGCCGGTCTCGTAGGCGAGCCCGGCAGGGGTCAGGACCGGCAGGCCGCTCGGCCCTGGCACCACCAGCCCCTTGCGGGCCAGCGCGCCGTAGACCGACGGGTTGAACAGGCCGGTGGCATCGCGGCTGCGCACCACCGCCGAGCCCACGTGGAAGTGATCGCCGTGCGGCTCGGGCAGCGTGCGGATCGGCACCGAGCCGTCGGCCTCGGGCGGGCCGGCGAAGCCGGGCTGGCGCACGAGTTCCTGCAGGATGGTCAGCGCCTTCGCCTGCAGCGGGTTCAACTTCAGCGGATTGGGACGATCCGGCATGGACGGGCTCAGCCTTTCGAGCGTTCATCGCGGATGCGGACACTAGCGGCAGGGCGGAACATGGTCGAGGCGATGCGCGCATGAACGTCACCCTGGCCCGCCGGCTGGTCGGCCTCGCCCGCCACGCCTACGCCTATCTCGATCCTTCGCTGCCGCCCGGCTGGCAGCCGCGCCACGTCGATTCGTTCGCGACCCCGGCCTTCACCGGCTTTGCCGCCTCGGACGCGACCGGAGCCTATCTCGTCTTCCGCGGCACCAAGTTCCACCTGGATTCCCAAGGCTCGTTCGAGCGGACGCTGCAGGCCTGGCTCGCCAACCTCGACTTCGCGCAGGTCGAGATCGGCGACACCCGCGTCCACCGCGGCTTCGCCCGCGAGCTGGACGGCGTGGCCCCGCTGCTCGTCGAGCTTGCCCGGGACCATGCCGCCGGCGGCAAGCCGCTCTACGTCACCGGCCACAGCGCCGGCGGCGCCCTGGCGACCCTTGCCGCCCGCCGGCTGCACGAGGCCGGCGTACCGGTCCGGGCGGGCATCGTCTTCTCGGCACCGCGGGTCGGCGACCGCCGCTACGCGGCCACCTATCCCGTGCCGCTGGTGCGGATCGAGCACCGGCACGACCTGATCCCGCACCTGCCGCTGCCGCCGAGCCTCGCCGCCACGCTCGGCCGCGGGCTGATCGATCCGCTGGTCGGTGCGCTCGACTGGCTGGCGCCCGTGCTCGGCAACTACCGCCTCGGCCAGACCGAGTACGTGCATGCGGGCCAGCTGTTCTACGACGACGGGGCGCAGGCGCTCTACCGCGTTCCACCGGGCGACTATCTGCGCCGGTTCGGCCCGATCCTGCGCCAGGAGATCGCGGCCGACCTGCTCAAGCGCGGTCCCGGGCCGAGCGAGGACGACTACCGCGCGGCGTTGTGCCCGCGCTGGGCCACGCCGGTGCCGGCGCGGCTGATGGACGGCGTGCGCCTGTCGACGACCCTGGCCCAGATCGTGCGCCAAGTCCGGCAGCGGCGCCTGGACTTCCTTCTCGATCACCACATCGACGGTGCGCTCGCCTTCGTCGACCGGATCGAGCGCAAGCTGCGCTGAGCGTCTTGCCAACCGGTCCGGCTGCTGCCCTTATCCCCGCATCGTGACCGATCTCACGTCGGCGGGGAGGAGCAACATCATGCGCAGCAGCGTCGCCACGGCGCCGGGGTGGCCTTGAGCGCGCTTCGACCGCTTCTCTGTGGCATCGACGCCGGCACGAGCCAGGTCCGCGCCCTCGTCTTCGCCCTCGACGGCACGGTGGTCGCCAGCGCGGCGGAGCCTACGCCGATCCGCGCGCTCGGGCCCGACCGGGCCGAGCTGGACGCGGAAGGCCTGTGGCAGGCCATCGTGGCCGTCTTGCGTCGGGTCACGGCGGCGCTCGCCGCACCGCAAGCCATCCGCAGCGTCGCCGTCGCCAGCGTCGGCGAGGCCGGCGTGCTGCTCGGCGGCGAGGGCCAGGCGCTGGCGCCGATCATTGCCTGGTACGATTCGCGCACCAAGGCGGAGCTGGAATGGCTGCTGGGCGCGATAGGCTTCGAGCGCCTGCATCGGCTGACCGGCCTGTGCGCCGACCCGACCTTCAGCCTGCCCAAGCTGCTCTGGTACCAGCGGCAGCAACCGGAAGTATTCCAGGCCGCGCGCCACTGGCTCAACGTCGGCGACTATCTGGCCTGGCGGCTGAGCGGCGAGCTTGCCACCGACTGCAGCCTCGCGTCGCGGACCCTGCTGTTCGACCTGGAGCGGCAGGTCTGGGCCGGACCGCTCCTGGAGGCCACCGGAATCCGGACGGGCCTGCTGCCGCCGATCCTTGCCAGCGGCACCACGCTGGGCCATCTGCGCCCGGACGTCGCCGCGGCCACGGGCCTGCCAGCCGACTGCGTCGTCGGAGTCGGCGGGCACGACCATGTCTGCGGCCTGCTCGCGGCGGGCGCCGACCGGCCGGGCATCATGCTCGACAGCGTCGGCACCGCCGAGGCGCTGAGCCTCGTGCTCGAGCGGCCGCTGACCGACCCGGCCCTGGGCTGGGACGGCTTCAATCAAGGCGTGATCAACGTCGGGCGACCGCTGCATTACCTGTTCGGCGGGCTGCCGACCGCCGCGGCCGCGGTCGAGTGGTTCCGCAGCCTCTATGGCGGCGTCGACCACACGACGCTCATCGCCGAGGCGGCCATGGTGCCGGCCGGTGCGGAGGGCGTCCTCTTCCTGCCGCATCTGCGCCTGGGCTCGCCGCCGTTTCCGGACCCGGTCGGCCGCGGCGCGTTCATCGGCCTGTCGGCCACCACCGGGCGGGGCACGCTGTTCCGGGCCGTGCTGGAAGGGCTGGCGCTGGATGCGGCCAACATCCTCAAGATCATGCTGCGCCACCTGGGCGGCACGACGCCCGAGCGGATCCTCGCCATCGGCGGCAGCACGCGCAACGAGCTCCTGATGCGGCTCAAGGCGACGGCCTATGCCACGCCGATCGACGTGCTGGATCTGCCGGACACGACCTGCCTGGGTGCCGCGCTGCTCGGCGGCCTCGCCGCGGGCATGTTCGCGGACCTTGCCGAAGCCCGGGCCAACCTGCGGATCGGGGTGCGCACCATCGCCCCGGAACAGCACGCGGACGACGCGCAATGGCGGCAGCGGCAGATACTCTACGCCACCGCCTACGCCGCGTTGCGTCCCTTGCACGCGCGGCTGCTCGATGCTTGAGCGGCGCCGCAACCGCTGGCCCATCGGCGGTGTTGCTATGCTGGTGAGCGATCGTATCGAGCTTCGGGCGTGACGATACAGACAGGGAGGCCGTGATGCGCTGGCAGATGGGTCGTCGCAGCGAGAACATCGAGGATCGGCGCGGCATGTCGCCGGTCGGGATGGGCCGGGGCATCCGCGTCGGCGGCATGGGCGGGCTGGGCATCCTCGCGATCGCGCTCGTGGCGATGTTCCTCGGCGTCGATCCGTCGATCATCCTGAACAGCCTGCCCACCGAGGACGGCAGCGGCCAGCAGGCGCCCGTCACGCGCTCGGCGCCGGCACCGGGCGATAGCGGGGCCGATTTCGTCTCGGCCGTGCTGGCGCAGACCGAGGACACCTGGACCGAGATCTTCCGGCAGGAGGGTCTGACCTACCAGGATCCGCAGCTGGTCCTGTTCGACGGCTCGGTGGCGTCGGCCTGCGGCATGGCCGCCTCGGCGACCGGTCCGTTCTACTGCCCCGGCGATCGCAAGGTGTATCTCGACCTGTCGTTCTTCAACGAGCTCGAGCAGCGCTTCGGCGCCTCGGGCGATTTTGCCGACGCCTACGTGATCGCGCACGAGGTCGGCCATCACGTGCAGAAGCTTTTGGGCATCTCGGACCAGGTCACCCGCGAACGCAGCCAGTCCGACGAGGCGACCTCGAACCAGCTCTCGGTGATGACCGAGCTGCAGGCGGACTGCTTCGCCGGCGTCTGGGCCAAGAAGATGGAGCAGCGGAACGGCGTGGTCGAGCCGGGCGACGTCGAGGAGGCGCTGGCCGCCGCCAGCGCCGTCGGCGACGACCGGATCCAAAAGGCGACCCGCGGCTACGTCGTGCCGGAGAGCTTCACCCACGGCACGGCCGAACAGCGCATGCGCTGGTTCAAGCAGGGCCTGCAGTCGGGCGATCCCAACAGCTGCGACACCTTCAAGGCGGCCAATCTCTGAGATCCGGACCCGGCGTGGCTCAGGACCCGGCGAGCCGCGCCAGCGCCTCCGGCTGGCGGACCTTGATCAGGTGCCGATCGGTCACCTCGATCAGCCGCTCCTTGCGCAGGGCGGTCAGGGTGCGGCTCACGGTCTCGATGGTCAGGCCGAGATAGTCGCCGATGTCGGCACGGCCCATCGGCAGCTCCAGCGCCTCGCCTGGGGCGAGCTTGCGGCGGCGCGACATGGCCAGAATGAAGCTCGCGACCCGCTCGCGCGCGGTCTTGCGGCCGAGCAGCAGCATCTGCTCCTGCGCCGCCGCCAGCTCGGTCGTGGCCCGGGTCAGGATTTCCTTCTCGAGCTCGGGGCATTCGTCGAGCAGGGCTAGAAACTGCTGGCGCTTGAACCGGCAGGCGGCGACCGGGGTCACCGCCTCGGCGGTGTAGGCATAGCCACGGCCGAAGGCGAGGCCGAGGAAATCGCCGGGCACCAGGAAGCCCACGATCTGCCGCCGGCCATCGCCCAGCAGCTTGTAGAGCTTGAGCATGCCCTCGGTCAGCGTGAACACGTTGTCGGCCGGGTCACCTTCGTCGAACAGGCTGCAGCCGACGTCGACGTGGCGACCCGCGGCGAGGGTGGTGAGCTTCGGCAGCAGCGAGGCGCGCACGGCGGAGCACACGGCGAGACTGCGCACGTCGCATTCCAGACATGGATTCGGCGCTCGGTCCGCCCCCGAGACACGCGCGTTCACCACCATCTTCGCCTGCCACTGCCATGTGGAACGCATCGTCGACCACATCGGAGCTAAAATCCGATTGTCGGCGCGGTCAATGGCAAGTGCCGAAATTGCCGCATCGCCTCACGCGGCTCGTTTGATGTCGAGGTGGCGCCAGACGTGGCGGAGGGCGTTTTCGAGCTGGTCGATGTGGCGGTCGGTGTGCAGGGGCCCTGGGGTGAGGCGGAGGCGCTCGGTGCCGC
>JBDHTW010000057.1:0-27077 GCA_039808865.1 Geminicoccaceae bacterium
TGGACCGTTTCCTCGCCTTCCTGCGGCGGCTGGTGAAGGACGCCCGCCAGAAGGTCTTCCTGATCATCGACGATCTGAAGGTGCGCCACGCGAAGAAGGTCGAGGCGTGGGTCACGAGCCACGCGCACGAGATCGAGCTGTTCTACCTGCCGGCCTATGCTCCCGGGCACAATCCAGACGAGTACCTCAACCAAGCCTTGAAGCAGGCGCTGCGCCAGCCGCCGCAGCCCGACAGCAAGGACGAGTTGGTCAGCAATGCCCGTTCCGTGCTGCGCACCATTCAGCGCTCACCGGAACGTGTCCGGGCCTACTTCGCGGCCGGGCCGGTTCGCTACGCCGCCCGAAGTGTCAGGTATGGGCTTGGCGGATCAGTAAGCTTATCCTCGGCGTCGTCGGATCGACGGTGCGCATGTTGTCGAAGTCGGTGATGGTCGGCAGCCCGCTGCAGCCGCTGGTATCCTCCGATCTTCCCCGATGCAGGTAGACGGGGAGAGCACGACCCGAAGCCAGGTGCGCCCGCTATTGCCGCAGGAGACGACGACACAGTCCGCGTCGCGGAGCCGTCTGGCTTCCTCCCGACCGCGACCCATCGTTCGATCCTGTCGCGGCGGTCGACCGGGAGCCAGAAAAGCGCGGCCAGCACAGCATCCCGCACGAACGGGCGCGACCACGTGATCACGAACCGGCACCTTTCCAAGAATGGATCTTGGTCGCCGCCAAGTTACTTCGCCGAACACGCGTGCAAGGTAGAGTATGGCGCGGCCAGAGGAAAGTGACCCGGACCGGGTCCGGCAGGCGGGACACGGCGCACGGCGGTCCCGCTCCGGCCGACCGCCGCGCCGACCGCGGTCGCCGGACGGCGGCTGCACCGGCGCGTGGTCACGCCTCGCTCCTCAGCCTGCTCTGCAGCAGCTCGCCCTGGGCCTCGAGCACCGGGTAGGCGGCCGCTGCGACCAGATGCGCGTTCACCTGCTTCAGGTCGCGCAGCGTGTCGAGATGCAGGGCGCTGGTCTCGGCGGAATCGATCCGCCCCGCCCGCAGGCGCTCGAAGTGGGCCGTGGTCGCGCGCGTTTCCAGGTCGCGGAACGCCTCCTTCTCCACGGCGAGTTGGCGCGCGGCGCGGGCGTCCTCGAACATGAACGCCGCCGCGGCCGTGCGGAGATTGGTCGTCAGACGCTCGAGCATGCGGTGAATCTCGGCCCGCCCCTGCCTGGAGTAGGTCAGGCCGCGCTTGAGCCGCTTGGTGGCCTGGTCCATCAGGTTGCGCTCGACGATGTCGCCGGCCTGTTCGAGGTTGGTCGTGAAGGTCAGTATCTGCGACAGGCGACGATGATCGTCCCGGCTCAAGGCTTCCGGGTCGAGCGAGCTGAGATAGGTCTTGATCGCCGTGTTCAGCCGGTCCAGCACGTCGTCCAGCCGCTTGGTCTCGGCGATCTGCTTGCGGTCGCCGCGATCGAAGGCGTCGAGGGCACGCTGCAGCATCGCCTCGACGGTATCGGCCATCCGCAGGGCCTCCCGCGCCGCGCCGGCAAGGGCTATCGCCGGCACCTCGCGCGCGGCCCGGTCGAGATAGATCGGCCGCGCGGGGTCGTTCGTGTCGACCTGGGCCGGCAGCCACCGCTTGAGCAGCCCGGCAAAGGGGCCCAGCAGCGGAAAGAAGATCACCGCGAGCACGAGATTGAAGGCGGTGTGAAAGTCGGCAACCGCCCGCGCCGGGTCCGGCTCGATCGACAGCAGCGCCGGGCCGATGCGGTCGAGCAGGGCCAGCGCCACGGCGCAGCCGACCAGCCGGTTCACCAGATTGCCGATCGGCAGCCGCTTCGCGGCAGGATCGCTGCCCGTGGCCGCTTCCAGGAGCGGGTTGAGAGCACTGCCGAGGTTGGCGCCGAGCACGAGGGCGAACGCGGCGTGCGGCGGCACCACGCCCTTGGCCGTCAACGACATGACGAGCAGGATCACCGCGACGCTGGAGTGCGCCGCCCAGGTCAGCACCGCGGCGAGGAGGATGTCGATCACCGGCACGGTCGCCACCGCCCCCATCAGCATGCGCAGGCTCGGCACGTCCTCGTAGGGGGTCATGATCTCGAGCAGCCGCGTCAGCGCCATGAGCATCAGGCCGAGCCCGATCGCCACCCGGCCGAGGTCGCGGGTGCGAGTGGCATCCCCGCGCTGGAACATGACCACGCCGATGAGCACGAGGAGCGGCGACGCCCGCGAGATGTCGAAGGAGAGCAGCTGGACGATCAACGTCGTGCCGACATTGGCGCCGAGCATGGTGGCCAGCGCCGGCACGAGGTCGACGAGGCCGCCCGCCGCGAAGGCGGCCACCATCAGGCCGGTGGCCGTGCTGCTCTGCAGGAGCGTGGTCACGCCGAGCCCGGCGAGGAAGGCGTTGCAGCGATTGCCAAGCGCCTTGCTCAAGATGCGCCGCAGGTTGGGGCCGAAGGCGCGCTGGACGCCGGTCTGCACCATGCGCACGCCCCAGAGCAGGAGGGCCACCGAGCCGGCGAGGTCGAGCAGGGTGAGAGTCGCGTCCATCACAGTCTCCGGTCCCGCTCTCCAGCGCCGAATCCGACCCGCAGGGCTGCTGGCGTTCGCCGCCGACGGGACGCGGGGAATCCGTCGAGCGGTGCAGCCTAGCGCGCGTCACCCGTCCCACCAGCAAGAAATGCGCCCAGCGCAGCCGGGGATCGGGCTCAGGCGGTCTCGGCCGCGAGATGGAGCAGGAGCGTGACCAGGCCGCCTTCCCCGACCAGCATCGCGGCCTCGGCCGGCGTGGCCAGCCGGGTCTCGCGCTGGCCTTTTTCCGGCCAGTCGTCGAGCTGGTGCGAGACCTTCAGGGCGAACACCGCGACCTCGCAGGCCACCGACCTTTCGCCCCGCAGCCGCTTGCGATAGCGATAGCGGCCGATCGGTTCGCGGCCGACCGTGCCCACCAGTCCGGCTTCCTCGTATGCCTCCTTGGCCACCAGCTCGTGCGGCGCGAGACCCTTCTCGGGGTTGCCCTTCGGGATGACCCAGCGCCGCGTTTCGCGTGAGGTGACCAGGACGACCAGGCATTGCCCGTCGTCTGCGATCGTCAGCGGCAGCGCCGCATATTGCTGCCGAGGCTTGGGCTCGACATCGGCACGGCCGTTGGCGTTCTTCCTCTTGTCCCGCTTTGCATCGCCTCCCATGGGTTGAATCAGGCTTTCAATATTCGCGCAGGCCACCACGGCCAGATACAAGTATTGCGGACCGCTCGGCGAACCGCCAGCCGAAACAGGATGGGTCGTCGGAGGATCGGCCACGAACTGGCCGGTGAGCGTCTGCGGACGACCGAGGCACGACAGCAGACGCGTGCGGCACCTTGGTCGGAGACTTACACCCCGCCACCAGGACAGCAGCACCGATGGCTGAACGCGCTTCGGCCAACCACGGCGCGTCCGATGCCGTTCTCGAGGCCCGCGAAGAATCCCATGCACAATTCTGGGGCCGGTTCGTGCTCGAACAGACGATGCCAGACGGTTGCCTGCAGCCACAAGATGGCCGTGGGCTCGTCGGCCAGCCTGGGCGGCAGGCCACGGGCGAGCAGCCCCAACCGCGTCTCGCGTTGCAGCAGCTCGAACAGGCACAAGGCCGCCATTTCCTCGCCGGGCAAACCGAACTGACGGCTGGGCAGGATGGCGAGCGGCAAGTCGCTTTTTTTGATCAGGCGGCTGTCGCGCCAGCAGACGAAATTGCGCGGCGAGGCAACGCGCAGACTCCAGCCCGTACGCTGGTAGCGGGCGAACGAGCCCCGAAACCGCGGTGCGATGTCGCGAACCAGCCGGAACGGGCTCGTGGTCAGTTCGACCAGCCAGCGGTGCCGCAAGCCGAGATTCGCCGTCGCCAGCGGGACTTGGCTCCAGGCGGCGGACATGTCGGCCTGCAGCTCCGTGTCCGAGCTCGATCGACGTTCAATTGGATGGTGGGTGGCGGGCATGGGAATGCGCTCCATGCCGCGACCCGCACGACGCGTCGCCATGCGGGCCGGTGATGCACCGTGCCTCGTCGAACAACCCAAGTTTCCTTCCGAGCTTCCTGCTGCGGTCACCTCGCTCCCGAGCGGTACTCTCGCACCCGTCCGACGCAACGAACTCTACCGCATATATCGATATTGTCTATCATAAATATGGTCAATCAGGGGCGTTTGGTCGAGTTCGACCATGGCACCGTTTTGCTTCTGGTTTGGTGCGAGCGGCCAAAGGTGTGACCGATGGTGGGCGAGCGCACCAGCCTCACGGCGACCGACATTCGGCATTGCCGTTGTCGGAGATTGATCTAACTCTATAGATCATATCTTTTAATATCTAATGTGGAGGCAGCCATATGGGTGTGCTGAAGCATGCCGTCCTGGCATTGCTTGCTGCTCCGGGTTGGGTGCTGGCGCCATCCAGCGTGCAGGCGGCCTGTGCAGCCGGTATGCTGAGCGGAGCCTCCGCCCTCGCCAGCGACTGGACCGACGACAAGCCGGGCCTCTGCCGCAAGATACTGGTTGCGGACCTGGGCCCACCCACGCCCAGCAACACCAACGTCAGGACCATCGTGCGCCCGCCTCCGGGCATATTGCCCGAAGTTCCGGCCGGATTCGCGGTGCGGAAGTTCTACCAAGGGGACACGGCCGGCCGGCTACTGCGCGCGCAGTACAATGGCGACCTGTTTCTGGCGGAGAGCTATGCCGGCCGCATCCGTGTGCTGCGCCCGTCGGGCGTCTGCAGGCTGGGCTCGACCGAAATCTTCGCCGACAAGCTCAATCTGCCGTTCGGGATCGCCTTCGCGCCTCGCGGGCCCGGTGCGCAGTATCTCTATGTTGCGGAGAACCAGCGGATCGTCCGGTTTCCCTACAAGCCGGGACAGCTCAGGGCGAACGCCTCCCCGCAGGTCATCGCCAGCCTGCCGGTCGGGGCCGGGCAGCTGCCGGGGCAGGGCCACTGGACCCGCGACATCGCCTTCGGCCCGGGAGCGCACACGCTGTACGCTTCGATCGGCTCGTTCTCCAACAGCCAAAGCAGTGGCGAAGACGAGACCGGCCGGGCCCGGATCATCGCCATGGACCCTCTGGGCGGCAATCGCCGCATCGTCGCCACCGGCATCCGCAACCCGGTCTCGATCTCGGTATCTCCCGTCAACTATGCGCTCTGGACCTCGACCAACGAGCGGGACGGGCTCGGCGACGGGCTCGTTCCCGACTATGTCACGGCGGTGACGTCGGGGCAGTTCTATGGCTGGCCGTGGTTCTACATGGGCGGCCACGTCGACCCGCGGCATGCGGACGACTATCCGCGCCGCCATCCGCCGATCGCCACGCCGAAGGTGCTGCTGCAGCCGCACTCGGCCAGCCTCGGCTCGGCCTTCTATACCCAGACCCTGTTCCCAGCGGAGTATCATGGCAGCCTGTTCGTCGCCGAGCACGGCTCCTGGAACAAGAAAAGCCCGACCGGGGCCAAGGTCGTCCGCCTGATCTTCGACGGTAAGGGCAACGCGGCGCCGTACTACGAAGACTTCATGACCGGCTTCACCATCTCCGATTACGAGGTCTGGGGCCGCCCGGTCGGCGTCGCCGTCGGCAAGGACGGTGCTCTCTACGTCGCCGAGGATGCCAACAACACGATTTGGTGCGTCGCCCCGGCGAACGAGATGCCCTGATCTAACGGCAGGTCCCACCGCGCCGACTGGAGGAACGATGATGCGAGCATTCGGGCGGGCCGTGTCGACGCTGCTCGCGACCAGCCTGCTGACGGCAGCATCGATCGTGGCCGCGCCGGCCATCGGCCGGGCCGACGATTTCGCCGCACGCGCCGCACGCATGCTCGCTCTCGGTGCGGTAGCCAAGCGCAGCACCGGCACGGTGACCGACCCGAAGCAGAACATGTACTTTGCCATGGCCCGCTATGCGGTCGGCAGGACCGGCGACGCCGATGCCCTGGCCAACCAAGTGATGGACAATCTCGGCGCCTGCGCCATGTTCTGCGCGCTGTCGGTCCAGTTCACCTACCAGAAATATCGCTCGGTGATGCCGCAGGCCCTGCGGCAGAAGATGCGCAACTTCCTCGTCGCACAAAGCGTGGCCGGCGGCTCGACGGCCAACCACCACATCATGTACGCCGCGGCGGCCTTCCTGTCGTCCTACACGTGGCCGGAGGCAGCGGGCAAGCGCGCGGCGGCCAAGGCGGAGATCGAGCGCCAAGTCGATCACGTCCTCGGCGGCAACATGATCGAGGACGACTCCTACATCTATACCCCGTTCTATCTCAACGCCTTCTTGATGCTGTACGAGTTCTCGCCGGACGGCCTGATCAGGCAGAAGTCCAAGATGGCGCTGGATTTCCTGCTTGCGTCGTCGGCCGCGGAGCATCTGCAGGGGTTGTGGGCGGCATCGTCGCTGCGCAACATCGCGCCGCGTTACAACGCGACCGACGGCGTCTCGATGCAGCATGCCTATCTCTACTTCGGCAGCAGCTACCCTTACGACAATGTCAGCGCCGAGACGTTGCCGAGCGCGGTATCGTCCTACCGTCCCAACGCTGCCATCGTCGCAGCGGCCACCGATCGCTCCCAGCCTTATATCCACCGTGAGCTGGCGCGCGGCGCCGAATGGCCGCTGATTGCGTACAAGTATACCTACATGAATCGCACCTATGCCATCTACAGCGAGCATGATGGCGACCAGATCAAGGCGTGGCGTGACCAGTACACCCGCTGGGGCGTGCTGTGGCCGGGCGGCGCATTCTATCTGAAGCAGGTCGTCGAAAATGGCGGCGGCGATACCGCCTACAATCAGACGATGCAGCACAAGGTCACCATCCTGGGTGTGGCGGTACAGGGTCTGAGCACGTTCAAGCACGGCATCACGCGCGAGATCGATGTCGCCGGCTGGCAGTTCATGCAGGGCGGCAATGCGGTCTACATCGGCTACCGGCCATTCGGGGCCGGGCCGCGCGCTTGGGTCGTCGACACCGCCGCCCAAGCGGACTACCCCAGCCTCGAGGCATACCGGGACGCCGTCCTGACACGGACGACCGTCGATGGTTCGCGCGCCAACGAGCCGGCGCCGCGCATCGCGTTCACCAATCGCAACGGCACGCCGATCGAAATCGTCTACTCGGCCGACAAGAGCAAAGTCGACAGCCCACACTTCATCTATGGCAAGGCGGTCGATTACTCGGTCTGGCCGATCCTCGAGAACCTCTGGATGAAGGGCAAGCCGAGTTCCAGTCTACTGACGATGACGCTGGGACCGCGACGGTGGATCTACGACCGGACCGCCTACACGATCACCGAGGAGTAGACCGGGCGGCATGCCCACGGGCGACGGTGCCGCAGATGGCGCTGGCGCTCGAGCGCAACGCGGACCATGCTTCCGGCCAGCCCATTACCCTGATCGCGCAGATGGACATATGTGAAGCCGGTCCTCGAGCAGGATGGAGTCCGCCATGGCCAAGCCCAACGTCAACACCGCCAGCCGCAACGACCTGCTCGCTGCCGGTGTCCGCGCCGCGATCGTCGACGAGATCATCAAGCGGCGCCGGCGCAAGGGAGGGATCAATCTGGCCATGCTCGCCGAGCTACCGGGTGTTGGTCCGGCCACCCTGGAGCGCCTGCGCAAGGCGCTCGACTTCGAGCCACCGGCCACGGCTCCTGCCGCAACGGCGCCCAGGCGGCGACGGCTGGCCAGCCCGCCGGCAGAGCCCGCGGGAGACGGCGACATCGACGTGGCTGATGCCGCTTTGGCGGCAGGTGCCGAGCAGGCCGCGAAGCTGGTGGCAGCGACCACGCACGGCGATGCGCAGATGGCGCGTGGCGCTCCGCGCATCGTTCACGACGTGATCGAGGCGGCCGAGACAGCCGGCGTAGGCGATGCGTCGAGCGCGGTGCCGGAGCCGCAGGACGGTACTACCGCGCTGCGGCAAGCGCAGATCATCGCGCTCAGCGTCGGTGCGCAGTCGAGCTTCGCCCGCATGCTGGCCGAGGTGCTGCGGGAGCAGGCCGAAGAGAACGCCGAAGCGACCGCGGCGCTTGCGCGGGCGGAGCGCCTGCACGACGTGCTGCGGCTGCAGGGCGACTATCTGCGGCACACGCTCGAGCGGATGTCCAATCTCAACCGCCGCTGGCTCGATCTCGCCGCCAAGACCTGGCCGGACATCTCGTCCGACTGAGCGCCACTCAGCCGGGGACCACCGGTGGCACGTAGGGCAGGGTCTTGGCGAACAGCCACAGGAGGAACAGCACGACCGGCAGATGCACGACGAGCTGCAGGAAGGTGAAGCCCACGATGTCGCGTGCCCGGATACCCAAGATGCCGAGGAGCGGCAGCATCCAGAACGGGTTGATCAGGTTGGGCAGGGCCTCGGCCGCGTTGTAGACCTGGACCGCCCAGCCGAGATGGACCTGCAGCTCGTTGGCGGCCTGCATGACATAGGGCGCCTCGAGCAGCCACTTGCCCCCGCCCGAAGGCACGAAGAAGCCGAGCACCGCCGAGTAGATGCCCATCGCCAACGGGAAGCTGTCGTGGGTGTTCACGCTGACGAAGGCGTGCGCGATCACGTCCGACACCGCGGCGCCGTCCGTGTTCTTGGCGGCGGTCAGGATGTAGCTGATCGCGGCATAGAACGGGAACTGGATCAGCACGCCGGTCGTGGCCGGCACCGAGCGGGCGACGGCGTTCAAGAAGCGCTTGGGCTGCCAGTGCAGCAGGAGACCCAGCATCAAGAACAGGAAATTGTAGGTGTTCAGGTTCGAGATGGCGACGATCGGGCTCTGTCGCGTGAACTCCTCGAGCAGCCAGCCCAGCGCCAGCAGCACGAGCAGGATCGTGAGCAGCGGCGAGTGCTCGAGCCACTCGCCCGGCTGCTGCCGCGGCGGCAGGCTGTCCTGGCGCTGCGCGAGGTCGACGTCGAGATCGCCGGCGGTCACCGCGGTCGTGCCCGAGGGGGCGGACCACACCGCGATCACGGTCGAGATGACGACGAGGACGAGGGCGACGACCATGGACTGCCACAGAAAGATGGTCTCGGTGAACGGGATCACGCCGGTGATCGGCAACAACGTCTTGGGCAGGCTGGCGGCGTTGGCCTGGAGCTGCGCCGCGGACGAGCTCAAGCCCAGGGCCCAGGTGGCGCCCAGGCCGAGATAGGCGGCGGCACCGGCCGCGCGGTAATCCATGCGCAGGTCGGTCCGCCTGGCGATGGCCCGGGCGAGCAGACCGCCGAAGATCAGGCTCAGACCCCAGCTCAGCAGCGAGGACAGCATGCTGACCGCGGCGATGAACCCAACCGCACCGCGGCCGGTCCGTGGAATCAGCGCCAAGCGGTCGATCAGCCGCTGTGCCGGCGGCGAGGTGGCGACGACGTAGCCGCCGATGGTGACGAACGCCATCTGCATGGTGAACGGGATCAGGCTCCAGAACCCGTCGCCGAACGCCTTGGTCACGCCGGCCACGGACGCACCGTTGGCGAGCGCACCGACGGCGACGACGACGACCGCGATCGCCACGAAGATGAACGCGTCGGGAAACCAGCGCTCGGCCCAGGTCGTGAAGCGCAGCGCGATACGAACGAGTGCGCCATCGTCACGGCCATCCGGGCCTCCGGCCGTGGCGGCCCGTGCACCGACTTCAGGCATGCTGCTCATGGTTCGTTTCCTCCGGAGGGGCCTGCGACCGCTTATCCTTGCGGTTGGGCCAACGTTGCCGGTGCAGCCTACGGCTGATCCGTGGCGCGGCAAGCTGCCGGTGCGACGCGCGCCCGTGACGGCCGCCCTTGCCGGGGCACCGACGGTATGGCATCCAACCGGCCATGATCGACGCGCGCCAGACCGCAGGCAAGCATTGGTGGCGCTCCACATAGGAGCGGCGCGTCATCCTGGTCCATGTTCGTCAGATGTCGCCGCCGTCGATCGGCAGGCGACCCCAGGTGCGGCCATGGCGTCCCGATCGCGGCGGCTCTCAGCGGAGAAGCCGCCATGCCTTCCATTGCCGAAAGACCCACGATCCTCACCGGTGATCGCACCACCGGTCCGCTCCATCTCGGCCACTATGCCGGCTCGCTGAAGAACCGGGTCCGGCTGCAGGACACCCACCGTCAGTTCCTGCTGCTCGCCGACACGCAGGCGCTGACCGATCATGCGCACGATCCGGCCAAAGTCGGTCGCAACGTCGTCGAGGTGGCGCTGGACTATCTCGCCGTCGGCATCGACCCCGAGAAGACGACGATCTGTGTCCAGTCCGGGCTGCCGGCGCTGGCCGAGCTGGCCATGCTCTACCTGAACTTCGTCACCGTGGCGCGTCTCGAGCGCAATCCGACGATCAAGGACGAGATCCGCGCCCGGGCCTTCGGCCGCGACATTCCCGCCGGCTTTCTTTGCTACCCGGTGGCGCAAGCGGCCGACATCACCGCGTTCAAGGCAACGGTCGTGCCGGTGGGGGAGGACCAGGCGCCGCTCATCGAGCAGACCAACGACATCGTGCGCCGGATCAACCATCAGGCCGGGCGCGACGTGCTCGTCGAGGCCGTCGCCGTCATCCCGCGCGTTGGCCGGCTACCGGGCATCGACGGCAAGGCCAAGATGAGCAAGTCGCAAGGCAACGCGATCCCGCTGTCGTCTTCGGCCGATGCCATCCGGCAGGCCGTGCAGCGGATGTACACCGATCCGAACCATCTGCGCGTCGACGATCCCGGGACGGTCGAGGGCAACGTCGTCTTCACCTACCTCGACGCGTTCGACGAGGATGAAGCTGCGGTCGCCGAACTGAAGGCGCGCTATCGCCGCGGTGGTCTCGGCGACATGGTGGTGAAGCGGCGGCTCGAGGGCATCCTTCAGGATCTGCTGGCGCCGATCCGCGCGCGCCGCGCCGCCCATGCCCGTGATCTGGCTCAGGTGCTCGACGTGCTGCGACGAGGCACCGAAACGGCCCGGGCCGTCACCGAGACGACGCTTTGCGAGGTTCGGGCAGGGTTGGGGCTGTTCCGGCTTGGGTAGGGCAGGGACATCTTCACGCGATGCGTGCGGGAGGCCGCCGCACCCACCCCGCCAGCCTGCGGCTTCGCCACGAATTGCCTGCCGAGCGGCTTGGCGGGTCGGAACGATCGAATTGTGAAAAAAGACATAGACAACGCCGTCGCATGGACCCTTGACTGCGAAAGTCGTCATTGGTCTCGATTCAGATCGACTATACAACTAGAAAGGGAGAAGAATGGTACGTTTCAAGTCTTATGCGTTGGCTTCGCTTGTTGCACTTCTTGCCGGCACTGGGGTCGCCATGGCGCAGGCGGTGGAGGGACCGACCATTGCTCCACCGACCGTGGACATCAGCATCAGCCCCACGCTCTACAACGCCATTACCCAGGGTGGTAAGATCAAGAGCGGCGGGGTCAAGGTCACCAAGAGTGCCACCGGGGAGATCACTGCCAACGCCATTGCACCGGCATTCACCCTGGGTTGGAACGTGGTGCACATCAACAACTGCCTCGTGCTGTATTCGAACGGCTATTATTGGATGTTCGCCTATGCCGACAACAGCTCGGTCTACTACACGGCCGTTCCTGCCGTGCAGACGGCGATGGCGCCGCAATGCTCGAGCGGCAACTATTCTGCTTTCTTAGTCGTCAACACCACCGGTGGATGGACACAGTTCTATACGTGGAACTTCAAGTAATCGCGAACCGGCTTGGCCAGCGTCTCGTCGCGTGTCGATTGACCTGCGTGCGAGCCACTGGCAGCCGTGCAGCAGCACAATCGTAGCGTTTACCGGTGGCAGGCGCTCCGCAAGGGGCGCCCCAACCTTTTGGATCAGCTTGCCGTGACTTCATTGGCTGTCCATCGAGAAGCCGTGGCTACTCCCGGACCACCGCTTTAACCATATGGTCGAATGCGCGGGAGCAAGCGGATGGCCAAGATCTATCGCACCTACTGGCTCATGCGCCGCCGCTACCACGTGGTCGGCTATGTGGGTGCCGTTGTCGGCGCCGTCTTGTGGACGTTCTATCTCGGGCCGGGCCTGTACGGCACGCAACCGCCGGTGCCCGGCGCGCCGCCGAGCTTCCTGCCGAGCCTCGCCACGCTGCTCGGCGCGATCGCGGTGCCCATCGCACTGTCGCGTCTGCTCTGGAACACGCGCCGCTGGCGGTATCTCGAGTAGATACGCGGCGCGGTCGCGCCATGGTCTCGTCGTGGACGGGCGGTGCTGCCATGGCCGCCGCGACAACGTGCGGCGCCGCCATGCCGCCGGGCATGGCCGAGAGCGCCGCATGAGGTTGCTTCCGCGGGCGGGGCCGTCTATCCCGCGCACATGACGGCGATCGCGTTTCAGAAGATGCACGGCTGCGGCAACGACTTCGTCGTGCTGGACGGTCGCGCTGCGCCCATTCGGCTGGAGCCGGCGCAGATCCGGCGCATCGGCGACCGGCATCGCGGCGTGGGTTTCGACCAGCTGGCGCTGCTCGGGCCGGCGACCGACGCCGACGCGAGCATCCGCTTCTTCAACACCGATGGCAGCGAATCGGGCGCCTGCGGCAACGCCACCCGCTGCGTCGCCCGGCTGCTGTTCGAGGAGGGGGCCACGGGCCGGCTGGCGCTGGCGGTCGGCGATCGCCGCCTGTTCGCCGAGGCGCTGCCGGATGGCCGGATCGCCGTGGCCATGGGCGAACCGGTGTTCGACTGGCGGGAGATCCCACTGGCCGAGCCCTGCGACACGCTCGCCGTGCCGCTCGCCGTGTCCGGCCTGCCGCACCCGGTGGCGGTGAGCATGGGCAACCCGCACGCCGTCTTCCTGGTCGACGATCTGGCGACGCTCGACGTGGGCGGCCTCGGTGCCGAGCTGGAGCGGCACCCGCTGTTTCCGGAACGGGCCAATATCGGCTTCGCCGAGCGCGTCGACACCGATACGCTGCGCCTGCGGGTGTTCGAGCGCGGCGCCGGCCTGACCCTGGCCTGCGGCAGCGGCGCCTGCGCGGCGATGGTCGCGGCCCGCCGCCGCGGCCTCGTCGGTGATCGTGCCCGGCTCATCCTCGACGGCGGCGAGCTCGAGATCGCGTGGCCGGGCGAGGGTCCGGTCACCATGATCGGCCCGACCGCCCGGGCCTTCTCCGGCGTGCTGGCAGCCGAACTGCTCGACGATGCCGGCTGAGGCCGCGATCGAGACCATCACCTTCGGCTGCCGGCTGAACACGCTGGAGTCGGAGCTGATGCGCCGGCACGCCGAGGCGGCGGGCCTGCGCGACACGGTCATCGTGCACACCTGCGCGGTCACGGCCGAGGCCGAGCGCCAGGCGCGCCAGACCATCCGCCGGCTGCGCCGCGAGCGGCCGGCGGCGCGCATCTTGGTCACCGGGTGCAGCGCGCAGCTCGGGGCCGGCGGCTATGCCGCGATGGCCGAGGTCGACCATGTCGTCGGCAACGCGGAGAAGCTGCGGCCGGAGACGTGGCGAACCCTAGCCGAGGGCAGGGCATCGCGGGTCGAGGTCGGCGACATCATGCGCGAGCACACGCTCGCGCCGCATCCGGTCGACGGCGTCGAAGGGCGCACCCGTGCCTTCCTGCAGGTGCAGCAGGGCTGCGATCACCGCTGCACCTTCTGCGTCATTCCGTTCGGCCGCGGCCCGAGCCGCAGCCTCGCGCCCGAGGCCGTGCTGGCGCAGGCCCGGACATTGCTGGACGCCGGCTACGTGGAGCTGGTCGTCACCGGGGTCGACATCGCGTCCTATGGCCGGGATCTCCCGGGCAGGCCGGGCTTGGGCGCCATGCTGAAGGAGCTGGTCGCCACCCTGCCGGATCTGCGCCGCCTGCGCCTGTCCTCCCTTGACCCGGCGGCGATCGATGCCGATCTGCGCGATCTGATCGCCGAGGAGCCACGCCTGCTGCCGCATCTGCATCTGTCCGCCCAGGCGGGCGACGATCTGGTCCTGAAGCGGATGCGGCGTCGGCACGTCCGGGCCGATCTCGTCCGGACGACGCACGAGCTGCGTCGGTCGCGGCCCGACCTCGTCTTCGGTGCCGACCTGATCGCCGGCTTCCCGACCGAGGACGAGGCCATGTTCACGCGCACGCTTGATCTGGTCGAGGAGGCCGGGCTGACCTTCCTGCACGTGTTTCCCTATTCGGCCCGGCCGCACACCGCCGCGGCCCGCATGCCGCAGCTGCCGGTCGAGCTGCGCAAGGAGAGGGCGGCCCGGTTGCGAGCCCACGGCGAGGCCGTGCTCGATACCTTCCTGCGCCGCCAGCTCGGCCAGCGGCGTCGTGCCCTGATCGAGCGCGGCCGCACCGGGCACACCGACCAGATGGCGGCGGTCCGGCCCGCCGCGGGCGCATGGTGGCCGCCGGCCGGCACGGTGGCGGAGGTCGTGGTGACCGGGGTGGAGGGCAGGACGCTGACGGGACGCATGGTGGCATGAGCGAAGGGCAGAAGCTGGGCTGGTTCGCGCGGCTCAAGGCCGGGCTGCAGCGGTCCTCGGGCAGCCTGACCGAGAGGATCGCCAACGTCGTCACCAAGCGACGCCTCGACGAAGCGACGCTCGAGGAGCTCGAGGAGGCCCTGATCTTGGCCGACCTCGGCGTCGAGACTTCGGCGGCACTGGTCCAGGCAGTGGCCAAGGGCCGCTTCGGCAAGGAGGTGACCGACGTCGAGGTCCGCGAGGCGCTGGCCGCGGCTGCGGCCAAGGAACTCGAGCCGGTGGCGCTGCCCCTGCCGCATCGGGCACGATTCCGGCCGCAGGTGGTCCTGATCTGCGGGGTGAACGGCACCGGCAAGACCACGACCATCGGCAAGCTCGCGAACCAGGCGACGGCGGCCGGCCTGAAGGTGGTGCTGGCCGCCTGCGACACGTTTCGCGCCGCCGCCGTCGAGCAGCTCCAGATCTGGGGCCAGCGCAACGGGGTGCCGGTGATCCGCGGCAAAGAGGGTGCCGATCCCGCCGGCCTCGCCTTCGACGCGCTCGAACAGGCGCGGGCTCAGGGCGCGGACCTTTTGCTGATCGACACCGCCGGGCGGCTGCACAACAAGCAGGCGCTGATGGACGAGCTGCGCAAGATCATCCGGGTGCTGAAGAAGGTCGACCCCGAGGCGCCGCATGACACCGTGCTGGTGCTGGATGCGACGACGGGCCAGAACGCCCACAGCCAGGTCGAGATCTTCAAGGACATGGTCGACCTTACCGGCCTGATCGTGACCAAGCTCGACGGGACCGCCAAGGGTGGCGTCGTCGTGGCGCTGGCACGGCGGTTCGGCCTGCCGATCCATGCGATCGGTGTCGGCGAGACGATCGACGATCTGCGCTCGTTCGAGGCCATGGCGTTCGCGCGTGCCCTGCTCGGGCTCGAATCGGTCAAGAACGCCTGAAACAAGCCATAGCTGCGGAAGGGCCGGAGGCATGTCCCGGAACATTGTCGAGACGCTGCTGGGGGCTGCCGTGCTGGCAGTAGCGCTCGGCTTCTTTGCTTGGGCCTACGGTCGCAGCGATGCCGGCGATCCGGGCGGCTACACGCTGCGCGCCCGGTTCGATCGCGTCGACGGCCTCGAGACCGGCGGCGACGTCCGCATCTCGGGCATCAAAGTGGGCAGGGTTCTGGCGCAGGAGCTGGATCCGCAGACCTACCGGGCCGTGGTCACGTTCAGCGTGCGCAACGGCCTCGAGCTGCCGTCGGACAGCACGGCCGCGATCGTCAGCAGCGGCTTGCTCGGCGGCAAGTACTTGGCACTCGCCCCGGGTGGCGACGATCGCCTGCTGCAGGACGGCGGCGAGATCACGCTGACCCAATCCTCGGTCAACCTCGAGGATCTGATCGGCCGCTACATCTTCAGCGGGCAGGGTGGCCAGAGCGGTCAGGGCAGCGCGCCGGCCTCGCCATGAGCACGCGCTGGCCGCTTCTGGGGGTCGTCGGGGCGCTGGCCGGCATCGGTGCCGCGCGCGCGGACGGCCCCGTCCAGCCGCATCTCGTGGCCGAGCTGCGCGGGCTCGACAAGATCACGGCGCGGACGACGCTGATCCGGGCGCCGATCGGCAGCGAGGTCGAGTTCGGCACGCTGCGCATCACCGCCCATGCCTGCCTGACCACGCCGCCGACCGAGCCGCCCGAAAGCGCCGCGTTTCTCGAGATCAAGGTGGTCGAGCCGGGCAATCCGCCCAAATCCGCCTTCTCGGGCTGGATGTTCGCGTCGAGCCCGTCACTGTCGGCCTTGGAGCATCCGGTCTACGACGTGTGGGTGGTGGCCTGCGCCGAGCCGATCGAGCCGGAGCCCGAGCCGTCGCCGGCGGCGCCCTCGCCGGTGACGCCGGGGCCGGCGCCGGCCGACGGGTAGACCTCTCGCGGGAAGCGGGCCGGCAGCGCCAGCGCTTGCCGCAGGCGCGCGATGTAGCCGGCCCGGCTGATCTCGATCGCCCCGAAGCGGCGCAGATGCTCGGTGATGAACTGGGTGTCGAGCAGCACGAAGCCACCGGCGTTGAGCCGCTCGACCAGATCGACCAGGGCGATCTTGCTGGCGTCGGCGACCCGCGAGAACATGCTCTCGCCGAAGAACGCCGCCCCGATCGCCAGGCCATAGAGGCCGCCGACGAGCCTACCGTCCTGCCAGACCTCGACGCTATGGGCATGGCCGCGACGATGCAGCTCGACATAGAGCTCGATCAGCTCGGGATTCAACCACGTCTGCGGCCGATCCGGCGCCGCCTCGGCGCAGCTGCGGATCACCCGCTCGAACGCGCTGTCGATGCGGATCTCGTGCGCGCCGCGCCGGATGGTCTTGCGCAGGCTGCGCGGGACATGGAACCCGTCGAGCGGGAGGATGCCGCGCCGGCGCGGCTCGATCCAATGGATCGTCGGATCGTTGTAGTCTTCCGCCATCGGAAAGACGCCGATGGCGTAGGCGCTCAAGACGAACTCCGGCGTCAGCCCGGTCAGGGCCGGCCTCCTGCCGGGCGGACGGTCACCTCACTCGCTCCATGCGGCCAGGAAGCGGCCGAGCCAGCCGGTGTCGAAGTCCGCCTCGCGCACGTCGTCGGTGGCGAAGATCGCCCGCAGCAGCGGCACGCTCGACGAGATGCCGTCGATCACGGTCTCGGCCATGCAGCGCTCGAGCCGGCGGATCGCCGCAGCGCGGTCGACATCGTGCACGATCAGCTTGGCGATCAGGCTGTCGTAGAACGGCGGCACGGTGTAGCCCGCATAGAGCGCCGAATCCATGCGCACGCCCGGCCCGCCCGGTGCATGGAACGCCACGACCTTGCCCGGCGTCGGCAGCAGCGACCGCGGATCCTCGGCGTTGATGCGCACCTCGATCGCGTGGCCGGTGAAGCGCACGTCCTTCTGGGTAAAGCCCAGCCTGTGCCCGGCGGCGATCTTGATCTGCTCGCGGACCAGATCGATGCCCGTGACCAGCTCGGTCACCGGATGCTCGACCTGGAGCCGCGTGTTCATCTCGATGAAGTAGAACTCGCCGTCCTGGTAGAGGAACTCGACCGTGCCGAGGCTGCGGTAGCCGAGCTTGCTCATCGCCTTGACGCAGAGGCTGCCCAGCCGTTCGCGCGCGGCCGCGTCGAGCACGGGCGACGGCGCCTCCTCGACCAGCTTCTGGTGGCGCCGCTGCAGCGAGCAGTCGCGCTCGCCGAGATGCACGACGTGCCCCTTGCCGTCGCCGATGAGCTGGACCTCGATGTGGCGCGGCCGTTCGAGGAACTTCTCGACATAGACCCGGTCGTCACCGAACGCCGCCCGCGCCTCGTTGCGCGCCATGCGCACGGACTCGTTGAGGTCGGCCAAGTCGCGCACGACGGTCATGCCGCGCCCGCCGCCGCCGGCCACGGCCTTGATCAGGACCGGCAGCCCGATCGCCTCGGCGAGCTCGACCGCTTCGGCCTCCGTGCCGATTGGTCCCTCGCTGCCCGGCACCGTCGGGATGCCCAGCTCCTTGGCCGTGGCCTTGGCGACGATCTTGTCGCCCATCAGCCGGATGTGCTGCGGCGACGGGCCGATGAACACGAAGCCGTGCTCCTCGACCATCTGCGCGAAATCGGCGTTCTCGGACAGGAAGCCGTAGCCGGGATGGATCGCGTCCGCGCCGGTGATCTCGGCCGCCGCGAGCAGGGCCACGGGATTGAGGTAGCTGTCGGCCGCCTTGGGCGGGCCGATGCACACGCTCTCGTCGGCGAGGCGCACGTGCATGGCGGACGCGTCGGCGGTCGAGTGCACGGCCACGGCCGCGATGCCCATCTCCTGGCAGGCACGCAGAATCCGCAGCGCGACCTCGCCCCGATTGGCGATCAGGACCTTGTTGATCGGGCGCAAGGGTCTACTCGACGATCATGAGCGGCTCGCCATACTCGACCGGCGCCGCGTTGGACACGAAGATGCGCGCGACCCTGCCGGGCTTCGATGCGCGGATCGCGTTCATGACCTTCATCGCCTCGACGATCAGCAAGGTCTGCCCTTCCTTGACCGTGTCGCCGACCTTGACGAACGGTGGCGCCCCGGGCTCGGGCAGGAGATAGGCCGTGCCGACCATCGGCGAGGTGATCGTGCCGGGGTGACCGGCCTCGACCTGAGCCGCGCTCGCCGGCGGCACGGCTACGGCCGCGGCAGCCGGTGCTGGCAGCGGCTGCTGCACGTATTCGATGGCCGCGGGGGCGCTCTTCGCCACACGGATGCGGCTGTCGCCCTGACAGATCTCGATCTCGGTCAGGCCGGTGCGGGCGAGCAGCTCGGCCAGCTTCTCGACATAGGCGGTATCGATGTCGAATTTGGGCATCGTGCGTTATGGTCCAATCCGATCCCCGGGCTCGGCGCGGCCGGCACGCGGCACGATGGCGACGCCGCCACGGCGCCGGCCGCCGCATATCTCGGGATGGGCGAAGGGATAGCAAAGCGGGTCATCGCGTCGCCCGGGCTTCGCGTACGTCATCGTGGACCGAGCGTCCAACGGGTGCAGTGGCCCGACACACCGGCACCGGGCCCATGCGGGATGACGACCCTGGGCAAGTTCTTGTTCGGACATTGACCCCTCGAAGCGCGGCGTTCCCGCTGGTGCCGGAATTGACTGCAACTCAGGCGAACGCCTCGCTGCCAGGATCGGCAAGAGCGGGCTCTATAGCACAGCCCGTCCATGGCGCAATGCGATAGCGCCGGTGGAACCCGTCAGCGGTGGGTATCGACCACGAGGCGGCCACGGACGGCGCCGCGCAGGAAGTCCGGCGCCAGCCCGGGCACGTCGCTGAGGCCCACCTCGGTCACCATCCGATCGAGCAGGGCGGGGTCGAGGTCGTCCGCCAGGCGCGCCCATACGGCCGGGCGGTTCCCGGCCGGGTGCAGCACCGAATCGATGCCGATCAGCCGCACGCCGCGCAGGATGAACGGGTAGACCGTGCCGTTCAGCGACGGGCTGCCGGCGAGGCCGCAAGCGGCGACGACGCCGTGATACTGCATGGCCTTGAGCAGATTGACGAGCGTGTCGCCACCGACCGTGTCGATCGCGCCGGCCCAGCGCGCCGAATCCAGCGGCGCCTTGGAGCCGCTGGCGAACATGGCGCGGTCGACCACCTCGCTGGCGCCGAGGCCGCGCAGATAGTCGGCCAGCTCCTGGCGGCCGCTCGAGGCCACGACTTGGTAGCCGCGCTTGGCCAGCAGCGGGATCGCCACGCTGCCGACACCGCCGGCGGCACCGGTCACCACGATCTCGCCCCGGTCCGGCGTGATGCCCTGCTCCTCGAGCGCGAGCACCGCCAGCATGGCGGTGAACCCGGCGGTGCCGATGGCCATGGCCCGGGCCGCGGACAGACCGTGCGGCAGCGGCAGCAGCCAGTCCGCCTTGACCCGTGCCCGCTCGGCGAGGCCGCCCCAATGCCGCTCGCCGACCCCCCAGCCGGTCAGCAGCACCTGATCGCCGGGCCGGAAGCGTGGATTGTCGGAGGCGAGGACGGTGCCGGCGAAGTCGATCCCGGGCACGAACGGGAACTGGCGGACGATCTTGCCGGCCCCCGTGATCGCCAGCGCATCCTTGTAGTTCAGCGTCGACCAGGCGACGTCGACCAGGACTTCCCCGGCGGGCAGGTCGGCTAGGGGAAGCTCGGTGACGCCGGCTACGGTCTTGCCGTCGACCTGATCGAGCCGCAGGGCGCGGAATGTCTCGCTCAAGGCTGCCTCCTCGGTGGCTCGTTCGCTGCGGCTAGGTGCAATGCCGACCGCGGCCACGTCAATCACCGTCCGCGAGATCGTCCGGGCTCACGGGCAGCGGCCGCCAGAACGCACCGTCGAGCTGCTCGAGCGGGGTGAAGCGGGCCTTGTAGGTCATCTTGCGGCTCTCGCGGATCCAGTAGCCGAGATAGACGAACGGCAGGCCCAGGGCGCGCGCCCGCTCGACGTGCCAGAGGATGATGAACGTGCCCAGGGACCGTGGCGCCGCCTCGGGAGCGAAGAACTTGTAGACGCCGGAGAGGCCGGAGCGGACATGGTCGGTCAGGCTGACCCCGACCAGCACGCCGTCGGCGCCGCGAAACTCCACGACGCGCGTCGTGGCCGGGGCCAGCTCGACCATGTCGCGGTAGGCCTGACGATCCATGCGCACCATGCCCCCGTCGCGATGGCGGTGCTGCAGGTAGCGCTGGAACAGCTCGAACTGCTCGTCGCTGGTGATCGCCGCCAGCTCCTGCCAGCGCAGGTCGGCGTTGCGCGCGAGCACACGGCGGAAGCTGCGCCGCGGGCTGAACGCCGCGACGTCGATGCGCACCGGCACGCAGGCGCGGCAGCCGGGGCAGACCGGTTTGTAGAGGAAGCCCTGGCTGCGCCGGAAGCCGGCCTCCGTCAGCAGATCCAGCCGGCCATCGTCCGCGTCGGCCTCGACCAGCGCCACCAGCCGGCGCTCCTTGCGCTCGGGCAGATAGGGGCAGGGGGCGAGATCCGTGCTGTAGAAGCGGCTCAGCCGCGGCTGCTCGACCGTGTTCATGAAGCTGAGATAGTGCCCAATCGTCGGCGGTGCGTCCGCCGATGCCAATCACGTCCGGTTAAGTGCATGGCGACGACGTGCGCGGCAAGGGCTGCCGTGGGAAGCTGACCACACCGTCATGCATGCCGGCACCGCTTCAGGAGGCCAGCGCCAGCGCGGCCGGCTCGGGCTCGATCTCGGGCGCCGGCCGGAACGCCAGGGTCACCTTCAGGCCGGGCAGGTTGTCGCCGAGCTCGAGCCGGGCATCGTGCAGCTTCGCCACCGCCTCGACCAGACTCAGGCCGAGACCGCTGCCCGGCGTCGAGCGTTGCGCGTCGAGCCGGACGAAGCGCTGCTTCGCATGCTCGCGCAGCTCGATCGGGATGCCGGGTCCGGTGTCGGTCACCGTGATCCGCGGCGTCGGCTTGGCCGAGGTCGAGATGGTCACCGTACCGCCGTCCGGCGTGTACTTGATCGCGTTGTCGGTGATGTTGGCGATGGCCTGGGCCACGAGCTGCCGGTGCCCGAGCACGGTGGCGCCGGCGCTGGCCACGAGATGGAGCGAAATGCCACGCTCCTCGGCCAACGGCTCGTAGAGGTCGACGACGTCGCGGGCGAGATCGGACAGATCCAGGCGCTCCCAGTCGCCATGCTGCACCCCGGCCTCGGCGCGCGCGATCGCCAGCAACGCGTTGAAGGTATCGATGAGGCGCTCGGCATCCTGCAAGGTTCCCTCGAGCAGGCTGCGCGCCTCCTCGGCCGTGGGCTCGCCGAGCAGCGCCACCTCGATGCGCGAGCGCATCCGCGTCAGCGGCGTGCGCAGGTCGTGCGCGATGTCCTCGCTCACCTGGCGCATGCCGATCAGCAGGCGCTCGATCCGCTCGAGCATCGCGTTGAGATTCTGCGCCAGCTCGTCGAACTCGTCGCCGGCACCCTCGGTCGCGATGCGCTGGCTGAGGTCCCCGGCCATGATCCGCGTCGTGGCCCGGTTGACCCGCTCCAGCCGGACCAGCATCCAGCGGCTCATGATCACCCCACCGACCAGACCGAGGACCACCATCACGGCGACGCCGATCAGGATCGAGGCGCCCATCGTGTGCCGGGCCTGGACGTTGTCCTCGATGTCCCGCCCGACCAGCAGCCGGGCGCCGCTGTCCAGCGAGACGATCTTGGCCAGGGCCAGGTGCTCCTTGGGCAGACGCCTGCCGTCGTCGATCACCTGCATGTCGAACTGGACGAAGGACTCGGTATCGGGAACCGCCGTCGGCCAAGCGCTGAGGTTGCCGGCGAGGTAGCGGCCGAACGGATCGACCAGGAGGAAGATGGCGCGGCGGTTGGGCTCGGTGGCCGAGCGCTCGGCGACGATCGCCATCAGCCGCTCGAGACCGGCGCCCATGTACTGGTCGCGCAGCCAGGCGACTTCGTCCTCGACCGTCTCGCGAGCCTGATGTTCCATGAATCTGATCCCGGCATAGTAGACGATGCCGAGGATCAGGGCTGCCGACAGGCTGAACAGGCCGAGATAGGCCAGCGTCAGCCGGAAGGTCGAGCTGCTAAGCGGCCTTGTCCGGAGCACGCAGACTGTACCCGGCGCCACGGACGGTATGGATCAACGCGTGCTCGTAGCCACGGTCGACCTTCTGCCGCAGCCGGCTGATGTGGACGTCGATCACGTTGGTCTGCGGATCGAACCGATAGTCCCAGACCTTCTCGAGCAGCATGGTGCGCGTCATGACCTGACCGGCATGGCGCATCAGCACCTCGAGCAGCTTGAACTCCCTTGGCTGCAGATCGATCGGACGGCCGCCGCGGGCGACGCGACGGGCGAGCAGGTCGAGGGTGAGATCGTGGTAGCGCAGCACCGTCTCCGGGCCGGTGGGCGACGTCGAGCCGCGGCGCCGGCTCAGCGTCTCCAGGCGCGCCAGCAGCTCGGAGAACGAGTAGGGCTTGGCGAGGTAGTCGTCGCCACCGCTGCGCAGCCCCTTGACCCGCTCGTCGACGTCGCCCAGCGCGCTCACGAACAGGACTGGCGTCTGGTTGCCCGTTGCCCGGAGCGTCTTGACCAGGCTCAGCCCGTCGAGTTCGGGCAGCATGCGGTCGATGATGAGCACGTCGAAGTCGGCGCCGGCCGCCATCAACAGCCCCTCGCGACCATTGTGCACGAGGTCGACGTTGTGCCCGCTTTCCTTCAGGCCCTTGGCCATATAGCCGGCCGCATCGCGGTCGTCCTCGATGATCAGCACGTGCATCCTAGCCATGTCCCCACAGGGTTGGTGTCTTCAGCACAACGCGACGCCGAGGCTGCGGCCGGGCACCCAGACATATGGGGACGGGGTGCCCGAACGTCAGCTCGGCTTACGACGTCGCCAGCGGCACCGCCTCGAAGTGCTCGTTGCCGTCGCGCGACACATAGAGCAGCACCGACTTGGCGCCACTCTCGTGGGCCTTGCGGATCGCCGCCACGACGTCCTTGGGCTCGTGCACGGGCTTGCGGTCGATCGAGACGATGATGTCGCCGGCCTGGATGCCCTTGGCCTCGGCCGGGCCACCGGGCTGCACCTGGGTCACCAGCACGCCCTGCAGCTTGGCGTCGATGCCCATGCGCTGGCGCTGGTCGGGCGTCAGCGGAGCCAGGGCCAAGCCCAGCTTCGGCTGCTCGGCCTCCTGGTGCGCCGGCTCGTTGCTCGCCACCTGGTCCTGGTTCGGCATCTCGGCGATGACCGCCTCGAGCGTCTTCTCCTTGCCGTCACGCCAGACGACCAGCTCCTCCTTGGTACCCGGCGCCACGACCGCGACCGCGCGGCTGAGCTGACCGACCTTGTCGATCGGCTTGCCGGCGAAGGAGACGATGACGTCGCCCTGCTTGATGCCGGCGGCCTCGGCCGGGCTGTCGGGCTGGACCTCGCTGACCAGGGCGCCGTGCGGCTTGCTCAGCTCCAGGTTCGAGGCCAGATCCTCGTCCAGGCCCTGGATCTGCACGCCGAGCCAGCCGCGCTCGACCTTGCCGTCGTCCTTGAGGTCGGCCACGACCTGCTTGGCGAGGTTCGAGGCGATCGCGAAGCCGATGCCGACGCTGCCGCCCGACGGCGAGAAGATCGCCGAGTTCACGCCGACGACCTCGCCCTTCATGTTGAAGGTCGGGCCACCCGAATTGCCGCGGTTGATCGGCGCGTCGATCTGCAGGAAGTCGTCGTAGGGACCGCTGCCGATCTCGCGGCCGGTCGCCGAGACGATGCCCGAGGTGACCGTGCCGCCGAGGCCGAACGGGTTGCCGACGGCGACCACCGCGTCGCCGACGCGGACCTGGCTGCTGTCGCCGAAGGTGACGTAGGGCAGCGGCTTGCCGGCATCGACCTTGAGCAGCGCGAGATCGGTCTTCTGGTCGATGCCCTGCAGCTTGGCCGGGAGCTCGGTGCCGTCGTCGAACAGCACGGTGATCTTGTCGGCGCCGCCGGCGACGTGGGCGTTGGTGACGATCAGGCCGTTGGCGTCGACGACGAAGCCCGAGCCCTCGCCGCGCTCGTGCTGCGGCGTCCGCGGGGCCTGCATCGGGGCCTGCTCGCCGAAGAAGCGCTCGAAGAAGCGCTGCATGTCCGGATCCATGGCCGGACCCGCGTTCTCGTCGCCGCTGGTCGTGCGCTCGACGCGGACGTTGACGACCGCGGGCTTGACCGCAGCCACCAGATCGGCGTAGCCGGCATTGGCATAGGTCGTGGTCAGGCCGGCATTGGCGGGGGGCGGGGTCTCGGTCGCGAAGGAGATCGCCGTACCGCCGGCGAGCAGCGACACGATGGCGACGGCGGCGAGATTCCTCGCCCGCACGCGCCGCAGCGTCTTCTCGGGGTTGGAAAAGCGATCGACGATCGGCATTTGGGACTCCATGCTGTCCATCAACTGGTCGCCGTTACGGCGCGTTGTTCGATGTGCCTCGATATAGATTAACAAAATGGCGCTCATCTTGCCCGTTCATGACATGACGTTCAGATGAAGATGAGCCGAAATCGCAGCTACGTGAGCGGAATGTGAATGCCTGAAGCGGGCGCACTACGGATAGCCGTACCACCGACCTCGATTCGCCCCGATGGCATCGAAATCTGCCTGCGCACGATCGCGACCTGGGCCAGGGCCGCGGCGGTGGCTCGAGCGCGGCTCCTGGTGCTGCCGCAACTGTTCCTCACGGGTGCCGCGGTGGGGGACGCGTTGCTGTCGGACGGCCCGGAGCTCGTCCTGGTGGCGCGGATCGCGCGCGAGCATGGCGTCGCCATCGCCTGCGGCTATCTGGAGCAGTGTACCGGACGCTACCACGACGCGGCACTGTTCGTGGACGATCGCGGCTGCGCCCTTGCCAACTACCGCCGGACCCACTTCGTGCCGGGGCGCGAGCCCGAGCAGCTTGCGATCGGCCACTGGCTGACCGTGGTGCCGTTCGCGGGCCGCAAATGGGGTCTGCTGATCGGTGCCGACGTCGAAGCACCCGAGGTCGCGCGGGCCCTGGCGCTGGCCGGGGCGGAGGGCTTGCTGGTGCTGGCCGGGCACGGCGAGGGCAGGGACATCGTCAGCGATGTGCTGCTGCCGGCACGGGCCTATGAGAACGGCTGTGCCGTGGCCTATGCCAATGCCGGCGGCGCAGGGGCGCCCTCTAGCCGCATCGTGGCCGCCGATGGTAGCCTGCTCGCCGTCGCCGAGACCGAGCCTGCGAGCGCTGCCGTGCTCTCGGCCGGCGGGACCGCAGGCCGGGTGGAACGGCGGCCGCAGCTCTATCGCAGGCTGACGGCACTGGAGAGCGACCCGCAGAGCCCACGCATCTGATGGACCTGGGCCGAGAAGCGAAATCGCTGGCGTCCTTGACGTCCAGATGCATAGAGGCTTGTCGGTGAGGCACGGCCGTGGCGGACGGAGGAAGCATGCGCACGATCCTCGTCAATCTCGAGATCAGCCCGATTCTCGAATCGACGCTGCACACCGCGCTGCTGGTGGCGCAGCGGTTCGGCAGCTACATCGAAGGCCTGCACATGCGGCCGGGGCAACCGGACATCATCGCCGCCGGCGCGGATGGGTTCGTCGCGGCGGCGCCCGATCTGGTCGCCGGGTTCGAGCGGGAAGCGCGTGAGCGCGCCGAGCGGGCGCGGGAGACGTTCGAGGCGTTCATGGCCCGGCACGGGCTGCCCCGAGGCACCGGGCTACCGGCCGGAAGCGGGGTCTGCGCCGACTGGCGCATCGAGGCGACCAGCGGCCACGCCGCGATCGGCAGCCTCGGCCGCGTGTTCGACCTGATCGTCGTCGGCCGCCCGCTCAAGGATTCGGTGTCGCCGAGCATGGCGGCGCTTGAGACCGCCTTGTTCGAAGCCGGCCGGCCTTTGCTGATCGCACCGCCGACGGTGCCGGAGGTGCTCGGCGACAACGTGCTGATCGCCTGGAACTGCAGCACCGAGACCGCGCGCACCGTCGCGTTCGCGATGCCGATCCTGACCCAGGCCAAGCGGATCACGGTGCTGCAGGTGCAGCAGGGCACCGTGCCGGGGCCGAGCGCGGCCGAGCTCGCGCACAACCTGCAGCGGCACGGCATGTCGGTGGAGTGGCGGGACACCCATCCCGGCGAGCGCAGCGTGGGCGGCGCCATCCTGCACGAGGCCAGGGCCGTCGGTGCCGACCTGATCATCAAGGGCGCCTACACCCAGAGCCGGCTGCGGCAGATGATCTTCGGTGGTGCCACCAGCCACATCCTGGCCGAGGCCGACCTGCCGGTGATCGCTGCCAACTGACGGCGCAGCATGCGCGATCCGGGCCCGTCAGGCGGGCGACATGCGCGGCCGGGCCACGGCCGGATGTTGGGCGGCAGCCTGCTGCTCGGCCTGCTCGCCCTGACCTGGCCGGCGCGGGCGGAGCCGGCGACGGTGCCGGCCGGTGCCATCGCCGCTCCGGGCACGGTCGACGACGAGCCGACGGTGGCGGAGCTGAAGGCGGCCCTCGCCGAGTTGCGGCGCCGGCTCGAGCAGCAGCGCGCCGGCGGGGCGGCGGCGCCAACCGACCGGGACCTGCTGGCGGCGCGTCAGCAGATCGACCGCCTGATGCGGACGCTGGGCGACCTGCGCCGCGAGCGCGACAGCCTGCGCCGCGAGCTCCTGCAGGCACGCGCCGCACAGGCGGAAGCGCA
>JBDHTW010000058.1:0-27043 GCA_039808865.1 Geminicoccaceae bacterium
TGCAGAAGGTCACCGCGCAGCAGCTCGGCCTCAACCCGGTGCTGATGGCGGCGGCGAACAGCTCGGGCGGCGTCATGGGCAAGATGATCGACGCGCAGAGCATCGTCGTCGCCTCCACCGCGACCCGCTGGTACGGGCACGAGGGCAGTATTCTCCGCTACGTCTTCTTCCACAGCATCGCGCTCGCGGTGCTGGTCGGCCTGCTGGTCATGGCACAGGCGTATGTCGCCCCCTTCACGCATCTGGTGCCACCGATGCCGGTGACGACCCCGGCCGGCTAGGCCGCCGACTATCCGGCCCGGCAGCGCGGGCTGCCGGGCCGCTCGCGGCGGGCAGGGCTAGGCCCCGAGCTCCGCACCGGCATGGACGAGGCCGATCGCGGATGCGACGAGCCGTGCCGCGGTCAGCGCGGCGAGGCCGCCAGGGTCGCGGTCGGGGACGAATTCGACCAGGTTCACCCCGCGAATACGGGCGCGGCCGGCCAAACCCTGCAGCAGCTCGAGAATGTCGCCATAGTCGGGGCCGCCCGGTGTCGGCATGTTGACGGCTGGCATGACGGCCGGGTCGATTCCGTCGCAGTCGATGCTGAGCAGGCAGTCGCTGCCCTCCGGGATCTGCTCGATCGCCAGCTTCATGCCATGCCGTCGCAGATCGGTCGCGGTCACGATCCGCGAGCCCCAGGCCCGGGCGTCTTCGATCTGATCGGCGGTCCCGCTGCCGAGGCCGCGGATGCCGACCTGCACCATGCCGGTGATCCATGGCAGCTCGGCGGCACGCCGCATCGTGCTGCCGTAGCCGTAGGGATTGCCCTTGATCACGTCCCCCCAGTCGACGTGCGCGTCGACCTGGACGATGGTGAGCGGCCCCTGGCCCTCATAGGCCGCGAAAACGGGGATCGGCACGGAATCGTCCCCGCCCAGCACCACGGGCACGGCGCCGGCGGCGAGAATCCGCCGCACGGCGTCCGTGATCGCCGTCCGGTTCGCCTCGGGCTCCGCCGGGTCGGTCGGCAGGTCGCCGACGTCGACGAGAGCAGGAGACCGGTTGTCCTGCTTCAGGAACGGCGCGCGCAGATCGAAATCGTACTGGCCGATCTGCGTCGCAAACAGCGCCGAGCCGGCGCGGATGGCGCGGGGCGCGCCCGCGGCATGGCTGGCGCGCCCGCGTGCGTAGGGTGAGGCATCGGCGATGCCCAGCACCGCGACCCGAGCATCCTGCAAGGCATCCAGCGCGCGGATGGGCAATCCGGCGAACGACGGCTCCGTCATGGCCACTCCTGGCAAGAGCCGTTCGCACCCTGCGTGGCTCGCGCACTGAAAAGCCGACGGGTCGGTTCGGTTCCCCCTTGTCCCGCTACGTCACTCGGCCTTGGGTGTTTCGGGTGGCGGCTCCGTGGCCGCCTGCTGGCTGGTCGGGCGTTCGCCCTCGTCGACCAGCTCCTCTTCGGCCATCAACCAAAACTGCTCCGGAGGACCATCGGGCGAACCCTGCCGCTGCCAGATGTGGTAGGCGCGTTCGCGGACCTTCTGCTGCCATTCCTCGTTCATCACCAACCCTCCCCATCGATGCTGTCGTACCGACCGGCCATGCTAGCCTTTCGGCACGGGCGTGTCAGCCAAGGTCGCGAGCCCATGACCCCGCTGCCGTGGCCGGCCGCCGCCGGACAGCGGGGTGGCGCGAACGCTTGGCCGACGTTGGCACATCGCGTTGGCGCCGATTGACGATGCGGACATCTAGTTGCATGATGCAACTATTATGATGATTGCCTCATCCTGCCTTGCGCATGTCGAGCCGGTTCGTGCGGCTTCCCGCCAGCTCGTGCGTGAGCTCGGCTTCCTGCAAGGAACACTCGCCGGCACGGCTCTCTCGGCATCGGCCGTGCATGCGCTGGTGGAGATCGGCGCTCAGGAGGGCATCACCGCCGGCGAGCTCGCGGATCGTCTCATCCTGGAGAAATCGACCGTCAGCCGGCTGCTGCGCAAGCTCGTTGATGGCGGTGAGATCGTGGAGACGGCCGGCGGCGCCGACGGGCGCACGAAGCCGCTGGCCCTGACCGAGAAGGGGCGGGCGACCTTGGCCGGGATCGACGCCTTCGCCAGCCGGCAGGTGCAGGCCGCTCTCGGGCGCATCCGGTCCGATCGCCACCAGACCGTGATCGACGGGCTGCGCCTTTACGCCGGGGCCCTGGCCAAGGATCGGACCGGCGCTCCGCGCGCATGCGCCCCCGTCGCGATCGAGACCGGCTACCGTCCGGGCGCGATTGCGCGGTGCGTCGAGATGCATGCCACCTACTATGCGGCCGCGGTGGGTTTCGGGCGCGCGTTCGAGGCCAAGGTCGCGGCCGGGCTGGCCGAGTTCGCGGACCGATGGGAGCGGCCCGGCAACCGGCTCTGGCTCGCGATCGACGCCGGCCGCATCGTCGGCACGGTGGCGATCGACGGCGAGGATCTGGGGCCGGGCCGGGCGCACCTGCGCTGGTTCATCGTCGAGGGCGGGCTGCGGGGCGCGGGCGTGGGTCGCCGGCTGCTCGCCGCGGCCGTTGCCTTTTGCGATCGGCACGCCTTTGCCGAATGCCACCTCTGGACGTTCCAGGGCCTCGATGCCGCGCGCCACCTCTACGAGGCGCAGGGCTTCGCGCTAGCGGAGCAGCGCCCTGGCCGGCAGTGGGGCGAGGAGGTGATGGAACAGCGGTTCGTACGGCCGGGCGCCGTGTCGCCTGACGCCGGAGGCTGAGCCGCGGTGAGTCCGCGGCACGACTGGACCGCCGCGGATGCCGTCGTACTGGTGGGCACTTGCAACGCCCGGCCGTAGCCGGAATATGCGCTGTCGTGTCGGCGTTGCGGCGACAAGGGTCCATCCAGCTCAGGTAGGTGCCACCGTGGCCGAACCTGCTACCCAGCCCTTGCGGCGATGGCGCGAGGCGACGGCCCTGCTGGTGGTGGCCGCCATGGCGACGCTCGTCGCCATGCTCCTGCCGCGTGTCGCGCCGGTCTCGATCGCCGGCCATTTCGCCGACGACGTCCTGCAGTCCTACTTCGCCCGCCCGGAGCCGCAGGACGGTGCCATCGTCATCGTCGGCATCTCCGAATCGACGCTGTCCGGCCTGGCATGCCGCTCACCGATCGACCGCTCGTTCCTGCGCCAGCTTCTGGTCCAGCTCGAGGCTGCCGGCGCGCGGGTGGTCGGGCTCGACGTGCTTCTCGACATGCCGACCTGGCCGGACGCCGACGCGGCCCTGCGCGCGCAGGTGGCCCAGGCACGCATCCCGATCGTGCTGATCACCGCGCATGCCGCGACACCCTTGGCCGAAGCGCAGCGTCGCTATCTCGGCGCCTTCGTCGCCGGGCTCGACCACGGCTACGCCAACCTGGTCAAGGAGCGGCTCGACGACGCGGTCCGCTGGCACGAACCGCGCCTCGAGGCCGGGGAGCTGAGCTTTCCGGCCAAGATCGCGCAGGCCCTCGGCGTCGAGCCACCGACGAAGCCATTCGAGATCGCCTGGCACGGTCGACCGGACGATGCGACGGGGCCGTTTCCGGTCTATCCCGCCGAAGTCGTCGGCATGCTGCCGCCGGGATGGCTCAAGGACAAGATCGTGCTCGTGGGGGCGGTGCTCGCCGACAGCGACCGCCACCGCACGCCCTTGTCCGTGCTCGGGCAGAATACGCCCGGCGTCGAGATCCAGGCGCATGTGCTGGCCCAGATGCTGGCGCAGCGGCAGAGTCCACGCATCGGCCTCGCCGGCGAGGCCGTGGTGCTCGTGGTGCTGGCGCTGCTCGGCACCGCTCTCGGCGGCCTGCGCTTCGCCCCGCCGCTGCAGGTCGTCGCCGCCGGCGTCGGTCTCGGCGCCTATGCCGGCTTGGTCGCGTGGGCGGTCGGTGCCGCCGGAACGCTCTTCCCATTGGTCGGTGGAGGCATCGCCTGGCTCGGCGGCATCGGCGGCGCGGTCAGCCTGTCGCTGTGGCGCGAGCGTTCCGAGCGCCGGGTCTGGCAGAGCCTGTTCGCGCGGCACGTGTCGGCACCGGTCGCCGATCAGATCTGGCGCGAGCGCGCGACCTTCATGACCGGTGGCCGACCCAAGCCGCAGGCGCTGACGGCGACCATCCTGTTCTCGGACATCGAAGGCTTCTCCACCGTGGCCGAACAGCTCGGCCCGGCCCGGCTGATGAGCTGGCTCGAGACCTACATGGAGCGCATGGTCGGCATCGTCACCGATCACGGCGGCATCGTGCTCCAGTTCATCGGTGACGGGCTGCTCGCTGCCTACGGCGTGCCCCTGGCCCGCTCGAGCGCGGCGCAGATCGCCGCCGATGCCACCGCCGCGGCGCGCTCGGGGCTCGCCATGGCCAAGGCGGCGGCCGAGCTGAAGGCCGAGTTCGCGGCCCGCGATCTGCCGGCGGTGCACATCAGGGTCGGCATCCAGACCGGGCCGATCGTCGTCGGCAGCCTGGGCGGCGCGCGCCGGCTCGAATATGCGCTCGTCGGCGACACGGTCATCACCGCGTCCCGGCTGGAGCAGCAATGCAAGGCGCTGCGCGGGCCCGCCAGCGAGGCGTGCACGATTCTGATCGGCGACGGGACGCGAGCCTGCCTCGACCAGGGCTTCCAGCTCGACGATGTCGGTCCGTTGCCGCTCAAGGGCAAGGTTCATCGGGTGCAGGCCTATAAGCTTCTGGGCGAAAAATAGAGATCAGAATCCATCAAAGGGTGTAAATTTCGAGCGAATGCTTTGCCCGATCGACCCGCCCGGGGTAAGATGATGCTGACCTGGAGTGGGACGGACGACTTGCTGAAGCCTCTGTTGGGATTGTGCATCGGCCTCGGTCTATTGCTGAGCGCAATGACCGCGATGGCCGCAGAAGGCGAGAGGCGGGTGGCTCTTGTCGTCGGCATCGCCACTTACAGCAACGCACCACCCTTGTTGAACCCGACCCGGGATGCTCGTGCCTTGGCCGAGACCCTGGGCCGCCTCGGCTTCGACGTCGACCTCCAGCTCGACCTGGACAATCGTGCGCTGGCTGGGGCCTTGCGCAGCTTCGGCCTGCGCGCGGCCGATGCCGACGTGGCGCTGGTCTATTTTGCCGGGCACGGGGTGCAAGTCGACGGAACCAACTATCTCATCCCGGCCGACGCCAAGCTCGAACGGGTGCGCGACCTGCTCTACGAGGCCATCCCGCTGCAGCTTTTCCTGGGCGAGATTTCCCAGGCGCGCAAGATCGGCATCATGCTCCTGGACGCCTGCCGCGACAACCCGTTCGTGGATCGCCTGTCGGAGAGCATGGGCGCCGCGCGCACCAGCAGCATCGGGCAGGGGCTGAGCCGCATCGACGACACCCCGAGCGGCACGATGGTGGCGATGGCGACGCGGGCCAATGTCGTGGCCGAGGATGGCACCGGCGACCACAGCCCCTACGCGCAGGCGCTGCTGACCGAGCTGCAGGTTCCGGGGCTGGAGCTCGGCCTGTTCTTCCGCCGGGTCCGCGACCAGGTGCTGGAGATGACGCAGGGCCGGCAGGAGCCCTACACCTTCGGCTCGGTGGCGGCGACGCCGTTCTACTTCAACCCGAAGCCACCCAATCGTGCGCCGGTCGTGGCGACGGCGGCGCCGCTGACGGTGCTCGACAATGCCGGTTCGGTGGATCTCGCCATCCCGGCGCCGAGCGATCCCGACAACGACCATCTGGTGGTGCAGGTGACCGGGCTGCCGCGCGGCGGTGCCGTTCTCGTCGGCGACCGGCCCGTGCTGATCGGCGACTATCTGACCGTCGAGCAGCTCCGCTCGGCGGCGTTCCGGCCGGATGGCAGCGCCATCGGCGCCGTCGGCACCTTCGCCTACGTGGTCAGCGACGGCCAAGGGGCTTCGACCCGCGGGGGCATGGCGCTCCTCGTCGACCCGTCGAACCACGCTCCTCAAGCCGCGGCCGAGGTGAGCGCCGTTGCCGTCGTCAACCGCCTCTCCGTGCCGATGCCGACCGACGCCGACGGCGATCCGCTCACCATAAGGGTCCGGCGCGTGCCCGACAGCGGCACCGTGCGCGTCGACGGCGAGCCGATCTCCCCGGGCGACCGGCTGGAGCCGGCGCAACTCGCCAAGCTGACCTACGATACCGGCACCGCCGCCGTCGACACGACCGAGCAGCTGGTGCTCTCGGTCGACGACGGGCGCGGGGGCGAGGCGACGATCAAGGTGGCGATCCGCGTCGCGGCCACGGGTGAAGCACCCCCGCCGGTAGCGAGTTCGCCAGGGCCAGCGCCGGTGGCGGTGGCCGCCGCGGCGCCAAATCCGCCGGCATCGCCGGCACCATCATCGGCCGTGACGGCTCCGGCCGAGCCGGCATCGGCCACGTCGGCCCCGGCCGAGCCGGTGAGCGACGCTCCCGTGCTGCCGGCGCAGCCGAGCGTGACCCTGAAACCGGAAAGTGGAACATTCATTGCCCTGATGGATGCCAATCTGCGCGCCGAGCCGGATTCGGCGGCCGCACGGGTGAGCCGGGTCGCCAAGGGAACGCAGCTCACGCTGCTCGCCCGCGTCGCCGACAGCAAATGGCTCTACGTGGCTCCGCCGGAGGGTGCGCCGGCGTTCATCTTCGGCGATCTGCTCGGCCCGCTGCCCGCGGCGAAGCCTGCAGCCGAATCTCCGGCCACGGCTGCGCCCGAGCAACCGGTCGAAACGACGACGGCGCTGCTGTCGGCGACCGAACCCAAGGCGGTCGCGCGCACCCAAGGGAACGGCAACAGCTTCCAGGACTGTCCGGAATGCCCGATCCTGGTCCGCGTGCCGTCGGGCAGCTTCACCATGGGCAGCAGCAGCGATCCCAACGCGCGCCCGCCGCATCGGGTGACGATCGCCAAGCCGTTCGCGCTCGGCAAGTACGAGGTCACGGTCGCCGAATGGCGCGCCTGCGTGCAGGGTGGCGGTTGCGCCGCCATGCCCGAGATGCAGGAGCCGGCCGACATGAGCCCGGTGCACAACGTGCACTGGCTCGAGGCCGTGGCCTATGTCGACTGGTTGCAGAAGCGCACCGGCCAGCGCTACCGTTTGCCGAGCGAGGCCGAATGGGAATACGCGGCCCGGGCCGGCACGAGCGGGCGCTTCTGGTGGGGCGATCGGATCGACGGCACCAAGGTGGCCTGCAAGGACTGCGGCGGCACGCTCTTCGAGCGCCAGCGGCCGCCGAACGTCAATGCGCAGCCGGCGAACGGGTTCGGCCTCAGTGGCATGAGCGGCGGTGTCGCCGAGTGGCTCGCCGACTGCTGGTTCAAGGACTATGCCGCCGCGCCGGCCGACGGCAGCGCCCGCACGCAGCCAAGCTGCCGGCAGCATGTGCTGCGTGGCGGCTCCTGGCGCGACCAGCCGGAAGATCTGGAAGTGACCACGCGCAATTTCTACGACAACGACGTGCGTTATCCCGGGAATGGCCTCCGGGTCGCGCGCGATCTGGACTAGCGCCGGTGCCCAACGTCAGCGCACGGTGACGGTGATCTTCTTGGACACGACGGGCGGATCGAACGGTACGTGGTCCTTGTCGGCCAGCTCGAGCTGCAGCGTGTACTTGCCGGGGGGCAGATCGAGGACGGTCTCGGTCTGGCCGCCGCCGAAGTGAAGGTGGTTGCGGTTGTTGGGGATCGGCTCGCCCGGAGGCGGCAGATCGACGTTGATGAGCAGGTGGTGATGGCCGGTGTCCGGCTTGTCGACGCCCGCCGGCGCGACGCCCATGTTGCGCAGCCCGAACCAGACCTTGAACGGGCTTTTCACGACCTCGCCGTCGTTGGGCCAGCCGATATAGAGATACGCATCCTTGGGTGCGGCGGTCGGCTCGGCCACACCCAATGTCGGCAGAAGCAGCAGGCCGAGGCCGGCCAGTGCCGGCAGCAGTCTTGGCATGGTTCCTCTCCCCGGTACGCTCGTCGTTTCGCCGCTACGGCACGATGACCGTGATCTTCTGCGAGTAGATCGACGGCTCGAACGGCACGTGGTTGGCATCACCCAGGACCAGCTGCAGCGTGTGCTGCCCGGGAGGCAGCTCGATCCGGACTTCCGTCTGGCCGCCGCCGAAGTGAAGGTGGTTGCGGTTGTTGGGGATCGGCTCGCCCGGAGGCGGCAGGTCGGTGTCGATCAGCAGGTGGTGATGTCCCGTCCCGGGCTTCTGCACCCCGGCAGGAGCGACACCGGCCTGGCTCAGCCCCATCCGCAACCAGAAGGCGCCACCCTTGATCACCTGGCCGTCCCTGGGCCAGATGATGTACTCGCGTGCTCCCGGCGGCGCAGGCTCGGCCGCCATGGTTGCTGGCATGGCACTCATGCCCACGATCACGGCAAGCAACGTCAGTCTCGGCACCATGTTGCGCACCTCCCGTCGCGCCCGGTCTTGACCCGGTCGCGTTTCATCCCTCGACCCGCAGGATGAGCTGCTCCGTCACCACCCGCCCGTGCGCCGCGGTGACGATCGCCCGGTCGAGCGCCGCCGCGGCGTCCGCCGGCAGCGGTACGCCGGCGCTGCCGCCGACCAGCATCGGCAGCTCGGTCCCGAGGTCGCGCTCGGACGCGAAGCAGCGGACCTCGCTGCCGTTGAGCTCTGCCCGGGCACGTAGGCCGACCGGCAGCCAGCGGCCGGGCAGGCGCAGCGTCTGGTCGCCGGCGATCCGGGCCTCGCTCGCCTGCCAGGGGAACAATTGGCTGAGGTTGCCGTCCCGATCGCGCAGCAGACAGTAGAGATAGGCGTCGCGATTGGCCCGCAGGATCAGCTCGACCGGCTCGCCGACATGATAGGTGGGAAACCGGCCACGGCTGGAGTCCAGGTAGAGATCGAGCGGCGCCACGACGTCGCGCAGCCGGCTCAGCGCGGCCGACGCCTGCGACCGGCAGCCGGCGAGGGCCAGCCCGGCCGCCCGTGCGGCATCGCCCGTTCCGGGCTCCGACCAGGACAGCAAGTCCAGCAGACGTTTGGCGCCGGTGCGGTTGCTCCGCACCTGCACCATACCTGCGCGCAAGGGCAGGGCTGTCGGCCACGCCTGCACGGCGGTGGTGGTCCAGTCGAGATCGACGGTGGCACCATTGACCGTCGAGCGCAGCCTGATCCGGTCGAAGCTGGGGTCCGTCGGGCGGGTCAGGACGATATCGGTGTGCGGGGTGATGCAGTAGACCCCGTTCTGCGCAGGATCGATTTCCAGCCGATCGTCCGCCAAGCCGAGCTCCATCGAACGGGAGCCGCCGAAGCCACTGCGGTCCTGCCCGGGGGCCAGCAGCTGGGCCAGGTTCTGTTCACGCGATGACGGCTGCCGGTTCTCCACGCGGCCGCTGTACGGCCCGTTGATCGTGATCACCTGTCCGCTCGGCAGGAGGAAGACCGTGTTGGCACCATCCGGCACCGTCACCTCGGCGGTGGCGAGCACCTGGCCCGTGGCATAGCCCGGCGCCGTCGAGGCCAGCACGACCGCGAGCGGCTGGCTCGCCGCCGCGAGGCTGCGACCCACGACCAACGTCACCAATGCCAGCGCGCTCAAGCAGCGCTTGAGGCCAGCCATCTCGCATCTCCTCGCCCGCGCAGTGATAGTGCGACGATCACTCCTTCCTGTCGATAGCCGGCCAGGGAGCTCCGCCATTCCGGGCGCGTGCGGGACGGTCGCCACAGCGGACGTCGGCTCGGTACACAACGGCAGATGGTCGAGCCATCGTGGATACGGCAGTGCATGGGCGCATGTCGAGCATCCTGGCGGATCGAGCCGGATGGCCAGCCGCGGATCTGCCACCTCGTGCGATTGCCGTCATCCATCAGTCTAGGGCAGCAGAACGCGGTCGTCTGTGATTCCGACCACATCCGACCGTCCACGGGGGCGTCGATCGCATCGCCGCACCCCGAGCCGATCGACCGAGGCCAGGATTGGCATGTGCTGCATGCCATTCAGGTAGGATTTCTACCCTGGCATATCGTCCAGTATTTATACAACGGCCTTATGCGTACATTTGCGATTTGATTGCATATCTTCTCAGTCCATTGCAGATGTACACCCGCAAACATAATCCAATCTCGCCATGCTTCGAATCCTGTGCGGTTTCAGGATTTATCTGCACGCCGAAATGCCGATTCGGGGTTGTAGCATCATGGGATGCGGTCACGGCATGCATTGCTTGCCACTGGTCGCGATATTCCTGAGAGCAGTAGGTGCGTCCCTCGTCGTGTCTCCGACGAGCCATGGAATTCGCCCTTTGCTGGACGGTCGGGTCCTGCAGCACCCATGCCTGAGGCTCCCGGTACTGTTGCGGGCACGTCAGTTTCAGATGCCTGCGCCGAGCCTTCGGTAAGTGCATCGACGACGTGCCTTTACCAAAAGCCGGCGGCATGGGAAGGCAGTTGCGGCGTCTCGACATCGGCAGAGTACGACGTGCTGCGGATGCGGAGAACACGGAGACGGTGCCCAGAATGGGCCTAAGGGAGATGGATGAATGAATTCCAAGAAATATGTCGCCGAACTCATAGGAACATTCTGGCTGGTGCTCGGCGGCTGCGGTAGCGCCGTGATCTCGGCGGCATTCCCGCAAGTCGGCATCGGCTTGCTCGGCGTGTCGCTGGCCTTCGGTCTCACCGTGGTGACCATGGCCTACGCGATCGGCCATATCTCCGGCTGCCACCTCAACCCGGCGGTGACGGTCGGGCTCACGGCCGGTGGCAGGTTCCCGTCATCGGACGTCCTGCCGTACATCGTGGCGCAGGTGCTGGGCGGCATCATCGCGGGCGCGGTGCTTTACGCCATCGCTAGCGGCGCTCCCGGCTTCGACGTCGCCAAGGGCTTCGCGTCGAACGGCTACGGCGAGCATTCGCCCGGTGGCTACAACCTGTTCGCAGCCTTCATCACCGAGGTGGTGATGACGGCGATGTTCCTGTTCATCATCATGGGCGCCACCCATGGCAAGGCGCCGGTCGGCTTCGCGCCGCTGGCGATCGGGCTCGGCCTGACGCTGATCCACCTGATCTCGATTCCGGTCACCAACACCTCGGTCAACCCGGCCCGCAGCACCGGCGTGGCCGTGTTCGTCGGTGGCTGGGCCCTGGGCCAGCTATGGCTGTTCTGGGTGGCGCCCTTGCTCGGCGGCGTCATCGGCGGGACCCTCTATCGTTGGCTGCTGGGCCAGGAAGAACCGGCTGTGACCGGCAACCCATCGGGACGTCGCTGACGACAGCGGCATGAGCGGGCGGAATCACCGCCTGTCCCAAGCTCTCGGGCTCCGTGACCTTGCCGGTCACGGAGCCCTTTTCGCAGGAATCGACCGCCACGTAAGAATATATGCTTGCGGGGAACGGAACATGAACATATAGGTGGATAACTTCAGATGGGAGCCGGGCATGCGACAGGAGCCCAGCGACGCCGGGCGGTCATCGTTCCAGCTGCCGGCGATGCCACGTGCAAAGGATGCGCGGCAGCGTCGAATGCCCATCGCCGCGGTCGGCGTGATGCTGGTCAACCCGGAGCCGCAAGGCGACGGTGCCCCGGCGCGGCTGCTGCAGCGGGCCTTGCTCGATTGCGGCCTCGACCAGGATGCGGTTCATCTGACGCAGCCGGGCCGGCGGCTGCAGGCGGACCGCAAGCGGCTGACGCCGCGCCTGCTCGTGGCGATGGGCGCGGCGGCGGCCGAGGCGCTGCTCGGGCGGCCGGTGCGGCTGACGCTGGAGCGGGGCCGGATCACGTCGCTGGCGGACGGCACCCGACTGCTCGTCACCGAAAGCCCGGCAGCGATCCTGCGGCAGACGGACGCGATGACGCGCGCACGTGAATATCGGCGGCTGGTCAACGACCTGCTGCACGCGGTGCCCTATCGGCGGCGTGCAGCCTAATCGTTCGCGTCAGGTCGGCCGCTGCTCGAGGTCGAGCGTCGGGGCGACGTGCCGGTCGGCGATCTCGCCAAGCTCATCATGGTGCAGCTTGAAGCGCAGATAGTGGACGCTGAGCAGCTCGCGCACCGGCTCGCTCAGCTCCGGATTCTTGATCGCCTTGGCCATGGCCCGATGCAGCTTGCGTTCGGCGAACTCGACGTCGATCCAGAGCACATCGAGATCGACCCCGGTCAGCACCGCCGGTGGCGGCGGCGTGATCGCGTGGCGCGCTTCCGGCACCGGCACGCCGCGAAGCAGCATGCAGCGCAGGATGTCGACGAGCAGGCGGCGGCGGTCGTCGCAACCCTGCTCCAGCACCAGACCGCGATAGCTGTCCGCGCAGACACGTGCCGCCGCCGCGAAGCGATCGGCACAGTGGCAGGTTGCATGGGCCAGCTCGTTCAAGACGATGATCTCGCCGCTGCGTGCCATCCGGAGCACTCCTGCTCAGTCCGCGATGGATTAAAACATCTCGGATGGCTAGGTGTTCCACTCCGGCAGCATCGGATCAACGGACACGATATCGCGGCACAGTGGGAGCCGGATCAATTCTGCTTGATCCAAGGTTGCATCCCGGCGTTCGCCGGCCCGGTTCAAGCCGTGGTCAGCAGCTCGGCCAAGGTCAGGGCCACCACCTCCGTCGCCTTGTACAGGTCCGCCAGCGGCAGCCGCTCGTCGGCGCGATGCGCGTTGGCCTCCTGGATCGTGTGCGGGCCAGCGCCGTAGAGAACGATGGGAATCCCCTTCTCGGCATAATGGCGCGCGTCGGTGTAGAGCGGCACGCCCTTCGCGGTCACCGGCTCGCCCATGATGGCCGTCGCATGTCGGCACAGCGCGTCGGTCAGGCGCTGGCCGGCCGCCAGCGGCACCAGGGGCAGCGCGAGCAGGATCCGCCGCACCGTGACCTTCGCTTCCGGAAAAGCCTCGGCCGCGGCGGCGATCACCTGGCGCAGCTCGGCCTCGACCGCTTCCGCGGCCTCCTCGGGGACCATTCGCCGATCGAGGCGGAAGGTCACCCGGTCGGGCACGACGTTGGTGTTGATGCCGCCCTTGATCAGCCCGACCGTCAATTGCGGGCTGCCGATGCCCTCGATGTCCGAGCGGCGCTCGGCGAGGGACTTCCGCCACGCGTAGAGCGCCGTCAGGACGTGGGTCGCCGCCTCCAGCGCGTCGACCCCGGTGAACGGCATCGCCGCGTGCGCCGAGCGGCCGTCGACCTGCACCTCGAGATGCAGGCAGCCATTGTGCGCGTTGGTCACCGCGTAGGAGAAGCCGGCGCCCAGCGCCAGATCCGGCTTGCTGATGCCCTCGTCGATCAGCCAGCGTGGACCGATGTCGCCACCGGCCTCTTCGTCGTAGGTCAGGTGCAGCTCGACCGTGCCGCCGAGCTTCGCCCCTGCCGCCTCGGCGGCCTGGAGCGCCAGAAGCGCGTAGGCGTAGGTCGCGAAGTCGGACTTGGACACTGCCACGCCACGACCGTACATCCAGCCGTCGACCACCTCGGCGCCGAACGGGTCGCGGGTCCAGCCTTCACCGGGCGGGACGACGTCGCCGTGCGCGTTCAGCGCGATCACCGGGCCATCGCCGAAGCGCTTGCGCACGACGAGGTTGGTGCAGCTCACCATGCCGTTCGCCCGCACCAGAGTCTCCGGCACCGGGTGACGCTCGACCGTGAAGCCCAAGGCTTCGAGCAGCTCGGCCGCGCGCTCGGCATGCGCCACGCAGTCACCGGGCGGGTTGTCGGAGGGGACCTTGACCAGCTCGGCGAGGAAGCGGGCCTCCGCGTCCCGGTGTTCGCGAACGAAGTCGTGGATGATCGTGGCGGTATCGGCCATGGGTCGGGTTCCGGAAATCAGGCCTGCAGCATCTGCGCTGCGGCGGTGCGGTGGGCATGGATCAGGGCGGGCACGTCGAGACCCGGGATGCACCCGTCCTCGACGACCCAGCGGCCGCCGACCATGACGCGGTCGGCGCGGCTGGCACCGCACAGGATCAGGGCCGCCAGCGGATCGCCGGCGCCGGAGTAGCGCAGCTCGTCGAGGCGGAACAAGGCGAGGTCGGCCTGCAGGCCGGGGACGATGGCGCCGATGTCCGGCCGGCCGAGGCAGCCGGCCGAGCCGCGCGTCGCCCAGCGCAGCGCGTCGTGATGCGAGACCTTGTCGGCGCCGTGCATCAGCCGCTGCAGCAGGAACGCGTGCCGCGCGGTCTCGATCAGGTTCGAGCTGTCGTTGCTGGCCGATCCGTCGACGCCCAGGCCGACCGGTGCGCCGGCGGCCTCGAGCTTGCCCACCGGGCAGCAGCCGGAGGCCAGGATCATGTTCGAGGTCGGGCAGTGGCTGACCGCCACGCCGGCCCGGCCGAGCCGGCCGATCTCGCCGTCGTCGAACCAGACGCCGTGCGCCAGCCAGACGCGCTGGTCGAGCCAGCCGACCCGCTCGAGGTAGTCGACCGGCCGGCAGCCGAAATGCGCCCGGCACCAGGCTTCCTCGTCCTGCGTCTCGCACAGATGGGTATGCAGGCGGACACCATGGCGGGCGGCCAGCGCCGCCGTGTCGCGCATCAGGCTCTCGGTCACCGAGAACGGCGAGCAGGGGGCCAGCGCCACCTGCACCATCGCACCGGGGCGCGCATCGTGGTAGCGGCCGATCAGGCGCTCGCTGTCGGCGAGGATCGCCTCCTCGCTCTGCACGACCAGCCGTGGCGGCAGGCCGCCCTGATCCTCGCCCAGGCTCATGCTGCCGCGGGTCGCGACCAGCCGGATGCCGAGCGCGCGGGCCTCCTCGATCTCGATGTCGATCGCCTCGCCCAGTGCCGGGGTGAAGACGTAGTGATGGTCGCTGGTCGTGGTGGTGCCGGACAGCAGCAGCTCGGCGAGCGCGACGCGGGCGGCGAGGCGCAGATAGTCCGGGGTCAGCCGCGCCCATATCGGGTAGAGCGCCACCAGCCACGCGAACAGGGCCTTGTCGAGCGCCGGCGGGCAGGCCCGGGTCAGCGTCTGGTAGAAGTGGTGGTGGGTGTTGATCAGGCCGGGCAGCACGACGTGCGCCGAGGCGTCGAACACCAGCGGATCGGCGACGCCGGGACGGCCACCGGATGGCACCAGCTCGACGATCCGGCCGCCGGCGACGACGATGCCGCCACCGGCATCGCCATCGGCCAGGATGGCCAATGGCTGGCGCAGCCAGAGCGGGCGCTCAGTGGACATGCGGCGCTCCCGGGAAGTGGCGCAGGAAATCCAAGAGTACCCGCATCGCGACGTCGGCGTCGCGGGTGGTGATCGACTCGGCTGGATGGTGGCTGATGCCGCCCTTGCAGCGGACGAACAGCATGGCGATCGGGCACAGGGTGGCGATCGCCAGCGCGTCGTGCCCGGCCCCGCTGGGCAGGAGGTGCGGCTTGATCCCGGCGCGGGTCACGGCTGCCTCGAGCGCGGCGATCAGCGCGGGATCGCAGCTCGCCGCCGGCTCGTCGTAGAACTTCTCCACCTTCACCCGCACGTGCCGGCGGTCCGCCAAGGTCGCGAACGTGGCGACGAGATCCTCGATCGCCTTGAACCGATCGGCATCGACCGGGGCGCGGATGTCGAGGGTGAACTGGGCCTTGCCGGGAATGACGTTGGGCGCCCCGGGCACGGCCTCGATCGCCCCCACGGTCGCGACCAGGCCCTGATCGACGGCACCGGCGGCACGGCGCTCGACCGCCAGGATCATCTCGGCCGCCGCCGCCAGCGCGTCCTGGCGCAGCGCCATCGGCACCGTGCCGGCATGGCCGGCATGGCCGGTGACCTCGATGCGGAACCGGCTCGCCCCGTTGATCGCGGTGACCACGCCCACCGGCAGCTTGAGCTGCTCGAGCACCGGCCCCTGCTCGATGTGCACCTCGACATAGGCGAGCACGTCCTCGCGCCGGCGACCGATCGTCGGGATCGCCGTCGGGTCGCAGCCGAAGCTGCGCAGCGCCGCCTCGAGATGCACGCCCTGCGCATCGACGACGTCCAGGGTCTGCGGGTCGAACGTGCCGGCGACCGCGCGCGAGCCGGTGAGCTTGCTCGGGAAGCGGACCCCTTCCTCGTCGCCGAAGGCGACGACCTCGATCGCGAACGGCAGGCGCTCGCCGTGCCGATGCAGGGCGCTCACGGCCTCGATCGCCGCCACGACGCCGAGATTGCCATCGTAATGGCCGGCATCGCGCACGGTGTCGATGTGCGAGCCGAGCAGCACCGCCGGCAGGCCCGGCCGCACCCCCTCGTAGCGCCCGACCACGTTGGCCGCCGCATCGAGGGTGGTCGTCATGCCGGCCTGCTCCATCCAGCCGGCGACCATCTTCGTGGCGGCCGCATGCGCCGGCGTGAGGTAGAGGCGGGTGAGCTTGCCGGGCTCGCTCGTGCAGCGGGCGAGCTCGTGCAGATGCGCCATCACGTTGGCGCCAAGCGCGGTGGTCACGGCAGCAGATCCTTCAGCCGCAGAAGCGCGATCCGTTCGACCTGGGCAAGCGCCGTCGTCAGCTCGGCCGCACGGTCGTTGCCGAGGCGGCGCTGGAACGCCGCGAGAATGTCGGCCTTGCTCAGCCCCTTGACGGCGATGATGAACGGGAAGCCGAACTTGCTCGTGTAGGCGTCGTTGAGCTGGGTGAAGGTCGTGCGTTCGGCGTCGGTCAGGCGGTCGAGCCCGGCCGAAGCCTGCTCGCTGGTCGATTCGGCGGTGAGCCGCCCGGCCTGGGCCAGCTTGCCGGCCAGGTCCGGATGCGCGCGCAGCAGGGCGAGCTTGGCGTCGGCCGGTGCGGGGGCGAGGGCGGCGCACAAGGCGCGGTGCAGGCCCGCGGCGCTGTCGGCATCGGCCGGCAGGCCCGCGTCCCAGGCCGCCTCGGCGACCCAAGGCGAATGCTCGAACACGTGGCCGAACGCGGCCACGAACGCTGCCCGGTCCATGCGGGTGGGCGGCAGGGTCGGACTCAACGCGCACCTCCGTGATGCTCGTGCCAATGGCGGGCGATGTCGAGCCGGCGACAGACCCAGACCTGCTCGTGCTGCTGCACGTAATCCAAGAATCGCGCCAACGCCGCGGCACGTCCCGGACGGCCGACGAGGCGGCAGTGCAGGCCGATCGACATCATCTTCGCCGCCCCGCGCTCGCCCTCCGCATAGAGCACGTCGAAGCTGTCCTTGAGATAGTTGAAGAACTGGTCGCCCGCGGTGAAGCCGGCCTGGATCGCGAAGCGCATGTCGTTCGCGTCCAGCGTGTAGGGGACGATGAGCTGCCGTTTCCCCCCGACCTCGACCCAGTAGGGCAGGTCGTCGGCGTAGGAATCGGCGACGTAGAGGAAGCCGCCGTCCTCGACCGCGAGCTCCAGGCTGTTGGGGCCGGTCCGCCCGGTGTACCAGCCGAGCGGACGCTCGCCGGTGACCGCGGTATGGATGCGGATCGCCTCATTGAGTTGCCGCCGCTCCTCGTCGCGGTCCATGTACTGGTAGTCGATCCAGCGCAGGCCGTGGCTCGCGATCTCCCAGCCGGCCTCCTTCATGGCGGCGACCGCCTCGGGATTGCGCTCGAGCGCCATGGCGACGCCGTAGACGGTGAGCGGCATGGCGCGCTCGCCGAACATGCGCCAGAGCCGCCAGAAGCCGGCGCGGCTGCCGTACTCGTAGATCGATTCCATGTTCATGTGGCGCACGCCCTTGAGCGGCTGCGCGCCGGTGATCTCGGACAGGAACGCCTCCGACGCGGCGTCGCCGTGCAGGATGCAGTTCTCGCCGCCTTCCTCATAGTTGAGCACGAACTGCACGGCGATGCGGGCGTCGCCCGGCCAGCGCGGATCGGGCGGATTGCGGCCATAGCCGATCATGTCGCGCGGGTAGATCTGCTCGGTCACTGGCTGTCCCCTTCCGCCATCCCGGTGTCGATCCTAGCAGCGGATCACCGGTCTCGCTTGCCTCGTCGGTTTGAAGCTGCTTTCGACGAACGTCCAGTCAGGGCGCGAAGCGGGCGAGCTCGCCCACATAGGGCTTGGCCAGGGGCGGGGCGTAGCCGCCGCGCTTGCTGGTGCCGAGCCCGAGACCGGCCACGGCCTCGACCAGCTTCACCGCCGCGGCGACGCCGTCGATCACCGGCAGGCCGAACTCGGCCGCGAGCGCCCGGTTGAGGTCGGCCATGCCGGCACAGCCGAGGACGATGGCCTCGCAACGGTCGTCGTTCACCGCCCGGGCGATCTCGGCCCGCAGCCGGTCGACGGCGCCGGAGGCGGGATCCTCGAGATCGAGGACCGGCACCTCGGCAGTACGCACCCGGCGGCACTGCCGGTGGAAGCCGTACTTGTGGACCAGATGCTCGAGCGCGGGCGCGGACCGGCCCAGGGTGGAGACGATCGTGAAGCTGCCGGCGATCAGGGTGGCGACGTGCATCGCGGCTTCGGCGATGCCGACGACCGGGCCACGGGCGACGCAGCGTGCGGCATCGACGCCGGTATCGTCGAAGCAGGCGACGACATAGCCGGCATGGCCCGCGGCCTCGCCCTTGCGGACCTCCTCGAGCAGGCCCGGCACGGCGAACGCCTCGTCGTAGTAGCCCTCGATGCTGACCGGACCCATGCTCGGCGAGATCGCCGTGATCGTGGTCCCCGCACCGGCGGCCGCCTGGGCCGCGATGCCGATCTTCTCGGTCATCGATCGGGTCGTGTTCGGGTTGATCACCAGAATGCGCATCGGCTCTACTCCGGGTCCGCGCCGCCCGCGCGCCGCCTGTGGGCGACCTGGGCGAGCACGGTCTTGAGATCGATCGGCTCCGCGCCGTCGCCGACGAGGGCCAGGGTGGTGGCGATGTGGTCGAGATGGTGGTCCATCACGCGCGCGGCCTCGTCGGGGTCGCCGCGGCGCACCGCGTCGATCAGCGCCTCGTGCTCGTCGCACAGGCAGATCGGGCCCCGTGCCGGCGCGTAGACGGCGATGATCAGCGAGGTGCGGGCGACCAGCTCGCGCATCATCGCGTGCAGCGTCGCGTTGTCGGTCAGCCGGGCGAGCTCGAGATGGAAGCTGCCCGAGAGGCTGATCGCGCGCCGGCGGTCCTGTCGGGCATAGGCCTCGCGCTCGTCCGTCACCGCCCGCCGCAGCCGGGCCAGCTCGCGCTGGCCGAGATTGCCGGCGATCAGGCGCACCATCCCGGCTTCGAGGATCCGCCGCACGTCGAAGATGTCGCGCGCGTCCTTGACCGACGGCCGGGCCACGGTGGCGCCACGGTGCCGCTCGAGCTGCACCATGCCTTCGTGGGCGAGCTGCTGCAGCACCTTGCGCACCCGGGTCCGGCTGACCCCGAAGGTCTCGGCCAGCGTGTCCTCGGGGAGCTTCGTTCCGGGTGCGAGATCGTGCTCGACGATGGCGGCCAGCAGGTGATCGTACATCTGATCATCGCTCGGCGGGGCCGGTGACGCGTCCGTCAAGATGGAGTCCAACCGTCGCATGCTCCCTTTGCGAACACGCCCAACCGCCGGGTCGCTTGGCAAGATATGTCGGATCAGCAAGGTCAGCACCAGTGCGGAAAATTGTGTACGATTTGATCATCCGTTGCGTACAAAAATAGCATCGATGCGGCCCGATGCAACGAGTTTACGCATTAGCGAGGCCAAAAAACGGGCATCTGGCGCCGATGGAACGGGATTGGCAGGTGCTTGTGGTGGACAATGTCGTATACGATTCATCCTTGTTAAGTAGACAAAACTGTGCATGATGATGTGCGTTCGCGGGCCGGGATCGCGGCCCAAATCGACCCGGAGGGGGTCGCAAACCGACATGGAGGGCTGCCGATGCGGCTTATTACCCTGACCCGGCGCGTGGCGCTGATGGGCACCGCTCTTGCCGGCTTGGCGTTGGCCGGCTGGCCCGCCGGGGCCTCGGCTGAAGGGGTGCTGAAGATCGGGGTACTTGGGGTCATGAGTGGCCCCGCGGCGTCGTGGGGGCTCACGAACAAGTATTGCGCCGAAGCCACCGCCAACATGTACAATGCGAAGGGCGGCATCGACATCGGCGGCGAGAAGTACAAGATCGAGATCGTACCGGTCGACGACAAGAACGATCCCAAGCTGACGGTCTCCGGCGCCGAGCGCCTGACCCAGCAGGAGGACATCAAGTACATCATCGGGCCGAACATCGACACCACCGCCGCCAGCGTGCGTCCCGTTGCCGAGAAGAACGGCGCTCTCTACTTCCCTTATGCTTTCTCGAAGTCGCTCTATACGCCACCGGCAAGCAATGCCGTGCTCGGCATGATCGCCAGCTACCAGGCCGGGCCGATCATCTATAAGTACCTGATGGAAAATCGCGGCGTGAAGTCGGTCACGTTCGTGGCCCGCAACGAGTCCGACGCGCTCAATCAGCGCAAGGAGGGTGCCGAGGCGGCGAAGAAGCTCGGCCTGACGATCATTTCCGACGAGGACACGTACGAGCCGGGAACGACCGATTTCTTCCCGGTGATGTCGAAGGTGGTCGGCGGCAATCCCGACCTGATCGTGCTCTCGGGCGTGGCCCCGGCCGATGCCCCCGTCCTGATCCGGGCCGCGCGCGAGCTCGGCTTCCAGGGCATCCTCAGCACCGAGACCGCCCAGGACATCAAGATCCTGAACGAGGTCGCCGGCGATGCCGCCAACGGCTTCATCTCGGTCGGCGGCGCCAGCACGCCCGAGATTCGCAGCCCGTACATGGAGGAGTTCGCCAAGGAGTACGCCAAGGTCGCCGGCGAGTGGAACGACGAGGCCGGCACCAAGGTCTACGCGCTCGAGATCATCCTCGCCACGCTGCAGAAGGCCGGCAAGGACGCGATCGACAATGTCGACCTGTTCAAGCAGGCGATCCCGAGCTTCGAGATGAAGAACCCGTTCCTCAAGGACGAGGCCAAGCTGACCTACGTCGGCACCACCTATTTCGACCAGAAGCGCCAGATCGGCGTGCCGATGGTCGTGAACGAGGTGCAGGACGGACAGTTCAAGACCCTGTTCGTCGGCAGCGTCGAGTAGCACGCATCGCGTCAGCCGGGGGCGCTCGCCCCCGGCTTCCCGTTGTCATGGTGGAGGGCGGCCATGGAGCAGGTCCTGGTCAATGGGATCGTGCTGTCGGCGAATTACGCGCTGATCGCACTCGGCATCACGCTAATCTTCAGCATCATGAGCCTGCTGAACTTTGCCCACGGGCAAATGTTCATGATCGGCGGCTTCATGGTCTATTACGTCTACGGTGTCTGGGGGCTGCCCTATGGCCTGGGCCTCGTCGCCGCCGCCGTCGTGGTCGGCCTGATCGGGGTGGCGTTCGAACGGTTCTTCTTCCAGCGCGTGCAGCGCGTGGCGACCCGGGAGGAGAACAGCATGCTGCTCGCGGTCGGCACGGCCCTGCTGCTCGAGAACCTGGCCTTGTTCGCCTTCGGCGAAAAGCAGCGCGGCGTGCCGCCCGTGATCAGCGGCGTGCTGCGCATCGGCGACGCCTTCCTGCCGGCCAACCGCCTGATGGTGGTGCTGATCTCGCTGGCGCTGATCGTCGGCCTGCTGCTGTTCGTGCAGTACACCAAGCCCGGCCGCGCCATGCGGGCCCTGGCGCAGGACCGCGAGGTGACCCAGCTCATGGGCGTCGACGTCGGCCGCATCTCGGCGCTCGGCTTCGGGATCGGCGCGGCGCTGGCCGGGGTCGCCGGCGGCCTGCTGGTCACCGTCTCGGGCGTCAATGCCGGCATCGGCACCGCCATCTCCACCAAGGCCTTCATCATGATCATGATCGGCGGTGCCGGCGTGGTCGCGGGCTCGATCCTGGGTGCGGTGGCCTTGGGCTTCATCGAGGCCATCGGCACGGCGCTGCTGCCGGGCTCGGTGACCTATCTGCTGATCTTCATGGCGCTGATCGTGTTCCTGATCGTCCGTCCGCAGGGGATCATGGGCAAGCCCTGGGGCTGAGCCGCAACCCGTCCCGCCACCCCATCGGAGCCACGCCATGTCCAATCCGTCCCTGCCCACGGCGACCGCGGGCACCGGCGACAGCGGCCTCGTTCTGGGCCTCCGTCCGGTCCAGCTCGGAACCGTCGCCGTGGTCGCGCTGGCCTACATCGCCGGTGTCCCCCTCCTGCTCAGCGGCCAGCCCTACCTGCTCAACGTGCTGACCAACGCCTCGGTGCTGAGCTTCGCGAGCCTGGGCGTCTGGGTCACGTTCTCGATCGGCCGGGTCAACATCGCCCAAGGCGCCTTCGCGATGATCGGCGGCTACACCACCGCCATCCTCTCGACCCGCTACGGGCTCTCCTGGTGGCTGTGCCTGCCGGTCTCGGCCGTGGTCGCGGCCGGCGTCGGCACCCTGATCGGCTGGCCGATCCTGCGCCTCCGGGGCGTCTACTTCGCCATGGTGACCTTGAGCCTGACCGAGGCCGTCCGGCTGGCCTTCCTCAACGGCGGCGACTTCACCCAAGGGGCCAGCGGCATCGTCAACATTCCGCGCCCCGCGGGCATCGACAGCCCGGTCGCGTTCTACGTGCTGGCGGCGGTGCTGCTGGTGATCGGTGTCGTCGCGGTATGGCGCCTGGCCAACAGCCGCCTCGGCTGGGTGTTCCGCTCGCTGCGTCAGAACGAGGATCTGGCGTCGAGCATCGGCATCGACATCGCCCGTTACCGGGTCATCGCCTTCGCCTTCTGCTGCGCGATGGGCGGCATCGCCGGGTCCTTCTTCGCGGCGTTCCAGCAGAACATCTATCCGGCGAGCTACACCGTCACCGACTCGATCAACTTCATGCTCTACTGCTTCCTGGGCGGCCTCGACTTCGTCGTCGGACCGATCGTCGGCGCGTTCCTGCTCGTCGTGGCCTTCGAGCTGCTGGGCGCGCTGCAGCAGTACCAGGCGCTGCTCTACGGCGTGCTGATGATCGTGGTCATGCTCTTCCTGCCCAACGGCATCTTGAGCCTCGGCAAGCTGCTGCGCGATCGGAAGGGAGCCCGCTCATGAGCCTGCTCAGCGTCCAGAACCTGACCAAGCGCTTCGGCGGCCTGGTCGCGGTCAACGACGTCAGCTTCGACGTCGAGGCCGGGGAGATCCTCTCGGTGATCGGCCCGAACGGCGCCGGCAAGAGCACGCTGTTCAAGCTGATCGCCTCGTTCCTGGCCCCGACGGCTGGCCAGGTCATGTTCGACGGCCATCGGATCAGCGGCCTCAAGCCGCACGACGTCGCCCGCCGGGGCGTGGTCCGCACGTTCCAGGAGACGACCGTCTTCAAGGAGATGACGGCGCTCGAGAACGTCGTCGTCGCCCACCATCTGCGCCTGCACGCCTCGATCCCCGGTGTCTACTTCGCCACGCCCACGGCGCGTGCCGACGAGGACCGGTTCCGTGCCAGCGCGGCCGAGATCCTCACCTATCTGGGGCTCGGCCACGTCATGCACGAGCAGGCCCGCAACCTGCCGCACGGCTACCTGCGCGCGCTCGGCATCGCCATCGCGATGGCCGCCGAGCCCAGGATTCTGCTCCTCGACGAGCCGTTCGCGGGGATGAACCCGGAAGAGACCGACCGCGCGGTGACGATGGTGCAGGGCATCCGCAAGCGCGGCATCACCGTGCTGCTCGTCGAGCACGACATGTCGGCCGTGATGCGCATCAGCGACCGGATCGTGGTGATCAGCTTCGGCACCAAGATCGCCGAGGGCACGCCCGCCGAGATCCGCGAGGACGAGAAGGTGATCGAAGCCTATCTCGGCCGCGAAGACGAGACCTTGGGGCACTGAGCGGAGATCGGCCATGTACTTCGAGGCACGCAACATCTCGGTGCGCTACGACAAGGTGACCGCGCTGCGCGACGTGTCGATCCAGCTCGATCAGGGCCAGGTGGTGGCGCTGATCGGCTCGAACGGCGCCGGCAAGACCACGACCTTGCGCGCGATCACCGGCCTGAAGAAGCCGAGCCAGGGCGAGATCTGGTTCGAGGGCCAGCGGATCGACCAGCTGCCGCCGGCGCAGATCGTCGCGCGCGGCATCGCCATGGTCCCCGAGGGCCGGCACGTCTACCCCTACATGTCGGTCAAGGACAACCTGCTGATGGGGGCCTACCTGCGGAACGACAAAGCGGGGGTCAAGTCGGACCTGGAGCGCATCTTCACCCGCTTCCCGCGGGTCAAGGAGCGGATGAACCAGCAGGCCGGCACGCTCTCGGGCGGCGAGCAGGAGATGGTGGTCGTCGGCCGGGCGCTGATGGCGCGGCCGCGGCTCCTGCTGCTCGACGAGCCGTCCCTCGGCCTGGCGCCCATGGTCGTGCGCGAGATCGCGCGGCTGGTCACCCAGGTCAACCAGGAGGAGAAGGTCAGCGTCATCCTGGTCGAGCAGAACTCGCGCATGGCGCTCAAGGTGTCGCAGCATGCCTATGTGCTGGAGACCGGCCGGGTCGGCCTCGAAGGCCCTTCCGCCGAACTCATGCACAACGACCACATCAAGAAGCTCTATCTCGGCGGTTGACCCGCCGCCGCGAACAGCCGGAGGAGATACGATGACGCCTCGCACCAGCCGCCGCCTGCTCATGGGGATGGGTTCCACCGCCGTCCTGGCCGGTATCGCCGCCACCGGTCCCGCTGCTGCGCAGAGTGCCGCCGCAGCACCATTGCGCATCCTGCTGCTCAACCCGAACAGTTCGCCGGACTTTACGAAGATCATCGCCGCCGAGGCCCGCCGCGTCGGCAGCCCGGGCACCGAGTTCGTCGAGGTGACGGCGCCGTTCGGGCCGAAATATATCGGCACGCGGACGACGATCGCGATCGCCGGCCACGCTGCCGTCGACGCGCTGGCGCAGACGCTGGCCACCGGCCAGCAGTTCGACGCGGCGATCCTCGCCGGGTTCGGCGCGCAGGGCGTGCCGGCGCTGCAGGAGATGGCCCCGTTCCCCGTGGTCGACATGCTGACCGCCTCGGTCGGCGCGGCGCTGCTGCTGGGCCGCAAGTTCTCCGCCCTGACCGGTGGGGCGCGCTGGGTGCCGATGCTGGAGGAGCAGATCGAGGCCTTCGGGCTCGGCAGCCGCCTGGCGTCGGTACGCTCGATCCCGCTGACCGGGGCCGAGATCGCCAAGGATCAGGACAAGGCGCTGACCCTGCTCGCCGACCTCGCCGAAACCTGCGTGCGCGAGGACGGGGCCGACTGCGTGATCCTCGGCGGCGCCGCGGTCGCCGGCCTGCACCGTCGGATCGCCGATCGGGTCAGCGTGCCGCTGCTCGACAGCGTGGCGACGTCGGTGGCGATGGCCGAGCTGCTGGCGCGGGTGGCGACGCGGCCGAGCGCGGCACGCAGCCAGCCGCCGGCCGTCGACAGCGTTGGCCTATCGAAGGAGCTGTCGGCGGTGCTCAAGCCGGGGCCGTGAAGCCGACAGCCGAGCCCGGGCGGCGGCGCCGACTGGTAGGGACGGCTGGAGGACTTTGGCTCGATTGTCGGAATCGAGCACGGTTATTTGACGGTGATTTTGCACCGGCCGGACGGAAACGAACGCACACCGTCCGGCGGCGCAGGGGCAGGCTCAGGGAAACGACGCCTTCGCGTCATCGTCCTCGGCGTCGACGGAGCCCGCCAGTTGCGGGTTGGCCAGCGCCCGTGCCAACCCGCACAGCGCCTCCTGGTGCTGTCGGTTCCTGATCCCGACGAAGTTCCGCGTCAACTCGAGCAGCAGGCGTTGCTGCGGTGTCGGCTTGAAGCCGCTCCCGGCGACGCGCCCGCCCAGACCGTCGAAGAAGTAGCCGACATCGACGCCGAGAGCCTGGGCGATCGAGAACAGCCGACCCCCGGCGATGCGGTTGATGCCCTTCTCGTACTTGTGGGCCTGCTGGTAGGTGACGCCAATCAGGTCGGCCATCTCCTGTTGGGTGAGGCCCAGCATGATGCGCCGCTCGCGCATCCGCAGGCCGACGTGCCGATCGATTTCCTGCGCACGGGGACGGGGTGCTTCCTCGTCATCGCGTCGTCTCGCAACAGCCGGCATTGTTCGTTCCGTTCATTGCCGCAAAAAGCGATCCGGCGGGGTGGCCCTACCCAACGCCAGTTCCGTCATGCCAAGCCCGGCCACCAACCGTGATAGCTCACGAAGATACCGCGTCGGTTGACGAGCGGGATGGTGGAATGCACTATCGATGCACTTTGCGCAAGGAGATTTCGCCTAATGTTATAAGTTCGCGACAGAACGTGAACAGCGAACGGCGAAAAAACGTATCATAGTGCGTTAGTAAAGGCGGCAGAACTCAACCGAGTTCGAAACTGGTGATACCGAACAGCCGTTCCAGGGGCAGCTCGGGTGCCGGGCCGCGGTACATGCGTGCCGTCTCGAAGCGCTGGACGAGGCCAAGCTCGTCCGCCAGCGCCATCGCTTCGGCGTTGGGGCCGGGAACATCCCAGAAGATGGTCTCGCCTGCGGCGCCGGCCGCGAGGCCCTGGAGCAGACGCAGGGCTCCGGCGCGATCGGGAGCGTAGAGCGGGCCGACCTTGTGCCCGTCGCGGCAACGGCGGATCGTACCCAGCCCGACGACCACGCCGTCATCGACCAGGGCCAGCGAGTGGCTTGCCGGAACCGCCAGCCACGCCGCGAGGAAGCCCGGGCGCGAGGCCGGGAAGAACGTCTCGTCCAGCGCCAGGATGGCCGCGAAGGGCAGGCTGCGCGCATCGTGCAGCCCTGGATGCTGCCTGCCGTCGAGCGTGCCGCCGAATCGATAGTTGGGCCAAGCGTAGGCGAAGCCGGAACGGCGGTAGTTCTCCTGCTGCGCCACCACCCCGTCGAGGCCGACCGTGCAGCCGTCCAGGTGGGTCAGGCTTTCCTCCCAGAGCCGGCGGCCGAAACCCTGGCCGCGCCACGGCGGTGCGACGATGTAGAAGCCGAGAAAGCCGAAGCCCCCCGTGTAGCGGACCACGGAAATGCTGCCGACCGGCGCATCGTCGACGAGGGCGATGCGGAAACCCAGCGGATCGGCCACCTGGAAGGGGGTCGCGTCGCCGAGGCCCGGATTCCAGCCCTCGGCCGCTGCCCAGTCGAGGGCGAGCTCGAGCTCCTGGCGGCTCATCGTGCGGATGGTCAGACTCACCGGCTGCTCCCGATCCGGCCGCATCATGCACACCTGCTAGACGAGCCGGGCCCGCCCGCCAAGAGGGCAGCGGGCATCGCCACGCGCTCAACCAGGGCCGGGCTCGAGACCGGCGTCACGGGCGA
>JBDHTW010000059.1:0-27040 GCA_039808865.1 Geminicoccaceae bacterium
TCCTGCAGCCGGATGACGGCCTCGTGCACGGGCGTGCGGCTCATGCCGAGCCGCGAGGCGATCTCCTGCTCGGAGCCCTGATAGCCCGGCGGAAAGACGTTCTCGCGGATCGCCTCCTTCAGGGCCCGATAGGCGTCCTCGACGAGGGACGGCCGTGGTGCCGACGCGGTGCCGAGATCGTCCAGGGTCAGCATGGTGGTTTCCATAGCTTGGCGCGTCGGCTCTTCCTACTTCCATGCAAGATAGGATTCAAGCTTGACTCCATCGAGAAGTGCCAGCTTAGCTTATCACACGCCACCTTGTATGGAATGTCGCATACTTAGCAGCACAGATAAGCTTCGGCGCCCGACCGGAGCCTGCCCGACATCGATTCAGGGAAGGTCGAGCCCATGAAGGCCTCGCTCGAGCACGACCATGCGCGAGATCGCATGGTGCCTGAAACCGCCCTTTCGTGTCCTCTACCTGAAGGAGGGGCTGGTCCCATCGCTCGGCGGGCAGGTGACCGACCTGGCCCTGATCCATTTCGACCTCACGGGCGGACTCTTCGGCGGCGAGTTGCGGCTGCCACCGATGATCAAGGTGTTCGCCCGCGGCGCCATGGCCGCCGTTCCGGATCCCGCCGACCGAATTTCGCCAGGAGCGCAAGGCCGCGGCCGGCAGCGCCGCGATCAATTCGATCGGCAATCTCGGCGGCTTCACCGGCCATTACCTGATCGGCCGGGCCAAGTCGGTCACGGGCAGCTTCACGCCGTGCCACCCCTCGCCGCGGCCCGGCCAACCTCGACCACAACGAAGCCCGCCGAGCGCGGCGGGCAAGCTTGGGAATATCCGACATGCGCCATCACAAGATCGCCGCCATCCCGGGTGACGGCATCGGCCCGGAAGTGATCTCGGCCGGCCTCGAGGTGCTGGAGGTCTGCGCCGAGCGCGACGGCGGCTTCGGGCTCGATGTCGAGCACTTCGACTGGGGCTCGGACTACTACAAGAAGCACGGCGTGATGATGCCGCCCGGCGGGCACGAGCGGCTGCGCGGCTTCGATGCGATCTACTTCGGCGCGGTCGGCGCCCCCGACGTGCCCGACCACATCACGCTCTGGGGCCTGCGTCTCGCCATCTGCCAGCCGCTCGACCAGTACGCCAACGTCCGCCCGACCCGCATCCTGCCCGGCATCGCCAGCCCGCTGCGCAAGGTCACGGCCAAGGAACTCGACTGGGTGATCGTGCGCGAGAACTCGGAGGGCGAGTATGCCGGCCAGGGCGGCCGCTCGCATCGCGGGCTGCCGCACGAGGTCGGCACCGAGGTGGCGATCTTCACCCGCGCCGGCGTCACCCGGATCATGCGCTACGCCTTCGCACTCGCCCGCTCGCGGCCGCGCAAGCTGCTGACCGTCGTCACCAAGTCGAACGCGCAGCGCTACGGCATGGTGATGTGGGACGAGATCGCGGCCGAGGTGGCCGAGGACTATCCCGACGTCAGCTGGGACAAGATGCTGGTCGACGCGATGACCATGCGCATGACGCTCAAGCCGGAGACGCTGGACACCATCGTCGCCACCAACCTGCACGCCGACATCCTGTCCGACCTGGCCGCGGCCCTGGCGGGCTCGCTCGGCATCGCCCCGACGGCCAACATCAACCCGGAGCGCACGACACCCTCGATGTTCGAGCCGATCCATGGCTCGGCGTTCGACATCACCGGCAAGGGCGTGGCCAACCCGATCGCGACCTTCTGGACCGGGGCGATGCTGCTCGAGCATCTGGGCGAGCAGGATGCCGCCGTCCGGCTGATGCGCGCGGTGGAGCGGGTCACCGCCGACCCGAGCCTGCACACGCCCGATCTCGGTGGCTCGGCCACGACCCGGCAGGTCACGGACGCGGTCGTGGCCGCCCTGCGCGGCGACAATCGCTGATCCGTCACCGACCCGCGGCATCGGCGCCCCTGCCGTGTACCGTCGTCGATCGGGAGGCAATCCCATGCACCGTTTCACCCTGGCCCTCACCGCGCTGCTCGTCGCCGGCGGCACCGCCATGGCGGCCACCGACTACCCCACCCAGCCCATCACCGTGCTGGTCCCGCACGCGGCGGGCGGGCCGACCGATACGGTCGCCCGGCTGGTCGCGGAATCGATGACCCATACGCTCGGCCAGCAGCTCCTGGTCGAGAATGCGGGCGGGGCCGGCAGCACGCTGGGCACGGCGCGCGCCGCCCGCGCCGCGCCGGACGGCTACACCCTGCTGCTCAACCACGTCGCTCAGGCGACCAGTGCCACCCTCTACCGCAACCTCGCCTACGATCCGGTCACCGCCTTCACCGGCATCGGGCGGATCACCGACGTGCCGATGACGATCGTTGCCCGAGCTGGTTTCGCGCCGAACTCGATCGGCGAGCTGCTCGACCACATCCGCACCAACAAGGAGAACATCACCTACGCCCATGCCGGCATCGGCTCGGCCTCGCATCTGTGCGGCATGCTGCTGATGGATGCGCTCGATGCGCCATGACGACCGTGCCGTACAAGGGCACCGGCCCGGCCATGACCGATCTTTTGGGCGGCCAGGTCGACTTGATGTGCGATCAGACCACCAACACGGTGAGCCAGATCAAGTCCGGCAAGATCAAGGGGTATGCGGTGACCACCCTGGAACGCCTGCCCGTGCTGCCCGATCTGCCGACGCTCGACGAAGCCGGCCTCAAGGGCTTCGAGATGACCGTCTGGCACGGCCTCTACGCGCCGGCGGGGACGCCGCAGGAGATCGTCGACAAGCTCGCGGCCGCACTGCGGGTCGCGCTGCAGGATCCGAAGGTGGTCGAGCGCTTCGCCCAGCTCGGCACCGTCCCGGTGCCCCTCGCCGAGGCGACCCCGGCGGCGCTCGACGCGCATCTCAAGGCCGAGGTGGACAAGTGGCGGCCGATCATCCAGGCCGCCGGCACCTACGCCGACTGACCACCCAGCCGGCAAGCCGTGCCACCTCGATGGCAAGTCCGACGACGTCCGAGCTGCTGCGCGCGATGCTCGTCGCAGCGGTGGCGGCGTCGGGAACCGGGTGCGCCGCCTTCGATCTGGTCCTGCGTCCTGCCCGCGCCGGCCGCGGCGGTGGCGGGACTGCCGGGCATCCGGGCCATCGCCGGGGATACGGACGGTATCGATGGTGCCGACGTGGCGGCCGGTGCTATCGTCGCCCCCGACACGCTCGCCCGGGCCATGGCGATGGAGATGGTACCACAGGTGCGGCTGGCCGACACCGATGGGCACGGCTTCCTCGCCGCCCTGGGCGACCGGCTGGTCACCGGCCCCACCCTCACCAACGTCTACGACTTCTGTGCCGTCCTGATCCGGCCGACCGCGGATAAGCGCTAGGAGGTGCCCCATGCGTCGTCATCGTCACGCCAAGGTCGTTGCCACCATCGGGCCGGCCAGCTCCTCGCCGGAACGGCTCCGCGAGCTGTTCCTGGCCGGGGCCGACGTGTTCCGGCTCAACTTCAGCCACGGGGCGCACGATGACCACCGCCGGGTGCATAGCGCCATCCGGGCGCTCGAGCAGGAAACCGGCCGACCGATCGCCATTCTCCAGGACCTGCAGGGTCCGAAGATCCGGGTCGGCCTGATCCGGGACGGCAAGCTGCAGGTCGCGGCCGGCGACAGCGTGCGTTTCGTGCTCGGCCGCGAGGAAGGTGGCCGCGAGGCGATTCCGCTGCCGCATCCCGAAATCTTCAAGGCGATCCTGCCGGGGGCGGCGCTGCTGATCGACGACGGCCGGGTGCGGCTCGAGGTCGTGAGCCTCGAAGCCGAGGCGATCGAGGCCAGGGTGCTGGTCGGCGGCACGATCAGCAACCGCAAGGGCGTCAACCTGCCCGACACGGCACTCGACCTGTCGCCGCTGACCGCCAAGGATCGCGCCGATCTCGCCTTCGGGCTCGAGCTTGGTGTCGATTTCGTCGCCCTCTCCTTCGTGCAGAAGCCCGCCGACCTGATCGAGGCGCGCGGCCTGATCGGCGGCAAGGCCGCCCTGCTCGCCAAGATCGAGAAGCCACAGGCCTTGGCCCGGATCGAGGACATCGTCCGCCTGGCCGACGCCGTCATGGTGGCCAGGGGCGATCTCGGGGTCGAGATCCCGCACGAGGAGGTTCCGGGCCGGCAGAAGGAGCTGGTGCAGCTGTGCCGGCTGCAGGGCAAGCCGGTCATCGTCGCGACCCAGATGCTGGAGTCCATGGTCCACGCGCCCACGCCGACCCGGGCCGAGGCCTCGGACGTGGCGACGGCCATCTACGACGGTGCGGACGCCGTGATGCTCTCGGCCGAGAGCGCCGCCGGCAGCTACCCGGTCGAGGCGGTGGCGATGATGGCGCGGATCATCGCGCGGACCGAGAGCCACGCCGCCTATCGCTCGATCATCCATGCCGTGCGGCCAGATACCGAGACGACGGCTCCGCACGCGGTGGCGGCGGCCGCCGCCGACCTTGCCGCGGCCGTGGGCGCCAGCGCCATCGTGGTCTACACCTCGAGCGGCGTCAGCGCGTCGCGTGTCGTCCGCCAGCGGCCCGACGTGCCGGTCCTGGCGTTCACGCCCAACGACGGCATCGCGCGCCAGATGGCGCTGCTCTGGGGCATCCACAGCGTGGGCTCGCCGGATCTGCGCAGCTACGAGGAGATGGTCGACCATGCCCGGGTCAAGGCGGTGGCCGAAGGCTTCGCCGAGACGGGCGGACGCATCCTCGTCGTCGCCGGCATACCGTTCGGCCAGTCCGGCACGACCAACAATCTCCGCGTCGTCGAGGTCTAGGGCGGCCGCGACCGGGTCCCCACCGGAACCGGCGGCCAAGCCACCGTGCGCCGGATGGCCGTCGATGCGGCGAAGGGCGCCGTCACCGCCAGTTCGAGGGCGATGACCGTCAGCCCTGCGAAGGGGCGGGAAGTCGCGACCGCCATGTCAGAAGCTCCGCGGCAGGCCGAGGACATGCTCGGCGACCTAGGAGAGGATGGGGTTGGTCGAGATCGGCGCCACCTGATGGAGCCGGGTCTCGCGGAACTTGGGCTCCACGTCGTACTCACCGGCGAAATAGGCGCGGACCGCGTCGCGGATGGCCGCATGGGGATCCGTCGTGCTGTCGAGCATCCTCGCCACCGGTCAGCGGATGATGAAGGGATTGGCCACTCCCTCGGCGAGGTTGATCCAGACGGTCTTGGTCTGCAGGTACTCGTCGATGGCGACCTGGCCGCTCTCGCGACCGAGGCCGCTCATCTTGTAGCCGCCGAACGGTGCGAGGTAGCTGACCGACCGGTAGGTGTTGACCCAGACCGTGCCCGACCTGATCCGGTCGGCCATCGTGAAGGCGCGGCGGATGTCCGAGGTCCACACGCCGGAGGCCAGGCCGTAGATCGTGTCGTTGGCGATCTCGATCGCCTCCTCGTCGTCGGCAAACGGTATGATCGACAGCACGGGCCCGAACACCTCCTCCCGGGCGATGCGCATGGCGTTCGACACGTCGCCGAAGATGGTCGGCTCGACGAACCAGCCCCGCGCGAGATGCGGAATCGCGGGCTTGCCGCCGCCGAGCAAGCATTTGGCGCCGTCGGCGCGGGCGACGTCGATGTAATGCAGCACCTTCTCGCGCTGGGCGGTGGTGGTGATCGGCCCGACCTGCGTGCCCGGTTCCATCGGATCGCCGAGCTTCGCGGTCGCGGCGAGCGCCACCACCTTCGCGCACACCTCGTCGTAGACCGAACGCTGCACCAGCAGCCTGGAGCCGGCGATGCAGGTCTGGCCGGAGGCGGCGAAGATACCGGAGATGGCACCCTTGACCGCATCCTCGATCTTGGCGTCGGCGAAGACGATGTTGGGCGACTTGCCGCCGAGCTCGAGGGTGACGTGCTTGATGGTGCGCGCGGCCTGCGCGTAGACCGCGGCCCCGGTCGCATCACCGCCGGTGAAGGCGATCTTGGCGACGCGGGGATGCTCGACGAGCGTCGGGCCGAGCTCGGCGCCGAAGCCGGTCACCGTGTTGACGACGCCGTCGGGAAAGCCCGCCTCCCCTATCAGCTCCATGAGGGCCAGGGTGGAGCAGGAGGTGAATTCCGACGGCTTGATCACCACGGTGTTGCCCGCGGCCAGCGCCGGGGCGAGCTTCCAGGCGAGCAGCAGGAGCGGCGAGTTCCACGGCGTGATCGCGACGACGACGCCCAAGGGCTCGCGCTTGGTGTAGACGAACATGTCCGCCTTATCGATCGGCGGCACGCCACCCTCGATCTTGTCGGCCAGCCCGCCGAAATAGTGGAACCACTCGGGAACGTAGCGGAGCTGGGCCGACATCTCGGCATAGAGCTTGCCGTTGTCGCGCACCTCGATCGCGGCCAGCTTCTCGGCATCCCGGGCGATCAGCTCGCCCAGGCGGCGCAGCAGCTTGCCGCGGGCGGTGGCGTTCATCCGCGCCCACGGCCCCTTGCTGAAGGCCAGCCAAGCGGCATCGACGGCGGCGGCGGCGTCCTCCGCCCCGCAATGCGGCACCTCGGCCCAGTCCTCGCCCGTGTACGGGTTGGTCGAGGCCAGCCACCGGCCGGTGATGCTCTGGCACGGCCGGCCGTCGACGACGTTCTGGAAACGCACGAGTTCCGCCATGATGCTCCTCCCCACTTGGTCGCTCGGATCGCCGCGGAAACGATGCTTGATGTAAGCGCCGGCACGCGGCCGCAGGACCCGCAATGTTTCCTCGGCAATGAATTTGATCATCGTGACGGCCTTGCGGTGCGGTCGGTGACGCAGGCGATCCGACGGCCGGCTGCGACCGGTCGGACGAACCGTACCCGGAACCGGACACGGCGCGTGCCGACCCGGCCGAGCTTCGGAGTCGAGTTGCGCCTTTATCCGCGCCAAGCTGCTGCCCGCCTCGTCCGCGGCCGATGCCGCCCGGCAGGCGCTGGCGCTCGACGAGGAGATGCAGGAATGACGTTCGCGACGATCGACATCGCAGGCTACCCCCAGCTCCGCCCCTTCGCCGGCGCCTTCGCCAATCTCGGGGAACGACGGACGGTGGGCGGCCGTCGGTTGGCCCGCGCGCCGGGCCCGTCGAAGCTGCTCGCCGACATCGATGCCGCTCTCGACGCCTGCGCGGTGAAGGACGGGGCGACGCTCTCCTTCCATCATCACCTGCGCAACGGCGACGGCGTCCTCAACGCGGTGCTGGCAGCGGTGGCGGCCCGCGGCCTGCGCGACATCCACGTCGCCGCGACCTCGATCTTCCCGGTGCACGCACCGCTCGTCGAGCACATCCGGCACGGGGTGGTGACGCGGCTGTCGGCGGCCTTCGTCGCCGGCCCGGTCGGCGAGGCGGTGTCGCAGGGTCTGTTGCCGACCGCACTCGTGCTGCGCACGCACGGCGGGCGGGCACGGGCGCTGGAGGCGGGCGAGCTGCACGTCGACGTGGCCTTCGTCGCCGCGCCGGCGGCCGACCCTTACGGCAACGTCACCGGCCGCGTCGGGCCGGGCGCCTGCGGGACGCTGGGTTATCCCCTGTGCGACGTCGAGGTCGCCGACCGCGTGGTCGCCGTCACCGACACGCTGCTGCCCTACCCGGTGCCGGCGATCGACATCCCGCAGCACCTCGTCGACTTCGTCGTCACGGTGCCGGCGATCGGTGATGCCCGAGGCATCGTCTCCGGCATCACCCGACCGGCGGAGGATGCGGCCAGCCTCAAGCTCGCCGACACCGCCGCCGCGGTCATCGCCGCGAGCGGGCTGCTGCGCGACGGCTTCTCCTTTCAGACCGGTGCTGGCGGCATTTCGCTGGCCACGGCGGCCTTGGTGAAGCGGCGGATGCTCGACGAGCGGATCGCCGGCAGCTTCGCCGCGGGCGGCATCACCGGCTTCCACGTCGACATGCTGGAGGCCGGCCTGTTCCGCGCGCTGCTCGACGTGCAGTGCTTCGACCTCGCCGCCGTCGAGTCCTATCGGCGCAACCCGGCACACCAGAGCATGTCGGCCTCGATGTACGCCAACCCGATGAATCGCGGGCCGGTCGTCAACATGCTGGACGCGGTGATCCTCGGCGCCACCGAGATCGACCTCGACTTCAACGTCAACGTCACCACCAAGGCCGATGGCGTCATCATGGGCGGCTCGGGCGGCCACGCCGACACCGCTGCGGGGGCCAAGCTCGCCATCATCACCAGCCGGCTGACCGCCGCGGGCTTCCCCAAGGTCGTCGAGCGGGTCGGCACGCTGACGACACCGGGCGAGACCGTCGACGTGCTGGTGACCGAGGCCGGGATCGCGGTGAACCCGGGCCAAGCCGAGCTTGCCCTGCGGCTGCGGGCGGCCGGCCTGCCGCTGAGGTCGATCGAGGAGCTGCACGCGCTGGCCGCGCGCGACGCCACGGGTCGTCCTCCTGCCCGCGCCGACGGTCCGGTCGTCGCGGTCTCGGAATATCGCGACGGCACCGTCACCGACCTCGTGCGCCGGGCGGCGGTCGACTGAGCCCGAGGCGCAAGCCTGTCGCGCCCGCGGGCAGCGGCCGGTCGCTGCCCCTGCGACGGCTAGGCGCGTGAACCGTCCCGGATTGTTGTGTCGGACGCCGCCCCCGCATGGCATGTAGGCGCGCGGAATCAAGAATTGTGGGAAAGCGGATGTTGCCCGACGATCCGACTCGTCTCGGTCGGCTTTTCCGTGCTGCCCGCTACCTCCTGGGGAGGACGCAGGCCAGCGTGGCGGCACAGGCCGGCATGCATGCAGCCACGATCCACGCGATCGAGGCCGGCCGGCTGCGGCCACGGGCCGCCTCGGTGCAACGGGCGATGCAGGCGCTCGAGCGCTCCGGGGTGCGATTCCTGGCCGCCGTCGATGGGATGGGGCACGGCGTCCGCTACGCCGAGGCCGGCGGCGGGCGGCCAGAAGGAAGCCCGAAGGACGGTGGGAGCGGCACGATGCCGGGCGGGCCCGGGGCCGCAGCCGTGCCCGACCCTGCCCTGCTCGCCCAGCATCTCACCCGGATCGAGGCCTCGATGGAGCGCCAGCGTCGGCTCGTCCGCCACCTGGATGCGGCTGGCCGCAACGTCGCGGCGGCATACCAGCTGCTGGTCACGATGGAGCAAGGTCTCGACCTGCTGCGGCAGTACCGCGATCTGCTCGCCGGTTCCGGCCCGGCCGCCGCCACGGACGACCGCGCACGGCGGGAAGCCGCCTGACCACGTGCCCGAAGCACCGTCTTGGCCGCGTTGCCGGCAAGCCTTGCCGCCGAACGACTGGGCAGTGCGCGGCGACCGGCCGACCCCTTTCGGGGGCTCGGCAGTTTCGTTACTGTTGGATGACGAACACCCGACACGGACATCCCCAGGTTGTCGCAGGTGCGGCAAGGAGATCGCGACGATTCATGGCGAGGCTGTACTTCAGCCGCACGATGCGACGCCTGGCCTCGGATTCGGCAGCCATCGACGGCTGGCTCCACCGGCTCGAGGCACACACGCTCAGCCTGTCCGGCAATCTGTCCGCGACCTTGGCGGTCGAGCACGCCTCCACGATCGGTGATGCGCTGGGGCGCGGTCTTGGGCCGCGGCTGCGCCAGCACGAGCACGTGCAGCGCAACCTGCGTCTGGCGTTTCCCGAACACGACGAGGCCTGGGTCGACGCCACCGGGCGCGCCATCTGGGGCCGGATCTTCGCCACCCTGGCCGAGTATCCGCATCTGCCGGCGATCGCCGGCAGCGGTGGCCCGCCCAGGGTCGAGGTGGTGTCGCGGCTGGACCTCTCTCCGGCGCGGCGGGGCGAGCAGCGCCTGATGCTGGTCGGGATGCATCAGGCCAACTGGAACGTGCACGCCCTCGCCGGCCACCTCGCCGGGCTGCCGGTGTCGGTGATGTTCGCCGGGCGGAGCAACCAGCGCGTCGAGGCGACCGTCGCGCGCTACCGCGAGCACATGCCCTGCGGCTTCATCAAGGTGACGGATGGCCTGCGCGGCGTGCTGGCGGCCGTCGAGCGGGGCGATCACGTCGGCATGTTCGTCGACGGGCGGCACGACGGCCAGCCGCTGCTGCCGTTCTTCGGCCATCCGGCCCCGACGACGGTCTGGCCGGCGCGGCTGGCGCTCAGGCTCAAGATGGCGCTGGTCCCGGTGCAGCTCGAGCGCCTGCCCGGCGCACGCTTTCGCGCCACCTTCCATCCGCCGGTGACCTCCAGCCTGGGTGCCCGTCAGCCGGCGCAGGCGGCCCTGGAGATGATGACGCGGCTGAACGCCCTGTTCGAGCAGTGGATCCGGGCCTGCCCGGAGGACTGGATCTGCGCCAAGCGCCGCTGGCCGACCGAGATCTGGAAGCGCCGCCGCAACGAGCTGCGCGCCACCGGCCGGCTCAGGATCTGAGCGGGCCGGGGCGGCCACCGTCGGCTTCGCTAGCCGCATCCCTTTGGCCGCTCGTGCCGTGGCGCCGTTTCGTGCACGGCCTTGCCCCCGGCTTGAAGGAGCGGAGCTGGGCGCATGCAGATCAGAAGAAGATCCAAGGTCGCACCAGCTCGGTCAGGACAATGTGCGAACGCATCAGCCGGCGTAGCCGCGGCTGCGGGTCGAGTCAGTCACAGACCAGATGCGCGCGACAAGAATTCGATGAATTCTGCTTGGCGAGCCCTCCACCGCATTGAATTGTCGAGATCATCTTCTTGATGGGGTGAGCGTGATTTTCATCCGGCCGGTTGTGGCGGCGACGGATCGTGAGCTGGCCACGGCTGCTTTTCCAGGCGGCATTGTTTTCCAGGGTTTCCGTAATCGGTTGCGGAAAATTGAAAGACGATCGGAGTCGTGCGCGGCATGGGAAGAGTGGATCGGGGTGGAATGTCGCACGATCGCCCGACCAACGAAGACCGCTTTCGGCTCGGAGTCCCTCCTCGTGCTGCAGCCAGGCGAACGTTCGCCCTGAGCGAGACCGGGTCGTCAGCGGCCGGTCCGTCCGGCGGCCCCTGGACCAACCGTGTCCAGCGCGGAGGTGGCCCGCTCTTGGCCAGCCGTGACGGTCCGACCGGCGGCAGAAGCGATCACTTCGAACGGTCGGGCCACGCCAGCGCGGGTTGGAGGGGATGGGTGAACTGACCGCCGAGCATCGTCTCGAGGAGGCTGCGCTTACGGCCTTGGCTGAGGCGCGGCATGACGATCCGTTTGCGGTTTTGGGTCCGCACGCGGTGGCGGGGGGTGTGGTGATCCGGGCGCTGGTTCCGGGGGCGGAGCGGCTGGAGGTGATCGAGGAGGCGACGGGGGCGGTCGCGGGCGAGCTGGAGCGGCGGCACCCGGTGGGCCTGTTCGAGGGCCTGCTGGCGGACCGGCCGGCCTGGTTCGGCTACGTGCTGCGCGCGCACCATGCCGGCGGCAGCTGGGAGGTGCACGATCCCTACCGCTACCCGCCGGTGCTCGGGGCCCTGGACGACTACCTGATCCGCGAGGGCACGCACCAGCGGCTGTGGGAGCGGCTGGGGGCGCACGCGATCGAGCATGCCGGGGTGCGCGGCGTGCATTTCGCGGTCTGGGCGCCGAACGCGTCGCGGGTCTCGGTGGTCGGCGACTTCAACGCCTGGGACGGCCGGCGCAACGCGATGCGCCGCCGCGGCGGGGTCGGCATCTGGGAGATCTTCATCCCCGGCCTCGACGAGGGCGCGCTCTACAAGTACGAGATCCGCGGCGGCGACGGCACGCTGCTGCCGCTGAAGGCCGACCCGCTCGGCACCGGGGCGGAGCTGCGCCCGCAGACGGCCTCGGTCGTGCGCCGGGTCGACGATTTTCGCTGGAACGACGCCGGCTGGTGCGCGGCGCGCGGCGCCGCCCAGGCGGTCGACGCGCCGATCAGCATCCTCGAGGTGCATCTGGGCTCGTGGGCGCGCGGCGAGGGCGACCGCTTCCTCAGCTACGACGAGCTGGGCGAGCGCCTCGTCGCCTACGCCACCGGGCTGGGCTTCACCCATCTCGAGCTTTTGCCGATCAACGAGCACCCGTTCGACGGCTCGTGGGGCTACCAGCCGGTCGGGCTGTTCGCGCCGACCAGCCGGCACGGCACGCCGCAGGACTTCGCCCGCTTCGTCGACCGCTGCCACGCCGCCGGCCTCGGCCTGCTGCTGGACTGGGTGCCGGGGCACTTCCCGACCGACGCGCACGGGCTCGGGCGCTTCGACGGCACCGCGCTCTACGAGCATGCCGACCCGCGGCAGGGCTTCCACCAGGACTGGAACACGCTGATCTACAATTTCGGCCGCACCGAGGTGGCCAACTTCCTGCACGCCAACGCGCTGTTCTGGCTCGAGCGCTACCACATCGACGGGCTCAGGGTCGATGCGGTGGCCTCGATGCTCTACCTCGACTACTCGCGCCAGGCGGACGCGTGGGTGCCCAACAAGTTCGGCGGGCGCGAGAACCTCGAGGCGGTCGACTTCTTGCGCCGGATGAACGAGCTGGCCTACGCCCAGGCCGCCGGCATCATGACGGTGGCCGAGGAATCGACCGCCTGGCCCGGCGTCTCCCGGCCGACCTGGGCCGGCGGGCTCGGCTTCGGCTACAAGTGGAACATGGGGTGGATGCACGACACCCTGGAATACATGGGCAAGGATCCGGCGCACCGCGCCTGGCACCACCACCAGATGACCTTCGGCCTGCTCTACGCCTTTTCGGAGAACTTCGTGCTGCCGCTGAGCCACGACGAGGTCGTGCACGGCAAGGGCTCGATCCTGGCCCGGATGCCCGGCGACACCTGGCAGAAGTTCGCCAACCTGCGCGCCTATTACGGCTTCATGTGGGGCCATCCCGGCAAGAAGCTGCTGTTCATGGGCCAGGAGTTCGCGCAAGGCGGCGAATGGAACCACCAGCAGAGCCTGGACTGGCACCTGCTCGACATTGGCTGGCACAAGGGCGTGCAGCTCCTGGTCAAGGATCTGAACCATCTCTACCGGGCGCTGCCGGCGCTGCACCAGCGCGACTGCGACGGCGCCGGGTTCGCCTGGGTCGAGGCCAACGATGCGGCGCATTCGGTGTTCGCCTGGCTGCGCCACGGCCGGCCCGGCACCCCTTCGGTGCTCGTGGTCTGCAACTTCACCCCGGTGCCGCGCCCGGACTACCGGATCGGCCTGCCGGCGCCCGGCCGCTGGCGCGAGACGCTGAACACCGACGCCACGCTCTACGGCGGCTCGGGCATGGGCAATCTCGGCGGCGTCGAGGCCACGGCCGAGCCCTGGCACGGGCAGCCCTACTCCGCCAAAATCACGCTGCCGCCGTTGGCGACGCTGTTCTTCGTCGGTGAGGCCTGAGCACCGGCACGACCCAGGGAGGTAACCACCATGTCGACCATCCATCGTTCCGGTGCCCTGCCGCGCAACTCGATGGCCTACGTCCTGGCCGGGGGGCGCGGCTCGCGCCTGTACGAGCTGACCGACCGGCGGGCCAAGCCCGCGGTCTATTTCGGCGGCAAGGCCCGGATCATCGACTTCGCCTTGTCCAACGCGATCAACTCCGGCATCAGGCGGATCGGCGTGGCGACGCAGTACAAGGCGCACAGCCTGATCCGCCATCTGCAGCGCGGCTGGAACTTCTTGCGCCCGGAGCGCAACGAGAGCTTCGACATCCTGCCGGCGAGCCAGCGCGTGTCGGAGACGCAGTGGTACGAGGGCACGGCCGACGCGGTCTACCAGAACATCGACATCATCGAGTCCTACGGCCCCGAGTACATGATCATCCTGGCCGGTGATCACGTCTACAAGATGGACTACGGGGTGATGCTGCAGCAGCACGTCGATTCCGGCGCCGACGTGACCATCGGCTGCCTCGAGGTGCCGCGCCTGGAGGCCACCGGCTTTGGCGTGATGCACGTCGACGCGAACGACCGGATCGTCTCGTTCCTCGAGAAGCCCAAGGACCCGCCGGGCATCCCGGGCAACCCGGAGATGGCCCTGGCCAGCATGGGCATCTACGTCTTCCGCACCGACCTGCTGTTCGACCAGCTGCGCCGCGACGCCGCCAACCCGGACTCGGCCCGCGACTTCGGCAACAACATCATTCCCTACCTGGTCGAGCACGGCAAGGCGGTGGCGCACCGCTTCGCCACCTCCTGCGTGAAGTCGGACACCGAGGCGGAAGCCTACTGGCGCGACGCCGGCACGGTCGACGCCTACTGGGAGGCCAACATCGACCTGACCAGCTTCGTGCCGGCGCTCGACCTCTACGACCGCAACTGGCCGATCTGGACCTACGCCGAGATCACCCCGCCGGCCAAGTTCGTGCACGACGAGGACGGCCGGCGCGGCCAGGCGGTGAACTCGCTGGTCTCCGGCGGCTGCATCGTCTCCGGCGCGGCGGTCCGCGATTCGCTGCTCTGCACCGGCGTCACCGTGCACTCCTACGCCGTGCTCGAGGGCGCCGTGCTGCAGCCCTACGTCGACATCGGCCGCTCGGCGCGGCTGAAGAACGTGGTCATCGACCGCGGCGTGCAGATCCCCGAAGGCCTCGTCGTCGGCGAGGACGCGGAACTCGACGCCAGGCGCTTCCGCCGCACCGCCAAGGGCATCTGCCTGATCACCCAGCCGATGCTCGACCGGATGGAGGGTTAGGCCCCGTGCGCGTTCTGTCGGTCGCGTCGGAGCTCTACCCGCTGATCAAGACCGGGGGGCTGGCCGACGTGGCCGGGGCCCTGCCGGCGGCGCTGGCCCCGCTCGGGATCGCCGTGCGCACGCTGCTCCCCGGCTACAGCAGCGTGCTGGCCCAGCTGCCCCGGACCGAGACGGTGGCCGATCTCGGCGAGGCGTTCGGCGGCCCGGTCCGGCTGCTGGCGGCGCGCAGCGCCATCGGCCAGGAGCTCCTGCTGCTCGACGCGCCGCACCTCTACGGGCGGCCGGGCAACCCCTATCTCGGCCCCGACGGCCGCGACTGGCCGGACAACTACCGGCGCTACGGCCTGCTCGGCCGCGTCGCCGCCGAGATCGGCCTCGGCCGGCACGGCGGCTGGCGCCCCGACCTCGTGCACGCGCACGACTGGCAGGCCGGGCTGGCGGCGGCCTATCTGGCCTTCGCCGCCGAGAACCGCCCGGCCACCGTGCTGACCGTGCACAACCTCGCCTTCCACGGCCTGTTCGACGCCGGCTGCATCGGCGAGCTCGGCCTGCCGCCGCAGGGCTTCCAGGTCGAGGGCTACGAGGCCTGGGGCCGGGTCGGGTTCCTCAAGGCCGGCCTCTACTACGCCGACCGGCTGACCACGGTCAGCCCGACCTACGCCGAGGAGATCCAGACCCCGGCCGAGGGCATGGGGCTGGACGGGCTGCTGCGCGCGCGGGCGGCCGACCTGGTCGGCATCGTCAACGGCATCGACGACACGGTGTGGGACCCGGCGACCGACCCGGCCCTGCCGGCCCGCTACACCCCGGACGATCTGGGCGGCCGGGCGGCCAACCGGGCCGCGGTGCAGACCCGCTTCGGGCTCGACTACGACCCGGCCGGCCTGCTCTGCACCGTGGTCAGCCGGCTGACCGCGCAAAAGGGCCTGGACCTGCTGCTCGCCGCCCTGCCGGTGCTGCTCGCGCACGGCGGCCAGCTCGCGCTGCTCGGCTCCGGCGAGCCCGGCCTCGAGGCCGGCTTCCGCGCCGCCGCCGCCGCGCATCCCGGCCGGGTCGGCTGCGTCTTCGGCTACGACGAGAAGCTGTCGCACCTGGTCCAGGGCGGCGCCGACGCGATCCTGGTCCCGTCGCGGTTCGAGCCGTGCGGCCTGACCCAGCTCTACGGCCTGCGCTACGGCACCATCCCGATCGTCGCCCGCGTCGGCGGCCTCGCCGACACGGTGATCGACGCCAACGAGGCGGCACTGGTCGACGGCGTCGCCACCGGCATCCTGTTCGGCCCGGTCACCGCGGCCGGGCTCGGCGGCGCGCTCGGCCGCGCCGCCGCGCTGAAGGCGCGGCCCCAGGCGTGGCCGCGGCTGCAGGCCCGGGCGATGACCCGCCAGGTGTCCTGGCAGCGCCCCGCCGGGCAGTACGCCGCGCTCTACCGCCAGCTGCTGGCCAGCCGTGGCCAGCTCACCTCCGCAGCCGGACACCCCGCCATGATCCGCACCGTCGCCACGACCCCGTTCAGCGACCAGAAGCCCGGCACCTCCGGCCTGCGCAAGAAGGTCGTGGTCTTCGAGCAGCCGCACTACGTGCAGAACTTCGTCCAGGCGATCTTCGACAGCCTCGAGGGCCAGGCCGGGCAGACCCTGGTCGTGGGCGGCGACGGCCGCTACTTCAACCGCCAGGTCGTCCAGATCGTCATCAAGATGGCCGCGGCCAACGGCTTCGGCCGCGTGCTCGTCGGCCAGGGCGGGCTGCTGTCGACGCCGGCCGCGTCCTGCGTGATCCGCAAGCACGCGGCCTTCGGCGGCATCATCCTCTCGGCCTCGCACAACCCCGGCGGCCCGCACGGCGACTTCGGCATCAAGTACAACACCGGCAATGGCGGCCCGGCGCCGGAGAAGGTGACCGACGCCATCTTCGAGCACACCCGGACCATCCGCGAGTACCGCATCCTCGACGTCCCCGACCTCGATTTGGACCAGGTCGCGACCCGGACGGTCGGCGGCATGACCGTCGAGGTGGTCGATCCGGTGGCCGACTACCAGGAGCTGATGCAACGGCTGTTCGACTTCGACGCGCTGCGGGCGCTGTTCGCCGGCGGCTTCACCATGCGCTTCGACGCCATGCACGCGGTGACCGGCCCCTACGCCCGGGCCATCCTCGAAGGGGCGCTGGGCGCCCCGGCCGGCACCGTGGTCAACGGCGTGCCCTCGCCGGATTTCGGCGGGCATCATCCCGACCCGAACCTGGTCCACGCCAGAGAGCTGTACGAGCTGATGCTGTCCGATGCCGCGCCCGACTTCGGCGCCGCCTCCGACGGCGACGGCGACCGCAACCTGGTCATCGGCCGCGGCATCTTCATCACCCCCTCCGACAGCCTGGCCATCCTCGCCGCCAACGCCCACCTGGCGCCGGGCTACCGCGCCGGCATCAAGGGCATCGCCCGCTCGATGCCGACCAGCGCCGCCGCCGACCGGGTGGCGCAGGCCCTGGGCGTGCCGTGCTTCGAGACCCCCACCGGCTGGAAGTTCTTCGGCAACCTGCTCGACGCCGGCATGGCCACCATCTGCGGCGAGGAGAGCGCCGGCACCGGCTCGGACCACGTGCGCGAGAAGGACGGGCTGTGGGCCGTGCTGCTGTGGCTCAACGTGCTGGCGGTCCGCCGCCAGCCGGCGCTGGACATCGTGCGCGAGCACTGGCGCAGCTACGGCCGCAACTACTACTCGCGGCACGATTACGAGGAGGTCGACGCCGCCGCCGCCAACGGCCTGATGGCGCATCTGCGCGACCAGCTCGCCGCCCTGCCCGGCACCCGGCACGGCGCCTACACCGTCGCCGCCGCCGACGACTTCGCCTACACCGACCCGGTCGACGGCTCGGTCAGCACCGCCCAGGGCATCCGCATCCTGTTCACCGACGGCTCGCGCATCGTCTACCGCCTCTCCGGCACCGGCACCGCCGGCGCCACCTTGCGCGTCTACATCGAGCGCTTCGAGGCCGATCCCGCCCGCCACGACCAGGACACCCAGCAGGCCCTGGCCGACCTCATCGCCCTCGCCAACAGCCTCGCCGACATCGCACCACGCACCGCCCGCCACCAACCCTCCGTCATCACTTGAAAAAAAACGAGCCGTGATCGTCGGTGCGAGCCGCGGCGTGCGGCACACGAGTTGACGGCGCGCCCCACCGGCCATGGCCGGTGGGGCGCTTTCGTCTGGGCCGCCGCCGGATCGTCGAACGCCGGTTCCATTCTTCATCGGGCTGTGGAATGCTGTTTCCAGCGTCGACGGGACCGCGTGCCGGTCCGGTGCGTGACGCACGAGGAAGATGCATCGTGACGACCAGCTACGATCTGCTGAAGGCCGAGATCACGGCCAAGCGGGAGGACCTCAGTCCACGCCTGCGGCAGGTGGCCGAGTACGCGCTGCACAACCCGAACGACATGGCGCTCGAGACCATCGCCGTGATCGCCGAACGCGCCCAGGTGCCACCATCGAGCCTGATCCGCTTCGCCAGCGCCTTCGGCTATGACGGCTTCTCGGCGATGCAGCGCGTGTTCCGCTCGCAACTGGTCGAGCGGACCACGGACTATGCCGAGCGCATCAAGGCGCTGCGGCGGACCGCCGACGGCAGCAGCCCGGCCTCGCTGCTGGATCGATTGGCCGAAGCCGGCATCCGCGCGCTCGAGCACCTGCGCGGGACGACCCGGGCGGAACAGCTCGAGAACGCCGTCGGCGTGCTCGCGCAGGCCGACGCCATCCACGTCGTGGGGCAGCGGCGAGCCTTCTCGGTCGCGACCTATCTCGCCTACACCATCGGCCAGCTCGGCCTGCGGACGCATCTTCTGGACGGCGTCGGCGGGATGACCCTGCATCAGGCCAACCTCATGACCCGGCACGACGCCCTGATCGCCGTGAGCTTCGCGCCCTATGCGCCGGAGACGCTGGCCGTCGCGCAGCGCGCGGACGAGCGTGGCGTGCCGATAGTGGCCGTCACCGACAGCCCGCTCAGCCCGCTCATCCCGCTCGCCAAGGTCGCGTTCGAGATCCAGGATGCCGAACTGCAGGACTTCCGCTCCCTTTCGGCCACGATGTGCCTGGCCCTGGCCCTGATCGTCCATCTCGGCCAGCGCCTGAGCGAGCAGGGCCGGCGAGGCGGCCGGCGCACGAGGCGGCGTCACGACGAGGCGGCGCTGGCCACGAGCACGGACGCCGTCGATCCGGCGCGAGACCGTTCCGATCTCGCGCCCGCCGCGGCCGACTAGCGTCGGTCCGACCCTCGCCGTCGCCACGGAATGAAATTTTCGTTTCATTTCGGACTTGCGGGCAGATGAAATTTTTGTTTCATTAGGTCGCCAGCCGGGCGCTGGCGATCGGGCGCTTCGCGCCAAGGTCCCTCACAAGGAATGCCAGGATGGTGGCGCGCTTCGCGTGCGATCCGATGCCGTGGTCCGACGCCACCCCGCCCGATCGCCTGATCGGCGCGACGGCACGCGCGCTGCGGGACCTGAACCGTGCCGACACGGCCGAACGGCTCGGGTGGACCGCCGCGCGACCTGTCGACGTCGACGTGCATCGCCTTGGCCCTCGTGGTCGAGTTCGGCCGGCATCTGGCCATCGCGACCACGGCGGAGCTTGGCTCGGGCGATGCCGCGGCCAGGCTTGCGGCGACCGAGTCGGGCACATGAAAATTTTAATACTTGCATCGATATGAAATATGCATTCTAAGAAGGCAACGCCGCGGTCGCCACCGACAAGTATCGGACATCGACCGTAGAAATCGCGGGAGGGGCGACGAGTTTCGCCCGTCCGACAAGTGGCAAAGGCGGTTCGGCTGCGTCCGCGGCCGCCCAGGGAGGTTGAGAGTGGTCAAGTTCGCCGTTTTGGGTTGCGGCCGGATCGGCCGGATGCACGCGGGCAACATCGCGGCCCATCCGCGGGCGGCGCTGGTGGCGGTCTACGACGTGGTCGAGGCGGCGGCCCAGGCGGTGGCGGCCGAATTCGGGGCCGAGGCCGTGGCCTCGGTCGATGCCGTCCTGGCCGACGCCCGGATCGAGGCGGTGTTCATCGCCTCCTCGACCGACACCCATGTCGAGCTTCTGACCCGAGCCGTCAAAGCCGGGAAGGCGGTGTTGTGCGAGAAGCCGATCGACCTCGACCTGCGGCGCGTGGATGCCTGCTGGGCCGAGATCGGTGGGCTCGATCCCCTGGTGATGCTGGGTTTCAACCGCCGCTTCGACCCGTCGTTCAAGGCCTTGCGCGACCGCGTCGTGGCCGGCGAGATCGGCCAGCTCGAGCAGGTGGTGATCACCAGCCGCGATCCCGCCCCGGCTCCGGCCGAGTATCTGAAGGCCTCGGGCGGGCTGTTTCGCGACATGACCATCCACGATTTCGACATGGCCCGTTACCTCGCCGGCGACATCGTCGCGGTGCAGGCCATGGGGGCGAACCTGATCGACCCCGGCATCAAGGCGATCGGCGACGTCGACGCCGCCATGGTGGTCTTGCGCGCCGCCTCGGGCGCGCTGGTGCACATCAACAACAGCCGGCGCTGCGCCTACGGCTACGACCAGCGCGTCGAGGCGTTCGGCGCGAAGGGCATGCTGCAGGCCGGCAACCGCCGCCCGACCACGGTCGAGGCCTGGGGGGCGGAGCGGACCGCGGCGCAAGATCCGGTCCTGCACTTCTTCATCGAGCGCTACCGCGAGGCCTACGACGCCGAGATCGACCATTTCGTCGACTGCGTCGAGCAGGGCACCAGGCCGCTCGCCGGCTTCGCCGAGGGCCGCGAGGCGCTGCGCCTCGCCGATGCCGCGCTCGAGAGCCTGCAGACCGGCCGCGTGGTCGAGGTCGGGCGCTGAACGCCCGCCGTCACGGGGCGAGACCATCAAGGGAGGCGTTGGAATGGCCACGGTGAGGCTGACGGCGGCACAGGCCGTCGTCCGGTATCTGGCGGCGCAGCGCACGTTGCTCGACGGCCGGGAAGCGCCGCTGTTCGCCGGCTGCTGGGCGATCTTCGGGCACGGCAACGTGGCCGGCCTCGGCGAGGCGCTCCATCAGGCGCGCGCGACGCTGCCGACGTTCCGGGCGCACAACGAGCAGGGCATGGCCCTGGCGGCGGTGGCCTTCGCCAAGGCGAAGAACCGCCGGCAGATGATGGCGTGCACGACCTCGATCGGGCCGGGTGCGATGAACATGCTCACCGCGGCGGGTGTGGCGCACGTCAATCGGCTGCCGGTCCTGTTCCTGCCCGGCGACGTGTTCGCCAACCGCCGGCCCGACCCGGTGCTGCAGCAGATCGAGAACTTCGACGATGCCACGCTGGGGGTTACCGACTGCTTCCGCCCGGTCTCGCGCTGGTGGGACCGCATCACCCGGCCCGAGCAGCTCCTGACCTCCCTGCCCCGCGCCATGCAGGTGCTGACCGATCCGGTCGAGTGTGGCCCGGTCACGCTGGCGATGTGCCAGGACGTGCAGGCCGAGGCCTACGACTATCCCGAGGAATTCTTCGCGCCGCGTGTCCGCGCCACGCTGCGCCGGCCGGGCGCCGACGCCGACGAGCTGGCCCGCGTGGTCGAGCTGCTGCGCGCGGCCGAGCGGCCGCTGATCGTGGCCGGCGGCGGGGTGCTGTTCAGCGAGGCCACGGCGACGCTCGCCGCGTTCGCCGCCAAGCATGGCATCCCGGTGGCCGAGAGCCAGGCCGGCAAGAGCTCGATCGCCTGGGACCATCCGCAGGCCGTGGGCTCGATCGGCGTCACCGGCAGCTCGGCGGCGAACACGCTGGCCCGGGAGGCCGACGTGATCTTGGGCGTCGGCACGCGGCTGCAGGACTTCACCACCGGCAGCCGGGCACTGCTGCCCGGCTCCGCCAAGCTCGTGCAGCTCAACATCACACCTTACGATTCCGCCAAGCACGGCGCGGTCTCGATCATCGGCGACGCGAAGCGGACGCTCGAGGATCTGAGCAAGGCGCTGGGCGACCACGCGGCCGTACCCGCATGGGCCGAGCGGACCCGGGCGCTGGTGGCGGAGTGGAACGCCGCCGTCGATCACGGCACCGCCCCGAGCAATGTCGAGCTGCCGACCGACGCCCAGGTCGTGGGGGCGGTCAACCGCGCCGCCGGCGCGGACGGCGTTGTGGTCTGCGCCGCGGGTGGGCTGCCGGGCGAGCTGCACAAATTGTGGCGGGCCAAGAAGCCCAACGGCTACCACATGGAATACGGCTTCTCCTGCATGGGCTACGAGATCGCCGGCGGGCTCGGCGTGAAGATGGCGCTGCCCGAGCGCGAAATATTCGTCATGGTCGGCGACGGCAGCTACATGATGCTGAATGCCGAGCTGCAGACGTCGGTGATGCTCGGCCAGAAGCTGATCGTCACCGTGCTCGACAATCGGGGCTATGGCTGCATCAACCGTCTGCAGGGCGCCTGCGGCGGCGCCAACTTCAACAACCTGATCCGCGACGTCGACCACCGCGTCGACGATGGCTGGATCGATTTCGCCGCCCATGCGCGCAGCCTGGGTGCGGAAGCCGAGAAGGTGACCGGCATCGGCGATCTCGAGCTGGCGCTGCAGCGGGCCAAGGCCTCGCCGAAGACCTACGTCGTCGTGATCGACACCGACCCCATGCCGACCACCGAGGCGGGTGGCGCCTGGTGGGATGTGGCCGTCCCCGAGACCTCGCCGCGGCGCGAGGTCAACGCGGCCCATGCCGGCTACCTCAAGGCGCGCGCCGCGCAGGCGATGGGCTGACACCCGCGCGGCCACGCAACCGAACGCAACAAGGTGGGCAAGATGAGCGTCAAGCTGGGCACCAACCCGATCGCCTGGACCAACGACGACATGCCGGAGCTCGGCGGCGAGACGCCGCTCGAGACCTGCCTCAAGGAGGCGGCGGAGGCCGGCTTCGTCGGCATCGAGAAGGGCGGCAAGTTCCCCAACGATGCCAAGGAGGTGCAGGCGGTCCTCGGCAAGTACGGGCTCGAGCTGGTCTCGGGCTGGCACAGCGGCGATCTGCGCACGCGCTCGGTCGAGGACGAAATCGCGGCGATGCGGCCACATTTTGAGCTGCTCAAGGCTTGCGGCTGCAAGGTCGTGGTCTGGGCCGAGACCGCCGGCACCGTGCAGGGCCAGCGCAACGTGCCGGTGGCCGACCGGCCGGTGATGAGCGAGGCCGAGTGGCCGGGCTGGCTCGAGCGGATCGGCCAGCTCGCCGACTGGATGGCGGCCAACGGCGTGGCCATGGCCTTCCACCATCACATGGGCACGGTGATCGAGCGGGCGCACGAGGTCGACCGCCTGCTCGCGGGCACGCCCGACTCGCTGGGCCTCCTGTTCGACACCGGCCACTTCACCTTTGCCGGCGACGATCCGGCGCCGATCGCACGCAAGTGGGCCAAGCGCATCAACCACGTCCACATGAAGGACGTGCGCGCCGAGGTGCTGAAGCAGGCGCGGGAGGAGCGCTGGAGCTTCCTCGATTCGGTGCTCAACGGCGTCTACACGGTACCGGGGGATGGCTGCGTCGACTTCGTGGCCGCCCTGCAGCCGATCGCGGACGCCGGCTACAGCGGCTGGCTGATCTGCGAGGCCGAGCAGGACCCGAAGAAGGCGCATCCCCTGACCTACGCCAGGAAGGGCTACGCGACGATCAGGGCCACGGCCGCGCAGGTCGGGCTCGAGATCGCCTGAACGCCGGGGCCGCGCGCCCCATGACCCACGAGCAGCGGAGGTTGCGCGTCATGCCAACCGAGATCCAGCATTTCATCGGCGGCAAGTTCGTTCCCGGGCGGAGCGGGCGGACCGCGCCGGTGTTCAACCCGGCGACCGGCGAGCAGCAGGGCACGGTGCCGCTGGCCAGCACGGCCGAGGTCGACGAGGCGGTGGCGATCGCGAAGGCGGCGTTCCCCGCCTGGGCGATGACGACGCCGTTGCGCCGGGCGCGCATCCTCAACCGCTTCTTGCGCCTGCTCGAGGAGAACCAGGACCGGATCGCGTCGGTCATCGTGGCCGAGCACGGCAAGGTCTATTCCGATGCGCTGGGCGAGATCGCGCGTGGCGTCGAGGTGGTCGAGTTCGCGACCGGAGCGCCGCAGCTGCTCAAGGGCGAGGTCACCGAGAACGTCGGTACGCGGGTGGACAGCCACTCCTTGCGCCAGCCCTTGGGCGTGGTGGCCGGGATCACGCCGTTCAACTTCCCGGTCATGGTGCCGATGTGGATGTTCCCGGTGGCGCTCGCCTGCGGCAACTGCTTCGTCCTCAAGGTCTCCGAGCGCGTGCCGTCGGGTGCGCTGATCCTGGCCGAGCTGCTCAAGGAAGCCGGTGTGCCGGACGGCGTGTTCCAGGTGGTGCACGGCGACAAGGAGGCGGTCGACGCCATCCTGCACCATCCCGGCATCGCAGCGGTGAGCTTCGTCGGCTCGACCCCGATCGCGAAGTACATCTACGAGACCGCGGCCCGAACCGGCAAGCGCTGCCAGGCGCTGGGCGGGGCCAAGAACCACATGATCGTCATGCCCGACGCCGACCTCGACCAGGCCGTCGACGCGCTGATGGGGGCGGCCTACGGCGCCGCTGGCGAGCGCTGCATGGCGATCTCGGTAGCGGTGCCGATCGGCGACCAGGTCGCCGATGCGCTGGTCGAACGGCTGGTGCCCAAGATCCAGGCGCTGAAGATCGGCCCGGGCACCGACCGCGAGGCCGAGATGGGGCCGCTGATCACCGGCGCGCATCTGGCCAAGGTCAAGGGCTACATCGACCGGGGCGTGGCCGAGGGGGCCGAGCTCGTCGTCGACGGCCGTGACTTCAAGATGCAAGGCTACGAGGGCGGCTTCTTCCTCGGCGGCACGCTGTTCGACCGCGTCACCAAGGACATGACGATCTGGCGGGAGGAGATCTTCGGGCCGGTGCTGTCGATCGCCCGGGCCAAGGACTACCAGGAAGCGGCGGCGCTGATCGCCGGCCACGCCTTCGCCAACGGCACCGCGATCTTCACCCGCGACGGCGATGCCGCGCGCGAGTTCGCGCATCAGGTCGAGGTCGGCATGGTCGGCATCAACGTTCCGATCCCGGTGCCGATGGCGTTCCACAGCTTCGGCGGCTGGAAGGCGTCCCTGTTCGGCGACCACCACATGCACGGGCCCGAGGGCGTGCGCTTCTACACCCGCCTGAAGACCATCACCTCGCGCTGGCCGACCGGCATCCGCAAGGGTGCGGACTTCGTCATGCCGACGATGCGCTAGGGAGCGGATCGATGCGCGCCTCGGCCGTGGAGCCGACGGGAACGACGGCCCGGAGCGTCGAGGCGGAGCAGGCCGCGTCCGGCATCGTGCTGGCCACGGCCCTCGGCCACCGGCTGGGGCGGCGCCGCCAGGCGCAGATCACGCTGGCCGACGTCCGTCCCGCCCACGTCCGGAAGCCGCTGCTGCACGGGATCGCGGCCGGCGCGCCGGCCAGGCTGACCTACCTCCGCCTCGACAAACAGCACCAACTGGCCGTGCACGGCTTCCTCTGGGTGGCGCTCGTCAGCCTGATCAACCTGCTCCGGCTGCGCACCGACCCCCGCCTGAAGCTGCACTGAGCAGGAGCACGTACGATGAATGTCTGCATGGTCGGCTACGGCATGATGGGCGTCTGGCATTCCGAGGCGCTGCAGCAGACGGACGCGGTGCTGCACACCGTGGTCGGCCGGCGGCTGGACGCGGCCAAGGCGTTCGCGCAGCGCTACGGCTATAGGAAGGTCGCGGCCACGCTGGAGGAGGCGCTGGCCGATCCCGAGATCGACGTGGTGATCCTCGGCACCCCCAGCGACCAGCACGAGGCGCAGGCGGTGGCCTGCCTCGAGGCCGGCAAGCACACGCTGATCGAGATTCCGATCGCGATGAGCCTCGCCGGCGCCAAGCGCGTGGTCGCGGCAGGCGAGCGGAGCGGCAAGACCTACGGGCTGTCGCACCCGATGCGCTTCCGCCGCGAGCGCGAGGCCCTGCTCGCCCGCTGCCGTACCGGCGAGGAGAAGATCCGCCACATCGCCGGCCGCTTCTTCATCAAGCGGCTGACCAATGTCGGCGCCACCGGCTACCAGCGCAACTGGACCGACAACATCCTCTGGCATCATTTCTGCCATTTCGTCGATCTGGGCATGTACCTGTTCGACGGCGCGCCGATCCGCCAAGTCCAGAGCTATTACGGCGCCTGCCACGAGCAGACCGGCATCCCGATGGAGTGCGTCGTGCTGGTCGAGACCGAGGCCGACCAGTCGCTTCTGGTGCACGGCTCCTACCACGCTACCTACCGCTTCTATGACAAGTTGATCGTCACCAACCGCGACACGTATTTCTACGACATCCTTGGCGGCACCTTGCGCACGGCCGACGGCGAGACGCCGATCGAATCCGAGCAGGCCAACGCGGCCCGGATCGTCTTCGACTTCCTCGACGCGGTGCGCGAGAACCGGCCGCCGCTGGCCTCCGGCCCGTCCGTGCTGCCGGCGATGGGCATCCTGCAGCAGGTCCAGGACACCTGGGACGCCCGCCACGGCGCGCGCTCGATCCCCGGCCGGCCGCTGGACTGAGGCCGGGCCGATGCGCGAGAACCTGATCCGCCGCAAGTGGGCCAAGGGCGAGGCCGTGGTCAACGGCTGGCTCGCCATCCCGAACGCGTTCTCCGCCGAGACCATGGCGCACGCGGGCTGGGATTCGCTCACCCTCGACATGCAGCACGGCGTCATCGACTATCAGGCCGCGGTCGGCATGCTGGCCGCGATCTCGACCACCGCGACCATGCCGATCGTCCGCGTGCCGTGGCTCGACCCCGGCATCATCATGAAGATGCTGGATGCCGGCGCCTACGGCATCATCTGCCCGATGGTGAACAACGCGGCCGACGCCGCGACGCTCGTGCAGGCGATGCGCTACCCGCCGCAGGGGACTCGCAGCTTCGGGCCGATCCGGGCCCTGCTCTATGCCGGCGCCGACTACGCCAAGGAGGCCAACCGGACCGTCGTCGCCTTCGCGATGATCGAGACCCGACAGGCGCTCGACAATCTGGACGAGATCCTGGCCGTCGACGGGCTGGACGCGGTCTATGTCGGACCGGCCGATTTGTCCCTGGCCCTCGGCTGCACGCCGCGCTTCGACCAGGACGAGCAGCCGGTGGTCGAGGCGATCGACCTGATCGCGCGCAAAGCGAAGGAGCACGGCATCGTGCCGTGCATCCACAACGGCACGCCCGAATACGCGCTGAAGATGATCGAGAAGGGCTTCAAGCTCGTCACCATCGCCTCGGACGCCCGGCTGATGGCCGCCGGCGCCCAGGCCGTGGTGGCCAGGATGCGCAGCGAGTGGCCGGCCACCGCCGGCTCCGGCTACTGAGGGAGGCAGGACGGGATGAGCAAGAAGAGGCGGGAGGAGCTGCGCTCGCATCGCTGGTTTGGTGTGCACGATCTGCGGGCGTTCGGGCACCGGTCGCGGATTCGGCAGATGGGGTACGGTCCGGAG
>JBDHTW010000060.1:0-25758 GCA_039808865.1 Geminicoccaceae bacterium
GGCGCGCAGACGCAGGGCGTCGACTTCTCCGTCCAGGACAAGCTGCAGATCGCGCGCGAGCTCGACGCCTTGGGCATCGACTACATCGAGGGTGGCTGGCCCGGGGCCAACCCGACCGACGACGCCTTCTTCACCAACCCCCCCGAGCTGCGCCGGGCGAAGCTGTGCGCCTTCGGCATGACGCGCCGTTCCGGCCGCAGCGCCGCCAACGATCCGGGGCTGGTCGGCCTGTTCCAGGCGCGGACGCCGGTGATCACGCTGGTCGGCAAGAGCTCGGCGCGGCAGGCGGAAGGGGCGCTGGGCGTCAGCCGCGGCGAGAACCTGACCATGATCGCGGATTCGGTCCGCGAGTCCGGCCGGCATGCCGACGAGGTGATGTTCGACGCCGAGCATTTCTTCGACGGCTTCAAGGAGGACGGCGCGTACACGCTGGCCTGCCTCGAGGCAGCCTATGCCGCCGGGGCGCGCTGGATCGTGCTGTGCGACACCAATGGCGGGACGCTGCCGCACGAGGTCGAGGCGATCGTCGCCCGGGTGCTCGAGCGGATTCCGGGCGAGCAGGTGGCGATCCACACCCACAACGACACCGAGAACGCCGTCGCCAACAGCCTGGCCGCGGTCCGCGCCGGGGCGCGGCAGGTGCAGGGGACCTTGAACGGCCTCGGCGAGCGCTGCGGCAACGCCAACCTGGTCAGCCTGATCCCGACGCTCAAGCTCAAGCTCGGCTACGAGGTCGGGGTGAGCGACACGGCGCTGCGGCACCTGACCCAGCTCTCGCGCACCTTCGACGAGCGGCTCAACCGGACGCCCAACCGGCATTCGGCCTATGTCGGCGCCTCGGCCTTCGCGCACAAGGCGGGCCTGCACGCCTCGGCGGTGGCGAAGAGCCCGCAGTTCTACGAGCACATCGACCCGGCGCTGGTCGGCAACAGCCGCGACGTGCTGGTCTCGGACCAGGCCGGCCGCGCCAACCTCCTGTTCCGCTTCGCCGAGATGGGGCTCGACGTCGATCCCGATCCGGAGCAGACGGCCGAGCTGCTGCGCGTCATCAAGGAGCGCGAGGCCAAGGGCTGGGTCTATGACGGGGCGTCGGCGAGCTTCGAGGTGCTGGTCCGCCGCACGCTGGGCCAGGTCCCGCACTATTTCGACCTGCTCAGCTTCCGCGTCATCGACGAGCGCCGCTTCAACGCCGTGGGCGAGCTGGTGACGACCTCCGAGGCCACGATCAAGGTCGCGGTGGGCGGCAGGAACTACTACACCGTCGCCGAGGGCAACGGCCCGGTGAACGCGCTCGACCACGCGCTGCGCCAAGCGCTGGCCGAGATCTACCCGAGCCTGCAGCAGATGCAGCTCATCGACTACAAGGTGCGCATCCTCGCCCCCGAGCAGGGCACCGCCGCGGTGACCCGGGTGATCATCGAGAGCGGCGACGGCGAGGGGCGGGTCTGGCAGACGGTGGGCGTGTCGGCCAACATCATCGACGCCTCCTACGAGGCGCTGCACGACGCGATCACCTACCTCCTGTTCATCGACGGGGCGCGAGCGCGCGCGGCATGACCTCGGCCAGCGTCGCCCGTGGCGGGCTCGAGGCGCTGCCGCCGGCGCCGGTGGTCATCCTGTGCCGCACGCAGATGGGTGAGAACATCGGCACCGCGGCCCGGGCCATGCTCAATTTCGGCCTCACCGAGCTGCGCCTGGTGGCGCCGACCTGCGGCTGGCCCAACGCCAAGGCGGTGGTGGCGGCGTCCGGTGCGGTCGAGGTGCTGAACCGCCTGGTGCTCTATCCCGACCTTGCCGCCGCCACGGCCGACCTGCACCATACGCTGGCGACGACCGCCCGGCCACGCGAGCTGCACAAGCCGGTGCAGAGCGGCGAGGCGGCCGCCGCCGCCGCGCAGGCCCTGATCGGCCAGGGCCGCCGGGTCGGGATCGTGTTCGGGCCGGAGCGCACCGGTCTCACCAACGACGAGCTGCTGCTGGCCGACACGCTGGTCTCGTTCCCGGTCAACCCGGCCTTCGCGTCCTTGAACGTCGCCCAGGCCGTGCTGCTGTTCGGCTACGGCTGGTACCGCCGCGCGCTCGGCGAGCCGGCCGGTCCGAGGCCGGGCGGCGAGGCGCCGCCCGCGACCAAGGCGATGCTCGGCGGCCTGGTCGAGCATCTCGTGCGCGAGCTGGACGCGGTGAGCTTCTTCCGCGCCGAGGAGCGGCGGGCGAGCCTGATCCGGACCATCACGGTGATGATCGAGCGCCGGCAGTGGACGGAGTCCGAGGTGCACCTGATGCGCGGCATCATCAAGGACCTCGTCGGCGGCCGACGGGCACGGCAAATTCGGGCCACGGACGGCGAAGCCTAGGCGGGCGGAGCGGGCGAGGGGATCCATGCGAGCGGTGGCGGGTGGTGTCGGCGTCGTTCTGCTGCTGTCGTTTTCAATCACAGGTTGTTCGCTGGGGTCGAATGTGCCCCTTGCGCCTGAAGCCGCGGTCGCCGCCTGCGAGGGGCCGGCCGCCTTGAGCCTGCGGGCGAAGGCCGACGGCTTCCAGTCGCTGACCCTGGCTCCGGCGGCCGCGACGCGAATCGAGCCGCGCGCGACCTATGTCGGCTGGCAGCCGCTGGCCATGGTCGTGGCCGGCCACGGCACGGCGGTGCTCGGCAGCGGCAAGAGCGAGCTCGACTATCTCTGTCTCATCGCGCCCAGCGGCGATGCGGTGTTCGTCGACGTGCAGACGGGGACCGGCACCACGGTGCTGGCCGAGTGCCCGGTCGATGCCGACGGCGGCGTGCCGCGCCGCGCCTGCCTCGAACAGCTGCTTCGGCAGGCCGAGAGCGGTCTCGCCGCCGCCGAGGCCACCGCCGTCCTGCGCGCCCGCCAGGGCAAGACGAAGGCGGTGCGCGCCGCGGTCGAGCAGCCGGTGGTGACGAGCATCGGCGCTTGGCGCGTCTACCGCGACGCCGAGTGCGCACGCCGGCGCGATGCCGATCCGCAGCTGTCGATCGAGCTGTACGAGGCCTGCCGGGTCGGCATGACCCGTGCGCGGGTACGCGAGCTGGCGAGCTGACCTCCCTCGACTCTGCTGCCGGCTATCCGGGACGGCCGGTCCGAGCTGCCGACACGGGCAAGCCGCGCCGAGCGATCCATGGCGAAGCTCCTTGCGGCTTGACGGGCCAATATGGACGGCCATATTGAAGGCATGGCTAGACCGTCCACCCGCGAGAGAATCCTGACCGAGGGGTTGCGTGTCGTGCACGAGCGCGGCTTCGCCGGTGCCAGCGTGCGCGACATCGTCCAAGCCGCGGGCGTGCCGCAGGGCTCGTTCACCAATCACTTCGTCTCGAAGGAAGTCTTCGGCCTCGAGGTCATCGGGCTTTACCTCGCGCACAGCCGCGAGGTCATCGGCCGGACCTTGCGCGACGATTCCCTGCCGCCCTTGCTGCGCTTGACCGCCTATGTCGACAGCTTCCAGGAGCGTTCGGCGCGCAACGGCGTCCGGCACGGCTGCCTGTTCGGCAACTTCACCGCCGAAGCCAGCTGCCACAGCGAACTGATCCGCACCCGGCTGGTCGAGATTTTCGCCGAGATCCAGCAGTCGATCGCCTACTGCCTGCAGGCGGCGGTCGTCGCGGGCGACGTTCCCGCCGACACCGATTGCGACGAGGTCGCGGCCTTCATCGTCGCCTCCGTGCAGGGAGCGCATCTGCTGGCCAAGGCCCAGCGCAGCCCGGCGCCGCTCGAGCGTCTCAAGCACATGCTGCCGGCGCTGTTGCGCAGCGGGATGGCCACGCCCGGGCAGCACGAGGCTGGCGGCACCGTCCACGCTCAGGTCGAACGCTGATTGCAATATGGACGACCGTATTGGATCTTGATCTTCAATACGGTCGTCCATATTGTCTGTCCGGTCCGGTCGGCCGCCGAGCATCCCGGGCCCGAGCGTCCTTTTGTGGGAAAGCCTCATGAGCGTACTCTTCTCGCCGTTCACCTTGCGGGGCGTGACCCTGCCCAACCGCATCGTCGTCTCGCCGATGTGCCAGTACTCGGCCGAGCAGGGCGCGGCCACGGCGTGGCACATGATCCACCTCGGCAGCCTGGCATTGTCCGGTGCCGGCATGCTCTGCATCGAGGCTACGGCCGTCGAGCCCGACGGCCGGATCACCCCGAACGATCTGGGCCTCTACGACGACCGCACGGAGGCGGCGCTGCGGCCGGTGCTGGCGGCGATCAGGCAGCACGCCAGGGTCGCGGTGGCGATGCAGCTCGCCCATGCCGGCCGCAAGGCATCGAGCCGGGTTCCCTGGGAGGGCGGCCAGCTGCTGAGCCCCGCCGAGGGCGGCTGGCTGCCGCATGCGCCCTCCGCCGTCCCGCACAAGAATGGCGAGGCCGCACCGCAGGCGCTCGATCAGGCTGGACTCGCCCGCGTGCGCGACCGCTTCGCCGAGGCGGCGAAGCGCGCGGCACGGCTCGGCATCGATGCCGTCGAGCTGCATGCGGCGCACGGCTATCTGCTGCACGAGTTCCTCTCGCCGCTCGCCAACCACCGCACCGACGCATATGGCGGCTCGCTGGCGAATCGGCTGCGCTTTCCGCTCGAGGTGTTCGAGGCGGTGCGCGAGGCTTTCCCGGCCGACCGGCCGGTGGGCGTCAGGGTGTCGGCCAGCGACTGGGTCGAGGGTGGCTGGGACGTCGACCAGACCTGCGTGCTGGTCGAGGAGCTGCAGAAGCGCGGGGTGGATTGGATCGACGTCTCGTCGGGCGGCGTGTCGCCGCTGCAGCAGGTCGCCGTCGGCCCGGGCTATCAGGTGCCCTTTGCGGAAGCGGTCAAGGCCAGGACCGGTGTTACCACCATGGCGGTCGGCCTGATCACCGAGCCGGAGCAGGCCGAGGCCATCGTCGCCGACGGCAAGGCCGATCTCGTGGCGCTGGCGCGCGGCATGCTGTTCGATCCGCGCTGGCCGTGGCACGCCGCGGTCCGGCTCGGCGCCACCGTCCAGGCGCCGCCGCAATATTGGCGGGCGACCCCGCATGGCGCGCACGGCATCTTCGCCGATGTGGTGCAGGGCGCACGCTGAGCACCGAGAGGTCCGCGGCGAGGGATCGGTTGGGGTCGCACGGTCGACGTGCATCGCACCGCTCCGCCGGCGGCCATCAGCGAGGGAGGCTCGACGTCATGTCAGACAGACCGATGAAGGTACCCGGCCCCGACCATCCGATCACGGTCGAGCCGAGCGGCCGGCGCATCGTCGTCACGGTCGCCGGCCGCACCGTCGCGGATACGCGAGAAGCGCTGACGCTGCGCGAGGCGGCCTACCCGCCGGTGCACTACGTGCCGCGCAAGGACGTCGACATGGCGCTGCTGCAGCGTAGCGAGCACGCCACCTGGTGCCCGTACAAGGGCGGCTGTGCCTACTACAGCATACCCGTTGGGGGCGAGCGCTCGCGCAACGCCGTCTGGACCTACGAGCAGCCGTTCCCGGCCGTAGCGGCGATCCAGGACCATCTCGCCTTCTACCCGGACCGGGTGGACACGCTCGACGAGCAGCCACCCGGCGGGGACGCCGCCTCCATGCCCTGAGCGCAATGGCAAAGCGTCTACGGGATGCAGGTATTCGTGTCGTCTCGGTAGGAGGTTGCCGAGCGCCCGATCCACCTGGGCACGCCGTCGCCCCTGCCGCGGCACGAACTCGACGAGCGGCACCACCGCTCGCGTGACCTTCAGGTGGCGCCGTCCTCAGCCCCGCTCGGCCGCAGCCGCGACCCGGGCCGCCTCGCGGCTGTAGCCTTTGCTGCTGGCGAGAAGCTGGCGGCTGTAGGGATGCTCGAGCCTGCCGGTGGCCAGATCGACCGCGCTGGCGGCCTCGACGATCCGACCCTGACGCATCACGGCGAGCTCGTCGCAGACGTGGGCCACCACGGCGAGGTTGTGCGAGACGAACAGGTAGGTGAGACCGCGCCGCTGGCGCAGGTCGACCAGGAGGTTGAGGATCTCGGCCTGGACCGAGACGTCCAGCGCCGAGGTCGGTTCGTCGAGCAGCACGATCTCGGGCTCGACGATCAGCGCCCGGGCGATCGCCACGCGCTGCCGCTGCCCGCCGGAAAGCTGGTGCGGGTAGCGGTAGCGGAAGGCCGGTCCGAGCCCGACCTCGGCCAGGGCCGCCTCGACCCGCCGTCCAGGCCGGTCGAGACCCTGGATGCGGCAGGGCTCGGCCAGGATCCGGTCGATGGTATGGCGGGGATGCAGCGAGCCATACGGATCCTGGAACACCATCTGCAGCCTGCGCCGGGAAGCCCGGGAGCGTGTCCGCCCCAAGGGCTCGCCATCCAGCGTGATCTGGCCGGTCCACGCCGTGATCAGCCCGGCGATCGTGCGCAGCACCGTGCTTTTGCCCGAGCCGCTTTCGCCGACGAGCCCGAACGCCGCCCCTCGCGGCACGGCGAAGCTGACCTGGTCCACCGCGCGCACGGCTTTGCCGCCATGGCCTAAGGTCACGCCGAGCTGCTGCAGCCGGATCAAGCTCGATCCTCGAGCCAGGCCGGATCCCGGGCCAGCACCTGCAGGCGGGCCCGTGGCTGGTCGAGCCGGGGCAGGCAGCCCAGGAGACCGCGTGTGTAGGGATGCGTGGCGGCATGCAGCTCGGCGGCCGCGCAGATCTCGACGATCTGGCCGGCATACATGATCGCCACCCGATCGCAGAAGGTCGCGACCAGCTCGAGATCGTGGCTGATGAAGATCAGCCCCATGCCGCGCTCGCCGACCAGATCGTCGAGGATCGCCAGCACCTGGAGCTGCACCGTCACGTCCAAGGCCGAGGTCGGCTCGTCGGCGATCAGCAGATCCGGCTCGCCGGCCAGCATCATCGCGATCATCACCCGCTGGCCCATGCCGCCCGACAGCTCGTGCGGCCAGGCCGCGGCCACGCGCTTGGGATCGCGGATCCGCACCGCGGCCAGCAGGTCCTGCACGCGCTCGGCCGCCGCGCGACCGCGCAGCCCGCGATGGTCGCGCAGGCACTCGCCGATCTGGTCACCGATCCGCATCACCGGGTTGAGCGAGTATTTCGGGTCCTGCAGCACCATGCCGATCCGGCCGCCGCGCAGATCCCGCCACTGCGCCCGCGTCGCCCGGCACAGATCGATCTCCTCGAAGCTCAGCCGCTCGGCGGTGACCATGGCCTGCGGCGGCAGCAGCCCCATGACGGCGCGGCCGACGGTGGACTTGCCGGAGCCGCTCTCGCCGACGATGCCGAGCTTCTCCCGGCCAACCGCGAGTGACACGCCGCGCACGGCGTCGACCGGACCGGAACGGCCGGGAAAGGCAACCCGAAGTTTCTCGATGGTGAGCATGCGGCCCGATGATTGCCCGAGCCAGCGGCTCCGGGCAACCATGTCCCGTGTCGATGGCCCCTCGATGATGGGCGATCAGCACCGGCGCGACGCCATGCCGGGCTTCGCACCGGCGGGCCTCGCCATGTCGTGATGCAGGTGACGCTTGCCGGTGTCGAAAGCGCCGGCGACAGGTTCGTCCGCCATGGCCGAACCGATCGAGGCCGCCAGCGAGAAGAGGCTCGACCAGCGTCATTGTCGGTATCCTCGTGGTGAGGATGGAGTCCGTGGTGCCCCGACGGCGCAGTTGCGGCCGTGCTCCGGGCGTAGCCGCCTCGACCGGCGCGGTACCCAGCCTCGGGGTCGTATCCGCACGCAAGGTGGCGTGGCCTCGGCAAGGCCCGTGGCTGTGGAAAGAGAGGACGACGGCAGGCATGAGCGTGGACGCTGCCGCGCACGGACACGGCGACCTCATGTTTCCGGCCGGGGCAATGGTCGCCCCCACCGCCCGCCCTGATCACCGTAGGCGTGTCGGTGGCGTGCGAGGTATGGGACGTGCCCCGGGACGACGGGGCGAGACGAGTCGAGCCTACCATGGTCGGATTGGCCAGCTCGGTGGTGGCGGGCGCCGGGTAGCTTTGTCTATGCTGCGACCGGCCCGCCGCTCGGTGTCGGCCTTTCGGGAGAGTGGAGGTGCCGCTGCGCGACGGTGGTGAGGCGTGGGCCTATTGGAGCACGGAGCCGGGGGAGGGTGAGCTGCGCCGCTGTGCCGTCGGTGAGCCGACGCGCGACGAGGTCAGGGTCAGGAGCCTGTGGTCGGGGATCAGCCGCGGCACCGAGGCGCTGGTCGCGCTGGGGCAAGTGCCGACGAGCCAGGCCGCTGTCATGCGCGCCCCGTTCCAGGAGGGCGAGTTCCCGTTTCCGGTCAAGTACGGCTATGCCAATGTCGGCGTCGTGGAAGCCGGCGCGCCGGATCTGATCGGGCGCGAGGTCTTCTGCCTCTACCCGCACCAGACGGCCTACCGGGTCGCCAGGGCGGTGGTGGCGCCGCTGCCCGCCGGCCTGCCCGCGGCGCGGGCTGTGCTCGCCGCCAACATGGAGACCGCGTTGAACGCGGTTTGGGATGCCGCACCGCGCGCCGGCGAGCGCATCCACGTGATCGGTGCGGGCGTCGTTGGCTGTCTCGTCGCCTATCTGTGCGGGCGCATTCCCGGGGCCGAGGTCACCCTGGCCGACCTGCTGCCGGGCCGCGCCGGCGTCGCCGCGGACCTCGGCGTGCGCTTCGCGGCACCCGAAGCGCTCGCGCCCGACGCCGACCTGATCGTCCATGCCAGCGGCAGTCCGGCCGGCCTGCGCACCGCGCTGGCGCTGGCGGGCTTCGAGGCGCGGATCGTCGAGCTGAGCTGGTACGGCACCCGCGAGGTCGCGTTGCCGCTGGGCGAGGCGTTCCACAACCGCCGGCTCGTGCTGCAGAGCTCGCAGGTCGGGCAGGTCGCCTTCGCGATGCGGCCGCGCTGGAGCCATGCGCGGCGGATGGCCAAGGCCCTGGAACTGCTGCGTGATCCCGTGCTCGACCGGCTGATCACGGGCGAGGTGGCCTTCGCCGAGCTGCCCGTGGCCATGTCCCGGCTCGCCCGTGATCCGGACGGTGCGCTTTGCGTGCGGATCGTCTATCCAGGCGCGAATGCATGAGCAGGGAGCAGGTACGTGTACAGCGTCGGTGTCCGTGACCACATCATGATCGCCCACAGCTTCCAGGGCGAGGTGTTCGGCCCAGCCCAGAAGCTGCATGGGGCGACGTTCATCATCGATTGCGAGTTCCGCCGGCCGACGCTGGCCGAGGGCAACATCGTCGTCGACATCGGCCGTGCCAGCGAGGCGCTCAAGGCGATCGCAGCCGAGGTCAACTACCAGAATCTCGACGAGGTGAGCGCCTTCAAGGGCATCAACACCACGACCGAGTTCCTGGCCCGCCACGTCTTCGACCGGATGCGGGCCGCGATCAGGGATGGCCGACTCGGGCCCGGTGCCGACGGGGTGACCTCGATGAAGATCACGCTGTGGGAGAGCCATATCGCCTGGGCGGCCTACGAGGAGGCGGTTTGAGCCCCGGCCGTCGGTTCGTCCTGGCCTATCCGGGCGATCTCGACAGCAGGACCGGCGGCTATCTCTACGACCGTCGGCTGGCGCTGGAGCTGGAGGCTCGTGGCTGGACGGTCGACCGGCTGAGCCTGCCGGCCGGCTTCCCGTTCCCCAGCGCGGCGGAGCTGGCGGCGGCCGCCGCGGCCTTCGCGACATTGCCACCCGGTACCACGGTGCTGGTGGACGGTCTGGCGCTGGGTGCCATGCCCGACGCCGCGGCCGCCTGCCGGCATGTGGACCTGGTGGCGCTGGTCCACCATCCGCTCTGCCTCGAGACCGGCCTGAGCCCGGCGCAGGCGGCGGCGCTGGCCGCGAGCGAGCGCGCGGCGCTGGCCAGCGCCCGCGCCGTGGTCGTCACCAGCACGCGCACGGCGGGTTCGGTCGCCGAGCTGTTTGCCGTGCCGCCCGAGCGGCTGACGGTGGCATTGCCGGGCACCGATCCGGCGCCACCGGCGCACGGTTCGGACGGGGACGGCTGCCGCATGGTCTGCGTCGGCACCGTGACCCCGCGCAAGGGGCATCTCGTTCTGGTCGAAGCCGTGGCCGGTCTGCGTGGGCTGGCGTGGGAGCTCGTCTGCGCCGGCAGCACGACGCGGGATCCGGCCACGGCTGCCGCGGTCGCGGATGCCGTACGGGTGCATGGGTTGGAGGAGCGGGTCCGCCTCGTCGGCGAGCTGGAGGCCGACGCCCTGGCGGCCCTCTATGCCGGGGCCGATCTTTGCGTCTCCGCCTCGTTCTACGAGGGCTACGGCATGGCCCTGGCCGAGGCGCTGGCCCGCGGCCTGCCGATCGTGGCCGCCGCCGGCGGCGCCGTGGCCGACACGGTGCCGGACATGGCGGGGCTGCTCGTGCCGATCGAGGATGCGCAAGCGCTTCGAAAGGCCTTGCATCGGTTCCTGACCGAGCCCGGGCTTGCCGCGTCCCTGCGCCGCGGTGCCCTGGCTGCACGCGAGCAGCTGCCGACCTGGTCGCAGACGGCGGTGCAGGTCGAGCGGGTGCTGACGGGTTCCGTGCCATGAGCGGCGCGTTTGGCGCCGACTGGCTCGATCTGCGCGAACCGTTCGACGCGGCGGCACGCAGCCGCGCGCTGCTCGGCCATCTTGCCGTATGGGGCCGGCGGCGCAGGCGGCTGCGCATCGTCGATCTCGGCGCCGGCACCGGGGCCAACCTGCGCTGGATGGCGCCCGCACTGGGCGAGGCGCAGGACTGGACGCTGGTCGAGTTCGACCGGGCGCTGATCGATGCCGGTGCGCAGCGCCTGCGCCACGTCGGGTTGCCCTGGCGCTATCGTTGCCTCGACCTGGCGGTGGATCTCGAGCGCGCGGTGGAGGCCGGCACCGATCTGATCACGGCTTCGGCCCTGCTCGACCTGGTGAGCGAGGCATGGCTCGAGCGGCTGGTGGCGCTGCAGCAACGGACGGGAGCGGCGCTCTACTTGGCTTTGAGCTACGATGGCCGGATCACCTGGATGCCGGAAGACGGCGACGATGCCGCCATGACGACCGCGATCAATCGCCATCAGCGTACGGGGAAGAGCTTCGGTCCCGCCCTGGGACCGGACGCGGTGGCGGTCTTGCAGAGGCTGCTGGCATCCGCGCAGGGCGAGCTTCGCCTCGAGCGCAGCGATTGGGTGCTGGAGCCTGCGGCCAAGCCGCTGCAGTCGGCCCTGCTGGCCGGCTATGCTGAGGCCGCGACCATGGTGCCGGGCATGGACGCGGACCAGGTCCAGGTCTGGGCCGCCCGTCGCCGGCGGGCCATCGACGCGTCCGGCTCGCAGGCGATCGTGGGCCACCAGGATCTGCTGTTCCTGCCGCCATCCTAGGCGCGCAGCGCTGTAGGCGGGCAAGCGAAGACGGTCGGATCTACCTACGGGCTGACCGAGCTGCCGATGGGTTGGCGCTGCTCCGCACTGCCCAGCCGCTGGGCCAGCGGCACGATGCTCGCCACGAGGTGGACCATGGTGCGGTCGATCGTGCCCGCGACCATGCCGAGGCGCCCGCCGGGGCGCCGGACATAGAGCTCGGCGGCACTAGGCTGCAGCGTCGAGATGGCCTCGGCACGTCGGCCCTGTCTGGCGCGCAGCAGCGCGAGGGCGCGCCGCAGCTTCCAATAGCGCCATCGCTTGCGGCCCGTACCGGCATCGCGCAGAGCGATGGCGTGCAACTCCGCCTCGAGGCTGTCCTCCACCTGCCCGGCCGCCGCCCACAACCGGCTGTAGACCTTCCAGGTGGCGACGCTCGTTGGCATGCCGCTGTGGGCTTGGCGGAGAACTGCGAACGATGGCAGCGGCGCGCCCGCGCCCACCTGCCGCAGCACCTCGTCATAGCAGTGCTGCAACATGCTCTCGACGATCGGCTCCGCGATCTGGCTGCGCACCGTTTCCAGTGCCTTGGCTGCATCGGCGAAACGGCGCTCGCCGACCAGCCGGTTCGCACGTCCCCAGATGCGCAGTCGGCCGGCGTCGACCGATGGCCAAGCAGTTTGCACGCGTTCTAGCTGGTTGAGATCGATGGCATAGCCCAATGCCGCAAAATCCTGCCCGAAGAGATCTACGACAATAGCTCGCTCCTCGGTCCCGTAATATTGCTGCAAACGTTCAAAGGCTTGGGTGCGATGTGGCAAGAAGGTTTCAATTGTTGCTTTCGGACCGAACAGCTTGTGGGTCACCTCAGCGAGGTCGGCCGCGAAGGTCTCCATAGCGCCGACAAAATTATAGGGGACTATATCTGTGCCAATGATCAACCTCTGTGGACGCCAGTGTATGTCCATGGTTTCCGGCGGCTCAGAAGCTATCAACCGAAGAAACTCAAGAAAGCTTATCTCGCCTTCCCCTAAGTTATGGCGTTTCGAAAATGGCCCCCACACTGGGGGCTCACGCCTCGCGATCTTGTCGAGAAAGGCCGAAAGAACGCGCACGTACGGATTGCGGACGAAGGTGAACACGAACTGGCTGTCGACATGCTCCCAGCGCCGCAGATCATTGACGAACGGCAACAGTTGCGTCTCGGCGTGTGGATGCAAAGGCGCCGTTGCCACGCCCAAGGCGTGCTCCGAAGCCCATAGCGTGCGCCTGATCGTTGAGCAGCCGCACTTAAAGTTGTTCACATAAATATACGGCAACTGCCGGGAGGCTGCGATGAAGCTGAGCGGTAGAGTCACCGATATGTCTTTCCGCTTGAGACAATGCTCAACTGCATAGGCATCCAAACTTATGCCGGGCTGCAGAATAAGACCGCCAGCCTAGATTGTCAGTTCAGAGAAGAATTACAGAATTGTCAGGCGGCGTAAAGTGCACGTGGTCCGGCGCCATGCGAATAGAGTGCATTTGTGGCAAATGCGCAAAACCCATGCCCGTCGACAGGTCCGGACAAACCTGCCGTCGCTGGTGCGCGGCTCGTTGCCGTTGGCTCAGATCACGCTGAGCCTTGGGCCGGTCGAGCCATTCTTGGTCGGCTGCAGATCGTCGACCTCGAGCATGTGCCCACTGCGCACCGCCTTGGTGCGCAGATAGTCGCGGTTGTGGGCGTTGGCCGCGAAGATATGCGGCACCCGCCCGGCCACCTCGATCCCGTACCGCTCGAGTTGAGCGATCTTGGCCGGGTTGTTGGTCAGCAGCCTGACCCGCCCGATGCCGAGCTGACGCAGCATCGCCGTCGCCGCCCAGTAGTCGCGCTCGTCGTTGGCAAAGCCCAGATGATGGTTGGCATCGACGGTGTCCAGGCCCCGATCCTGCAGCAGGTAGGCGCGCAGCTTGTTGGCCAGCCCGATCCCTCGGCCCTCCTGGGCGAGATAGAGGAGCACGCCATTACCCTCGTGCACCATGCGCCGGATCGCGCCACGGAGCTGGTCGCCGCAGTCGCAGCGCAGCGAGCCCAGGAAATCGCCGGTGAAGCACTCCGAGTGCAGACGGGCCAGCGGCGCGGCTTGCCGCTCCGGCGCGCCCACCAGGATGGCGAACTGATCCGGCCCGCCGTCGGCGGGTCGGAACGAGACGATGCGCACGTCCTCGGCATCGGCGAGCGGGACACGGGCCTCGCTCACCGGCCGCAGGCTGGAGGCCGTCAGGCGGCGATAGGCCAGCACGTCGTTCACGCCGATGGCGGCCGGCTCGGGGCTGGCGGTCGCTTGGCTCGGCAGGAGAACGGCCGATGGCAGGAGGCCAGCGAGCTTGCACAGCTCGACCGCCGCCAGCGCATCGGCGCGCGAGGTCGGTTCGGCCAGCGCCAGGATCGGTGATGCCTGCGCGACTGGGGTCGTCGGGTCGGCCAGCACGGCGAGCCTGCCTTGCGCCAGATCGTTGCGGGTAAGCGGCAAGAGGTAGGTCGCCTGCGCCTCGGCGGGCAGGCCGAGACTGGCCAGACGCTCGCCGCTGAGAGCGAGAACGCTGCCGCGCACGTAAGGAACGGCTGCCTCGGCTTGCGGATCGCCGAGCAGCGACTCGGTCGCGACCAGCTCGGTACCCTGGTCGCCGTCGCGCAGGCGCACCCGTCCGCCCGCCCGCAGGGTCCGGGCGGCATACTGAACGGCAAGGACGGGAGCGCTCGGCCGGGGCTCGCCAGCAACGTCCATCTTGGGATTTTCCATCTAGGCTCTGACCCGACTTGTCGTGCTCTGTCTTACGCAGTCAGCCACCGACCGGTTCACACCGGAGACCCATTACTTAGCCATTCGAGCGCGGGGCCACCAGAGGGGCCCGAGAATGGCATCATCCGTAAAGGCGATGCCGGGGCGATTGACGATGTGCCATCACGCACTATTCACCCTTCCTTCCCGAACCGTGTGGCAGATTCCATGTGGTCGATGCCGCCCGGTCGGGGCAACTCTGGTCGATGTGCTGCAACTGCGTGACGAGCCGGGCTGGAGCCAACGTGAGCATGACGGTATCGCGGCCTCCTTCTCCGGCTCAGGAACAGGAGAGGCGCCTGCTACGGCGGCGTCGCACGCTGTTCCTGCTGTTGACTACTGTAACCGCGCTGCTGGCTATTGGTGCCATGGCGCATTTGCTGGCGGCCCGAGGATTCGATGCCGTCGAGTTCGTTCTGCTGGCTTGCTTCGCCGCCACGCTGCCCTGGAACGTGATCGGCTTCTGGAACGGGGCCATCGGTCTGCTGCTGCTTCTCGGCAGCCCCGGCTCGTCCGCGGCGCGCGTGCTGCCGGCGCTGCGCAGCCCTGCCATCGGCCCCATCCGGGCACGGGTCGCGATCGTGATGCCGGTGCACAACGAGGCGCCCGACCGCGTCATCCGCCATCTGGCCCGTACCGTGGCCAGCCTGGAGGCCAGCGGCCAGGCGATGTCGGTCGAGGTCTTCCTGCTGAGCGACACGCTGGAGCCGCGTCTCGCCAGCGAGGAGAAGGCGCTGTTCGACCGCTGGCGACGGCGCACCGCCGCGCCGCACCGGCTGCACTACCGCCGGCGGGCGAGCAACCACGACCACAAGGCCGGCAACCTGTGGAGCTTCCTCGACAGCGACGGGCAACGCTTCGATCACATGCTCGTGCTGGATGCCGACAGCATGATGTCCGGTGCGGCGATCGTCCGGATGATCCGGCTCATGGAGGCGCATCCCGAGATCGGCATCCTGCAGCATCTCGTCGTGGGCCTGCCGACCCGCAGCCCGTTCGCGCGCATCTTCCAGTTCGGCATGCGGCACGGGATGCGCGCCTACACCATGGGCAGCGCTTGGTGGCACGGCGATTGCGGTCCCTATTGGGGCCACAACGCGCTGGTCCGGATAGCCCCGTTCATGGCCCATTGCCGCTTGCCTCTCCTGCCCGGCCAGCCGCCGCTCGGTGGCCGGATCCTCAGCCATGATCAGGTCGAGGCGGTGCTGATGCGGCGCGCCGGCTGGGAGGTGCGGGTGCTGCCCGACGAAGACGGTAGCTTCGAGGAGAATCCGCCGACGCTGTCCGATCACATCAAGCGCGATCTGCGCTGGTGTCAGGGCAACTGGCAATATGTGCATCTGCTCGGGCATCCCGGCCTGCACCCGATGGGCCGCCTGCAATTGTGGTTGGCCCTGCTGATGTACGTGGCCGGGCCGGCATGGGTGCTGTTCGCGACGCTCGGCTTCTGCCGTGCGATGACCGCCGCGGCGATCGTCCGACCCGGTCCACTCGAGGCGCCGGACGGATCGGTCGGCTGGGGGCTGCTCGCGGCGATGCTGGTCATCGTCTTCGCGCCCAAGCTCGCGGGCATCACCCAGGTCCTGCTGACGCCGGCGCTACGGCGTAGCTATGGCGGCGGCTGGCGGGTGGCGGCGTCGAGCCTCATCGAGCTCGTCTTCTCCCTGTTTCTGGCGCCGATCGTGGCGGTGGCGCAGACGCTGCTCGTCCTCGGCCTCGCGGCCGGACGGACCATTCGCTGGGAGGCGCAGCTGCGCGACCCGCGGGTGCTGGGCTGGCGCGAGGCCGCCCTGGGCCTGTGGCCGCAGACGATGTTCGGGCTGGCGCTCGGCTTGGGTGTCGGGTTGCTGGCGCCGACGTCGGCGCGGTGGTGGGCGCTGCTGTTCTGCGGCCCGCTGGTCCTGGCCGTTCCGTTCGCGGTGCTGACGTCGTCGGAGAGCCTGGGCCGGTGGCTGGCTCGGCATCGGCTGTGCCCGGTGCCGGAGGAGATCGACCCGCCGCCCTTGCTGCTGGCGCACGGGCACGACGTCGCACCGTTCGAGCGCAGGCCGGTGCCGACGACGGGCGCCGATGCGGTGCCGGCGCCGGCGGCGCCGCCGGTCGATTGAGCGGCCCGTCGGTCAGCCCGACTGGCGCAGGCGGGCGAATGGTAGCGGGGCGTCCAGGTCACGCCCGACTTCGTACCAGCCGAGCCGGTGGTAGCAGGCCAGTGCCGGCGCGTTGCCGAGCAGGCACTTGAGCTCGAGTGGACCGCCGGCCTGCCGACGTGCGTGGTGCAGCAGCCGCCGGGCGAGGCCGCGGCCGCGGCAGGCGGCGCGCACGTGCAGGAAGTGCACGAACCGGTCCGGCACCCAGAGCGAGACGAAGCCGGCAACCGTGCCGGTAACGCCGACGGCGACGGTCAGCTGCTCGCCGGCGACCGCCGTGGCGAAATCGGCCGGCGAACTAGGGCCCGCTCCGATGGGCAGGATCTCGCCTTGGCCGGCCGCGAAGATCTCGGCGCAGGCCGGGAGCTCGCGCGGTGTCGGCGGGCGAATGACGTAGATGCCGCCACGCGCGTGCCCGGGATCGGCCATCACTCGCCCGGCGCCAGGGCGGGGGAACTCGGGGGCGAGGCGGTCCAGCGGGCGTGCCGAACGCGGCCGTCGCGCTGGCGCCAGGGCTGCGAGCGGATGAAACGGGCCAGGGCCGCCACGGCGATCAGGCTGACGAAGCCGCCCAGATTGGCCGCGGTGATGTGCAGCGGGCTGCGGCCGGCCGCATCGAGCAGCATGCCCAAGGCCCAGGCCAGGCTCATGCTCCACAGGAACACCGGCAGGGCCTGCTGGCCGACCAGGACGATCGGTGCCGCCCAGCGGCCACGCAGCAGATGCTGGTGCGGGTTCGCCAGCCACAGCGCGAGATAGGCGAGGGCCAGGAAGTGGAGATAGCGGGCGAGGCCGAAATGCGACTTGTCCCGCCATGGCGCTAGGTCGAGGCTCAACTCGCCGAGCCAGCCGACGCGCGACCATAGCGGCTGCCAGCTCAGCGGCAACATCACGAGCACGCAGCCCAGCGCCAGCCAGGCCAGCAGCGGCCGGCGCGGCGGCGCGGGCAGCCAGCCCAGGCCGAACGCGAAGCCGGTGAAGAAGATCAACTGCCAGCCGAAAGGATTGAAGAACCAGGGCCGGTCCGACCACCACTCGGCGGGCAGGTGCCAGTTCAGCGCCCATTGCGCCAGATAGAGCGCGGCACAGCCGGCGAGCGCCACGGCCGGCCGGATGCGGCCCAGAGCCATGACGGCCGGGACCATGGCCAGCACCACGATGTACATCGGCAGGATGTCGAAATAGTTGGGAACGTAGGTCAGCGTGAGCAGATGCACGAGCCCCTGCCGGGGCTCGGCGAAGAAATGGTGCAGGTAGAGCACGTCGACATAGTCGGTGACCTCGGCCCACCAGGTGCCGACCACGCAGAGCGCGGCGACGGTCAGGAACAGGCCCAGATGCGACCAATAGACCTGCCAGCAGCGATGCAGGATCCGGACCGTGCCGACGACGAAGCCGTGCCGGACGAAGCTGCCGCCGAACGCGATGGCGGAGGCGAAGCCCGAGCAGAACACGAACATCTCGGTGGCGTCGCTCGGGCCGAAGCGGGCCGGGATGTAGTCGTTCCAGGGGTTGAGTGGCAGATGGGCGATGAAGATGATGAACATGGCCAGCCCGCGGAAGAAGTCGAGCCGGGTGTCGCGGCCACCGGCCGCCATCGTACCTGTCGAATCGCCCAACGCTCACTGCCCCGCTGCCGGCTCCACCGAGGTGCCGGATGCACGCGGCCTAGCAGGATAGCTGCCACGGCCGGCCTGACAATTCCGCGACCTGTCGCGGCAGACCGATGGTTTTGAACCGTCCGCGGCCCTTCCACGTACAATCCGCCGTGCAGCGTGCTAGTTTCATGCGGTGTGGATCGATCAGGGCAGGGGGGCATGGATCAGGGAGACAGCAGGCCAGGAAGCCACGCCCGCCTCGACGGTCCGCGCGAGGCCGGTGCCACGTGCGCCCTCGATGTCGATGCGGCGTGGCAGGCGCTGCTGACATTGCGCCGGCATATCGACGATCGGGACGAGGAGCGAGCCGCGGACCAAGTTGGCCTCGTCCGAGGTGGCGATGCATGGACCGTGGCCGAGCCGACGGGAGCGGATCTGCTCGTCGGCACGGTGGAGCAGCCCACGTGGCAGGCGCGGCTCCCCGTCGAGCGCGCCGCTGGCGATCTGCTCGATCTGCACTTGCCGCATGCGACGCGGCAGCGCGCCGCCGGCTACGTTCTGGCGGTGCTCGGCCAGAGTCTGGACGGCTACATCGCGACCGAGGCCGGCAACTCCCGCTACATCAACGGCGAGGATGGCCTGACCCACCTGCATCGGCTGCGGGCGCTGAGCGACGCCGTGGTCATCGGGGTCAGCACGGCCATCGCGGACTGCCCGAGCCTGACCACGCGCCACGTGCCGGGGCCGCATGCGGTCCGTGTCGTCATCGATCCGCACGGCCGGCTGCCGGCCGACAGCGGCCTGCTGTGCGACGAGGCGGCGGAAACGCTGGTCGTGCGCGGCACCGACGGGGCCGCCTTCGCGACCCGGCTGTCGGCTCAGGCCGTGGCGCTGCACCTGAGCGGCCGCAACGGGACGATCGCGCCCGCCGACGTCGTGACGGCCCTGGCGGCCCGGGGCCTGACCCGGCTGCTGATCGAGGGCGGCGGCGTCACCGTGAGCCGGTTCCTCGAGGGTGGGCAGCTGGATCGACTGCAACTCGTCGTCTCGCCGCTGATCCTGGGCAAGGGCCGTCCGGCACTGCCGGTGACTCCCGCCTCGTGCCTCGACCAGGCGCGGCGGCTGAGCGGGCGGCGCCACGTCCTGGGCGAGGACGTGCTGTTCGACCTGTGCGTCGAGCGGCTGGCGAACGGAGCGGCTTAAGCACCCGGCGAGCGGATGCTAAGCTGCCGCCAGCAACCCCTGCCGAGGCTTCAGCCATGCTCCGCGATCTGGGCCGCGTGCTCGCTCTCTGCATCCTGTGCAGCGCCTGTGCCACGACCCGTCCGGCCGGGGCGCCGCCGATGTCGCCGGATGCCGCCAACGGTCAGAGCATCGTGACCGTGCTGGGCACGCCCTTCTACGCGTTGTTCAAGGCGACCGGCTGTGTGCTGACCACGGTGGTCGTGGTGCCGTCGGCGGCCGTGCTCGCCATGACCGACCGTCCCCAGCGCGAGGAGGAGCAGGCGTGGCTCTATTCCGGGCTGGGGCGCAACTGCTACGGCTCCTACGCCATGCAGCCGATCTGAGCCTGCCGCCGGGCCGGTGGGCTTGCCTGGAACGCGGACCGGGCGGGCTCAGCCGATCCGGACGATCTTGGCGATCGAGGGGATGCCGGCGGCGACGATGAACAGCATGTAGTGACCGGGCGGATGCAGGTTCGGGTTCGCCGGAATCGTCGCCGTGAGCTGACCGCTCTGCCGGGTGAAGGCGACGGTCGAGGCGCGCTGGTTCATGTTGACCGTGTGCGTCACCGAGCCCAGCCGGATCAGGCGCACCGTGTCGATGCTCGCGGCATCGGGCGTGCCGATGGTCAGCTTGCCGCCGTAGGCGACCGTGGCCTTGGTCGACTTGATGACCGGCCGTGGTCCCTGGAAGAGGTAGGGCGGGGAGAAGATCTCGGCGTTGGCGTTGTCGGCGCCGCCGTGGATGGCCTTGGGCCGGCCGCCGCCGGCGACCAGCACCCGGCCGTCCGGCAGCAGCATGGCGGTGGAATGGTACAGCCGCTTCACCGCCATGCTGGCCATGGTCGCCCACTTGCCCGTGCCGGGGAACCACATCTCCGCGGCGAGCACGGCCATGGCCGCATCGTTGCCGGGCGAGGCGGAGCCGTTGACCACCAGCACCTTGCCGTCGGGCAGCACCACCGCCGTGCAGTGCCGCCGGGCGAAGGCCATCGAGCCGGTCGCCTTCCAGGCCGGCGCCGCAGCGGCGAGATCGATCACCTCGGCGGTGGCGGTCGGCGGGTTGCCACCGCCCGCCATCAGGATCTTGGCCTCGTCGTACATGACCGAGGCGCCGTAGAAGCGCTCGCCGAAGGTCCGCTTCGGCCCGGTCGTCCACTTGCCGGTCCCGGCGGTGTCGAGAAAGCGCGTGGCCTGCTGCGAGCCCGAGCAGTAGACCCGGCCGTCCGGGGCCAAAAACAGGCTCGGGTAGAACGGGATCGGCAGCTGCGCGGTGATCAGGTTGCGCCAGCCGCCACCCTTGCCGGTCTCCCAGACCTGCGGCAGCGGGTTGAAGTCGCCTTGCGCGGTGCGGGTGCCGCTGAGCACCACGACCTCGCCGTTGCCCAGGGTCAAGGCACTCGCGTACCAGCGGCCGCCGAACATCGGCGCATCGGTCCGCGTCTGCCAGCTGTAGGTCGCCGGGTCGAAGATGGTGGTGTCGGCCGAGCCGACATACTGCGCCCCCTCGTGCCCGCCCACGACCAGAAGCCTGCCGTCGGGCAAAAACGCATGGCCGGCGCAGAACAGGTTGGTCACCTGGTTGTCCACCTCCGTCACCGTCGTCGCCGGCGCCTTGTTGTTGGGGATCGACACGACGAAAGCCTTGGAGAAATCCGCCGCGCGCGTGGGGAAGGTCGCGTCGTCGTCGGCCCAGGTCAGGATCTTGCCGTTCGGCAGCAGGTGGAGATGGATGGCCACGCACGGCCAGTTGTAGACCGGCGACCATTGCCCGACCTGGCTCGCGGGCGCCGCGTTCGCCCGCATGCCGGAAGGCGCGGCCAGGACCGATGCCGCCGTCGCCGCGGCACCGGTCAGGAAGCCGCGACGGTTTCCGAGAATTGCCGTCCTATCCACGCGCGAAACTCCTGCAAAAAAAACATCCGCCACCGCCGGGATCCGTCCATGGATCGCGACGCGGATGGGGCACGATGGCGCTGACGGCACGAGCACCGCAGCGCTGGCGCGGCCTTGGCTCCCGATCGGGAATTCACCACACGGGGCTGCACCGTCCCGAGCAGGACGCCCTAGCGTTCGTCCATATTCCACAATCCGCGCGGAAAACCAAATGACGTGACGGATTTGTACCGATCAGACGCTGGGCAGATTGACTTGGATGATCTTCGCGACCGAAGGCACACCCGCCCGCAAAATGAACAACATGTAATGACCGGGCGGTAATGTATTGGGATCGGATGGAACGGTAAGTTTCAACTTGCCGTTCTGCCGCTGGAAACTCAACACCTTGGCGCGCTGATTCATGTTGACGGTATGCGTTACCGAGCCCAGGCGCAGCAGCCGCACCTTGTCGATGCTGGCGGCATCGGGTGTCGCGACGAGGACCTTGTCGCCGTAGGTCACGCTGGTCGGGGCGGCGGTGATCGTCGGCCGTGGTCCCTGGAAGAGGTAGGGCGGGGAGAAGATCTCGGCGTTGGCGTTGTCGGCGCCGCCGTGGATGGCCTTGGGCCGGCCGCCGCCGGCGACCAGCACCCGGCCGTCCGGCAGCAGCATGGCGGTGGAATGGTACAGCCGCTTCACCGCCATGCTGGCCATGGTCGCCCACTTGCCCGTGCCGGGGAACCACATCTCCGCGGCGAGCACGGCCATGGCCGCATCGTTGCCGGGCGAGGCGGAGCCGTTGACCACCAGCACCTTGCCGTCGGGCAGCACCACCGCCGTGCAGTGCCGCCGGGCGAAGGCCATCGAGCCGGTCGCCTTCCAGGCCGGCGCCGCAGCGGCGAGATCGATCACCTCGGCGGTGGCGGTCGGCGGGTTGCCACCGCCCGCCATCAGGATCTTGGCCTCGTCGTACATGACCGAGGCGCCGTAGAAGCGCTCGCCGAAGGTCCGCTTCGGCCCGGTCGTCCACTTGCCGGTCCCGGCGGTGTCGAGAAAGCGCGTGGCCTGCTGCGAGCCCGAGCAGTAGACCCGGCCGTCCGGGGCCAAAAACAGGCTCGGGTAGAACGGGATCGGCAGCTGCGCGGTGATCAGGTTGCGCCAGCCGCCACCCTTGCCGGTCTCCCAGACCTGCGGCAGCGGGTTGAAGTCGCCTTGCGCGGTGCGGGTGCCGCTGAGCACCACGACCTCGCCGTTGCCCAGGGTCAAGGCACTCGCGTACCAGCGGCCGCCGAACATCGGCGCATCGGTCCGCGTCTGCCAGCTGTAGGTCGCCGGGTCGAAGATGGTGGTGTCGGCCGAGCCGACATACTGCGCCCCCTCGTGCCCGCCCACGACCAGAAGCCTGCCGTCGGGCAAAAACGCATGGCCGGCGCAGAACAGGTTGGTCACCTGGTTGTCCACCTCCGTCACCGTCGTCGCCGGCGGACCGTCGGTCGGGATCGAGACCACGAACGCCTTGGAGAAGTCCGCCAGCCGGTCGGGCAGGGTGTTGTCGTCGTCGGCCCAGGTCAGGATGTTGCCGTCGGGCAGCAGGTGGAGATGGATGGCCACGCACGGCCAGTCGTGGACCGGCGACCAGGCACCGGCCACCGCCGGATCCGCCGCTGCCGCCCGCCTGATGAACGGTCGACCGATTCCACTACTAAAAGCAGTGCCTGCTGCCAGCTTTACAAAACTGCGCCGCGAGCCGGCCGCGATCGACTGCAGCATTATTGAACCCCCGCCCGGTACAGGCCATGATTTCTTGGCCTATGTGATGCCAACACGTCGAGATACTGCTGAGTAGGCCCGATGACTGGTTGCGGTCAATCCGTCCCGGTGGCATGGCGAGGGTCCTGAGATGCTCTCGGGTACAGCTTGGCGCAGTGGCCACGATCACCGCTGCCGACGGGCCACGAAGCGCCGGCCGTCGTTGCCGTGGCGGTTGTACCGGGGCTAGCGGAAAGCAGACGGCTTGCGCATTCGTGCGAGGCTTCCGTACGGAGCGCAGCTCCACCGGCATCGTCGACACGCAATATGGTGGGCTGCTCCCCCGTCCCACGGTCGTGCGGGCTGCAGCCGTGGCGCGAGGCCATGGGGCACGATGCCCAGCTATCGCTCGATCATCGTGGACGATGCCGTGGCGGTCGCGTAATCCGTATCGTGGGCTTGGGTGCCGGAGCGAAGGCCGTGCTGTGCCCTCTGGCGCCACCTTTCGACGGCCGCAATGCAAAGGGGCGAGCCCATGCCCGCCCCATACCTGCGCCTGCCGCGGCTCACCCTCGCCGGTCCATCTCAACGGCGAGATGGCGATGGAGATCGTGGCCAATCGGCTCGTTGGTCTCGATGGATACGTCCAAAGCCGCGCCGGTGACGGCCCACCGCAATCGCGATGGCACGCCGTGAAAAGCCTGTGGCCGGCTTTCCGCCGGGCGAGAGCCTACCCGACCAAGCGGCGCTACCGGAGATAGGTGGTTCAGAGGTCGGGCGAGGCGTTACCGGACGAGCCCAAGCTCCTCGAGGATGCCCCCGATCCGCGCCTGCTCGCCCTTGAGAAAGGCGGCGAACTGGTCGGACGGCTGGTACATGTCGACCCAGCCGCGCTCCTTCAGGATCATCTGCCAAGGCTCGCCCGCCACCATCTTGCCGAGCGCCTCGTCGAGCGCCGCCTTGTCCCGCTCCCGCATTCCCTCGGGCGCCATCAGGCCGCGCCAGTTCACCAGCTCCACGTCGACGCCCTGCTCCTTGAAGGTCGGGATGTCCACGCCCGAAAGCCGCTCGGGGGCCGAGATGGCGAGCGCCCGCAGCTTGCCGGCCTGGATCTGCTGCGTGAACTCGTTGAGGCCGCCGGTCGCGACGGTGAGATGCCCGCCCATGACCTGAGCCAGCATCTCGCCGCCGGCGCCGGCCACGATGTAGTTCATCTTGGTCACATCGCCGCCGATCGCCTTGACGATCATCGCGCACAGCAGGTGGTCGGGGCTGCCGAGCGCGAACCCGCCCCAGGATATCGAGCCGGGATCGGCTTTGAACTTCTGCACCAGGTCGTCGAGCGTCTTGATGGGGCTGTCGGCCGCCACCACCAGCGGCTGGTACTCCCCGGTCAGCCGCGCGAGCGGGGACACCTGGTCGAGACTGACCGGGGCCTTGTTGATCTTGACGGCACCGATCATGCCGAGGCCGGCGACGAGCATGTTGTTGCCGCGCTTCTTGCCGGTGACGAACTGGGCCAGCCCGATCGTGCCCCCCGCGCCGGGGACGTTCACCACCTGCACGCCCGAGGCGAGCTTCTGGCTCTCCAGGACCTGCTGCGTGGCACGGGCGAGCTGGTCGTAGCCACCGCCGGGGCCGGCCGGCGCGATGATCTCGACGCCTTTGATCTGCGCCTGCGCGGGTGCAGCCAGGGCGATGCCACAAGCCGCGGCGGCGACGAGCAGCGGACGGCGCGAAAGGTGCGCGAAAGGCCGATGAACGGGCACGATTGACTCCCTGTGTGTCATGAGCCGGGACCGCGCCCGGGCCAAGGCGGAGTCTAGTGCCCTGAACTGTCGGTAACCTGTCGTCCATGTGTGCTTCAGTGGACGCTCTGGCGTGCCTCCAACGCATCGTCGAGGACCGGCCGCTCGGTCGTGGAGACGCCGCTGGCCCGAGGCAGGCGGCATGGAGCGGCGGAAGTTGCAGCTGCCATTGTCTTGCAGCTCCACGCGTACGGTCCAAGACGTTAGCATCCATGCAGATGGTGGAAATCGGGAGCGCGTGGCGTGCTGGAGCGCCCTCGACACGGCTGGCGTAGGTGCGTCGCGCGCGGTGAGAGGTGGTCATCGGCTTCAGGAGGACCCGATACCGCCGACGGCTTGCCCTTGGCCGAGCCGCTGCAGAAGGCCGGTGCCGATGGAGTAGGGCCGAGCAGCGCCGGGCGGCACGAAGGTTCCCGGAGCGGCTGAACGACCGACACGGCTACGCGCCCAGCTCTTGCGGGTAGCGCATCGAGTAGGTTCCTACCCGCGACGGTCCGCACATGGGCGCTGGCCGTAGCCGTTCGTGAAGGTGATCCCCGAGGCGGCGAGGCGGTCGATGTTCGGGCTCGGCGTCGCATGCGCGAGAGGCCCGATCTCACCCGGCCCGAGATCGTCGAGCAGGATGGCGACGATGTCCGGGGCAGCGTGCGCGGGGGCCGGTAAAGGGCCGAGCAGAGCGAAAGCGGCCAGAGCAAGCCCGACGAGCTGTGCTCCTATAGTGTCCCTGCCTAGGCGTTTCTGCGGCTTTTCATGGTCGCAGGAAGGCTCAGGACGGTCGCTAAGTCCTTGATTTATGGCGTGCCCGAGAGGATTCGAACCTCCGGCCCCAGGATTAGGAATCCTGTGCTCTATCCTGCTGAGCTACGGGCACCCGGCCTGTGCTATAGCAGCCACCATGGCTTGTGGACAAGCGATGCGGCGGGCCGTGCTCGGTGGTGCCGTGCTCGTGCTGTCGAGCATGGCCGCGGGGGCCGAGCCGCCGGCCGCCGTGACCGGGATTGCCACCGTCGCCCTTGCCGACGGGCGCGAGGTGCGCCTCGCCGGGGTCGAGCTCGCCGTGCCCGCGGAAGATCCGCGTGTCGTCGCGATCGAGGCCGTGGCCCGCGCAAGCGCCCGATTGGCGCCCGACCCGCCGTCGCTCGACCGGCACGGGTGCCTTCGCGCGCAGCTGCATGCGGGCGGGACGTGGGTCCAGGGCGAGCTGGTCGGGCGCGGGCTGGCCCTGGTCGCCCCGGCGGCCGACGTCGCCCCCGATCTGCTCGCGGACCTGCTCGCGC
>JBDHTW010000061.1:0-25587 GCA_039808865.1 Geminicoccaceae bacterium
CGAACATCGAGTAGTAGATGTAGAACGGGATCATCGGCACGTCGTTGGTGCTGTAGGACGTCGCCGCCGCGATCCACGACGCCATGGCCCCGGCCTCGTTGATCCCCTCCTGCAGGATCTGCCCGCTCTTGTCCTCCTTGTAGAACATCAGCTGGTCGGCATCCTGCGGCCGGTAGAGCTGGCCCACCTGGCTGAAGATGCCGAACTGGCGGAACATCCCCTCCATGCCGAAGGTGCGCGATTCGTCGGGCACGATCGGCACCACGTGGCGGCCGACCTTCTTGTCGCGCAAGAGCGTGTTCAAGATGCGCACGAAGGCCATGGTGGTCGAGATGGTGCGCTCGCCGGTGGCCGCGAGCTGGGCCGCGAACGCCGACAGGGGCGGCACCTCGAGGCTCGCCGACGCCTGCTGCCGCCGCGCCGGCAGCCAGCCGCCCAGGGCCTCGCGCCGGGCCTGCAGGTAGGCCAGCTCGGGCGAGCCCGGCTCGAACCGCAAGAACGGGATCTGCTGGATCTGCGCGTCGCTCAGCGGCAGGCCGAAGCGCTCGACGAACTCGTGCAGGTGCGTCTCGCCCATCTTCTTCTGCTGATGGGTGATGTTCTGCCCCTCGCCGGCCTCGCCCATGCCGTAGCCCTTGACCGTCTTGGCCAGGATCACGGTCGGCTGGCCTTGATGGTGCTGCGCCGCGTGGTAGGCGGCGTAGACCTTGAGCGGGTCGTGCCCGCCGCGGACCAACGCCCAGATCTCCTCGTCCGTCCAGCCCGCGACCATGGCGGCAAGCTCGGGGTACTTGCCGAAGAAGTGCTCGCGCACGTAGGCGCCGTTCTTCGACTTGAAGTCCTGGTACTCGCCGTCGACGCACTCCTCCATGCGCCGGCGCAGGATGCCGCTCGTGTCGGCCGCGAGCAGCTTGTCCCAGCCCGAGCCCCACAAGACCTTGATCACGTTCCAGCCGGCGCCTTTGAAGATCCCCTCCAGCTCCTGGATGATCTTGCCGTTGCCGCGCACCGGCCCGTCCAGCCGCTGCAGGTTGCAGTTGATCACGAACACCAGGTTGTCGAGCTTCTCCCGCCCGCCCAGCGAGATCGCCCCCAGGCTCTCCGGCTCGTCGCACTCGCCGTCGCCCAAAAACGCCCAGACCTTGCGCCCCTCGGTCCTGGCGAGACCACGGCCCTGCAGGTACTTGAGGAACCGCGCCTGGTAGATCGCCATCAACGGCCCGAGGCCCATCGACACGGTCGGGAACTGCCAGTAGTCCGGCATCAGCCACGGGTGCGGGTAGGAGCTCAGCCCCTGGCCGTCCACCTCCTGGCGGAACTTGAGCAGCCGCGCCTCGTCCAGCCGCCCCTCGAGGAAGCTGCGCGCGTAGATCCCCGGCGAGACGTGCCCTTGCACGTAGATCAGATCGCCGCCGTGCTCGGCCGTCGGCGCCCGCCAGAAATGCATGAAGCCGGTGTCGTAGAGCAGGGCGGAGGACTGGAAGCTGGCGATGTGCCCGCCCAGCTCGCTGCTCTCCTTGTTCGCCTTGAGCACGATCGCCAGCGCGTTCCAGCGGATGTAGCTGCGAATCTTGTGCTCGATCGCCCGGTCACCCGGGTGCGCCGGCTGCTGCTCCGGCGCGATCGTGTTCAAATAGGGCGTGTTGGCCGCGTACGGCACCGGCGCCCCGTGCCGCCGCGCCTCGTCGAGCAGCTCGCCCAGAAGATAGCGCGCCCGCGCCACCCCCTCGAACGCCACCACCGACCCCAACGCCTCGCGCCACTCCCCCGTCTCCAACGGGTCGATGTCGATAGGCTGGTCCATCGCGGTTCCCCCCTGCTGTCCGGCGCGATCGCGGCTGCCGCATCATGGCTGCGCTCGTCCGCCGATTGCAGGGTTCGTGCCATCCGCCGGAACACCCGGCAGCTGCTGCTAACGTCTTGATAATCCTCGCGCGCCATCCGGAGGAGGCGCGCCGTACGCGCCGCGGCATGCGGATCGTCAGCCTGATCCGGGCCGATATGAGCGGATTTCCGCAACGGGTGATCGACGCGAGCTTTCAGCCCACGCCCGCTCCGCGGGACCACGGGCGACGGCCACGCAGTCCCCGGGCGTGGACGACGGCGCTGCTTGAGGCGCGCGCCGCGGCGTCGGCCGAGCAGCCGACGCGCGGCGACAAAGCCTCGCCACCGGCGACGCCCGGCTGCCTCGCTCAGGCAGCCGAGGCGTGCGCGGAAACCGGCTCTCCTTCCAGGGCGGCCGCCAGCGCGTCGTCGACGCGCTCGCACCAGACGAATTCCAGGCCCAGGCGCGCGCCTTCCGGAATCTCGTCATAGTCGCGGCGGTTGCGCGCCGGCAGCAGCACGCGCTTGATCCCGGCCGCGTGCGCCGCCACGACCTTCTGCTTGATCCCGCCCACCGGCAGGATCAGGCCGCGCAACGAGATCTCGCCGGTCATCGCCGCATCGGCGCGGACCTTGCGCTGCGTGAGCAGCGAGGCCAGCGCGGTGAACATCGCGACACCGGCCGACGGCCCGTCCTTGGGAATCGCCCCCGCCGGGACGTGGACGTGGATGTCCGATCTTTCCAAGAGCTTCTCGTCGATGCCGAGCTCGACCGCGCGCGACTTGATCAGGCTCAAGGCCGCGGTGGCGCTCTCGCGCATGACGTCGCCGAGCTGGCCGGTCAGGATCAACCCTCCCTTGCCCGGAATCCGCGTCGCCTCGACGAACAGGATGTCGCCGCCGACCGGCGTCCAGGCGAGACCGGTGGCGACACCGGGCACGCTCGTGCGCTGCGCCGCCTCGTTCTCGAACCTGGCCGGGCCGAGGATGCGCTCGAGATCGGCGGCGTCGACGATCGTCGGCTCGGTTCGGCCCTCGGCGACGCGGACCGCCACCGAGCGCAGCACCGCGCCCACCGTGCGCTCCAGATTGCGCACGCCGGCCTCGCGGGTGTAGTCGCGCACCAAGTGGTGCAGGGCATCGTCGGTGATTTGCGCCTGCTCGGGCGCGAGGCCGCTGGCCGCGAGCTGGCGGGCGACCAGATAGCGCCGGGCGATACCGACCTTCTCGTCCTCGGTGTAGGACGGCAGCTCGATCACCTCCATCCGGTCGCGCAAGGGTCCGGGGATGGTGTCCAGCATGTTGGCCGTGCCGATGAACAGCACGTGGCTGAGGTCGAACGGCACGCCGAGATAGGCGTCGCGGAAGGTCGAATTCTGCTCGGGGTCGAGCACCTCCAGCAGCGCCGCCGACGGGTCGCCATGGAAGCCGGCGCCGAGCTTGTCCATCTCGTCCAGCATCAGCACCGGGTTGCGCACCCCGACCTTGCGGATCGCCTGGACGATGTTGCCGGGCATGGCGCCGACATAGGTGCGCCGGTGGCCGCGGATCTCGCTCTCGTCGTGCACGCCGCCCAGGGCGACGCGGGCGAACTTGCGCCCCATCGCGCGGGCGATGCTCTGCCCGAGGCTGGTCTTGCCGACACCCGGCGGACCGACGAAGCACAGGATCGGGCTCCTGCCCTGCGGCGCCAGCTTGCGCACGGCCAGATACTCGATGATCCGTTTCTTGATCTTCTCGAGGCCGTAGTGATCGGCGTCCAGGACCCGCTGCGCCTCGGCGATGTCGATCCGGTCCTCGGTCTCCTTGGTCCAGGGCAGCTCGATCAGCGTGTCCAGGTAGGAGCGCAGCATGCCGTGCTCGGCCGCGGCCTCGGGCATCCGCTCGAGCCGGCGCAGCTCCTTGTTCGCCTGCTGCAGCACCTCCTCGGGCATGCCGGCCTCGGCGATGGCCTTCTTCAGGTCCTCGACCTCGGCGGCCGTGCCCTCGTCCTCACCGAGCTCGCGGCGGATCGTCTGCAGCTGCTCGCGCAGCAGCGCCTCGCGCTGGCGCTTCTCGAGCGTGCCGCGGGTGGCCTCGCCCAGCTCGCGGGACAGACGGAGCACGCCCAGGCGCTGATTCAGGAACTCCAGCACCCGATCGAGCCGGCGTGCCAGGTCGATCGTCTCCAGCACCTCCTGCTTCTCGGGCGGGCTGATGTCCATCGTGCTGGCGACCAGATCGGCGAGCTGCGCGGCCGAGCCGACCCCGCGGATGGTGTCGGCCAGCTCGCGCGGCGCCTGCGGCAGCAGCTCGACCGCCTCCAGCGCCCGCTCGCGCAGCAGCATGAACCGCGCCTCGACCTCGGTGCCGCGGTCCTCGGGCTCGTCGATCAGCTCGATCCGGGCGGCCAGGAACGGGTGACCGCCGACGAAGTCCAAAATCCGGAAGCGCTGCTGACCCTGGCAGATCAGATGGTGGTTGCCGTCCGGTGCCGTCACGTAGCGCAGCACGTTGGCGGCGGTGCCGATCCGGTGCAGGTCGAGCGGACCCGGATCCTCGATCCCCGCCTCGCGCTGCAGGATCACCCCGATCGGCCGCTCGCCGCGCACGCCGGCCTGCGCGGCCGCGATGGAGCGCGGCCGGGCCATCGTCACCGGCAGCACCGTGCCGGGGAACAGCACGAGGTTGCGCACCGGCACCAGCGGCACGACGTCGGCCGGCAGCGTCACCGGCTCGCTCGGTCGCGTCACGTTCGGATCGTCGGCCATGTCCGTTCTCCCCGCTCAGTCGAGCTTGCGCAAGGTGAGGGTCAGGCAGCCATGCGCCAGCTCGCGCCCGGACAGCTCGTAATGACCGGCCGGCAGCGTGATCCGCCGCTCGAATCCACCGTAAGGCATCTCCAACCGGCGGATCACCCCGGCCCCACGCGGCGTGGGCAGGGTGCGCTCTCCGGTGACCAGCAGCGCGCCGCCATCGATACGGACCTGGAGCTGCTCCGGCTTGACACCTGGCAGCGCCACCTGGATCCACAGCGCGTCGTCGGTCTCGAACACGTCGACCGGCGGCTCCCAACATACGGCACTGCGACCCGAGCCGGGTCGGAAGGCATCACGATGCACCCGCTCGGCCTGATCGAGCAGCTGCAGTGCCTCGGCCCACATCCAGTTCCGCAGATCGCGCGCCATCCGCCCGCTCCTCGATCACGCTCCTCGCACACGACCATAGCTAGGCAGGCCGGCGCCGCTATTCCAGGGCGCAATGCGGGCAGCTGTCGCGGTCGGTCGAGTCACCGGGCGGCCGGTGCGAGCCGGGCACGGCCGGCCGGCGCCGTCGCACTTCGTGCGTGTTCTCCGCAGCTTGGCCGGCGCGGACGTGCTGGAATCCACAAGAACATCCTCGGCCTTATCCCGAGAACTGTGGACAACGGCGCTGGGCTCGGGCGGACGCGGCAGGCGCTCCCTGCTCAGCCGGCAACCGCGGGACCGCAGCGCCTCCCCGCGGCCCAGGCACGGCCCAGCCGGCTCCAATCGGCGCGGTGCGGCTCGCGCAGCGCCTCGGCGAGGGTGGCCACGAACGGTTCAGGCAGGTGATGTCGTCCCGGCTTCAGCGCGGAGCGCAGCAGCTCGCCAAGCTCGGGGGCGCCGTCCTGCGCCACGCCGGCATCGGCGACGCCGTAGCGCACGTGGCGCCGCCCCTCGACGAAATCAGCGCAAGCCTGCCGCCAGGGCGGCTGCCCGGGCCAATGCAGGCTGAGCTCGGCTGCCGCCGGCCGATAGGCGGCGGTGTAGACGGTGCCGAAGCCGCGATGATGCTCCGTGCGGAACAGCGGCGGGGCGAGGAACGCCGCGATCAGCTGCGCGGGGGAGAGCCCGGGCCGGGCCAGCAGAGCTTCCAGGTGGCGCTCCCGCTCCAGCGTGCACGAGAAGCGCGCCTGCTCGTCCCATTCGATGCCGATCTGATGGTTGGTCGCCAGGGGACGGCGGGTGACGATCGCCGGACGGTCCGGCGCCAGATGGACCGTGGCGACCTCCCCGCTCCGGTCGACGACGGTCACGTTGTAGGCCATGTGCGACGGCACGCGGCGCAGGACCGCCACCGCGTCGGCGGTCCGCTCGCAGATCTCGAGCAGGTAGCGGATGATCAGCGGCACCCCGAAGCCCGGCCCGACGACGCGCCGGCCGCCGAAGGCCAGCGACACCGCGAGGCCGGCGGCGTTGACACCATCGGCGGCACCGCCGATGGCTTCCATGGTCGCGATGACCTGGCGACCGCACCAGGCACTGCAGAGGACGGTGGCCTCGCTGAGCCTGGGGTCGAGATCGTAGTTGCGCACCAGAACCGGCCCGGCCGGCGAGGACAGAACGGCCTGCGAGCAATGGATCAGGTAGGCGGGTGGTCGCCAGAAGGTCAGGAAGGTCGCGGCCAACTCGTCGCCACCAACCAGCTCGACCAGACGCCGCCATGGCCGCTCGAGCTCCGGCATGTGCCGGCGCAGGGCCATCTCGGCCTCGTCGAGCCGCGGGCCGCCGCCGCGGGCGAGGTACCAGGCGCGCCAGCCGGGCCAGGCGCGCGCGAACCCCGCCTGCCATTTGGCGCCGGGCTCGGCCTCGCGAATCGACGTGAAGGTGAGATCCATGCGGCGTCTCCATGCGTCGATCCGATGGATCGGCTGACATCATGAATCATGATGTAGAGCGACGAGACTGGCTGTCCAGGCTCCGCAGCGGATGATTCCGACACTGGCCAACCCAACGGTCCGCCAGTCGGATCTCGATGCGCTGCGCCGATCCTACCGTCTGCTCGGCTACCCGACCGTGGCGCGGGTGGTGCGAGGCCGGCTGGGCGGCGGCTTCGGCGATCAGGGCCGCCACCCGCACGCCTGGGCCGTCTTCGTCCAGGTCGACGGGATCAACGCGCGGATCGTCAGCGCGCGCGGCCATCCGCGCGAATGGACGAGCCTGGATCGACTGGAGCGTTGGCTGCGTGGCCAGGGCTTCCGCTACTGGTGGATGGCGAACGAACTCGACGCCGTAGGCGAAGCCGGCGACGAGGCGGCCGAAGACACCACCTGAGGGTAGCATCTGGTACGGGGCGCGGCATGTGCCGCCGCGCGCCGGATGGAAGCGGAACATTCGATGCGGCACGGCATTAGATTTCGAGTTCGACCTTGCTTGGCCACGCCGCTGGCCGACCAGCCGGGAGCCTGCCATGGCCAAGCCCAACGCCCATACAGCGAGCCGTGATGCGATGCTCGACGCCGGCATCCGCGCCGAGATCGTCGACGAGATCATCCGGCGACGCCGAACGGCGGAGCTCAGCCTGGAGTCGCTCGGCGACATCCGCGGCGTCGGAGCTGCCACCCTCGAGCGGCTGGGCCAGGCACTCGATTTTGCGCCGGCAGGAGGCGACGCGACCCGGACGGACGAGGCCGACGTCGCCGAGGCCGCGCTGCAGGCGGGCACCGAGCAGGCCGCGGCGCTGGTCGTCACCACGGTGCAGAAGGGTGGCAGGGCAGCCGCGCACGCCGCCGAGACGGTGCGCGAGATGATCGAGGCCGGGGTGCTGGTGACGAGGCGCCGTGCCGTCGCTGAGCCGCAGCCGCTCGATCCGCGCAGCACCGGCGCGAGCGATCCTCGATCGGCCGTCGGCACTTCCTCGACGGAGCGTGTCGCGGCGTTCAGCCGGCTGCTCGCCGACCTGCTGCAGGAGCAGGGCCGCCACAACATGGAGGCGATGGCGGCGCTCGCCGGCGCCAACCGGCTCGACGAGGTCCTGAGGGTGCAGGGCGAGTATCTGCAGCGCACCTTGGCGCGCATGACCGAGTTGAACCGGCGCTGGCTGCAGCTCGCGGCAACCTCCTGGCCGGACGAGCCAGACGGCCCGAACTGAGGCCAGAAGCGGACCCGCGATCCGTGCCTCCACCCCCGTTGGAACGACACCACGCAGCGACGATCCAACCAAAAATTGCTGCATTGCAGCGTAGCCAGGGTTGAAGGCTGCAGTGGCGGGGCCCATCTGTTGTGCAGTGCAGCATGAGAAGGACCCGCCGCATGGCCGCCACCGCCGCCCTGCCGTTCCCGTTGCCCGGCATGGCCGAGCCGCCCAGGCTCGATCTCGACCGGCTGTTCGGCCTGCATCGGGCGACGCTGCGCGCGGTTCAGGAAGCGCAGGGCGTGCTGCTGGATGCCGCCCAGGCGATCTTCCGGCTGCAGTACGGCTATTGGAGCGAGCTGGCGCACGAGGCCCAGGCCGTGCTCGCCGGCCCGCCCGCGCCCGAGGTGCTGCTCGCCGGCGTCAAGGCCAGCGCGGAGAAGGGCGCCGGCATCGCCAAGCAGAGCTTCGATCTGGCCGTGGGCGCGCAGCAGCACGCGAGCGAGCTCCTGGCCAGGCAGGTCCGCGCCAACCTCGCCGAGGCCATCGGCCCCGCCTGACCACACCCCTTTCCCCCCGCGTGCCCTTTCGCCTCCCTGGGGGCACCGGGTCCACTCGGCCCCGAGCATCGCGCTCGGGGCCTTTTTTCTTGCCCGGACGGATCAACCCTCCGTGGTGCGCCCGGCCTCGAACAGGAACCAGAGTCGCTGCTCGGCCTCGTCGATCCAGTTCTCGAGCAGGCTGGCGGTCGCCACGTCGCCGTGCTCGTCGCACAGATCGTGGGTCTCCTTCATCCGTACGACCAAGTCCTTGTTGTCGTCGCGCAGCTCGGCGAGCATGTCGCGCGGCGTGACGTAGTCCGCATCGTTGTCCTGCACCCGCTGCAACTTGGCGACCTGCCCGATCGAGCGCAGCGTGGTGCCGCCGAGCTTGCGCACCCGCTCGGCGATCGGGTCGGTCATGGCGAAGATCTGCGCCGCCTGTTCGTCGAGCAGCAGGTGATAGTCGCGGAAATGCGGCCCCGACACGTGCCAATGGAAATTCTTGGTCTTCAGGTAGAGCGCGAACGTATCGGCGAGCAGCAGGTTGAGCGCGGCGGCTACGTCCTGCACCGCATTGGCGCCCAGCGTCGATGGGGTGGCGAGATCGGCCGCGCGGCGGCTCTTGGCTTCCTTGGCGGACATGCGTTCTGACCCTTTCGAATGTGCATTGCTGGTGGTGCCGACCCTGGCCGGCACGTTCGTCGGCGGATCCGGCTCGGGCTTGGCCTCATGCCGGACCATTGGTCGGTACGATCTGGTCGCCGCTTCGGGCATGAGCGAGGTGCGGCGCCGATATTTTTGCTCATGGCACCTGCGCGTTGCCGGCGCGTGGCCATGCCGTGGTCGCGGATGCCCCGAATCGGGGCTAGCATCGTCGCCACGACACGACCATGCGCGCGCGTGACAGGGGACGGCTTTTACCATGAACCAGGCAGGTACAACCGACCTGGACGGCGACTACGACTATATCGTCGTCGGTGCCGGCTCCGCCGGCTGCGTCGTGGCGAACCGCCTGTCCGCCGATCCGACCAAGCGCGTGCTCGTCCTCGAGGCCGGCGGCCGGGACAACTGGATCTGGTTCCACATCCCGGTCGGCTATCTGTTCGCGATCGGCAACCCGCGCGCGGACTGGATGTTCGAGACCGAGCCCGAGCCGGGACTCAACGGCCGCTCGCTGCGCTATCCGCGCGGCAAGACCATCGGCGGCTCGTCGGCGATCAACGCGATGATCTCGATGCGCGGCCAAGCCGCCGACTACGACCACTGGCGGCAGCTCGGCCTCGTCGGCTGGGGCTGGGACGATGTCCGGCAGGTGTTCAAGAAGCTCGACGACCACTTCCTCGGCGAAAGCGAGCACCATGGTGTCGGCGGCGAGTGGCGGGTCGAGGCGCCGCGGCTGCGCTGGGACATTCTCGATGCGGTGGCCGATGCCGCGGTGCAGATGGGCGTGCCGCGCATCGCCGACTTCAACACCGGCGACAACGAGGGCGTGAGCTACTTCCACGTCAACCAGAAGCGCGGCCTGCGCTGGTCGAGTGCGCGCGGCTTCCTCAAGCCGGTGCTGCACCGGCCGAACCTGCGCCTTGAGACGGACGTGCTGGTGGAGCAGGTGCTGACGGTGGCGGGGCGCGCCGTCGGCGTGCGCTTCAGCCGTGGCGGCCAGCGCCTCGCGGCCAGCGCCAGGGGCGAGGTGATCCTGTGCGCCGGCTCGATCGGCTCGGTGCAGCTGCTGCACCTTTCGGGCATCGGTCCCGGCGACTGGCTGGCCCGGCACGGCATCGAGGTGGTCGCCGACGTGCCGGGCATCGGCCGCAACCTGCAAGATCACCTGCAGCAGCGGGCGATCTACAAGGTCAGCGGCGTCAGGACGCTGAACGAGACCTACCACTCGCTGGTCGGGCGCGCGGCGATGGGCCTCGACTACGCGCTGTTCCGGCGCGGCCCGCTGACCATGGCGCCCTCGCAGCTCGGCCTGTTCACCCGCTCGGACCCGGATCGCGAGCGCGCCAACATCCAGTTCCACGTCCAGCCGCTGTCGCTCGACAAGTTCGGCGATCCGTTGCATCGCTTTCCGGCCGTCACCGTCAGCGCCTGCAACCTGCGGCCGACCTCGCGCGGCACCGTCAGGCTGCGCTCGGCCGACCCGATGGCCAAGCCGATGATCGCGCCGAACTACCTTTCGACCGACGAGGATCGCCGCGTGGCGGCGGACGCGATCCGGGTCACTAGGCGCCTGATGGCCCAGCCGGCCCTGCGCCGCTTCCGGCCGGAAGAGCATCTGCCGGGGCCTGCCGTCGGGGACGAGCCGGAAGCCCTGGCCAAGGCGGCGGGCGACATCGGCACCACGATCTTCCATCCGGTCGGCACGGCCAAGATGGGTCTGGACAGCGATCCCATGGCCGTCGTCGACGCGCGCTTGCGTCTCTACGCGGTCCGGGGGCTGCGCGTGGTCGACGCCTCGGTGATGCCGACGATCACGTCGGGCAACACCAACACCCCGACGATCATGATCGCGGCCAAGGGCAGCAGCTACGTGCTCGAGGACGCGCGCCGGCAGGTCTGAACACGGGGCCCGCTAGGGCAGGTCCGCCAAGGCTTCCGCCAGGGTCGGCGGCAACGGGGCGGCGCCGTCGATCCATGCCTGCACGACCTCCCAGGCATCGTCGTGCTCCCATGCCGCGGCGAAACCGACCTGCCTCGCTTCGGGCGGCACGGCCTCCATGTCGGCGGCGCCGGGCTGCGCCCGCCGCACGGCGACGGCGATGGTCCACAGCGGCCGGGCGCGCCAGAAGCTCCGTCGGTACAGCCAGGCCTCGCAGCGGCAGCTGATCACGGACGTCGCGCTGCGCCCGGTGAGCACGTAGCCCCCCGGCTCGCTGGCCGGATTCAGGTACTCGACCAGATCGACGGCAAGCCCTGCCTGCCGCCATGCTTCGGCGAGCTGCAGCGAGCGGTTGCGCACGCCGGAACTGGCCTTGTGCGGTCGGAGCCGTCGTCGATCCACCCGCATCGATTCCACCGCCAACCTCCGGCCGCCATCCGCACCCTGCGGCCGCGCGCCGGTCGCCCTGTCAAGCGAGCCACTCCATCGCCCACGCGAACGCGAGGCGCAAGCAGCAGATCGGCGTACGAAGAGCGAACGGAAACGGCAGCGCCGAGCCGGCCGGCGCACCGCCCCGCTCAGGCAGGCTCGTCGACCAGCAACCGGACGGAAATCTGCGGCGGTGCCTCCCGCTGAGGGCGACGGTAGACGAACGGCGGCGGCTCGGCCGCCGATTCGGCGCGCGCGACCTCGAACATCGCCGCGTGCAGGGGCGACAGCTCGCAGGCCGGATCGGTCGCGGTCGCATCGCCGGCCAGGGCCATGGCCTGGCAGCGGCAGCCGCCGAAGTCGATCTCCTTGCGATCGCAGGAGCGGCAAGGCTCGGGCAGCCAGTCGGTGCCGCGGAACGCCTGGAAGGCCGGGCTCTGCTGCCAGATCCAGCGCAACGGCCGCTCGCGCACCGAGGTGAACGCGAGGCCCGGGATCGACGCCGCGGCGTGGCACGGCATGACCTTGCCCTGCGGCGTCACGTTGAGGATGGTGCTGCCCCAGCCACCCATGCAAGGCTTCGGCCGCTTCGCCCAGTAATCGGGGATGACGTAGTCGATGGCGAGGCGGCCGCGCAGCTCGCGGCGGGCTCGCTCGACGGTCGCGGTCGCGGCATCGAGCTGCTCGCGGGTCGGCATCAGCGCCGCCCGGTTCTTCAGCGCCCAGCCATAGTACTGGACGTGCGCCACCTCCAGGCGGTGCGCATCCAGCTCCAGCGCCAGCGCGATCATGCCCTCGAGCTGGTCGAGGTTCTGCCGATGCACGACCGCGTTCATGGTCAGCGGCAGGCCGGCGCCACGGACGAGCTTGGCCACCGCGAGCTTCCTGTCGTGGCCGCCCCGATAGCCGCCGACCCGGTCGGCGGTCGCGGGCAGCGCGGCCTGGAAGCTGAGCTGCACGTGATCGAGGCCGGCATCGCGCAGGGCCGCGACCCGCGCCGCATCGAGCAGCACCCCGGCCGTGATCAGGTTCGTGTAGAGGCCCGCACCGCGTGCATGCGCGATGATCGCCTCGAGATCCGCGCGGGCCGTCGGCTCACCGCCGGAGAGATGGAGCTGCAGCACGCCCAGCGCCGCCGCTTCGTCGAGCACGCGGCACCACTCGGCGGTCGTCAGCTCGGCGTTGGGCCGCTCGAGCTCGAGCGGGTTCGAGCAGTAGGGACACTGCAACGGGCAGCGGTGCGTGAGCTCGGCGAGCAGCCCCATCGGCGGCTCGGTCCAGGGCGCCTGGCGCGCGCGCGCGCCGGTGATCGGCTCAGCCATCGGCAGCCTCCACGGCAAGGAAGCCCTGGTCGGCCAGACCCTGCAGCATCTGCCGGACGTCCACGCTGATGGTGTCGCGCGGCGCGTCGAACTCCTGCGCCAGCGCGGTGACCAGCTCGTCCAGCCGCCGGCCCGGACCCAGGCGCTCCAGGATCGTGACCGAGGTCGCGCACGGGAACAGCACCCGTTCGGGAGCCAGCAGCACCCAGCGGTCGCGGACCGGATCGAACCGCATGCGGACCCAGGCCGGCAAGGCCACGTGGTCCGCCTCGCTCAGCACGGCGAGGCTCATGCCGCGGCCTTCGTGGTGGCGGCGTCGGGCTGGAATGCTCCCATCGGCACGCTGCCGCCGGTCACGTAGGCGTGGTGCAGCGCATCGAGCTGGGCCCAGAGCACGTTGCACTTGAAGATCAGCGCATTGGCCACGGCCAGCCGCTTCTCCGCCGTATCGGCGTGTCGGCGCACATAAGCCAGCGCGAAGCCGGCGTCGCGCGGCGCCTGATCCAGCCGGCGCCGGAAATAAGCGACCATCTCCTCGGTGACGAAGCTGTAGTGCTTGAGCAGGCCCGGGATCCGCTCCTCGTGGATCTTGGGCGCGAACAGCTCGGTCAGCGACGAGGCCACCGCCTCCAGCAGCGTGCGGTCGCGGACGAAATGGACGTAGGCGTCGACCGCGAACTTGGTCGCCGGCAGGATGCCTGCTTCCGAGCGCACGTAGTCGGGATCGAGCCCCAACCCCTGGCACAGGCGCAGCCAGCGGACGATCCCGCCCTCCTGATCACCGAAGCCGTCATGATCCAGCAGGCGCACCAGCCATTCCCGCCGCAGCTCGGCATCCGGGCAGCGCGACAGCAAGGCCGCATCCTTCATCGGAATCCGGCTTTGGTAGTAATATCGATTCAGCGCCCAGGCCTGCACCTGCCCGCGGTCGAGCTGGCCGGTGTGCAGCAGGCGGTGGAACGGGTGCAGGATGTGGTAGCGCTGGGCGCCGATCTCGCGCAGGGCCGCCTCAAGCTCGTCCGCATCCTTCAGGTCGGCGTAGGCCGTGGTCGTCACAGGCTCAACTCCATGCCGTCGCAGGCCACTTCCCAGCCGGCCTCGACGAGCAGGGCGCGCTCGGGGCTGTCGGCGAGCAGGGCCGGGTTGGTGTTGTTGACGTGGATGAAGATGCGCCGGCGGACCGGCACGTCACGCAGCCGCTCGAGCGCACCGTCGGGCCCGCTCATGCTGATATGGCCCATGCGCTGCCCGGTCTTGTGCCCGACGCCCTGCACGATCATCTCGTCGTCCCGCCACAGCGTGCCATCGAGGAACAGGACGTCGGCGCCACCGACCCGGGCACACAGCCAAGGCGGCAGCTGGGCGCAGTTCGCGAGGTAGATCAGCCGCCGTCCGCCGGCCATGATCTCGAGCCCGAGCGTGTCGCCTTCCAGCGCGGCCGTATCGAACTGCTCCAGCCCCGGCTCGAGGTAGAGCGGCAGCTTCCCCGGTGCCAGGAAGGGCAGGAAGGTCAGGCCCAGCCGCTCCCCGGCCGCATCGGCAATGTCCTCGCCACGCTCGGCCTCGAGCGCCCGCCGTGGAACGAGGGATCGGCTCACGACCTCGAAAATCGGGTTGCCGGCCAGGACGGCCAGCACCCGCGGATGCGCATACAGCGCAAACGGCGTCCCTTCGCGCAGATGCAGCAGGCCGGCGATCGCATCGACGTCACCATTGGTCAGGACTGCGGCCGCGATCGGCGACGAGCGCAACCCGTCCCATGGCTGCAGAACCGGCGTCGCCTCGATCTGCTGGCGCAGATCCGGCGCCGCGTTCACCAGCACCCACCGCCGTCCATCCACCGACACGGCGATCGAAGCCTGGGTTGCCGGCCTAGCCTGCGGATCGCCCCGCCGCGCGCGCTGGCAGGCGACGCTGTTGGCATTCCATTGCGGAAAGCCGCCGCCGGCGGCAGCGCCGAGCACACGCACGTGCATGGCCAGCAGCTCCGCCGACGACGCCCAGATGTCGCTGCTCAGGCCTGCGCCGGCAGGTACATCGTGACTTCCATGCTGACCGGGGTCGTCTCGACCTTGGGCGCCTGCCAAACCTTCTTCGTCATGGTCGTCTCCCTTGTGCGTGAGCCGATTCCCTGCCGGGATACCGGTGTTGTCGATATGGTCACCGTCCCTCGCCACGACGAGTTTTCGGTGCCATAGGTATCCGCTTATGCGTGCGGCTCGAGCAACCCCGCCATTGGTCGGGGTTCCTCGGCGCGCCGCCTCCCGGCCTCGAGGAACGGCGGCGGCGGCCCGACCGGCGGCAGGGTCAGCTCGGCCGCCGCCTGCTGCAGGCAGGCGATGAAGGTCGCGAACGGCTCCGCGCGGCGATATTGCGGCGGGACCAGCGCCACGATCGGTCGCTCGAGCTCGGGCACCGCGTGCAAGTCGACATCGTAGACCGCGTGGCCGCCGAGCTGGGTGCAGAATTGCGGCACCAGCGCCACCCCGAGGCCGGACTGGACCATGGCGAGCGCCGACTCGTAGGTGCGACAGCAGGCGACGACCTGATGGCGGGGCAGCACCCGGCGATACCATTCGTCGACACGCTGGTTGTGCAGGTTGCCGAAGTTGAACTGGATCGTGCGGTTCAGCACCCGATGCTGCTCCGGCGTCAGGTCGTCCTCCGGCACGGTGACCCGCCCGAGCGCAAGCCCGCGCGGCGCGGCGAACACGTAGGGATCGCGAGCGATGTCGACGCGGGTGAAGGAGACCCGGTTGGCTGCCACCGAGACCGACGACAGCAACGCCATCTGCAGATTGCGGCCGTAGAGCTGCTCCAGGGCCTCGGCCGGCGCCAGCTCGTGCAGGTCGAGCTCCAGATCGGGCAGGAGCTGCAGCGCCCGGCGGAAGGCCTCGGGCACGAGCGTGCGTGCGATCGACGCCAGGGCACCCAGCGCGATCCGACGCCGGCGACCCAGCCGGTAGTCCGCGAGCCCGGCCTCGGCCTCGTCCATCTCCGCGAGCACGGTCTCGGCCTTGCGCAGCAGGAAGCGGCCGGCATCGGTGAGAACGAGCTGGTTGTTGACCCGGTCGAACAGCTGCCCGCCCAGGCCCTGCTCGAGCTTGGCCAATTGCTGCGACAGGGCCGGCTGGGTCACCCCGAGCTGCTTGGCGGCACGGGTCAGGGATTCGCTGTGCGCCACCGCCCAGAAGATGCGCAGTTGGTTGAGCGTGATCATCGGCAGGCTGCTAGCACGTCCGTTCCGGACGGGCCATCGGTACCGGCTAGCCCGGGCCGAGCTCGCCGAGGCCGGGCAGCTTGATCGCCAGCCGCTTCGGGTCGACGCCGACCACCAGTCCCAGCACGTTCAGCTCCAGCCCCTCTTCCAACGCCAGGGTCAGCCCGAGCAGGCCGGCGAAGGAGAGCTGGAAGCCGGTGCCGCTGGGCGTCCAGGCCGCGAGCTGGCCACCCGGGAGGAAATCCTTGCCGATCGCGGTGGGCGGCATGGTCACCCGCAGCTCGGGCACCTCGCGCGCCAGCCAAGCCACGAACGTGTTCGAGTTCGGCCCCGGCCAGGTGACGTAGGCATGCGCATAGGGATAGCGCGCGATGGCCTCCTCGAGCCGCGGGATGACGGCCGCCGCCTCGGGGCCACGCAGATCGGCGAGCAGGACGGGATCGTTGCCGGCCCAGCGCCCGTCGGGCGCGCGGAGATTGCGGCGTACCGACGAGGCGCCCGAGCCGACGCCCCAGCCGACCACGTCGTAACGGTCATAGCCGGCGGCGCCCTCGCGCTTGAAGGCGATCCAGCTGTGCACCGCCACGGCGCCTTTCCAACCCCAGGTACGGGCCGCGTAGACCTGCACGACGGCTGCAGGATGTTCGGCCGGCAGCGGGGCGAGGCCGGCGCTGTCCCAGCGCGCCCGGCTCCAATGCTCGGCACGAGCCGATACCATGAGACCAGCCGAAACCAGCACCGGCACCAACAGCAACGTCACCAGCCAGAGTATCAAGCGCATTATCCAATTGTACCACATGAGCCAGGGACCGGACCGATCCGGCGCCTCAGCTCATCTATGCAAAGCTCCAGCCAAGTTCTACTATACGATTATCACAAGATCCGGCGCAGCAGCGCATCGAGACGTTGCCGGCCAGCTCTCGTCGCGCGGAGCCTGCCATCGGCGATCCGCAGCAGCCCGGCGCTGCAGAGCCGGTCCAGCTGCCGCCCGTCCAGGACGTCGTGCAGCGGGGCGCGGCCCAGATGCTCGAGTCGCGCGATCACGACGCCTTCGGCAAGGCGCAAGCCCATCATCAGCAGCTCGGCGACCTGCGCCGCAGCCGGGATGGCCTCACGCGCGCCTTCGCCGTGCCCCAGGGCCTCGACCTGGGCGAGCCAGCGCTCCGGCACGCGCAACGTGCCGGTGCCGAGCTTGGCCCCCGCCAGGGTCAGCCGCCCCTGCGCGCCGGGGCCCACGCCGACATAGTCGCCGTAGCGCCAGTAGACGAGATTGTGCCGCGATTCCTCGCCCGGACGGGCATGGTTGCTGATCTCGTAGGCCGGCAGGCCCGCGGCCTCGAGCTCGGCCTGGGTGAGCTCGTAGAGTGCGCCCTGCCGATCCTCGTCGAGCGGGACGAGGTCACCCTGTGCCGCCAGCGCATGGAAGCGGGTGCCGGGTTCGATGGTCAGCTGGTAGAGCGACAGATGCCCGTCGGCATAGGTCAGCGCCCGCTGCAGCTCGTGCCGCCAGCCCGCTTCGGCTTGGCCGGGTCTGGCGTAGATCAGGTCGAACGAGCGGCGCGGGAAGGTGGCGGCCGCGATCTCGAGCGCCGCCAGCGCCTCGGCCGCGCTGTGCTCGCGCCCGAGAAAGCGCAAGTCCCGGTCGTCGAGCGCCTGGACGCCCAGCGAGACCCGGTTGACCCCGGCGGCACGGAAGGCCCTGAAGCGCTCGGCCTCGACCGAGGTCGGGTTGGCCTCGAGCGTGATCTCGATGTCGGCCGCGAACCGCCAGTGCGCGGCCGCGCGCTCGATCACCGCCGCCACCGTCGCCGGCGCCATCAGCGACGGCGTGCCGCCGCCGAAGAAGATCGAGCGCAGCTCGCGGCCGGCGGTAAGAGCCGCGAAATGGTCGATCTCCGCCGCCAGCGCCCTGGCCCACCGGCCATGCTCGACCCCGTCGCGAACATGGCTGTTGAAGTCGCAATAGGGGCATTTGGCCTTGCAGAACGGCCAATGGACGTAGAGCCCGAAGCCACCATCGTCTAGGCTCGGGGACCATGCGGCTTCGGGAGGCCCGACATGCTCGATCAATTGCTTCTGCCCATCTCGGACCATGCGCGCTCACGCGCCGCCCACGATAAGGCGTGGGATCGGCCCGGTTGCAAGATGCCCGTCGCGACGATCAAGCGGTCCTGCTCGAGTGCAGGTTGAGGCGCCCGCACGCCTGCATCTGGGCTTCCTCGATCTCGACGGCGGCCTCGGGCGCCGGTTCGGCAGCCTCGGCCTCACCGTGGACGGCCTGTCGACCCGCCTGCGCCTGCGGCTGGCGAAGACCGCCATCGTCGAGGGGGTCGGCGAGGTCGCGCGGGCGCGGCGGCTGCTCGACACGCTGACCACGGCTTGGTCGTTGCCGCCGGTCGAGATCGGGATCGAGGCCACGATCCCGGCCCATGCCGGGCTCGGCTCCGGCACCCAGCTCGCCCTGGCGCTCGGCGTCGGGCTGGCACGGCTGACCGGCCGCGCCGCTTCCGCCCGCAGCGTGGCGCAGCTGCTCGAGCGCGGCCGGCGCTCCGGCATCGGCATCGGCGCGTTCGAGCAGGGCGGCTTCCTGCTCGACGGCGGCCGGGCCGACGATCTCGAGCCGCCGCCGCTGATCGCCCGGCTGTCGTTTCCCGAGCCGTGGCGGCTGCTGCTGGTCTTCGACGATGCTTGCGAGGGCCTGCACGGCAGCAGCGAGACCAGGGCCTTCGGCTCGCTGCCGCCGTTCCCGGCCGAACTCGCCGGGCATCTCTGCCGCTTGACCGTGATGCGCCTGCTGCCGGGTGTGGCCACGGCGGACATCGGCGCCACGGGCGCCGCCGTGGGCGAGATCCAAAAACGGGTCGGTGACCACTTCGCGCCGGCGCAGGGCGGCCGCTTCACCAGCCGGGCGGTCGGCACGGTGCTGGACTGGCTCGAGCAGCAGGGCGTCGCGGGCGTCGGGCAGAGCTCGTGGGGGCCGACCGGCTTCGCGCTTCTCGCCAGCGAGAGCATGGCCGAGCAGTTCCGCGCCGAGGCGGAACGGCGGTTCGGCGGGCGATTCCGCTCCTTGCGCTTCCTCGTCAGCCGCGCCCGCAACCACGGCGCCGAGGTCAAGCCCGGCTGATGCGCCGTTCTTGGCAGATCGCGGCCGGGGGTGCAGAACGGACGCTGAGAACGAGGAGGCGCCGATGACCCGGACCAAGACCATCCTGCACTTCGTCACGCCGCTGAAGAACGTGAGCCCGTTCGACGTCAACATGGCCGCCGATGCCGGGTTCGACGTGATCGTGCCCTACAGCGACGTCGACCTGAAGGAGGTCGCGGGGCTGGTGCAGGATGCCATCTTCAGCCGGGCACCGCAGGACGGTCGACATACCGCGATCCTGATCGGCGGGCGCGAGCCGATCCTCGCCATCGAGATGCTGGAGGCGGCGAAGGCGGCGATGGTGCCGCCGCATTTCGAGATCTCGGTCATGGCCGACCCGTCCGGCGCTTTCACGACGGCGGCCGGCATGATCGCCGTCGTCGAGCAGCGCCTGCGGGCCACCGGCGCCGACCTGGCCGGCCGCCGCGTGGCCGTGTTCGGCGGCACCGGTCCGGTGGGACGGATCGCCGGGCTGATCGCGGCCCAGGCGGGTGCGAAGGTGACGCTGGTCGGCTACGACGGGCTGCAGCGGGTGACCGCCACATGCGAGCAGTTCGGCGAGCGCTTCGGTGTCGCCATGGCACCCGCCGATGGCAGCGACGACGCCAAGAAGCTGCGGGTGGTCGCCGGCTCGGAGGTGATCCTGGCCGCCGGGCGTGCCGGCACGCAGATCCTGAGCAAGGCCCAGCTCGCCACGGCCAGCGAACTGCTGGTGGCGCTGGACGTCAACGCCGTGCCGCCGGCCGGCCTCGAGGGCATCGACGCCTTCGCCAACGCGGTGCCGATCGAGGGCACGAACGGCGTCGGGTTCGGCGCGCTGGCGGTCGGCAACGTCAAGTTCAAGACCGAGCACGAGCTTCTGGCGGCGATGCGCGACGCCGCGACGCGCCGCGTCATCGGCGTGAGCGAAGCGTTCGAGGCCGCGCGCCGGCATGCCGCGGGCTGAACCGGTCCTGATCTGCGCGCTGTCGGGCCGCGCCTTGGCCCAGTCGGCCCGCGCCGCGGGCTTCGCGCCGATCGTCCTCGACGCCTTTGCCGACCTGGACACGCGCACGGCGGCAGCCTCCTGGCAGCGCGTGCCGCTCGATGCGAGCTGGCGGTTCCGGCACCGGGCCCTGCTCGCCGCCGCGCGGCGGCTGGCGCCGCCGCCGGTCCCACTGGTGTGGGGCTCGGGCTTCGAACACGCGCCGGACCAGCTGGCCGAACTCGCCGAGGGCCGGCCGCTCTGGGGCAACACCCCGCAAGCCATCCGCGCGACGAAATCCCCGTCTGGCTTCGCGGCCACGACCCAAGGGCTCGGCATCCCGCATCCGCCGGTGCGCGCACGGCCACCGGCCGATCCGAGCGGCTGGCTGTGCAAGCGTGCGGGCGCCGCCGGCGGCGGCCACGTGCGGCCAGCGACCCGCTGCCCCCCGTGCGGCCGGGGCTGGTATTGGCAGCGTCACGTGCCCGGGCGTGCGGTTTCCGCGCTGGTCGCCGGCACCGGGAGCGCGGCGCAGGTTCTGGGCTTCAGCGAGCAGTGGGCGGCGCCGCTGCGGGGGCGGCGCTTCCGTTTCGCCGGCACGGCCGCGCCGGCGCTGCTGTCGCCGGCTGCCGCAGCCTGCCTCGCGGCCGCGGCCGCGGCACTGGTCACCCATTACCGGCTGGTCGGGCTGGTCAGCGTCGATGCCCTGGTCGCGGGCGCCACGGCCACGGTGCTGGAGATCAATCCCCGCCCGGGCGCCAGCCTGGACGCCTATGCGGGCGGCCTGGGTCTCAACCTGTTCGAGGCGCATCACGGTGCCTGCCACGGCGAGCTGCCCGTCGTGCCTCCGTCCCGGAACGGCGCGGCCGGTTCGCTGATCGTGTATGCGCAGCGTACGACATGCATCGATCCAGCATTCGCTTGGCCGGATTGGGCGGCCGACCGGACGCCGCCGGGTGGCCGCATCGCCGCCGGCGGCCCGATCGCCACCGTCCTCGCCAGCGCCGACGACGTGCCGGGGGTACGGGCGCTGCTGACGGCCCGCGCGAACAGCCTGCGCGGCCTGCTCGACGGCCGTGCCCTCGTCGCGCCGGTCACGCCCGCGGCGCGCCGCAGGTCCAGCGTCGGATGACCCAACCGGGATGCTGCTCGTGCCATTGCACGACCTGGAACTGGCCGGACAGGACGCACTCGACCAGGCTCATCTGTGGGGACGTCGGGACGAAATGCTGCTGGCAGCGCTGCGGCTGACCGAGCAGGCATGCCAGGAGGACCAGTTGGATCATCGCATCGCACTCCCGGATGGGTTGGCGCGAACCGAGTTTGCGCGCGAACCGTGTCCGGGTATGTGCGCGTGAGCACGCGGCGTTGGTGAGAAGCGCCACAAGGCGTCGGATGGAGGCGAGCATGAACGACGAGGCAACGGGTGCGGTCGCGCGCGACTGGCCGAGCCTGGGCCGCACGGCGCAGCCGCTGGTGGCGGCCTTGTGCCGCGAGGCCCGTGCATTGCGCCTCGACGTGCGTCGCACGCCGGCGGGCGCCACCATCGTCGATGCCGGCATCGCAGCCAAGGGCGGCATCGAGGCCGGGCGGCGCATCGCCGAGATCTGCATGGCGGGCCTGGGCCAGGTCCGGCTCGAGGCCGGCTCGCCGTTCCCGGCCTGGCCGTTCCGGCTCGGCGTCTCGGCCGGCGATCCGGTGGCCGCCTGCCTTGCCAGCCAGTATGCCGGCTGGAGCCTCGCCCATGGCGACGGCGATGCGGGCTATTTCGCCATGGCCTCGGGGCCGGGGCGGGCGAAGGCGGCCAAGGAGGCCCTGTTCGACGAACTCGGCTACGTCGATCGGGACGCGTTCTGGGGCATCTTCGTTCTGGAGACCGACCGCGTGCCTCCCGACGAGCTGGTGGCCCGCGTCGCCGCCGACTGCGGGCTTGCGCCATCGGCACTGACCTTCATTCTCACCCCCACGACGAGCCTCGCCGGCGCGGTGCAGATCACCGCGCGCGTGCTGGAGGTGGCGCTGCACAAGGTGCATGCGCTGGGCTTCCCGCTCGATCGGGTCCGCGACGGCCTCGGTGCCGCACCGCTGCCGCCACCTTCCCCCGACTTCCTGACCGCGATGAGCCGGACCAACGACACGATCCTGTTCGGCGGCGAGGTGCAGCTGTTCGTGACCGGCCCGGAACCGGAGGCCCGCGACCTTGCGGCCAAGCTGCCGAGCTCGGCGTCACGCGATTTCGGCCGGCCGTTCGGGCAGATCTTCAAGGAGGCGGGCTTCGACTTCTACAAGATCGACCCGATGCTGTTCAGCCCGGCCAGGGTCATGGTCACCTGCCTGGATACTGGCCGTACCTTCACCGAAGGCCGACTCGCGCCCGATCTGCTCGCCCGATCGTTCGGCGATGGCCCCGCCTGACATCCTCATCCTCGGCGGGCGCGGCGAGGGCTGGCACGGCCTGCGGCTGCGCGAGGCCATCGAGCGGCTGGGCCTTGTGGCCGGCCGCCGGGACTTCGCCGACTGCCGCTTCGTGCTCGACGGCGACGGCGGTCCGGTCCGCCTGGGTTCGAGCGATGGACTGCCGGCGGTGGCCCTGGTCCGCTCGATCCCCGCCGGCAGCTTCGAGCAGGTCACGCTGCGCCTGGGGCTGCTGCACGCGCTGGCTGCCTTGGGGGTCGCCGTGATCAACGACGCACGCTCGATCGAGCGGTGCGTCGACAAGTCGGCGACCAGCTTCGCCTTGGCCCACGCCGGCCTGCCGACTCCGGCCACCTGGGCCGTCGAGACATGGGCGCAGGCCGTGGCGCTGGCGGAGCGGGCGCGGCGGGACGATCGGCAGCTCGTGCTGAAGCCGCTGTTCGGCGCCCAGGGCCGCGGCCTGCGCCTGATCGGCGGCCCGGCCGATCTTCCAGATTCCGCAGCGGTCGGCGGCGTCTACTACCTGCAGCGCTTCGTCGGCCGGCACGACGATGGCTGGCGGGACTTCCGTGTCTTCGTGATCGGCGGAGCGGCGGTGGCGGCGATGATGCGGCTGGGAACATCGTGGATCACCAACGTCGGCCAAGGCGGCACACCACGGCCGGTGCGGGCCGACGGCCGGCTGGCGGAGCTGGCGGTCGCGGCCGCAGCCGCCGTCGGCGCGGCCCATGCCGGTGTCGACCTGATCCTCGACGAGCACGGCAGCCTGCAGATTCTCGAGGTCAACAGCATGCCGGCATGGCAGGGGCTGCAGAGCGTGACCGAGCACGACATCGCCGGCCGCTTGGCGGCCTTCCTGGCCGGCCACGTTCGGCCGCCGGCATGACCGGGCTCGCGGCAACGGCGATCGGGGCGGCCTTCGTCGCCGCCTGCCGCGCCGAGCTCGACGCGCTGAAGCCGGGCAATGTCCACGTGCACGCCGCCGGGCATGGCATGACGGTCGGGGACTTCCTCGCCAGCGCCCAGGTGGCCGCGCCGTGGATCACGGCCGCGGACCGGACGGTCGGCGCGCGTGTGCTGGCCGCGGTCACGGCCACCCGCGCCACCTGCGGGCAGAACACCAATCTGGGCATCCTTCTGCTGGCGGCACCCCTGGCCGTCGCGGCGGAGCGGCCCCCGCCGCTGGCGGCGAGCCTCGCCGCGGTGCTGACGGGCCTCTCCGTCGAGGACGCGGTCCTGACCTACGAGGCCATCCGCCTCGCCGCGCCCGGAGGGCTCGGCCACAGCCCGGAGCACGACGTCGCCGAACCGCCCGCGGTCACGCTGCTCGAGGCGATGCGCGCGGCGGCCGACCGGGATCGCATCGCCCGGCAGTACGCGACCGGCTTCGTCGACGTGTTCGACATCGGCGTGGCGCGGCTGCGGGCCTGCCGGGCCGCCGGCTGGAGCGAGTCCTGGGCGGTAACGGCGACCTATCTCGCCTTCCTCGCCGCCTTTCCGGACACCCATGTCGCCCGCAAGCACGGCGCGGCCACCGCGGCGGCGCTCCAGCGCCGCATCGTTCTGGTCGAGCAGGAACTGCGCCGAGCCTCGGATCCGGCAGCGCTCTTCCCCTCACTGCTTGCCCTCGATCGCACCTTGAAAGACAATGGCATCAATCCGGGCACCAGCGCCGACCTTACCGTGGCCAGCCACTTTGCAGTGAGCCTCGGCGCCACAAGTGAAACGGCCGCGCCATTCGATTTCATGATGAAACCATCATGACAATACATTGAGCCGTATGCCCGGTGATCATCGCACTTGCGCTCGGTCCGTGTCCGTGTCAGCACCTTACCGTGCATTTTCCACGCACGAGGGAGGCATCATGCCTAAGATTGACCGCATGCTCGTCGGCGAAGCGCTCGTCGGCGACGGCAATGAGGTGGCACATATCGATCTCATCATCGGCCCGCGCGGGTCGGCGGCGGAGACGGCGTTCGCCTTGACCCTCACCAACCAGAAAGAAGGCGTCAACGGCCTCTTGGCGGTGCTCGAGCCCAACCTGATGGCCAAGCCGGCCACGGTGATGTTCAACAAGGTCACGATCAAGGACGCCAAGCAGGCCGTCCAGATGTTCGGGCCGGCCCAGCGTGGTGTCGCCATGGCGGTGGCCGACTGCGTCGCCGAGGGCACCATCCCGCAGGCCGAGTGCGACGACCTGTTCGTCTCGGTGGGTGTCTTCATCCACTGGGAAGCCGACGACGACGCCAAGATCCAGCAGTTCAACTACGAGGCCACCAAGCTCTCGATCGAGCGTGCCGTCCGCGGCGAGCCGACGGCGGCGCACATGGTGGCCCAGAAGGACAAGACGCATCATCCCTTCCAAGCCGCTTGAAAGGAACCAGCGGCTCCATCAAAGCCAGTGTCCCAGCCTGAGCCGGCCGCACCTCGCGAGGTGAAGCCGCTTCAGGAGACGAGCCAGCCACCGAAGCCGCCAGCGGCGACGGCGCATCAGGCTCCGACGGGTCCGGCCAAACCTGCGGTTCAACAGAGCACAGGTTGGTGGATGTCCCTGCTCCGACTGCTCGGCCTCTCGAAGTGAACGCTTCCTGCCGACAGTGATCAGCACAACCGACAGGCCCGGCCGCCAAGACGGACGGGCCTGTCGTTCGTCGGCACCCGACGATCCTCGTGTTCGCTGCCGGGAGCATCGCTGACGTGCGCAATATCACAGCGACATTTCAGGTACTTTGTGTAATATCACAATGAGATACCGTATTCGCTGAACCCGCGTGCGTAGGGAGCTTCGGTGCCGATGGCACGACGGCAGTCATTTTGGCCTGCCCTGCTCGTTCTCGTGGGCATCGGTGCCGTCATCTATGGCGCCACCAGCGTCGACTGGCGTCGTCCGGCCGTACCGGCCAGCTACGGGGTCGACAACGAGCGTGGCGCCGGAATCGGCCAGCGCGCCGTCTGCGTGACGCGCTACGTGCTGTGCAGCGCCCGTCCTGGCCGCACCGGCGATCCGTGCGCCTGCCCCCACCTGCTGCGCGGCATGGTGCCCGGGCACATCGAGCGCCTGGGTCAAGCGCCGGTCCTGCCCGACTCGCGGGATTGGGACGATTCGGCGCCGGCCGACGGTCCGGACGACGGGCTGGCGCTACCCCACCCCTAGGTCAAGGCCGCAAGCTCGGCGCGGCCGAGCCGGCCATCGTGCAAGGCACTGGCGAGCAGCACGCCGGCACAGCCCAACTGGCGCAGATCGAGCAGATCGGCCGGCCCGCGCACCCCG
>JBDHTW010000062.1:0-25377 GCA_039808865.1 Geminicoccaceae bacterium
GCATCGTGCGCATCTATCCCCTGTTCTTTCTCGTCGTCACCCTCACCATGCTGGCCTTTTACGCCTCGCATTTCGGCCGGCTGCCGCGCCTGATGGCCCTGAGCCTGATGCCTTGGGGCATTGCCTAGTACCCGCTCGGCGTCGAGTGGACCTTGGTGTTCGAACTTGCCTACTATGTGATGCTCTATGTCATCGGTCTGCTCGCGCTCGCGCCACGACTCGATGCCATCGCCTTGGCTTGGCTGGCCGTCCTCGGTGTGGCGCGGTACATCGGGATGGACCCAGGCGGGCAGAACGTCGTTCCGGCCTATCTGATGCCGTTCGTCATGGCCAACATACCGTTTGCCGCCGGACTGCTGCTGCCGCGGCTCGTGCAACGGCGGATGCACCCTCTGCATCTGCTCGTCATGGCCGGTGCGCTGTTCTTCGTTGGCAGCGCAGGTGCGCTCCTGACCCGCGAGATCACCAGCCTCAGCGCCGTGCTGGTGATCGGTGCCGCAGCCAGCTTCACGACGCGCGGGGAGTTCGCGACCACCGACTTCGCCTCCCGGACGTTGGGCAAGCTCGGGGACTTCAGCTACGCCCTCTATCTGTGCCACGTTCCGATCATCGTCCTGCTCTACAGGAACGCCGCACTTGCGGATCCCTGGCTGTTCTGGTTCCTCGCCATCGGCCTTGCCGTCGTGGCATGCATTCCCCTGGGCATGATCGACGTCGCGCTGTACGGGCGCCTGAAGCGGTTCGTCGACGGCCTGGATGCCCGGGTCGCGCACGTCACCGCCGGCGCCTATCTCGTCCTGTTCATCGCGGTAACCCTGTCGGTCCCCTACGCCAACTACCGAAGCCGCCTGCCGGCGACGGCGGTAGAGTGGATCGAGCAGACATTCCCGCAGGCCGGGGCGGGACCGGCCGGCCAGTCGAGCGACCTTGCCGGGCAAGTCGACATTCTGGCTTGGCAGACAGGGGACAAGCTCCGCTTGGCCGGATGGGCCGGCGATCGCGCGCACCCCGACGCACTGGTGGAGATCGCCGTGTTCGCCGACGGCCGCCTCCTCGGGCTGGCCATCCGCGACCGGCAGCGCACGGACGTCGGTAGGGTCCTGGGCATCCCGGCATGGGAGGACATGTCCGTGGGCTTCAGCATCGTGGTGCCGGCACCGTGCCAGCCGGACCGCCCGCCGACGGTCGTCGCCTTTACCGCCGACCATCGCTTCGCCGTGCTTCCCGGTCCAGCGTCGCCGCCGGCCTCCTGCCCGGGGTGAAGGTCGGAGCTGCCCCTAGACGTCCAGTTCCGTCACCAGACCAGCATTCGCCTGGATGAAGGCGAGCCGCAGCTCCGGGCGACGCCCCATCAGCTCCTCGACCAGCTGCGCCGTGGGCTTGCCGTCGACATCCTCGCTGCGGACCTGCAAGAGCTGCCGCCGCGCCGGGTCCATGGTGGTCTCCTTGAGCTGCTGCGGGTTCATCTCGCCCAGGCCCTTGAAGCGGCCGATCTCGACGTTCTTCTTGCCCTTGAAGGTCGTCGCCAGCAGCCGGTCGCGGTCGGCATCGTCGCGGGCATAGGCCAGCGTGCCGCCGGCGGCGAGCCGGTAGAGCGGCGGCTGGGCCAAGTAGAGATGACCGCGCTCGATCAGCTTGGGCAGCTCGCGGTAGAAAAAGGTCATCAGCAGGGCGGCGATATGGGCGCCGTCGACGTCGGCATCGGTCATGATGATGACCTTGTCGTAGCGCAGATCGTCGGGACGCCAGTGCTTGCCGGCGCCGCAGCCCAACGCCGTGATCAGGTCGGCCAGCTCCTTGTTGCCGGCGAGCTTGTCGGCGGTGGCCGAGGCCACGTTGAGGATCTTGCCGCGCAGGGGAAGGATCGCCTGGGTCTCGCGGTTGCGCGCCTGCTTGGCCGAGCCGCCGGCGGAGTCGCCTTCGACGATGAAGATTTCCGTGCCCTCGCGCGCGTCGCGCGCGCAGTCGGCGAGCTTGCCCGGCAGGCGCAGCTTGCGGGTCGCGCTCTTGCGGCCGACCTCGTCCTTGGCCTTGCGTCGGGCGACCCGCTCCTCGGCCCGGCGCGCCACGTGCTCGAGCAGGGCGGCCGCGGTGGCCGCATGGCTGCCGAGCCACAGCTCGAAGCGGTCCTTGACCGCATTCTCGACCAGCCGCGTGGCCTCGGCCGAGACCAGCCGGTCCTTGGTCTGGCCCTGGAACTGCGGCTGGCGCAGGAACAGGGACAGCAGCGCGCAGACGCCGCCCATCACGTCCTCGGCGGTCACCGCCGCCGCGCGCTTGAAGCCGACCCGCTCGGCATGCGTGCGCAGGCCCTTGAGCAAGGCGTTGCGCAGGCCGACCTCGTGCGTGCCACCCGAAGGCGTGGGCACCGTGTTGCAGTACCAGCCCGAATAGGCCTCCTCGTCGATCGGCCAGGCCACCGCCCACTCGACCCTGGCGCCCTGCTCGAGCTGGGCCTCGCCGGTGAACGGATCGTCGACGACCAGATCACGGCCGCCGAGCAGGGCCTTGAGGAAATCGGCGAGGCCCTGCGGGAAGTGGAAGCTGTCCTCCGCCGGTATCCCGGCCCCTGCCGCCAGCAGGGCCGGATCGCAACGCCAGCGGATCTCGACGCCGCGGAACAGGTAGGCCTTGCTGCGGGCCATCCGGTGCAGCAGCTCCGGCCGGAAGCGCGCCTCGGGGCCGAAGATCTCCGCATCGGGAACGAAGCCGATCGTGGTGCCGCGCCGGTTCGGCGCCGCACCGACGGTAGCGAGCGGGCCGAGGACGAGCCCGCGCGCATAGCGCTGCGCGTAGAGCGTGCGGTTGCGCGCGACCTCGACCACGAGTTCGGCCGACAGGGCGTTGACCACCGAGACGCCGACGCCGTGGAGCCCGCCCGAGGTCTCGTAGGCCTTGCTGCCGAACTTGCCGCCCGAGTGCAGCGTGGTCATGATGACCTCGAGCGCGCTCTTGTCCGGAAACTTCGGATGCGGGTCGATCGGGATGCCGCGGCCATTGTCGCGTACCGTGACCCGGTTGCCCGCCGCCAGCTCGAGCTCGATCCGGGTGGCATGCCCGGCCACGGCCTCGTCCATCGCGTTGTCGAGGACCTCGGCGACCAGATGATGCAGCGCACGCTCGTCGGTGCCGCCGACATACATCCCCGGCCGCCGGCGCACCGGCTCCAGCCCCTCCAGCACCTCGATGTCGCGTGCCGTGTAGCCGCCGGCAGTTTCCTGGGCGAGATCGAGCAGATCGCTCATGCACTCCGTTCCATTGATTGGCCGCTTTCCGCACCGGCCGGGCTGGGCCGTGTCGGTAGCACGCGGCAAAGTGATGATCGCAGCGCCGGCAACAGGTCAAGCGATCCGACGCAAGAATGGAACAAAGATAGAACAAACATGCCATCCATGCGAGCATGCTCTTGCGCGCCGCACAAATTCGCGCCAACCGACGAGCGCGGCGATCTTTCGCGTGCGAGATGCTGGCCGCCAGGCGCAGAACGCGGGATAACGGCTGCCGATGAGCGATACGCCGCAAGCCAAGGAACCGGTGATCGAGCCTAAGCCAGACGGAGGGGCCGGCATGGAGCTGACCCAGCATGCGCTCAGCTTGCGGATTCGCCAGCAGGAAATCCTGACCGAGCTCGGCGTGCTGGCCCTCAAAGGCACACCGTTCGTCGAGCTTCTCGACGAAACGGCCAGCCTGGTCGCGCAAGGCCTCGAGGCCGAGTTCTCCAAGGTCCTGGAGTACCTCCCCGGCGAGCACTGCTTTCTGGTCCGGGCGGGCTCGGGCTGGGGTCCAGGCGTGGTCGGCTCGGCCACGGTCGGCGACGACATCGCGTCGCCGGCCGGCTACGCGCTGCGCACCGGCAAGCCCGTGATCTCGAACCATCTCGAGATCGAGGAGCGTTTCCGCACGCCGGAGCTGCTGGCCAAGAACGGGATACGCCGGGCCATGAACGTGATCCTGCAGGGCGACGGCCAGCCCTTCGGCGTGCTGGAGGTCGACAGCCGCTCGTCCCGGGAGTTCGAGGAGCACGACATCGCCTTTCTGCAGGGGGCGGCGAATCTCCTCGGCATGGCGATCGAGCGGCAGCGGATGGAGGCGAGCCTGCGCGCGGCGCTCGACCAGCGCGAGGTCTTGCTGCAGGAGATGAACCATCGGGTGAAGAACAGCCTGCAGCTCGTGGCCAGCATGCTGCACCTGCAGGCCGGCGCCGCGGACGAGGCCGTCCGCCACCAGCTGCAGGTCGCCTCGAGCCGGATCACCGCCATCGCCCGGGCGCATCAACGCCTCTACCGCGGCGACAAGGTGCTGGCGATCGATCTCTCGGCCTATCTCGTCGACCTGTGCGGCGACCTCGAGGCGTCGAGCGGCGGCTGCCGGATCGATCTCGACGTGCCAGGACCGGTCGAGATCGCCAGCGACCGCGCTATTCCGATCGCCCTCGTCCTTACCGAGCTGGTGACCAACGCTGCCAAGTACGCCTACGCGGAGGATGCACCCGGAACGATCGAGATTCACCTTACCCGGGAGGCGGATGGGCGCATACGGCTCGCGGTAGCGGACCATGGCCGCGGCCTGCCCGACGGATTCGACATCAAGGCGAGCCGTGGCCTCGGCATGCGGATCACCCGTTCGCTCGCCAGCCAGCTCGGCGCCGAGCTGCGGCTGCAGCCGCGCGCCGTCGGCACCGAATTCGTGCTGGTGATGCCAGCGCCCAAGCCAGCCACCTGACTTCAGCGAACGATTCCGTCCATGCCCGATATCCGAGACCAGCAACCGGCGGTGCGCACGCTGGCGATGCCCGGAGATGCCAACCCGTCGGGAGACATCTTCGGCGGCTGGGTCCTGGCCCAGATGGACATCGCCGCCGGCATCGCCGCGTTCACCCGCGCCCGCGGCCGCATCGCGACGGTGGCGGTCGATGCCATGACGTTCCACCAGCCGGTCCTGGTCGGGGACATCGTCAGCTGCTACGCGGAGGTGGTCCGGGTCGGGCGGACGTCGATCACGCTGCACGTCGAGGCCTGGGTCCACCGTGTGCGCACCGACGAGGAGATCCGGGTGACCCAGGGGCGGTTCACCTGCGTCGCCATCGACGACATGCGCAAGCCGCGGCCGGTGCCGCCTCTGCCGGACCAGACGGCCTAGCGGTCAGCCGCCCGCACCATCCGGGCGAACGATCCGACCAGCGTGCAGGCCACGACCAGCAGGCCCAACGCCGTACCCAGCGTGGTCAGCTGGGCGAGCAGCCCGATCATGGGCGGACCGACCAGAAAGCCGAGATAGCCGACGCTGGCCGTGGCCGCGATGGCGGCGCCGGGCTGCTGCCCCGGCAGCCGGCCCGCGGCGCCGAACAGGATCGGCACGGTGTTCGACAGGCCGAGGCCGGCGCCGGCAAAGCCGATCACGGCGGCGAGCGGAGTCGCGATCAGCAGCGCGAACGCCAGCCCGAGGGCCGCGACGACGGCGCTGGCCCGGAGCACGGTGATGGCCCCGCAATGACGGCGCAGCCAGTCACCGCCGAAGCGGCCGGCCGCCATCGCCGCCGAGAACGCGGCGAAAGCCGTGGCGGCGACGCTCGGGCTGGCGCCGAGCTCGCCACGCAGCCAAGCGGCGCTCCAGTCGAGCACCGCCCCCTCGCTCATCAGCACGAGGAACGCCAGAGCGCCCAACCCCAGCGCGGCGCGGGTGGGCAGCACGAAATGCGGCCCGGCATCACCGACGTCGGCGCGCCCCGGCAGCAGGTGGCGCATGGCGAGGAGCGCCGTCCCGATGAGCACCACCGTGGCCAGAAGCACGTGCGCGGCGGGCGGCAGGACACCGAGCAGCCCCGCACCGGCACCGGCGCCGAGCAGCCCGCCGAGGCTGAACATGCCGTGCAGCGACGACATGATCGGCCGCTGCAGGCCGGTCTCGACCGCGACACCGTGCGCGTTCATCGCCACGTCCATGACACCGTTGGCGGCGCCGAGACAGGCCAGAGCGGCCACCAGCGCCACCAGGTTCGGCGCGAGTGCCGCCAGCGGCAGGGTCAGGCAGAGCAGAAGACCGCTCAGGCGCGTCACGGGCGCGCTGCCGAAGCGCGCGATCAGCGGCCCGGCCGAGAGCATCGCCACCAGGGCGCCGACGGCGGCAGCCAGCAGAGCGGTGCCCAAGAGCGCCGGCCCCAGCCCCAGACGCTCCTGGACCAGTGGGATGTGCGGCGCCCAGGTGCCGAACACCCCGCCATTGACCAGGAACACGACACCGATGGCCAAGCGGGCCCGGCGCAGCGGGTCCGACGGGATCAGGCGCATGGCCAGCGGTTCACAGGCTCAGATAAAGCTGGAACTCCACCGGATTGGGCGTGCGCTCGACGAGGTCGAGCTCGCGGCGCTTCACGTCGATATAGGCCTGGACGAGATCCGGGGGCATCACGTCGCCGCGGGCCAGGAACTCGTGGTCGCCCGCCAGCGCGTCCAGAGCCTCGCGCAGCGAGCCGCAGACCGAGGGCAGATCCTCGACCTCGTCCCGGCGCAGATCGTACAGGTTGCGGTCCATGGCGTCGCCCGGCTCGAGCTTCCTCTCGATGCCGTCGATACCGGCCATCAGGATGGCCGTGAAGGCGAGATAGGGATTGGCGGTGGGGTCGGGGAAGCGCACCTCGATCCGCTTGTCCTCGGGCCGGGCGGCATAGGGAATGCGGACCGCCGCGGAACGGTTGTGGGCGGCGTAGGCCAGTAGCGTCGGCTCGTCCTGCTCGGGACGCAGCCGCTTGTAGCTGTTGGTCGTGGGATTGGTGAACGCGTTGAGCGCTCGGGCATGCAGCATGATGCCGGCGACGAACTGCAGGCAGGTGGCGCTCAGATCGGCATAGCCCTGCCCGGCGAAGGTCGGCTTGCGATCACGCCACAGCGCTTGGTTCACGTAGAGGCCGGAGCCCGGCTCGTCGGCCACCGGCTTGGGCATGAAGGTCGCGACCTTGCCATAGGAGGCCGCCACCTGGTGAATCACGTACTTGCTCAGCTGCAGCCGGTCCGCAGCCGCGACCAGGCCGCCGACGATGCCGCAGAGCTCGTTCTGGCCGCTGGCTCGCCCGTGCGCCTGCTTCAGGCCTCCCACCCCCAGGCTCGCCAGCACCGAGGTGATCTCCGCCCGGATGTCGGCCATGTGGTCGGCCGGCGGCAGGGACAGGTAGGCGGCATCCGGGTTCGGCCGATGTCCGTCGCGTACCGAGGGCGCGCTGGTGCGGTGCTCGCTGGCGGCGAGCTGGTAGATGCCCCGCAACGGCCCAAGCTCGAGCTTGACCTCGTCGAACAGGAAGAAGGCGAGTTCGGCGGCGACGCGCACTTGGTCGGCATAGCGGCAGCCGCGCAGGAATGCTTCCCCGCGGACCGCCGCCGAGCGTGGGTCGCGCTCGTAACCGATGCCCGTGCCCGGCTCGGTGCCGTCGCAGAGCAGCACCAGCGTGGGCTGCGCGCTGAACGGGTCGATGAAGGCCGTGGCGAGATCCGGCTTGAGCAGCAGATCCGACTCGGTGATGTCGCGCCAGCCTGGAATCGCCGAGCCGTCGATGAACACACCGTGCGTCAGAAGCTGCTCGGTCACCCCGCCGGCCTCGCGCCCGAGGTGCCGCCACCGCCCGGTCAGATCGGTGAAGCGGAAATCGACCACCTTGACGGCTTCCGCCGCGATCCGCTCGATGATACCACCAGCCTCGCTCATCTCGTCCCCGACCACGCTCACGCCTGCACCGACGCCGACCTGAGACAAGCGGCTCATCGAGCGCGCCCCTGCGACTGCGGTCCGGCGGTGAATGGGCGCGTTTACACCCATGACGGTGACGGTTCAAATGCTTCCGCAGGACGGTGCATGCAATGACCGGCCGTTGCGCCCGTCGCCGTGCAACTTGCCCGAACCCATCGCCGCGCCTATCCTCCGCGCCGCGCGGGCGTAGCTCAGCGGTAGAGCACGGCGTTTACACCGCCGGTGTCGGAGGTTCGACCCCTTCCGCCCGCACCAGCACCCGGCCTCAGCCGCGCCGGGCCAGCTCGATCTCGCCCAGCGGCTCGCGCTTGACGCGCAGGCTTTCCGCCCATTCGCGATTGAAGTCGCGCTGGGTGCGACGGTTGACGAGCAGCGTGACCAGCATCGCGATGGCGGCGCCGAGCCCGGCCATGGCCATGTCCTTCTGCGCATCCCACGGATCGCCCTGCATGCCGAGATAGGCGGTGCCGAGATTGCCCGCGAACAGCTCGGCGGCCAGCCACTCGAACAGCTCGAAGATCGCCGAGGTCGACAAGGTGAGGTCGAGCGGCAGGAAATAGCCCCAGAAGCCACGTGCGTCCGCGACTCGCAGGAACAGCTCGCGCATCGGGTAGGCCATCAGCAGGCCGTAGCTGAAATGCACCAGACGGTCGAAATGGTTGCGCTCCAGCCCAAGCAGGTCGTTGATGCGCCCGCCGAACAGGGCCTCCGACCAGGCGTCGTAGGGCACCTCGCTGTAGGTGTAGTGCGCGCCGACGGCGTGCAGCGACAGGAACAGCAAAATCAGCGTCCAGGACAGGCGCGAAAGCGGGAAGTGGCGCAACGACGCCAAGAGGGCGGGCACGAACAGCACCACCAGCAGGTTCTCGAGCGCCCAGTCGGCCCGGTCCTTGGGCGCGATCGCGAGAGCCAGCCAGAACAGACCGAACAGGCCCAGCGTGAGCAGGCAGTAGCGACGATAGGCCCCCGGCATGACGAACCGCGACCGCCGGCCAGCGAAGGTATCGAGCTCAGCCATCGCGTCGGGTCAGCACCGCCAGCAGCTCCTGCACCTTGCGCCGCTGCTCGGCGCCGTCGCCGCTGGCGATGGCACCCTCGACGCAGTGGGCGACATGATCGTTGAGCACCTCGTCCTCGACGCGACGCAGCGCCGCCCGCACCGCCCGCAACTGGGTCAGCACATCAATGCAGTAGCGGTCCTCGTCGATCATCCGCGCGATGCCGCGCACCTGCCCCTCGATCCGCTTGAGGCGACCCGCGCAGGAAATCTTGATCTCGTCACGCATTCGGTTGATACTATACCCCTGTACTGTATCTGCAAGGCGATGCAGCTCGAACGGAAAGGGTAGCAGGTGATGGGCAAGGGCGCAGCGGTCGTCGCAGCCATGATGCTGGCCACGGGTGCGATGGCCACCCCGGCCGGTGCACAGGATGCCGGCGGCGCGCCGCATGGGCACGACATGGGCGCCATGCACGACGCGACCGGTCCGGCGATCGACGCCTATCGCGCCGGCATGCAGGCGATGATGCAGGGCATGGCGATAACCTACAGCGGCAATCCCGACGTCGATTTCGCCAGAGGCATGATCCCGCACCACGAGGGGGCGATCGCCATGGCCAAGGTCGAATTGCAGTACGGCAAGGACCCCGAGCTGCGAAAGATGGCCGAGGCGATCATCGCGGCGCAGGAGGCCGAGATCGCGCAGCTGCGGGCCTGGCTGGCCAAGAACGGCGGCTGAACCGAGGGGCACCGGCGCGCCTGGAACGCAACGACACCGAACCGGTTGACGTGGAGGATGGATACCGGCCGGCGGCAAGGCCGGCATACTGATGGAGGAACGGACCACGTGCTGGCGGACACCCAGATGGCACCCGAACCCGTCCGGCCGCCCGCGGCCGCCGAGGCCGGCACGGGCCTGAGCTTCGATCGGCCGCGCCGCATTTGCGCGGTGGTGAATGCGGACGGCGGGACGGTGCGCGCGGGCGGCATCGAGGCAGCCGACCTCGCGGCGGCCTTCCTGCGGCACGGCATCGAGGCCGAGGTACGGCTGGTACCCGGCGAGCATGTCGTCGCCGAGGCCGAACGTGCGCGCGCCGAGGTGTTGGCCGGCCGGCTCGATGCCGTGATCGTCGGCGGTGGCGACGGCACGGTCGGAACCGTGGCCGGCATCCTCGCGGACAGCGGCGTCGTGCTCGGCGTCCTGCCTCTGGGAACGCTGAACCATTTCGCCAAGGATCTGGGACTGGACCAGGATCTGGACGGCGCGATCGCCACGATCGCCGCTGGCCGGCTGCGCGAGGTCGACCTCGGCGAGGTCAACGGCCGCACGTTCGTCAACAACTCCTCGGTCGGCATCTATCCCTATATGGTGGTCGACCGGGACCGGCGCCGGAGCGAGACCGGGCAAGGCAAGTGGCCCGCGATGGCGCTGGCGTTCCTGCGCATGCTGCGGCGGTTCCCGCGTCGGCGGCTCAGGGTGCAGGCGGAAGGATGGGCGGCGCCGCACCGGACGATCTGCCTGTTCGTCGGCAACAACCCCTACAGCATCGAGCTGATGACGCTCGGGCGCCGGTTCACCCTCGACAGCGGCCGGCTCTGGCTGTTCGTGGCCAAGCAGCGCAGCCGGCTCGAACTGCTGCGGTTCGCGCTGCGCGCCGCCATCGGCCGGATCGACCAGGAGCGTGACTTCGAGACGCTGTGCACGGGCTCGCTGCGGATCCTGATGCGGGCGAGCCGCGTGCACGTGGCGGTCGACGGCGAGGTGACGACGATGCGCCCGCCGCTGGACTATCGCATCCGCCCGCGGGCGCTGCGCGTCCTGGCGCCGGCAGCGGCCTAGACCGGCCATGCGCACCATCGCCCACATCTCCGACCTGCACTTCGGCCGTCACGACCCGAGCGTGGTCGAGGCGCTGCTGGCCGATCTGCACCGCTCCGGCAGCGATCTCGTCATCATCAGCGGCGACTTCACCCAGCGCGCGCGGCGCGAGGAATTCACCGCCGCCAAAGCTTTCCTCGCCCGGCTGAAGCTGCCGATGCTGGTCATCCCGGGCAATCACGACGTTGCCCCGGTGTTCCGTCCGCTGACGCGGATGTTTCGGCCGATGGCCCGCTACGAGCGGTTCGTCGCGCGCGACCGCGAGCCGGTCTTCGTCGATTCCGAGATCGCCGTGCTCGGCCTCGACACCGCCCGCCGGGCACCGGGCAAGAACGGCCGCGTGTCCAGGGAGCAGATGGCGACTATCCGCCGGGTGCTCGGGCCGCTGCCCGACCATCTGTTCAAGATCCTGGTCACGCATCACCCGCTGGCGGTGCCGCGGCTGGCCGGCGCCCTGGAATTGGCCGGGCGCGCCCGGCGGGCGCTCGAGGCGGCGGACGATGCCGGCGTCAGCCTGCTGCTGTCCGGCCACTACCATCGCTGGGCCAGCGGCGAGACCATCGCCCATGTCGCTCGGCAACGCTCGGTCCTGGTCGTCCATGCCGGCACCGCCGTCTCGACCAGGACCCGTGGCGGGGAAGCGAACAGCTACAACCTGATCCGCCTGGACGGCGAGCGCCTCGAGGTGACCGTGATCGGCTGGCAGACCTCGGACCGGTTCGCGGAAGTCGGCACGGCGCGCTTCCGCCTCGGCTCCGCTGGCTGGAAGCTCGAGCAGGCCGGTGGCGATCAGCCGGCGGCGACCGACGCCTAGGCCGCACGGGCGCGATCGGCTCTTCCCGCCGGCGCGGGAAAGGATTATCGCGATGGCGTCGACGGCGACGCCATCGCGCCGCGCAACCTGCAAGGCCCAGCCATGCGCAAACCCCGGCCGCCGCGCCCTGTCCGCCCCCGGCAAAGCAACGCCCCCGCCCCACGCCCGGCCACGCCAGCCAAGGTGGTGGCGCTGCCGCAGAAGCCCGCCCAGCGCCGGCCGGCCGCGGAGCCCAGCGCCTATGCCCGGATCCGACGCAACCCGAAATTCCAGGAGTTGGTCCGGCAACGCAACGGCCTCGCGCGCAACCTGACGATCGCGATGCTGGTCATCTATTTCGGCTTCATCCTGCTGGTCGCCTTCGGCAAGGGCCTTCTCGGCACCCCGCTCGGCACGGACAGCGTCATCACCGTCGGCATCCCGGTCGGGCTGTTCGTGATCGTGGCGGCGTTCGTGCTGACCGGCATCTACGTGCGCAAGGCCAACACGACCTTCGACGAGCTGAACAAGGAGGTTCTGGCCGACAGCAACAGCTAGTGGCGGAGCACGAGCGGCCGGCCTACGCGCGGCTTCCCGAGCGGCGGCCGAAGCCGGCCATGAGGCCACCGAACAGGCTCGTCAAACCGGCGGCAAGCTCCCACGGCGCCCAGCCCGGCCGGGTCACGCCCCAGAACTCGGCGATGTGGCGGGTGGACGACAGGCCCACATCGGCCATGAAAGGCCCCTCGCTGCCGTAGCGGCCATCGCCCGCACCCGGAAGGATCGGCACGGCGTGGCCGAGCCCCGGCACACGATAGAGTTCGACGCAATCGCGGCCACGGGCGTCGCGCCACACCCGGCGGACGGCCCCTTTGACCGGGTAGGTCAGTGTCGGCCGCGGGTCGAGACCGTGCAGGTCGAGCCATTGCTTGACGATCTCGTCGGCATTGGCCGGCGAGACGGTGGTGTCGGCGTCGCCGTGCCACACCGACAGCCGCGGCCACGGTCCGGGATGCCCGGAAGCCGCACGGACCAAGCGTCCCCATTCGGGAGCCGGCCGGCTCGGGCCGTCGGCCATGCTGCCCAGGGCCTCGCGCGGGCCGCTGGCGCTCCTGTAGGGCAGGCCGGCCAGGATCGCACCGCCGGCGAACAGCTCGGGGTAGGTCGCGAGCATCACGGCACTCATGGCGCCGCCGGCCGAGAGTCCCGTGATATAGACCTGCCCCGGGTCCAGATCGTGCTCGACCAGCATGCGCCTGATCATACGCTGGATCGAGAGCGCCTCGCCGCGGTCGCGCTCGCTGTCGTGCGGCTGGAACCAGTCGAAACAGCAATATGGATTGTTCGCCGGCTTCTGCTGGGGAAACAGCACCGCGAAACCGTGCTCCTCGGCCAGGACCGACCAGCCCGTGCCGCGATCGTAGGCGTCCGCGGTCTGGGCGCAGCCGTGCAGGGCGACGACGAGCGGGGCCTTGGCCCGCAGCCTGGGCGGCAGATAGACCAGCATGTCGAGATTGCCGGGATCGGGCGTGCTCGGCGTGATCCGCCGCAGACGCGATGGCGGCTCATTGGTCCAGATATCCTGCAGCAGGGTCTGCCAGCGCTGGCGAAACGCGCCGAGACCTGCTGCGCTATGCTCCAAAACGGCAAACATGAGCAGGCGTTCCTTCGCTGGAGGTCGATCACCCGCGGGCGACAGGATGTCCGCACCCATGGGCGCGCTCGGGTCCGTCGAGCATCTCCTTCAGCCAGTTGGTGCGCCCGGTTGCACGGCGCCACAGCCTTACTGCAACGCACAAATGCACGAATCGCACCGAATAAAATGCGTTCTTAATCAGAAGCTAACACGTTTCCGGCTCGATACCGCGGCGCATCATCAGGACCTCCGCGGCAAATTGGCCACGGACCGCCGTGCGGATGCAAAAGATCGGAAACGCTGCATGATTTAGCTTGAACTAAACACATTAGCCGATATCTGATGCGGGATACCTGCGGGAATCCGGAGAAGCCTGGACATGGCCAGCCGAGCGTTGCCACTGCGGACGGAGGATCTGCGAAGCTTGGCCGAGGTGCACGGCTCGATCGCCGTGTCCCGGTCCGGCAACCCGCTGCGCCGTCTGCTGGCCTTTGTCGGTCCGGGCTACCTCGTCGCCGTCGGCTACATGGACCCCGGCAACTGGGCCACCGATCTCGCCGGCGGGTCGGCCTTCGGCTACACCCTGCTGTCGGTCATCCTGCTGTCCAACCTGATGGCGATCCTGCTGCAGTCGCTGGCGGCCCGCCTCGGCATCGCCACCGGGCAGGATCTGGCGCAGGCATGCCGCGCGCACTACACGCCGCCGGTCAATTTCGCCCTGTGGCTATTGTGCGAGATCGCGATCATCGCCTGCGACCTGGCCGAAGTGATCGGCACCGCGATCGCCCTGCAATTGCTGTTCGGCCTGCCGCTCGTCGTCGGCGCGACGATCACGGCGCTGGACGTGCTGCTGATCCTGCTGCTGCAGCAACGCGGCTTCCGCTACCTCGAAGCGTTCGTGATCAGCCTGATCACGGTGATCGCGCTGTGCTTCGCCATCGAGCTCGTGCTGGCCAGCCCCGACTGGGGGGCGGTGGCCCAGGGCTTCGTGCCGCAGACCGAGATCCTGACCAACCCGGCGATGCTCTACATCGCCATCGGCATCCTCGGCGCCACGGTGATGCCGCACAATCTCTACCTGCACTCGTCGATCGTGCAGACCCGCCGCTGGGAGCCGACGCCCGCGGGGCGGCGCGAGGCGGTGCTGTTCGCGACCATCGACAGCACGGTCGCGCTGACCCTGGCGCTGTTCGTCAACGCGGCGATCCTGATCCTCGCCGCCGCGGCCTTCCACACCACCGGCCAGACCGAGGTGGCCGAGATCCAGGACGCCTACCGGCTGCTGGCCCCGACGCTGGGCGTGGCCGCCGCCAGCACCCTGTTCGCGCTGGCGCTGCTCGCGTCGGGGCAGAACTCGACCATCACCGCCACCCTGGCCGGGCAGATCGTGATGGAGGGCTTCCTGCGGCTGCGCTTGCCGCCATGGCTGCGGCGGGCGGTGACACGCCTGCTCGCGATCGTGCCGGTGGTGGTCGTCGCCTGGATTTACGGCGAGAGCGGTACCGCGCGGCTGCTGGTCCTGAGCCAGGTCGTGCTCAGCCTGCAGCTGCCGTTCGCGGTGGTGCCGCTCGTGCGCTTCACCACCGACCGCGCGAAGATGGGCGAGCTGGTGGCGCCACGCTGGGTCGCGGCGCTGGCCTGGGTCGTGGCCGCCGTCATCATCACGCTGAACATGAAGCTGCTGTTCGACTTCGTGGCCGGCGCCTGACCGGTCAGACCACGTGCGCCGGCGCCTGCGGGCACGGCCGCGCGGGATCGCTGGTCTCGATCTGGATCGTGCTGTGGCCGATGCCGAACCGATGGTGCAGCTCGTGCCGCACCCTGGCCAGAAGGCCGTCGTCGGCCGTGCCCGCGGGCCGGACCAGATGCACGGTGAGCGCCGTCTCGGTCGTGCTCATGCCCCAGATGTGCAGATCGTGCACCTCGCTGACCTGCGGCTGGCTCGCGAGATAGGCCTCGACCGCATGCGGGTCGATGTTCTCGGGCACGGCATCCATGGCGAGATTGACCGAGTCGCGCAGGAGGCCCCAGGTGCCCACGGTGATGACCACGGCGATCAGGATGCTGACCACCGGGTCGAGCCACAGCCAGCCGGTCGCCATGATCACCGCCGCGGCGACGACGACGCCCAGCGACACGGCCGCGTCCGCGACCATGTGCAGGAAGGCGCCGCGGATGTTCAGGTCGTCCTTGCGGCCGGACACGAACAGCATGGCCGTGCCGGCATTGATCGCGATGCCGATGGCGGCGACCCACATCACCGTGCCGCCCGCGATCGGCTCCGGGCTCTGCAGCCGCCGGACCGCCTCCCAGACGATGCCGCCGACCGCGATCAGCAGCACGACGGCATTGGCCAGCGCGGCGAGAATCGAGCTGCGCCGGTAGCCGTAGGTGCGGCGCGGCGTCGGCGCACGGGCGGACAGCCAAGCCGCGCCCCAGGCCAGCAGCAGGCCGAACACGTCGGAGAGATTGTGCCAGGCATCGGCGATGAGCGCGAGCGAGCCGGCGAGATAGCCATAGAGCCATTCGACCAGCACGAAGCCCAGGTTCAAGGTGACGCCGATCGCAAAGGCGCGGCCGAAATCCTTGGGCGCGTGGTCGTGACCATGCTCGTGCGCGTGCGCCATGGTTCCTCTGCAGCGGCTGCGGACCCACCGCCCCGGCAACTGGCGCAAATCGCTGCCGACGGCAAGCCTTTCAGCCCTGGGGACGCGGCCCCAGCAGGATGACGAGGGCGCCGGCGATGCAGACCGCTCCGCCGAGCACGTCCCAGCGGTCCGGCCGGGCCTGTTCGACCAGCCACAGCCAGAGCAGCGAGACCGCGATGTAGACCCCGCCATAGGCGGCATAGGCGCGGCCGGCGAACGACGCATCGACCCGCGTCAGCGACCAGGCGAAGATCAGCAGCGACGCCGTTCCGGGGACCAGCCACCAGCCGGACCGGCCGAGCCGCAGCCAGGCCCAGAATGCGAAGCAGCCCGCGACCTCGGCCAGCGCCGCGAGAGCGAACCAGGAGAGCGACCTGGGCATCGAACCGTCCAAGCCCCCTTGGTCCAGCCGTGGTGTGCGCCTTGACCATGCGAGGGCCGCTGCGCCATCGTCAATCCGTGCGGGTATCGATCCGGCCCGCGAGCGTGCGAGGCGCGGGCGTGATGGCTGTGGCGAACATCGATCGGGATGCCGGGGCAGCCATGCCCGCGAGCGCCGCGCCCGTGATCGAGGCGCACGGTCTCACCCTCACCTTCGAGACCACGGACGGACCCGTCTATGCGCTGGCCGATGTCGATCTCGCCATCGGCAGCGGCGAGTTCGTGTCGCTGATCGGCCCGTCCGGCTGCGGCAAGACCACGCTGTTGCGGGTCATCGCGGATCTCGAGCAGCCGAGCGGCGGCCGCATCCGCGTCAACGGCGTCAGCCCCGAGGCGGCACGGACCAGCCGGCAGTACGGCTACGTCTTCCAGGCCCCCGCCCTGTTCCCGTGGCGCACCGTCGAGCGCAACGTGATGCTGCCGCTCGAGGTCATGGGCCTGCCCGCCGACGAGCGCAGGCGGCGCGCGGCGCACTGGTTGGCCATGGTCAACCTGCAGGGCTTCGAGAAGAAGCATCCCTGGCAGCTCTCCGGCGGCATGCAGCAGCGCGCCTCGATCGCCCGGGCGCTGGCCTTCGACCCCAAGCTCCTCCTGATGGACGAGCCGTTCGGCGCGCTCGACGAGATCGTCCGCGACAAGCTGAACGTGCAGTTGCTGCGGCTGTGGGCCGAGACCGGCAAGACGGTCGTGTTCGTCACCCACTCCATCCCCGAGGCGGTGTTCCTGTCGACCCGGATCGTCGTGATGTCGCCGCGCCCCGGCCGGATCATCGACGTGATCGACGTCGACCTGCCGCCGGACCGGTCGCTCGACATGCGCGAGACGGCGGCATTCCTGGCGATTGCGCAGCGCGTGCGCGAAGGGCTCCGCGCCGGACACTCCTATGACGACTGAGGCGCTGCGCCTGGACCGTGCGCGCTCGCCGGCACGGGCGGCCGCGATCCGGCTGCTGCGCGGGCGGGTCGGGCCGGTCGCGATCGTGGTGCTGGCGATCGTGGCCCTCTGGTACGTGGCCACGGTGTGGATGAACGCCGACTTCGCGCGCCAGATCGCATCGGACCCGGCGGCGCTGGGGCCAGGCCAACTGATCGCCGCCACGATGAGCCTCGATCGGCCGGTCCTGCCGGCACCGCACCAAGTGGTGATGGAGCTCTACCGGACGGTGCTGAGCATGCCGGTCACCTCCAATCGGAGCCTCGTCTACCATGCCTGGGTGACGCTGGCCTCGACCCTGCTGGGCTTCGCCATCGGCGCGCTGTTCGGCATCGTGCTGGCCGTGCTCATCGTGCACGCGCGGGCGCTGCAGAAGAGCCTGTTGCCGTGGATCATCGCATCGCAGACGATCCCGATCCTGGCCATCGCCCCCATCGTCATCGTCGTGCTGGGCTCGATCGGCCTCAAGGGGCTGATCCCCAAGGCATTGATCTCGGCCTATCTGTGCTTCTTCCCGGTGACGATCGGGCTGGTGAAGGGCCTGACCTCGCCCGAGCCGATGCAGCTCGACCTGATGCGCACCTACCATGCCAGCGGCTGGCAGACCTTCTGGAAGCTGCGCTGGCCCGCGGCCGTGCCGTTCCTGTTCATCAGCCTCAAGGTCGCGATCGCGATCAGCCTGGTCGGCGCCATCGTCGGTGAGCTGCCGACCGGGGCCCAGGCGGGTCTGGGTGCCCGCCTGCTGACCGGCTCCTACTACGGCCAGACCGTGCAGATCTGGGCGGCGCTGTTCATGGCGGCCCTGGTCGCCTCGGCGCTGGTGGCGGTGACCGGCCTCGCCGAGCGGCTGACCTTGGGCGCCATGGGGCTGCGCCGATGAGCGCCGCTGCCCGCGTCGGTGCGCCGCCGGCAGCGCGGCTGTCGCGGCCGCGCATCGTGCTGTGGATTTTGGCCGGCGCCCTGGTGGCCCTGAGCCTGGCCTTCCCGCAGGGCGCCGGACCGGAGGTCGCGCGCGAGTTCCCGCTGCCGCCGCTGGTGCTGACGGCGGCGTTCCTCGCCGTCGGGGCCACCGGGGTGCTCGATCTGCGCCGGGCGCTGCTGCTGACCGTGCTGGTCGGGCTGGGCTGTGCCGTGGCGCTGGCGCGCGTACATGCCGCCGCGGTCGCCGGCGCCGCCGGTGCCGGCTTTTGGCTCCTGGTCCTCGGCCTGTGGCTGGCCGCATGGCTCAGCGTCGACGCGCTGGCCGAATGCCGGGTCGCGCGCCGCTGGCCGCAGCGCCTGCTCGACCTCGCCGTGGCCGTGGCCTTCGGCGCCGTGGTGCTGTTCCTGTGGGAGGTGGTCACGGTCGGCTTCGGCGTGCCGGCGGTGCTGATGCCGAGCCCGTCCGCGATCGGCAGCCGCTTCGTGGGCTCCCTGCCGATCCTTTGGGCCGACTTCGCGCAGACCTTCCTCAAGGCCGTGCTCGCCGGCTGGGCCATGGGTTGTGCTGCCGGCTTCGTCGTGGCGCTGCTGGCCGACCGGGTGCCGTTCTTGCGCCGCGGCCTGTTGCCGCTCGGCAATTTCGTGTCGGCGCTGCCGGTCATCGGCATCGCCCCGATCATGGTGATGTGGTTCGGCTTCGACTGGCAGTCCAAGGCCGCCGTGGTCGTGGTGATGACCTTCTTTCCGATGCTCGTGAACACCGTCACCGGGCTCGAGGCCGCCGGCCGGCTCGAGCTCGACCTGCTGCGCTCCTACGGTGCCTCGTGGGCCACCACGCTCGTCAAGCTGCGGCTGCCGGCGGCGATGCCGTTCATGTTCAACGCGCTCAAGATCAACTCGACCCTGGCCCTGATCGGCGCCATCGTCGCCGAGTTCTTCGGCACGCCGACGGTCGGCATGGGCTTTCGCATCTCGACCGAGGTCGGCCGGATGAGCCTCGACATGGTGTGGGCCGAGATCCTGGTGGCCGCCCTGGCCGGGTCGGCCTTCTACGCCGTGCTGGCGCTGCTGGAGCGCAGCGTGACGTTCTGGCACCCCTCGTTCCGCGGTTGACCGGCGGAGCCTGAAGCGCCGTGCGGGTGCTGGTCGGCCCGACCATCGGCATCCACCGTCGTACGATGCTCCGGCGAGGGCCGGCGTCGCTCGTGGGCCACCGGCATGATGGCCTTGCGATCCCATCCGTGGCCGGTCAATCTGGTACGGAAGGTTCCGACCAGAAAGCTGCCGCGGTCAGACACGGCTGCCGGGCTTTCATCGCGAAGAGACCGAAGGAGGTCCGGGAAAAGTGATCAAGACACTGCTCGCCGCGGGAATCCTCGCGATCGGCGTCGGCTCGGCCGAGGCCGCCGACAAGGTGACCCTGCAGCTGAAGTGGGTCACGCAGGCGCAGTTCGCCGGCTACTACGTGGCCAAGGACAAGGGCTTCTACGAGGAAGCCGGGCTCGACGTGACGATCAATCCCGGCGGTCCGGACATTGCCCCCCCGCAGGTGATCGCCGGAGGCGGGGCCGACGTCATCGTCGACTGGATGCCCTCGGCACTGGCCAGCCGCGAGAAGGGCGTGCCGCTCGTCAACGTCGCGCAGCCGTTCAAGCGCTCGGGCATGATGCTGACCTGCCGCAAGGATACCGGGATCACCAGCCCCGCGGACTTCCGTGGCAAGACCCTGGGCGTCTGGTTCTACGGCAACGAATACCCGTTCCTGTCCTGGATGGCCAAGCTCGGCATCCCGACCGACGGCTCGGCGCAGGGCGTCAAGGTGCTCAAGCAGGGCTTCAACGTCGACCCGCTGCTGCAGAAGCAGGCCGACTGCATCTCGACCATGACCTACAACGAGTACTGGCAGGTCATCGACGCCGGCATCAAGCCCGAGGACCTCGTCGTCTTCAAGTACGAGGACCAGGGCGTCGCCACGCTCGAGGACGGCCTCTACGTCATGGAAAGCAAGCTGCAGGACCCGAAGTTCGTCGAGGTCATGGCGCGCTTCGTCGCCGCCAGCATGAAGGGCTGGGAATGGGCCCGCGAGCATCCGCAGGAGGCGGCCGAGATCGTGCTCGAGAACGACGCCACCGGCGCCCAGACCGAGAAGCATCAGGTGCGGATGATGGGCGAGATCAACAAGCTGACCGAAGGCACGGACGGCAAGCTCGCCGAGGCCGATTACGAGCGGACCGTGCAGACCCTGCTCTCCGGCGGCTCGGATCCGGTGATCACCAAGGCGCCGACCGGTGCCTGGACGCACGCGGTGACCGACGCGGCGCATCTCTAGGCACCCCGCCGAAGTCGGGAGACGACGGATGCGGATGATGGCCGCGGGCCTGACGGCGCTGCTCACCGTTCTCGGTGCGGGCGTCGCCGAGGCCCACCATCAGCAGCTCGTGCTGGCCCTGCCCGGCCCGCTCGGCGCCCGGTTCGCCGGCTACTACGTGGCGGACTATCAGGGCTTCTACGACGAGGGCGAGGTCGCCGTCCGCATCGTGCCGGGCGATGCGGCAGCACCGCCGATGCAGGCCCTGACCAACGGCGAGGCCAACATCGTGGTGGCGACGCTGCCGGAGGCGCTGGCGTTGCGCGAGCAGGGCCTGCCCCTGGTCAATGTCGGCCAGATCTTCAAGCGCTCCGGCATGGGTCTGACCTGCCGGAAGGATGCCGGCATCGCCGCTGCCGCCGACCTCAAGGGCAAGAAGCTCGGCCTGTGGCGGCACGGCGACCCCTACCCGCTGCGTGCCTGGCTGGCGGAGCTCGGCCTGAAGCCGGACGGCTCGGCCGGCGGCGTGACCTTGCTCGACCAGGGCGACGGCGTCGATCTCCTGGTGCAGGGGCAGGCGGACTGCATCTCGACCGCGACCTACGACCAAGCGCTGCAACTCGCCGATGCCGGCCTCGGCCCCGAGGAGCTGGTCGTGTTCGACTACGCCACGGCGGGCGTCGCCACGCTCGCCGACGGGCTCTACGTGCCGGCGAGCGCGCTCGAGGACGAGGACTACGTCCAGACGCTCGGCGCGTTCCTGCACCATACGATGCGCGGCTGGCTCTGGGCCCAGGAGAACCCGGTCGAGGCGGCGCGGATCGTGCTCGAGTACGATACGGCGCGGGCACTGACCGAAAAGCGGCAGGTGCGGATCATGGAGGCGGTCAACCTGCTGACCGCGGGCTCGACCGGTGCGCCGGTGCCAGAGGACTACCGGCATACCCTCGCCGTCCTGCGCGCGGCCGGTGCCACGGCCATGCTGCCCGAGCCACCGGCGAGCGCCATGAGCGAGTCCGTCGCCCGGGCCGCCAACCTCACGACCCTGTTCTAGCCCGCGACCGCCACCGCCGGCGGCGCGGCACAGCGAGGCAAGCCCATGCAGAACCTCCGCATCGACCCGCAGCGGCTGTGGGACCAGCTCATGGAGACGGCCCGGTTCGGCGGCACGCCCAAGGGCGGGATCAAGCGGCTGACCCTCACCGACGACGACAAGCAGGTCCGTGACTGGTTCAAGGCCCAGGCCGAGGCGCTGGGCTGCACGGTCACCATCGACGAGGTCGGCAACATGTTCGCCCGCCGGTCCGGGCGCAACGACGCGCTGCCGCCGATCGCGATGGGCTCGCACCTCGACACGCAGCCGACCGGCGGCAAGTTCGACGGCGTGCTGGGCGTGCTGGGGGCGCTCGAGGCGCTGCGCACGCTGGTCGAGGTCGGCTACGAGACCAACGCGCCGATCGAGGTCGTCAACTGGACCAACGAGGAGGGCTCGCGCTTCGCCCCGGCGATGCTGGCCTCGGGCGTGTTCGCCGGGGTGTTCACCCCGGACTATGCCAACAGCCGCGAGGACCGCGACGGCAAACGGTTCGGCGACGAGCTGGAGCGGATCGGCTATCGCGGCGCGGAAAAGGCGGGCGGGCACCGGCTCGGCGCCCTGTTCGAGCTGCACATCGAGCAGGGCCCGATCCTCGAGGCCGAGGCGAAGGTGATCGGCGTCGTCCAGGGCGTGCAGGGCATGCGCTGGTACGAGGTCACGGTGACGGGCCAGGACGCCCACACCGGCGCCACGCCGATGCACCTGCGCAAGAACGCGCTCCTGGGTGCTGCCCGGATGATCGAGCGCGTCCACCAGATCGCCCTCGCCCATGCGCCGGCCGCCGTCGGCACGGTGGGGCTGGTCGAGGTCAGGCCCAACTCGCGCAACGTCGTCCCGGGCGAGGTCTTCTTCTGCGTCGACTTCCGCCACCCGGAGGAGGCCGTGCTCGACCGGATGGAGGCCGAGTTCCGCGAGGCCCTGCCCGAGGTCATGGCGCCCCTGCAGCTCGAGTTCGAGGAGAAGCGGATCTGGCACTCGCCGGCGGTGGCGTTCGATCCGGAGCTGATCGCCTGCGTGCGCACCGGCGCCGAGCAGGCCGGCTACCCGTCGCGCGACATGGTCTCCGGCGCCGGCCACGACGCCGCCTACATCGCGCGCGTGGCGCCCACGACGATGATCTTCGTCCCCTGCCTCGGCGGCGTCAGCCACAACGAGAGCGAGAGCACGACCTTCGACGAGTGCGCCGCCGGCGCGCAGGTGCTGCTCAACGCGGTGCTGGAATATGACCGGCGGTTCGCGGGCTGAGTGCCGCAGCGACTGGCAAGCACCGAGGATACTGGACAAGCCAGGGGAAATTCGTCCTAATGGGCCTATTATTGGACACCTGAAGGTTCATAGATGTCGACCAGGCGGATGATTGAATTCAAGCAGGGCGACACGGCGATCCTCGTCGAGGTGGAGGGCGAGCTGGCCAGAGGTGACCAGCTGTCGTCCCGCGGCACGGTCGAGAAGGCCAGGCAGTCGTTCGAGGAAGCTGTCGCCGGCATCGGGCCGATCGCGGCGACGATCATGCGGCAGGTGACCGCGCTCGGGCCGAGACCGTCGAGGTGGAGTTCGGCGTCAAGTTCAACGCCACCGCCGGCGTGATCCTCGCGTCCTCGGCGGTCGAAGGGAACTGCAAGGTCACGCTGAGCTGGAAGGCCAAGGCCGCGGGCTGAGGCCAGTCCATGGCCGAGCCCTACCAGCTCCCGGTCGCCCGGCTGTGGAGCGACGATGGCAGCGTCGCCGGCGCCGGCTTCCTGGCGCCGCGCGGCGTGGTCGTCACCTGCGCGCATGTGGTCAACGCTGCGCTCGGGCACCAGCAGCTTCGCCGCGACGAGCCGCGCGGCGAGATCCGGATCGACCTGCCCTGGGGTGCGGGAAAGAAAGAGTTCCGCGGCTCGATCGTCGCCTGGCGGCCACCGGTTGCGCCGGACATGCGCCGCCCCGATCCCTGCGTCGACATCGCCGTCCTCCGGCTCGATCACGAGCCGCCCGCCGTGGCGACGCTGCAGCCCCAGGCTCCGGCAAGGGTACAGGAGGATACGCGCTTCAGCGTCATGGGCTTCCCGGCGGGCCGCGATGCGGGAGCCGGCGCACGCGGGACCGTCAGGGCGACGGACGCCGATGGCTGGCACCTGGTCGAGGCCGACCGCGGCTATGGCCAGACGATCGAGCCGGGCTTCTCCGGCGCCCCGGCCATCGCGGACGACCGACGCCTGCTCGGCATGATCGACCTCACCAATGCCGACGAGCGGCGCGGCGTGCTGATCCCGGTCGAGGCGCTGATGCGCGCCTGGCCGCCGCTGGCCGAGCCCTACCGTGGCCTGCAGGCCTTCCGCGAGGAGGACGCCGCCTATTTCTTCGGGCGCGACGAGTTGCAGGCTCGGCTGTGGCGCAGCTTCGAGCGCAACCCGGTGACCTTGCTCACCGGCCCGTCCGGTTCCGGCAAGTCGTCGCTGTTGAACGCCGGTTTCCTGCCGCGACTGCGAGCACAGGGCGGCTGGCGGCTGTTGCGGTTTCGGCCGGGCGACCGGCCGATGCAGCGGCTCGGGGAGACGCTGGCCAAAGCATTGAAGCCCCGGGCGGACGCGCTGGAACTCGTCGATCGGTCGATCGAGCTGAGGGACAAGCTGACCTCCGACCCGGACCTGCTGCCCGTCTATGCACGAACGCTCCAAGATGCGGATGGCGCTCGCCTGTGCCTAATCGTCGACCAGTTCGAGGAGACCTTCACGCTTGCTGAGCCGGTCCAGCCCGAAGAGCACAGGGCCTTCCTGGCCACGCTCACCGGCTTGGCGACGCAGCAAGCGCCGGCTGCCGCGAAGGTGGTGTCGGCATTGCGGTCGGACTTCCAGACCATGCTGCAGTCCGAGCCCGCGGCAGCCGAGCTCGTCAGGGCCTTGGACGGCGATCCGACGGTGCTGCTCCGCCCGCTCGTGCCGGCGGAGCTGGAGCAGGTGATCCGCGGGCCGTTGGCGGCCGATCGCCTGGACGTCACGCTCGACGACGGCCTCCTCGCCCAGCTCCTGCACGACATCGCGCGCAATGCCGATGCGCTGCCCTTGCTGGAGTTCGCGCTCACCGAGCTGTGGGCCGGGATCAGGATCGACCGTGCGGGCCGCTCGCTGAGCCGTGCCGCCTACGACGCGATGGGCGGCATCTCGGGCGCCCTCGCGCAACGCGCGGACGCGGCTCTCACCGAGCTGCAGCTCGGCGAGGCCGAGACCAAACGGTTGTTCGTCGAGCTGGTGCGGGTCGGCGGCTCGGCCGAGCGGGACACGCGTCGACCGCGGCGCAAGACGGAGCTGGACGCGATCGATCCGGCCCTGTGGGCGGTGGCGCAGCGCCTCGCCGGCCGGCGACTCGTCGTCACGACCGCAGGTCCGGCGGTGGACATCGTCCACGAGGCGCTCCTTCGCCAGTGGCCCCGCCTCGCCGGCTGGATCGAGGCCGAGCGGGATTTCCTGCGCTGGCGGCAGCGGCTGGATGAGCGTCGCCGCGAGTGGGATCAGGCGGGCCAGCAGGCGGACGACCTGCTCGCCGGCAACGCCCTGGACGAGGCAGCGCGTTGGCTCGCGGCCAGCGCGGCAGCTTTGGACGAGCCGCAGAGGGACTACATCGAAGCCAGCATCGCCGCCCAGACCGCCGGCCGCTGCCGACGGGAAGCGGATGCCCTCTGGGACCGACTGGAGTTGGGCTGGCCTGCACATCGCCCTCCCGAGCACGAGCTGCGCGCTTTGCTCGATCTGGCGGGGGCGGCGCCCGAGGTCCGGCAGGAGTTCCTGTTGAATGCGGTCACGTCCGAGCCCAGGGCCCGTCGATTTGGCCGCCAGCCGCAGGTCGCCATACGTGCGGCCATAGGCCTGGATCTGGCTCTCGCCGCGCACGCCCGCGATGCGTTGGTCGCATCGTCGCGTCGTGGCTTGCCCCTGTCCAACGAGCAGCTTCGGGCGTCGATATCGATCGGTGCCGCTCTGGCTGACGAGACATCGCGCGTCCTGCC
>JBDHTW010000063.1:0-25373 GCA_039808865.1 Geminicoccaceae bacterium
AAGCTCTACCGCTGCCACACCATCATGAACTGCACCAACACCTGCCCCAAAGGACTCAACCCCGCCAAGGCCATCGCCGACATCAAGAAAATGGTGGTTGAACGAAAATTGTGATCTTCGCCGAATTGGAGGCTAGCCGCAGCTAAAACTCCGGTTAAGATAAGGTCATAACGAGGCGCAAGCCCACACACGCAGGTCCGATCTGAAAGGAGGCGCATGCCTCCTTTTTCTTTTTCCGCCTCAATTCAGTGTGCTTCCGCCGCAGCCGTGGCGCCCGGCACGTCCGTCGCCGACGTGGCAGCGGCGCTTCGCGCCGACGCCAGCTCCCGGCTGAGCTGATCGCGCAGCCGCCGTCCCAGCAGCTTGCGGTTCTGCACCGACCAGGACAGCGTCGGCTCGTGCAGTACGATCTGCAGCTGCACTCCGCGCATCTGCAGCACGTGCCAGAGATGCGGCACCAGTTCGGCCGCGCCGTGCCAGGCATAGAGGTCGCAGTTGCCGCCATCGATGGCGGTGCCGTCGGCCAGGCGCAGATAGGCCAGCGTCACGCCCTGCACGGCCACCGGGCAGTCGAGGATCCAGGGCTCGGCCACGCTCAGGAGGCTGGTCTTGAGCGGACGCACGCCCAGCCCGTCGGTGCTGGTGCCCTCGGCGAACAGCACGAAGCTCTCCCCGGCGCGCAGCCGCGCCGCCAGCCCGTCACGCTGCGCCCGCGCCTGCCGCCAATGCCGACGGACGAAAAAGGTCCGGCCGAGCCGGCCGAGCGGCCCGAACAGCGGCCAGCCGGCGATCTCGGCCTTGGCGACGAAGGTGGCGTCGATGCAGGTGCCGAGCGCCAGGATATCGAGGTAGGAGACATGGTTGGCGACGAACAGGGTCGGGCAGGCCGCGAACGGCTGGCCGCGGCACTCGACCCGGATCGCCAGCAGGCGGCAGGTCCAGCCGCACCACGCCCGCCGCACGCGCGCCGTGGCTGCCACCCCGAACGGCATCGCGGCCACGTACACCGCCAGCAGCGTGGCCGTGAGCAGAAGAAAGGCGAGCGCCCGGGCCGCGCCGCGAAGAAGGCTCTTCTCCATGCCGGCTCACGCCGCTGCGTCCAGCGGCTGATACGGCTGGCGGTAGTGGCGCCGATAGTCGGCCCGGATCTTCTCGGTCGGCAGCACCAGGCAGACGTCGATCGTGTTGAACTGGCGGTCGATCACCGCCCCGTCGCCGATCGTGCCGCCCATGCGCAGGTAGGCCTTGAGCAGCGGCGGCAGCAGCTTCAGCGCGGCACGGCAGTCGAGCTCGGCCAGCGGCAGCCGGTCGGTGCGGACATGGTGCTCGGGCAGCGCCCGCGGACGCAGGCCGAGCGGGGCCAGGGCGTGATGGTGCAGGAAGCTCAGCGCCGGCGCCACGGCCTCGGGATCGGTGCCGGGCAGGCTGGCGCAGCCCAGCATCAGCCCGACCCCATGCTGCTCGACGTAGGCGGCGATGCCGCGCCAGAGCAGCTGCATGACCGCACCGTTGCGGTAGCCGGGGGCGACGCACGAGCGCCCGAGCTCCATCATCTGGCCGCCGCCGGCCCGCACCGGGGTCAGGTCGAACTCGCCCGCGCTGTAGAAGCCGCCGTGCCGGCACGCCACCGATTCGCGCAGCAGCCGGTAGCAGCCGACGACCTCGGGCTGCCACCCGGTCGAGCGGGCGCGGTCGACGACGACGAGGTGATCGGCCAGGGCGTCGAACCGGTCCGCGTCCATGCGCGTCGCGTCCATGCCAGCGGTCGGCACGGCGCCGAGCTCCTCGTAGAACACGCGGTAGCGCAGGCGCTGCGCCGCCGTGATCGCCGCCGCGTCGCCGGTGAGGTGCAGCTCGAGCTGCTGGACTCGGGCAAGGATGGTCATGCTCGCTCCACGGGCACGTGAACCCTGTCATAGCCCGCACCCTAGGTGATGCCTGCGACAGGCGCGGGGCGATCGCGTGACGAATTCACGCGCGGTCCATGGCTCGGCCATCCGTGCCGACGGCCGCGGCTTAACCCGGCGCTAACCGGAGGTGCCTAGACTCCCCGCAGGGTGGGCCGGACCGCCCGCGGCCGGGAGAGGAAGGAACCATGTCGCAGCTCGCCAGCCCGCCGGAGACCGTGCGCGCCGACATGCGGGTGCCGACGCCGCCCGCGGACGACCGTCTGCCCATCCCGGTGGCGGCGCTGATCGTGCTCGCCCTGTCCGTGGCCCTGTGGGGCGGCATCGCGCTGCTGGCATGGCTGCTGGTGGGCGGCTGATCGCCGCCCGGGCGGCGAACGCGCTGTCCCGGCGCGCGGGATCGGGGTAAGCCGTGGAACGGCCACGGCCGCCACGCACCCATGGTACCCGATGCAAGCCTATCGCGAATCCTGGCGGCTCGCCTGGCCGCTGATCCTGTCGAACCTGTCGGTTCCGCTGCTCGGGCTGGTGGACACGGCCGTGGTCGGCCACCTGCCCTCGCCCGACTACCTGGGCGGTGTCGCCCTGGGCTCCACCCTGGTCGGGGTGGTCTACTTCCTGTTCGGCTTCCTGCGCATGGGCACCACGGCGCTGACCGCGCAGGCGTTCGGCGCCGACACGAGCGTCGAGCTGCGCACCAACCTCGTCCGCGGCCTGCTGACCGCAGCCGGCCTCGGCGTGCTGGTCCTGGCGCTGGGACCGCTGATCGCCGACCTCGGCGGGCGGGTGTTCGCACCCGCGCCGGAAATCCTGGCGCAGTTCCATACCTATGTCGGCGTCCGCCTGCTCGGCGCGCCGGCGGCGCTGGGCAGCCTCGTGCTGATCGGCTGGCTGCTCGGGCTGCAGGATTCGCGGCGGCCGCTGCTGCTGATGGTCGCGACCAACGGACTCAACGCCGTGCTCGCGGTGACCTTCGTGTTCGGCCTGGGCATGACCACGGCGGGCGTGGCGATGGCCACGGTGATCGCCGAGTATGCCGGCTTCGCGCTGGGCCTGCTCGTCCTCGCCGACACGTGGCGGCGGCGCGGCGGCTGGCCCGGCTGGGCCGCCGTGCTGGTGCTCGACCGCTTCCGCCGCCTGCTGGTGCTCAACCGCGACCTGTTCCTGCGCAGCCTGATGCTGGAGGCGGCCTTCGTCATCTTCACGGCACTGGGCTCCCGCCAGGGCACGCTGGTCCTCGCCGCCAATGCCGTGCTGATGAACTTCTTCACCACCGCCGCCTACGGGCTGGACGGCTTCGCCCACGCCGCCGAGGCCATGGTCGGGCGCACGGTGGGCGCGCGCGACCGGGCCGGATTCGCCGCCGCGGTGCGGGCGGGCTTCGCCAACGCCGCCGTGCTCGCCTGCATCATGACCGGCCTGTTCTGGCTGGTCGGGCCGGCGTTGATCCGCGGCGTGACCGACCTGCCCGACGTGCGCGCGGAGGCCCTGCTGTTCCTGCCCTGGGCCGTGCTCCTGCCGTTGGTCTCGGTATGGGCCTTCCTGTTCGACGGCATCTTCTTCGGCGCGACCCGGACCGCCGAGCTGCGCAACGGCATGGCGCTGTCACTGGCGGCGTTCGGCCTGCTCGCCTGGCTGCTGCTGCCGGGACTCGGCAATCACGGTCTGTGGCTCGCCTTCGTGATCTTCCTCGGCCTGCGCGCGGTGTTCCTGGGCCTGATCTACTGGCGCGCCGAGCGTGGGGCGGCGTTCGTGCCGGCCTGACGCCCAAAAGGCGCCACGAGCAGCCGCCGCAGCGGCCGGTCGGCCAGCCGCTCGACACCGATCGGCATGGCAGGGTCGCGCGCATGGGGGCTGCGCGAGCGGAACAGATGATCCCAGCAGCTCAGCAGCGTGCCGTAGTTGCTGTCGGTATCGGCCTGCCGCGCATGGTGGTGGACCCAGTGGATCGACGGCGTCACGATCATGTGGCCGAGCCACCGCTCGAGCGCCGACGGCAGGCGCGCATCCGAGTGATGGAACAGGGCGCAGGCCAGGATCAGGCTTTCGAACAGAACGACCGAGGGCAGCGGGAAATCCAGCAGGACGACGAAGCCGGCGCGGGCCAGCGCCGACAGCGCCACCTCGCCAACATGGAAGCGCAGCGCCGTGGTCGTGTCGAGCAGCTGATCGAGATGGTGCACCACGTGGAAGCGCCACAGGAACGGCAGCTCGTGATTGGCCCGGTGCCACCAGTAGAGCCACAGGTCGAGCAGCACGAGGTCGAGCACGAGGCCCGGCGGGCCGCTCCAGGCGGCCGGGCGCCAGCCGACGGCCAATCCGCTCGCCCACACCGTCACCGGCAGCACGAGCAGGGGCGACAGCAGCGCGTTCAAGCCGGCAAGGCCGAGATTGCGGCCGAGACGCCGCCAGGCGGCCTTGTGCCAAGGCCGCCAGCGCAGCAGGAGGGGGCTCGGCGCGGCCGGCCACAGCCGTTCCCAGACGGCGAAGACCGTCAACGTGACCGCGAGGACGATCGCCTTGATCGCGAGCAGATGGTCGAGATCCATGCCGGCAGCCTCGCGCGAGAACACCCTCCGGGACAAGAAAAAATCCGCATTCCGCCCCTCTTGCGGCTTCGAGGCCGCTTCCTAAATATCGCTCATGCAGGGCGCTACCGGGATCGACGATGAGATACGGTAAAATCCTTGTACTGCCTGGTCGAACGACGGGCAATTGACACGGTCGCTCAAGTGGAGGACTTGTGATGCGTAGTTTGGATCTTTCCCCTCTCTTCCGGTCGACGGTCGGGTTCGATCATCTCGACAAGCTGTTCGAGACCGCGTTCCGCGAGGCCGGCCGCGATGTTTCCTATCCCCCCTACAACATCGCGAAGCTCGGCCAGGACAAGTACCGGATCTCGATGGCCGTCGCCGGCTTCGGTGAGAACGACCTCGACATCACGGCGCAGGGTGGTGTGCTGACCGTCAAGGGTCAGATCAGCGAGCCCGAGAAGGGGGTCGAATACCTGCATCGTGGGATCGCGCAGCGGTCGTTCGAGCATCGCTTCCAGCTGGCCGACCACGTGCGCGTGGTGGGTGCCAACCTGCGCAACGGCCTGCTCGACGTCGAACTGGTGCGCGAGGTGCCCGAGGCGATGAAGCCGCGCAAGATCGAGATCGGCGGCCAGAGCCGGCCGCGCGTGATCGAGGGCGCGACCACCAGCCAGGCGGCCTGACCGGATCGGCGGTGCCGTAGCCTGGGCAGCGGAGCTGCGGTGCCGGCGTGTCGCGAAGAGGGGGCCCAGCGCCCCCTCTTTTGTCGTCCAGCACCCATCCATGCCCGGTCGAGCGCGCCTTGTTCGCGACGGCCCCGCCGGGCTATAGAGCCTGGATCATGAGCAAGCCGACGACGATGCCCCTGGTCGGGGTCACCTCCTGCCTGAAGCCGCGCGACGAGATTCATTTCCACAGCGTCGGCGAGAAGTACGTCGACGCCGTCGCGGTCGGCGCCGAGGCCATTCCGGTGCTCATTCCTGCCCTGGGCGAGCGTCTCGGCATCGATGCGCTGCTGGATCGGCTCGACGGCGTGATGATCACCGGCAGCCCGTCCAACGTCGACCCCAACCTCTATGGCGGACCGCCGGCACGGGCCGACAACGAGGCCGACCCTGCCCGCGACGCGACCACGCTGCCCTTGATCCGGCGCGCGCTCGAGCGCGGGATCCCACTTCTCGGCATCTGCCGCGGCCTGCAGGAGCTGAACGTCGCCCTGGGCGGCTCCCTGCACCAGCACGTGCACGAGCTGCCGGGCCGGATCGACCACCGCTCGGACAAGAGCAAGCCGATGCGCGAGCGCTACGGGCTCGCGCATCCGGTCGAGATCATCGCCGGCGGCCGGCTGCAGGCGTTGTTCGACGGCGCAGCCAGGATCGAGGTCAACTCGCTGCACGGGCAGGGAATCGATCGCGTGGCGGATCGGCTGCTGGTCGAGGCCGTGGCCGATGACGGCACGATCGAGGCCGTGAGCGTCCGTGACTCCCGCGGCTTCGCGCTGGCCGTGCAGTGGCATCCCGAATGGCACGTGCTCGACAACCCCTACTCCCGGCGCCTGTTCACGGCGTTCGGTGACGCCGCCCGCGCCCGCGCCCGCGAGCGGAGCATGGAGACGGCAGCGCTCGAGCCGGCCTGAGACCGGAGCGCGTCGGCGCCGTCGGCGCATCAACGACAACAGGGCCATCCGATGACCACCAACGCCGATCTGCTCGCCCGTCGCAACGCGGCCGTCCCGCGCGGCGTCGGCCACGCCACGCCCGTCTATGCCGCACGGGCCGAGAACGCCGAGGTCTGGGACGTCGAGGGGCGACGCTACGTCGATTTCGCCGGTGGGATCGCCGTGCTGAACACCGGGCACCGTCACCCCAAGGTCATGGCGGCCGTGGCCGAGCAGGCGCAGCGCTTCACCCATACGGCCTTCCAGGTCATGGCCTACGAGCCCTACGTGCGGCTGGCCGAGCGCCTGAACGCCGTGGCGCCGTTCAGGGGTCCGGCCAAGACGGTGTTCTTCACCACCGGCGCCGAGGCGGTCGAGAACGCGGTCAAGATCGCGCGCTCGGCCACCGGGCGGAGCGGCATCATCGCCTTCACCGGCGGCTTCCACGGCCGGACGATGATGACCATGGCCCTGACCGGCAAGGTCCTGCCGTACAAGAAGAGCTTCGGCCCGATGCCGGGCGACGTCTATCACGTGCCGTTTCCCGTCGAGCAGCAGGGCGTGTCGGTCGCCGACGCGCTCAAGGCGCTGTCGTTCCTGTTCAAGGCCGACATCGAGCCCGAGCGGGTCGCGGCGATCATCATCGAGCCGGTGCAGGGCGAAGGCGGCTTCCACCTGGCGCCGCCCGAGCTCCTGGTCGAGCTGCGCCGCATCTGCGACGCGCACGGCATCCTCCTGATCGCGGACGAGGTGCAGTCGGGCTTCGCGCGTACTGGCAAGCTGTTCGCGATCGAGCATACGGGGGTCGAGCCCGACCTCGTCACCATGGCGAAGTCGCTGGCCGGGGGCTTCCCGCTGTCGGGCGTGCTCGGCCGGGCCGAGATCATGGATCGGCCGGAGACCGGCGGCCTCGGCGGCACCTACGCGGGCTCGCCGGTCGCCTGCGCCGCGGCCCTGGCCGTCCTCGACGTGATCGAGGAGGAGCGGCTGTGCGAGCGCGCCGAGCGGATCGGCGCCCGCATCGAGGAACGGCTGCGCTACTTCGAGCGGCGCAACGATCTCGTTCCGATCGCGGCCATCCGCCGGCTCGGGGCCATGGTCGGCTTCGACATCGTCAAGGAGCGCGGCTCGCTCGAGCCGGATGCCGCCGCCACCAAGCAGGTGACGGCCAGGGCGCTCGAGCACGGGCTGGTGCTGCTGTCCTGCGGCACCAACTTCAACGTGATCCGGATCCTGGTGCCGCTCACCGCCAGCGATGCCCTCGTCGACGAGGGGATGGGCATGCTCGAGGAGAGCCTGCGCCTGGCGGCGTAACCTCGCCGATATAGTTGAAACAATACGGGTTGCCGAACGCCGTCAGATTGAAGAATCGCGTTGGCACTCTCCTACCGGTCGGCGGTGATCGAGCCGCCGCCGACGGGTCCTCAGGAGAAACGCCCATGCCCGAACAACCCGCCTGCCCGGTCGACGCCTGCACCCCGGCCACGGATGCCGCCGCCCTATCGCCTGCGCCCGGAGATGCGCAGCTCCCGCCCACGCCGCCGCCCGGCGACGGGCTGGAGTCACTGTCCTGCGTCTATATCAGCGCCGGCGTGGTCCGCGACCTGGCCGCCGGCTTCGGTCACGCCACCCGCGAGACCTGCTACCGCGCGACCATGGCCAGCGACGCCGGACCGGTGCCGTGCAGCGAGCGGTAGCCGCGCTTGTCGCCGAGATCGTCGGCCGCATAGACGCCGCGGCACACCGCGCGCGCCATCACGTCGGCCGCTAGCCCGCCGAGGCGGACCAGAAAGTCGGCCGTCTGCGGCAGCGGTGCCGGCGCCGTGCCGATCGCGAACACGACGTCGCCATCGAGATGGGTATGGATCGGGCGGATCGCGTAGGCGTAGCCGTCCTGCGCCATCATCGCCAGCCGCCGCAGCTGGTTCGGGTCGAGCGCCGCATCGGTGGCGATGACGCCGATGGTCGTGTTGCCGCCGACACCGCCCTTGGTCTCGAGCCGGTGCCCGGTGGCCCGCGTCGGCGGCGTCTGCCCACCCATCTCGTCGCCCTGCTCCAGATGCCAGGCCCACATGGTCGAGCTGCCGGGCATGGTCACCGAGCCCACCGGGTTGACCGCGACCAGCGCCGCGATCGTGACCCCGGTCGTCTCGTCGACCGCCGAGGCCGTGCCGAGCCCACCCTTGATCAGCCCGGCGATGGCACCGTAGCCGGCACCGGCATTGCCCAGCGCGAACTCGGGCCCGGCCGCCGCCGCCGCCTCGGCCGCCAGGGCACGATAGGGCGGCTGCTCGCCCCAGGCCTTGTCGCCGCCGTTGGCGAGATCGTAGAGGATGGCTCCGGTCACCGTCGGGATGCAGCAGCCGTCGAGCATGGTGCCGCGGCCGCGCACGGCGAGCCAGCTGGTGAGCCCGCCCGCGGCGTCGAGCCCGAAGGCGGAGCCGCCGCTGAGTACCAGCCCGTGCAGCGTCTCGACGATGGTGCCGGAATCGAAGGTCTGGGTGTTGACGGTGAACGGCGAGCCGCCGCGCACGTCGACCGCGGTCAGCACCGGCCGGTCCGGCAGCAGCACGGTGACGCCGCTCCTCGCCTTGGCGTCATGCGCGTTGCCGACCGCGAGGCCGGCAATGTCGGTCACGCTGTTGCGCGGTCCGGGCGTCGTCATCTGGTCGTCCTCGGTCTGGGCAGGCGCGGTTGCATCGCCTCGGGTTGGGCATGGCAGCGGCCGAGAGCCGGAAGGGTCCCGGCCCGACCGTGAAATCACCTGTACCCTACCATAGGCCCGCCTCGACGCAGTGTCCGCTTGCCTCTATCGATGCGGTGACGGCGACGCAGGTCCAGTGGTCGGGAGGCCGAAACGGGGCATGAGCGGCGCAGGCGCTGGCAAGGTGGCGCTGGTCACCGGCGGCACGCGGGGCATCGGCGCGGGAATCGCTCGGGCTCTGGCAGGGGCGGGCTACGAGGTCCTGGCCTGCGGCCTGACTCCGGCCGAGATCGCGGCCTTCGCGCCGGCCGAGCGGGTCGGGACGGCGTGCCTCGACGTCACCAGCGATGCATCGGTGGCAGGGGTCCTTGGCGCCCTGCCTCGGCTCGACCTGCTCGTGAACTGCGCCGGGATCATCCAGCGCGGCGGCAAGGAGTTCGAGCTCGACGCCTTCCGGCTGACGCTCGAGGTGAATTTGGTGGGCACGATGCGCACCTGCCTCGCCGCGCGCGACCGCCTTGCGGCGACGGGCGGCTCGATCGTCAACACCGCGTCCATGCTGACCTTCCACGGCTCGCCCTTCGTCCCGGGCTATGCCGCGTCCAAGGGCGGGATCGGGCAGCTCACCAAGAGCCTCGCCGCAGCCTGGGCGGCCGACGGCGTGCGGGTCAACGCGATCGCCCCGGGCTGGATCGCCACGGAGCTGACGCGGCCACTGGTCGAAGACCCGGCCCGCGCAGCGCCGATCCTGGCCCGGACGCCGATGGCGCGCTGGGGCGTGCCCGACGATCTCGGCGGCGTGGTGCTGTTCCTCGCCTCCGATGCCGCGCGTTTCGTGACCGGCGCCATCGTGCCGGTCGATGGCGGCTACCTCGCGGTCTGAAGGGAGAGTGGACGTGACCTCATCGATGCCCTTGGCCGACGCCAGATGGCAGCCCTTCCGCGGCACCATGCCGAAGGAATCGCCGCCCGAGCTGGTCGTCCCGAACGCCGTTCCGGACGACGAACGGCTGTGGGTGCCGGTCGACGACAGTGTCTGGTTCCGTCCGCTGTGCTTGAGCGTCACCCGCGGCTACTGGGTCAACCTGCTCCGGGTGCGCCGCGCCGGCGTGCTGTCGCGCCATCGCCATCCGCAGCCGGTGCACGGCTACGTGCTGAAGGGCGCCTGGCGCTACCTCGAGCACGACTGGGTGGCGACCGCCGGCAGCTACGTCTACGAGGCGCCGGGCGAGACGCACACGCTCGTGGTCGACCCCGAGGTCGAGGAGATGATCACGCTGTTCCAGGTGAACGGTGCGATGATCTACTGCGACCCGGATGGCAACTGCACCGGCTTCGACGACGTGTTCACGCGGCTCGACCGCTGCCGCGCGCATTATGCCGCGAACGGCCTCGGCGGCGGCTACGTCGACCAGTTCATCCGCTGACCCGCTCCGGCGTGGCGCCGCCGACGGGTTCCGCCACGACCTTGTCCAGCGCCTTCCGCCGGGGCTCCGGCAGTGCCGCGTAGAGGGCCGGCAGCACGAACAGGGTGAGCAGCGTGCCCAGGCCCATGCCGCCGACGATGACCCAGCCGATCTGCTGCCGGGCTTCCGCGCCGGCCCCGGTGGCGAGGGCCAGCGGTACCGCCCCCAGCACCATGGCAGCGGTCGTCATCAAGATCGGCCGCAGCCGTAGCTGGGCCGCGTGCAGCGCCGCGTCGCGCCGGTTCTCGCCCTCGGCCAGGGCCTTGTTCGCGAACTCGACGATCAGGATGCCGTGCTTGGTGATCAGGCCGATCAGGGTGACGAGGCCGATCTGGCTGTAGACGTTGAGCGTGCCGCCGGTCAGGTGCATGGCGAACAGGGCACCGGCCATCGACAGCGGCACCGTCACCATGATCAGCAGCGGTGACACGAAGCTCTCGAACTGCGCCGCCAGCAGCAGGTAGATGAAGGCCAGCGCCAAGCCGAAGATCAGCAAGATCGAGCTGCCGGCCTGATCGAACTCGCGCGACGGGCCGGAATAGTCGAAGCGGAAATTGTCGGGCAGCACCTCGCGCGCGGTATCGGAGAAATGCGCCAGCGCCTGGCCGATCGTGTAGCCCGGGGCCAGCGCGGCGGTCACCGTGGCCGAGCGGAGCTGGTTGAACCGGGTCAGCTCCTTCGCCGCCACGGTCTCGTCGAGCTGGACCAGGTTGGAGAGCTGGATCATCTGCCCGCCGCGGCCGCGCACGTAGATCGCGGCCAGATCGTCCGGCTCCCTGCGGTCGGCGTCGACCACCTGGACGATCACCTCGTACTGCTCGGCGTCCTGGTTGAAGCGGGTGACCTGGCGGCCGGCGAGGAAGCTCTCGAGCGTGCGCCCGACACTGTCCACGTCCAGGCCGAGATCGGCGATCTTCTGCCGGTCGAAGGTGACCTCGAGTTGCGGCGTTGCCAGGCTCAGCTCGCCGTTGACGTCGGTGATGCCCGGCCACGCCTCGACCGCGCGCACGAACCGGTCGGTGACCTCGGCCAACTCCTGGTAGCTGCCGCTGGTCTGCAGCACGAGCTGCACCGGCGGGCTGCGCGAGTCCTGGCCCAGCGATGGCGGGCTCGTCGGCACGGCCACCACGCCGGGCACCGCGGCGAGCTGCGGGCGCAGGGCGCGTGCGATCTCCTCCTGCGACCGGGTGCGCTCCTCCCATGGCTTGAGCCGGATCACCGCGATGCCACGGGTCACCTCGGGCACGCCGGCGATCAGGAAGGTGCTGGCCACCTCCGGCACCGCGGCCAGGATCGGCTCGAGCTGCTGGACGTTGCGCGTCGTCCAGTCGATGGTCACGCCTTCGGGCCCGCGCACCGACGCCCGCACGTAGCCGCGATCCTCGTACGGCGAGAGCTCGCTGGGCGTGCGCTGGAACAGCGCCGCCCCTGCCCCGAGTACCAGCCCGACGAGCGGCACCAGCAGCCACGAGCGGGCGATGATGCCAGCCAGGAGCCGGCGATAGCCGTGCTCCAGCGCATCGAGGCCGCGACCCAACCAGCGGGCGATGCGGCCTTCCTCGGCATGGGCCACGAGCAGCCGCGAGCACATCATCGGGGTCAGGGTGAGGGCGACGAATCCCGAAACCAGCACCGCCCCGGCCAGGGCCAGGGCGAACTCGATGAACAGACGCCCGGTCCGACCAGGCGTCAGCGCGATCGGCGCGTACACCGCGGCCAGGGTGAGCGTCATGGCGATGATGGCGAAGACGATCTCGCGCGTGCCGATCAGGGCGGCATCGAACGGCCGCTCGCCCGCCTCGATGTGGCGGTAGACGTTCTCCAGCACGACGATGGCGTCGTCGACGACCAGCCCGATCGCCAGGACCAGGGCGAGCAGGGTCAGCGTGTTGATCGAGAAGCCGAACGCGTACATCAGGGCGAACGTCGCGATCAGCGAGACCGGGATGGTCACGACCGGGATGATCGTGGCGCGCCACGAACGCAAGAACAGCAGCGTCACCAGCACGACGAGGACGACGGCCTCGGCGATGGTCGTGAACACGGCCGCGATCGAGCGCTCGATGAACACGGTCGTGTCGTTGGCGATCACCGCATCCATGCCGGCCGGCAGGTTCTCGAGCAAATCGGGCAAGGCGGCGCGGACCGCGCGCGCGACGTCGAGCGGGTTGGCCGTGGCCTGCTTGATGATGCCGATGGTGACCGAGTTCTTGCCGTTGAAGCGGGTCACCCGGCGGTCGTCCTCGGGCCCGATCTCGACCGTCGCCAGCTCGCCCAGGGTCACGGCGAAGCCGTCGGCATCCTTGACGACGATCGCCGCGAACTGCTCCGGGGTGGTGAGGCCGGTCCGGGTCAGCACCGAGAACTCGCGGTCCGCGCCCTCGATCCGTCCGGACGGCACCTCCAGGTTCTGGCGGCGGATCGCGCTCTCGACGTCCTGCACGGCGAGCCCGTAGGCGGCGAGCCGGTCGCGGTCGAGCCAGACGCGCATGGCGTAGCGCCGCTCGCCCAGGATCTGCACCTCCGCCACGCCGGGCAGGTTCTGCAGCCGGTCGCGCGCGTCGCGGTCGACGAAATCGGTGATGTCGAGCGCGGAGATGCGGTCGCTGGTGAAGGCGAGGTACAAGATCGGGTCGGCGTCGGCCTCGACCTTGTTGATCACCGGCTCCTCGACCTCGTCGGGCAGGCGTCCGCGCACGCGCGAGACCCGGTCGCGCACGTCGGCGGCGGCGTCCTCGGGATCGGTGTCGAGCGTGAACCGCACCGTGATCCGGCTGGTCTCGCTGCGGCTGGTCGAGGACAGCACGTCGATGCCCGGAATGCCGGCGATCGAGGCCTCCAGCACCTGGGTGACCTGGCTTTCCATGATCTCGGGGCCGGCACCGGGATAGCTGGTCACCACCGAGACGACCGGTTGATCGATGTTCGGGTACTCGCGCACCGGCAGCCGGCCGTAGGCGACGATGCCGACCAGGACCAGGAGCAGGCTGAGGACCGTGGCGAAGACCGGCCGGCGGATGCAGATCTCGGGCAGGCGCATCCGCGCTCAGCCCCGGCCGGCCGGACGCACGACCTCGACCCGGATCTGGTCGCGCAGCCGGACATGGCCGTTGACGACGACCGTCGCACCGCCGGCGAGGCCCTCGGTGATCTCGACCATGCCGTCGCGACGCACGCCGGTCGTCACCGGGGTCGCCACCGCCTTGCCGTCCTCGACCCGGTAGAGCATGGCGCCGGCCTGCTGCAGCACGATCGCGGCCTCGGGCACGAGCACGGCCTCGGGTCGCGCATCGAGTTCGAGCGTCACGCGGGCGAACAGGCCCGGCCGCAGGATCCGCTCGGAATTGGGGATCGCGGCGCGCAGCTGCACGGCACGGCCATTGACGTCGACCTGCGGGGCCAGGGCCGTGATCCGGCCCTCGAACCGCCGGCCCGGCACCGCATCGACGGTCACGGCCACCACGTCGCCCGGCCGCAGCTTGGTCAGCCAGCGCTCCGAAAGGCGGAAATCGAGGTCGAGCGGGTCGATCCGCTCAAGGGCCACCAGCTCGTCGCCGGGCTCGACGTAGCGGCCGACGCTGATCTCCTTGAGCCCGATCACGCCATCGAACGGCGCCCTGATCGTCGCGTGCTCGATACGGTAGCGGGCGAGGCTCGCGTCGGCCTCGGCCGTCGCGAGCGCGGCGCGCGCCTCGTCCAGCGCCTGGGCGGCGGTGGCGCCGCGGCGCGACAGCGATTCCGAGCGGCGGAAGTTCTCGCTGGAAAGGGCCAGGGCCGCCTGGGCGCGATCGAGCTCGGCCTGCAGGGTCTGTGTCTCGAGCTGCACGAGCGGCGTGCCCGCGGTCACCGCCTGACCCTGCTCGAACATCACCTCGACGACACGGCCGGCGATCTCCGGCTGCATCACCACCGAGTCGCTGGCCCGCAGCGTTCCGGTCGCGCGGATCAGGGTGGACGCGGGACCGGTCCGCGCCAGCGCGGTCTCGACCGGCACGGCACGGCTCGACGGGCCGGCCACCTCGCGCGCATCGGATTCCGGCTCGGCGAACAACAGCCATCCGGCGGTGGCACCGGCGACGGCCAGGACACCCGTCCCCAGCACGGCGACGAGTGGACCCCTCATACCGGGCATGCGAGGCCCGATCGTGAGATGCGCAAGGCACGGGCGGCGCCCGAGGTTCGCGGGAGCATGGACAGCGGCTCGAACCTTTCCGACAGTTCACCCCTGCTTCATGGTGCAGGTGGGAATCCAGCGGTCGCCGACAAGGTGGCGGGCGCTCACGCGCCGGTGAGCCGATCGCCCTGGCCGGGGCCGCCGTCGTTGCGCTCGGCCGGCGATGCTGCCACCTTTCCGCGCACAGCCAAGGCACAACAGGCCATTCCATGTCGGACACACCAAAGGCGCCAGACTTCCAAAGCTGGCTGCGCGACCACCACGTCACCGAGGTCGAGTGCATCATCGCCGACATCAACGGCATCGCCCGGGGCAAGATTCTGCCGGGCGAGAAGTTCCTGCGCTCGATCGGCGACGATTCCCTGCGCCTGCCGGAGAGCATCTTCATCCAGACGGTCACCGGCGAGTATCCCGAGGAGGACGTGATCGACCCGGTCGACCGCGACATCCGCTTGCGGCCCGACCCGAACTCGATCCGGCTGGTACCCTGGTACCCCGAGCCGACGGCCCAGGTCATCGCCGACTGCTTCTACCACGACGGCACACCGGTGGAGATCTCGTGCCGCCACGTGCTGCGCCGCGTGTTGGCGCTCTACGAGAGCCGCGGCTGGACCCCGGTGGTGGCCCCGGAGCTCGAGTTCTTCCTGACCAAGATCAACGAGGACCCGGACTATCCCCTGGTCCCGCCGGTCGGCCGCTCGCGCCGGCAGGAGACGGCCCGGCAGTCGTTCGGCATCGACGCGGTCAACGAGTTCGACCCGATCTTCGAGGACGTCTACGACTGGTGCGAGGCGCAGGAGATCGACGTCGACACGCTGACCCACGAGGCTGGGGCGGCGCAGATGGAGATCAACTTCAACCACGGCGATGCGCTCGAACTCGCCGACCAGGCCTTCCTGTTCAAGCGCACCTTACGCCAGGCGGCACTCAAGCACGGCATCTACGCCACCTTCATGGCCAAGCCGATGGCGGGCGAGCCCGGCAGCTCGATGCACGTGCACCAGAGCGTCTACGACCGCAACGCCAAGCGCAACCTGTTCTCGACCGTGGACGGCGAGCCGAGCCAGGAGTTCTTCTGGTTCATCGGCGGTCAGCAGAAATATCTGGGTGCCGCGATGCCGCTGCTGGCGCCCAACATCAACTCCTACCGCCGCCTGCGCCGCTGGTCGACCGCCCCCATCAACGTGCACTGGGGCATCGAGAACCGCACCGTGGGCCTGCGCGTGCCGATCTCCTCGCCCGAGGCGCGCCGGGTCGAGAACCGCATCGCCGGCGCCGACGCCAACCCCTACCTCGCCATGGCGGCCTCGCTCGCCTGCGGCTGGCTCGGCATCGAGGGCGAGATCGAGCCGACCGACCCGATCAAGGGCACGGCCTACCGCCTGGCGCAGAGCCTGCCGCAGCAGATGCCGGAGGCGCTGCGCAAGCTGCAGCAGAGCGGACCTCTGAAGGAGGTCCTGGGCGAGAGCTTCGTCGAGGTGCTCCTCGCCGTGAAGCAGACCGAGCACGACGCCTACCAGCGCGTGATCAGCTCCTGGGAGCGCGAGCATCTGCTGTTGAACGTGTGACCAGCGCTGCACGGCCTCACGTGAAGGCCGGCACCACCTCGCCGATGCTGGCGAAGAACCGCGTCGGCTGCTGCGCCCGCAGCGCCTCCGGCGCGGCATAGCCCCAGGCGACGGCGGCGAAGTCGATGCCGGCGGCCCGGGCCGCGTCCGCGTCGCGCAGCTCGTCGCCGATGTAGATCGCCTGCTCCGGCGGCACGCGCAGGTGCCGCAGCACCTGGCGCAGTTTCCTGGGCTTGCCGAACAGGGCGGCGCCACAGGCATAGTGCTGGATCAGGGCCGCGTTGTCCGCACCCAGCGTCGAGCGGATGTTGGCCTCGGTGTCGGAGCTGGCGATGGCGCGGCCGACGCCACGCCGCGCCAGATCGCGCAACAGCTCGACCGCGCCCGGGAACAGCGGCAGCCGGGGCGCGTCGATCGCCTTGAGCTGCCGCATGCGGCGCGCGATCCGCGGCACCTGCCATACCGGCACGTTCAGGCGTGCCAGGATCTCGCGCGGATGGCAGGCCCGCAGCGCCTGCCGCTCCGCCGCGCCGATCCGGCGCAGCCCGAACTCCTCGGTGACCCCGTCGATCGCGCGCATGAACCAGGGCAGCGTGTCCGCCAGCGTGCCGTCGAAGTCGAAGATCGCCAGTCGATAGCTCTTCCCAGCCGCGCCCATCCCGCTGCCCCGTGCCGACGGCCCGGTCAATGCACGCAGCCGGCCCCGCAGCAATGGCCGCCGAAGCTGGGACCATCCGCGGCGCAGGCTCCCGATGCGGCCGCCATCGACTGGCCATCCGAGCGGCTGCCGACCGCGGGGTGCGCGAGCGCCCGTCCGGCCGGCTCGGCGCAGGCCGGACAGGGCTGTGGCGCGTCGCTGTCGCTCATCCGCCCCCAAGCCGAGAACTCGCCGTGCTGGTCACAATTGTAGGTATAAAGTGGCATCGGCCGTGCTCCTGGTCCAAGCTCACCGCCTGGATATAGGGAATTCGCGCCGGTGTCGCGAGGCCTCGGCACCATGTCGCGCCGCCATTGGGCAACCGCTGTTTCGCCTGCTAGGAGACGCGGGTCCCGGCACCACGAGCGAACGACCGCATGACCGCCACCGAACAGACCCAGCGCTGGCAGGCGCTCGACGCCCGCCATCATCTGCACCCCTTCACCACCCACCACGAGCTGGCGGCCAAGGGGGCCAGGATCATCACCCGCGCCGAAGGCTGCTATGTCTGGGACAGCCACGGCAACCGCCTGTTCGACGGCATGGCCGGCCTGTGGTGCACGCAGATCGGGCACGGGCGCGAGCGACTGGCCGCGACCGCCTCCGCGCAGATCAAGACGCTCGACTACTACAACGCGTTCTTCCAGTGCGGCACGCCACCGGCGATCGAGCTCGCGGCCAAGCTGGCCGGGATCCTGCCCGCGGGCATGGAGCGCATCCACTTCGTGAGCTCGGGCTCGGAGGCGAACGACACCGTCGTCAAGTCGGTCTGGTACTACTGGAACCTGATGGGCCGGCCGGAGAAGAAGCAGTTCATCAGCCGCTCGCTCGGCTACCACGGCGTCGGCCTCGGCTCGGCCAGCCTGACCGGCATGCCGTTCATGCACGGCATGTTCGACCTGCCGCTGGCCCGCTTCCACCATATCGGCAACCCCTACCCGTGGGTCGAGGGCTGGGGCCAGGATCCGGCGGAGTTCGGCCGCGAGGCGGCCGGCTGGCTCGAGGCGAAGATCCTGGAGCTCGGGCCCGAGAACGTCGCGGCGTTCGTGGCCGAGCCGATCCAGGGGGCCGGCGGCGTGATCATCCCGCCGGCGACCTACTGGCCCGAGATCGAGAAGATCTGCCGGCGGCACGACGTGCTGCTGGTGGCCGACGAGGTGATCTGCGGCTTCGGCCGCACCGGCAACTGGTGGGGCCATACGACGATGGGCTTCACCCCGGATCTGGTCTCGATGGCCAAGGGCCTGTCCTCGGGCTACGTGCCGATCGCGGCCGTCGCCTTCGGCCGGCGCGTCGGCGACGCGATCTTCGCCGGCGAGAAGGAGTACGCGCACGGCGTCACCTATGCCGGGCATCCGGTCTGCGCCGCGGTAGCGCTGGAGAACCTGAAGATCATCGAGGAGGAGGGGCTCGCCACCCGGGCGGCCGGGCCGATCGGCGACTATTTCGCCGCGGCCCTGGCGACGCTGGCCGACCATCCGCTGGTCGGCGAGGTCCGCAGCAAGGGCCTGATCGCCTGCGTCGAGCTGGTCGAGGACAAGGCGGCGCACAAGCTGTTCGAGCCCGCGGGGCGGGTCGGCACCATCTGCCGCGATCGCTGCGTCGAGAACGGTCTCGTCATGCGGGCCATCCGCGACGGCATGGTGCTGTCGCCGCCGCTGATCGTGACCGAGGCGCAGATCGACGAGGTCGTCGACAAGGCGCGCCGCAGCTTCGACCAGACTCTGCGCGCCCTGGGCCGGTGCTAGCCGCCCTCCGCCAGACCTGGGCGCTGATGCTGGGCATCGCGCTGCTGATGCTCGGGCACGGGCTGCAGGGGACGTTGCTCGGCCTGCGCGCCAATCTCGAGGCCTTCCAGCCCGCGACCACCGGCATCGTGATGTCGGGCTACTATGTGGGCCTGCTCGTGGGCTCGCTGCGCGTACCGATGCTGGTCGCCAGGGTCGGGCACGTGCGCGTGTTCGCGGCCCTGCTGTCCCTGGGCTCGACCGCCATCCTGTTCCAGGCGATGTTCGTCGAGCCCGTAGCCTGGTTCCTGATGCGCTTCCTGACCGGCTACTGCTTCGCCGGCGCCTTCATCGTGGCCGAGAGCTGGCTCAACGGCAGCGCCACCAACGAGACCCGCGGCAGCCTCCTGTCGCTCTACATGGTGGTGCAGATGGGCTTCATGGCCGGCGGGCAGTTCCTGCTCAACCTGGCGGACCCCAGGGGCTTCGACCTTTTCATCCTCGTCTCGGTGCTGATCTCGGTCGCGGCGGTGCCCATGCTGCTCACCGCGGTGGCCGCTCCCACCGTGACCACGCCGCGCCGGATGGGCCTGCTCGGCCTCTACCGGCTGTCGCCCCTGGGCGTGGTCGGGATCGCCGGGATCGGCGCCGCGAACAGCGGGCTGTTCGCGATGGGGCCGGTCTTCGCCGACCAGGAAGGCCTGTCGGTGGCGGCGATCTCGGTGTTCATGGCGGCGGTGATCCTCGGCGGCGTGCTGTTCCAGGTGCCGATCGGCCGCCTGTCCGACCGGGTCGATCGCCGCTGGGTGATCGCCGCGGCGGCGCTGCTCACCGCCGTGGTGGCGCTGCCGCCGGTGCTGTTTCCCGGCCTGCCGGCCTGGACGCTGTTCCCCGGCTTCTTCCTCCTGGGCGGGCTGTCGCTGCCGCTCTACGCGGTGTGCGTCGCCCACACCAACGACTATCTGTCGCCCGAGCAGATGGTCGGGGCCAGCAGCGCCCTGATCCTGGCCTACGGCATCGGCGCCGCGGCGGGACCAACGGTCACCGCGTTCGTGATGCAGCTTCTGGGGCCGCCCGGCTATCCGATCGTCCAAGCCGTGCTGCACAACGCGATCGGGCTGTTCGCGCTCTACCGCATGACCCGGCGTGCCGCCGCACCTTACGAGGAGCGCAGCGTTTACATGACCTTGCCGACCCCATCGCCGGTGGCGACCTCGCTCGCCCAGGAGGAGGCGCGGGCACAGACGGGCTCGCTGGTCACCCCCTCCGGTACCGGTCTCGTCGACGCGCCCTGAGAAATCCCTGACCGCATGGCGTTTTACCCTCGCACGCCGCCGGGTTCGGGGCTATAGTTCACGCGTGGACGAACATCGCTCAGGAACGACGCCGTCACTTGTTGTCTGTGCTCTACTGCCCGTGATCTGCCGCTCGGCGCGAGTATGTGGATCAGGCTGCCATCGTCCTCTCCATTCGGCGTCGTCAGCCCTGGCAGAGTATTGTGGCGGCTGGTGGGTCAATCGGGGCGAGTCGGCGGGTGGCGCGAGGCTTTCACGGGTGGATGCCAGCGTTCGCGCCTCCTCTAGCTCTTGGTGCCCTGGGTAAATCGATGCCTTGTAAACTCTTTGTCGCGAACTTTCCGTACTCGACGACGGACGACGAGCTGTCCAGCCTGTTCTCCCCGCACGGCCAGGTCCTTTCGGTGAAGGTCGCGACCGATCGTGAGACCGGGCGCTCGCGTGGCTTCGGCTTCGTCGAGATGGGCTCGGAGCAGGAGGCGGACAACGCCATCCGTGAGCTCGACGGCTATCAGATCGGCGGCCGCAGCTTGGCCGTGCGCGTGGCCGAGGAGCGTGCGCGTCCGGGTGGTCCCGGTGGCCCGGGCCGTGGTCCGCGTGGCCCGCGCTCGGATGGCGGTGGCTTCGGCGGTCCCCGTGGCGGCGGCCCCGGTGGTGGCTTCGGTGGCCCGCGTGGCCCGCGTGACGACATGGGCGGCCCGGGCGGCGGGTTCGGCCGTGGCCCGCGCGGCCCGCGCTCCGGTCCGCGTTACTGAGCTGACGACAGCGGCGTCGCCTTCGCGGCGACGCCTACTGGCTGTTCGGCGTCGCGTCACGCGGTGCCGGTTTCGGGGCGGCGGTGGCTGCAACGCTGGTGCGGCCGCCGTTGACCATTATCTGCGTCGTCCCTACATACCGGGCCCATGATCAAGGGTCGGCCCATACCGGGATGATCGTCGAGCTCAACGCCCGATCCAAAGAAGTCTTTCGCCTGATCGTCGACGCCTACGTCGCCACCGGCGAACCCGTCGGCTCGCGTACCGTGGCCCGCCGGCTGGAGGAGCAGGTCTCCCCGGCCACGATCCGCAACGTGATGGCCGACCTCGAGGAGAGCGGCCTGCTCTACGCGCCGCACACCTCGGCCGGACGCGTGCCCACCGAAGCTGGCCTGCGCCTGTACGTCGACGGCCTCTTGGAGGTCGGCAACCTTCCCGAGGAAGAGCGCCGCGAGATCGAGGGACGCTGCGCCGGCCGCGGACGCAGCCTCGAAGGCGTGCTGTCCGATGCCTCGAACGCCCTCTCGGCCCTTTCCCGCTACGCCGGCATCGTCGCGGCGCCGATCAGCGAGCGGCCGTTCCGCCACATCGAGTTCGTGCCCTTGTCGCCCGGCCGCGCCCTGGTCATCGTCGTCGGCGACAACGGTCTGGTCGAGAACCGGGTGATCGACGTGCCGTTGGGCATGTCGATCTCGACGCTGATCGAGGCCGGCAACTACCTGACCGCGCGGCTGACCGGCCGCAGCTTCGCCGAGGCGCGGACCAGCATCGTCGAGGAAATCGAGCAGCATCGCAGCCAGCTCGACACCTTGACCCAGAAGGTGGTCGCGGCCGGGCTCGCTACCTGGAGCGGCGATTCCGACCAGCGCGAGAGCGGCTTCCTGATCGTGCGCGGTCACGCCAAGCTGCTCGAGGACGTGACCAATCTCGCCGATCTCGAGCGCATCCGTGGCCTGTTCGCGATGCTCGAGGCGCGGCAGAGCATTCTGCGCCTGGTGGAGCTGACCCAGGCCGCGAAAGGGCTGCAGATCTTCATCGGCGCCGAGAACGAGCTGTTCGGCCTCTCCGGCTGCGCGATGATCGTGGCGCCCTACAGCGCCGGCGCCGAGGGCGGCCGCCGGGCCGAGGTGGTGGGGGCGATCGGCGTGATCGGCCCCTCGCGGATGAACTATGCCCGCATTATACCGCTGGTCGACTACACCGCACGTGTGGTCAGCCGGCTCTTAGGTAGTCCCGATTCCGAGACGAGACGATGAACGACAGCAACGACCACGAGAACACCGAGATCCTCGACGGCCAGGAGGTGCCGGCACCGGCTCCTTCGGCCGAGGAGCACCAGGAACTCAAGGACCGGCTGCTGCGCACGCTGGCCGAGATGGAGAACCTGCGCCGCCGCACCCAGCGGGAGGTCGAAGAGGCACGCAAGTTCGCGGTGACCGGCTTCGCACGCGATCTGCTGGAGGTCGGCGACAATCTGAGCCGGGCGCTGGCGTCGGTGCCGGCCGAGGCGCGGCAGCAGAGCGAGTTCATGAAGAACCTCGTGCTGGGGGTCGAGATGACCGAGCGCTCGCTGCAGAACGCGCTCGAGAAGCATCAGGTGCGCAAGGTGGAGCCGCAGCGCGGCGAGAAGTTCGACCACAAGCTGCATCAGGCGATGTTCGAGGTACCCACGAGCGAGCTGCCGCCGGGCACCATTGCCGAGGTCATCCAGGGCGGCTATGTGATCGCCGACCGCTTGCTGCGCCCGGCGCTGGTCGGCGTGGCCAAGGCGGCCCCGGGGATGGCTGGCACAAGCGACGGTGGCTCTGGCGCCTAGAGCGAAGCCGGACGTGACGGCGGCGGCAGACGATGGTGATGGGGAAGGTGCTTCCCCTGCCCGGAACGAAGCGACAAAGGACGGAGCGTTCATGCAGAGCGGCGTGAAGAAGGTCGTGCTGGCCTATTCCGGCGGCCTCGACACCTCGGTGATCCTACGCTGGCTGCAGGACTATTATCGGTGCGAGGTCATCACCTTCACCGCCGATCTCGGCCAGGGCGAGGAACTCGAGCCTGCGCGCGCCAAGGCCGAGCTGATGGGCGTGAAGCAGATCTACATCGAGGATTTGCAGGAAGAGTTCGTCCGCGATTTCGTGTTCCCGATGTTCCGTGCGAACGCCCTCTACGAAGGCTGCTATCTGCTCGGCACCTCGATCGCCCGGCCGCTGATCGCCAAGCGGCTGATCGAGATCGCGCACGAGACCGGGGCCGATGCGGTGGCCCACGGCGCCACCGGCAAGGGCAACGACCAGGTTCGCTTCGAGCTGTCCTGCTTCGCTTTGAACCCGCACATCAAGGTCATCGCTCCGTGGCGGGAATGGGACCTGGACAGCCGCGAGAAGCTGATCGAGTACGCCGAGGGCCGGCAGATCCCGATTCCGCGCGGCAAGCGTGGCGAGGCCCCCTACTCGACCGACGCCAACCTCCTGCACATTTCCTACGAGGGCAAGGCGCTCGAGGATCCGTGGATCGAGCCCGACGACGAGATGTTCACGCGGACGGTCGCGCCCGAGGCCGCACCGGACCGGCCGACCTACGTCGAGATCGGCTTCGAGCGCGGCGACCCGGTCTCGGTCGACGGTGAGCCATTGTCCCCGGCCAGTCTCCTGCGCCGGCTCAACGACCTTGCCGGCGCCAACGGCATCGGCCGGCTCGATCTGGTCGAGAACCGGTTCGTCGGCATGAAGAGCCGTGGTGTCTACGAGACTCCGGGCGGCACCGTGCTGCTGGCGGCGCACCGGGCGATCGAGAGCATCACGCTCGACCGCGGCGCGGCCCATCTCAAGGACGAGATGATGCCGCGCTATGCCGAGCTGGTGTACAACGGCTTCTGGTTCGCGCCCGAGCGCGAGATGCTGCAGGCGCTGATCGACAAGAGCCAGGAGAACGTCACCGGCACCGTGCGGCTGAAGCTGTTCAAAGGCTCGGTGCAGGTGGTCGGCCGCAAGGCGCCGCACACGCTCTACAGCCACGCCTTCGCGACGTTCGAGAAGGACACGGTCTACAACCAGCGCGACGCGGAAGGCTTCATCCGGCTGAACGCGCTGCGGCTGCGCATCGGCGCGCTCGCACGCGAGATCGGTCAGGATAGCTGACCGCCGGCCGCGATCGCCGACCCGACTTGCGAGCCGTCGGGCCCGGCCGGCGGCTGGGCTGAGCATGTCGCGCGAGCTGCGTGCGCTCGAGCGGAGCACCACGGGGCCGGGCGCCAGCCGGGCGGCGCTGCGCCGGCTCCTCGCCGTGTTCTGGGGCGAGGCCGAGCCGGCCCTGCGTCGGCGGATCGTCGGCACGGTGGCGCTGCTTTCGGCCACGGCGCTGATCAACGCATTGGTGCCGCTACTGTTCGCGCGCGCGATCGACGTGCTGTCGCCGGCCCATGGGGTCCTCGTAGCGCCGGTAGCGATCGTGCTCGCCTATGTCGGCGTGCAGTGGCTGGCCAAGGTGCTGAACGAGCTGCGCTGGGCGCTCTATGGCCCGATCGAGCAGCGCACCCGCCGCCGCCTCGCCCGGACCGCGATCGAGCATCTGCACGCACTGTCGCTGGGCTTCCACCTCGCCCGCCGCACCGGGCAGATCAGCCGCGTGCTCGAGAACGGGCTCAACGGCGCGCGCGAGCTCCTGTTCGACGGCGTGTTCCTGATCCTGCCGCTCGCGGCCGAGATCCTGTTCGTGACCGCGATCATGCTCGCACGGCTCGATCCCGTCTTCACCGCGATCCTCGTCGTCACCATCACCCTCTACGGCGTCACCCTCGTCGCCGGTTCCGAATGGCTGCGCCGGCATCAGCGCAAGGCCGTGGTCGAGGCCTCGACCGCGCACGGCAAGGCCATCGACAGCCTGCTCAACTACGAGACGGTCAAGTATTTCGGCAACGAGGCGCACGTCGCGGCGCGCTACGATCTGAGCCTGGCCGAGGTCGAACGGCTGACCGTCAAGGCGCTCACCTTCCGCAGCCTGACCGGCGTCGTGTTCGTGACCGTCCTCGCCTGCGGCACCGGGCTGATCCTGCTCATGGCCCTGCATCGCGTCACCGCCGGCACGATGAGCGTGGGTGAGCTCGTCCTGGTCAACAGCTACCTTTTGCAGCTGGCCCGGCCGATGGACCGGCTGGGCCAGCTCTACCGCTCGATCAAGCAGGCCTTCGTCGACCTCGAGCAGCTGCTGGAGCTGCTGGCCGAGGTGCCCGAGGTCGAGGACCGGCCGGGCGCCTACCCGCTGCCGGCGGGACCCGGGGCGGTCGCGTTCGACTCCGTCACCTTCGCCTACGATCCGGCGCGGCCGATCCTGCGTGAGCTGAGCTTCAAGGCCGCCCCGGGCCGCCGGCTGGCCCTGGTCGGCCCGACCGGCGCCGGCAAGTCGACGATCGCCCGCCTGCTGTTCCGCTTCTACGACCCGACCTCCGGCCATGTGCGGATCGACGGCCACGATCTGCGCGACCTCACCCAGGCATCCTTGCGCGCCGCCATCGCCGTCGTCCCACAGGACACGGTGCTGTTCAACGACACGATCGGCTACAATCTGGCCTTCGGCAGGCCCGAGGCGAGCCCGGCGGAGATCGAGGCCGCCGCCCGGGCAGCCCAGCTGCACGGCTTCATCGCCGCCCTGCCCGACGGCTATGCGACCCTGGTCGGCGAGCGCGGTCTCAAGCTCTCCGGCGGCGAGAAGCAGCGGGTCGCCCTGGCCCGCGCCATCCTCAAGCGCCCGCGCGTGCTGATCCTGGACGAGGCCACGTCGGCGCTGGACAGCGCCACCGAGCAGGCCGTCCAGACCGCCCTGCGCGGCCTCGGCCACCACGTCACCACGCTGGTCATCGCGCACCGCCTCGCCACCATCGTCGACGCCGACGAGATCCT
>JBDHTW010000064.1:0-25022 GCA_039808865.1 Geminicoccaceae bacterium
TCGGCCGCCGCCTCGATACGCCACCTCACGCAGACCTTGCTCACCCAGCTTCCGCCATAGCCCTGGGCGCATTTTGGGCACGCTGCGACCGGAACGCATCCTGGCGTTCTTGTCGTGACGCCGAGGCGCACCCGGTCGGCCACGTACCGCGCACGGTCGTCGTAGCGGTCGGCACTCGGACTTCGAGCGATCGGTTGACACCGCATGGCCTTCTACCGGCGCGGAACGCCCTTCCTCATGCGGCATCGCCCTGAGAACGCGGACCGGACAGCCATGCCCTGCCGGCACGGGCCAGGCTGTGCACGGGCGGCCACCGCCAGCCAGCAGGATCGGCCATTCGGGGGGTCATCCCGGCGATCAGCGCCTTCTGCGCCAAGTAGGCGGCCAAGCCGAAGCCGACGCCGCTGAGCACGAGGAGAGCGACGGCGAGTGGCGACGGCAGCCCGGCGAACTCGCTTTTGAGCAGCTCGTTCGCGAAATAGTGGAACAGGTAGATGTGGAAGCTGGCGGCGGCGACCGGGACGACGATCCGCGCGAGCCAGACTGGAATGGCAAGGCGCGGCCGATAGAGCAGGCAGGCGATCACCGGCACCTGCAGGCCATAGCGGAGCCAGGAGCCGGTCCAGTTGCCGCCGACATAGGCCAGCAGCACCATGACGGCCGCGGTGACGGCCAGCAACAGCCCTCGCCGACCGGCCGTGTCGGCGAAGGCAGCGCACCAGCCGAGGCAGACCAGCGGCAGAAGCCACCAGGGGGCGAAGATCGTCCGGCCACCGATCGGCCAGAGCTCCGGGCCGACGAAGCGGGCGAGAAGCGCGACCAGCAGCAGGACCAGCCCGAGCCGGAACGGGCTCTCCCGGGCGAGCCTGCGGACGGGCGGCAGCAGGAAGAGCATCGCCCAGAACAGCAGGGTCTGGGCATAGGCCTCGACGAACCAGTAGAGGTACGGCAGCATCGTGTGCTGCTCCAAGGTGCCGAAGCCGAGATTGCTCACGAGGAACAGCGACGCCCAAGGAACCGACTGCCACGCCAGGGCGAAGCCGGCGAGGAGCAGCAGGTAGGGGAGCAGCACGCCGAGCAGCGGTCGAAAGAACCGCCCGAGCCGCCGATCCAGCAGGTTGTCCAGTTGGAACCGGCCGAGGCTGTAGCCGATCAGCGCCATCATCGTGGCCGACCCCGTCGCCAGCGGCCAGCCGCTGGCATGGTGGACGAGCACCATCGAGATGGCCAGGACTCGGATCGCGATGTCGGTGCCGATGGTCTCTGCTCCACGACGGGCCGGTCGTCGGGCGGCGAGCTCCGCGATGCTCATCCGCTCCCAACCGTGGGGCGGTCGGCCGAGATGGCGGCCGAGGAGCAGCGACAGCTCGAGATAGCGCAGGGAATCGCCACCCAAGGTGACGAAGCTGTCGCCGGCCGCGACCGGATGTGGCCAGAACGCCCGCCTGAACGCGTCGACGACGTCGGCAGCCGAGCCGCCATCCGCCTCGAGCCAGCGGCGCACGGTCTCGTAGTCGACCTTGCCCGTCGCCAGCCGCGGCAGCGTGTCGACCTCGACCGCCCGGACGTGCGCCAGCGCCAGGCCGGTCGCGGCAGCGAGGCGCGTGCGCACCTCGTCCGGCCGACAGGACGCGCTGTAGGCGGCAAGAATGGTGCTGTCGTTCCCGACCACCGCCGCGGCGATGCCGGACCGGGCGAGGTTCGCCTCCACGGCGTCGTGGCCGATCCGGACCCCGGCGATCTTCGACATCCGGCGCCGGCGGCCCGTGATGCGATAGAGGCCGTCGGGATCGCGAACCGCGAGATCGCCCGTGCACAGGAATTCCGTATCGGAGCCACGTGCCAGATCGCTGCGGCTTTCGGCATAGCCCAGCATGACGTTGGGGCCGCGGTAGACGAGCTCGCCCTCGATCCCGGGCACGCCGATCGGCCGTCCGGCGGCATCGACGAGGCCGAGCTCGCCGCCCGGGATGGCGACGCCGATGCAGTCCGGCCGCTGGCCGACGAGCGCCGGCGGTACGTAGGCGATCCGGGCCGTGGCCTCGGTCTGCCCGTACATGACGAACAACCGCCTGCCACCAGCTGCGAGGTGGCCGTGGTACCGCTGCACCATGTCCGTCGCCAGGCGCCCGCCCGCCACGGTCATGAAGCGCAGGTCGGGAAAGGCCCGGTTGCGGAAGCCGACGGACTCGAAGAGTTCGAACGAGAACGGTACGCCCGCGATGTTCGTGCAGCGTTGCGCCTGCAGCGCATCGAGGAAGCCCGGCTCGAGGATCGAGCCGCCCGTCACGAACAGGCTCGCCCCCACGGCGAGGTGCGAGTTGAGGACCGACAGACCGTACGAATAGTGCAGCGGCAGAAACAAGGCCCCGCGGTCGTCCGACCCGAGGCCGAGATACTGGGCGATCGCGCGCGCGTTCGTCGCGACGGCGCTGCCGGTCAGCCGTACGGCCTTGCCGGTGCCGGTGCTCCCGGACGTCAGCAGGATCAGAGCCAGATCGGGGTGCAGTGCCGGATGGTTGCCTGGCGCGAGCGTCTCCCAGCGCCATCGGCCATCGGCCCGGCGGACAAGCAGATCGGGCCGGAAGCGCTCGACCAGCGCATGCCAACCGACCGGATCGCCCGCGGGAGCGAGCAGAACGGCATGGCCGCCTCGCAGCGCCGCCAGATAGGTGACGATCGTCTGCCGCGACAGCGTCGCCTCGACCGCGACGAGCTTCTTCGCGGTACCCATCCTGGTCGCCAGCCGGTCGACGCGCCGCGCCAACGCCGCGTAGGACAAGCTACCCCAGGCGAAGGCGAGGGCCGGCGCCGCGCCGTGATCCGCCAGCCTGCGCGCAAAATCGACCGCTGCCATTTCGCGTCCCATCCAGGGGGCCGGCGAGTTGCGCCTGCACGCGCGCCACCGATCCCGCGGCGGTGCAGGTCGGATCAATCGTTGCAGAAAGTCTCGCGGCCAAGATTGTGGCCGCACAATCGAATCGGCGGGCGCACGCTGCAAGCCCGACCGGACCAGCTTAGAGATGATGTAATCGACAGAACTGGCCACTCGCGACACGAACCGGATCTTGGTCCGCGACGTCGGCGATTTTGGCAGCGATCTACGCCCGGAGCAGTGTCGTCAGATCGTCTCCGGACGCCGTCGCTCGGCGGCATCCGGCATTGCTCCGGGCGCGCAGATGGAGCGGCCAAGGCCCGGGCAGAGGCGCGACGGCTCGCTGCGTTGTCGCTCGGCGAAGGCTAGGCGAAGCTCTGCCGCTCGGGAAAGCCTACCGCCTGCGCTGGGACGGGCCGGACGGCGGCGCAAAAACCATACCCAAAGATCAGATGTCCCGATGTGATTGAGCATGCAAGCAGATCCTTACAGAAGATGTCACACGGCAATGCATATCGACAAAAAACATATGAAATAATTACAAAAGCGAGAGTAGATTTTTATGCAATATCTGCATCTTTGGCCATCAATAATGTTGTGTATATTATTTATATACAATAATATTTTGGCCACATTTTTCATGTAATTCGACGACATCCAATCTTTTGCTTGTATATATCAACGCAATGACGTCCGCGTGCCGCCGATGTCGAACGTCGATTTTGTAGCTTCCTATATTGACGGCAAGCAGTCGACGATCACGATCTTGCATCCTGTGCAAGCTCATGCGCGTCTTGCGCTCGTCCGCAACGTTCGTACTGACCGGGAAGATCGGTACAACAATTTCGACGCCTTCGCGAGCCAGACAGTAGAATGCCAGTCCGACAAGACGATTCTCGGCCGGTTGTCGAGTGCTTCTGTCAGCGGCCGGATTTGGGCTGGAAGGCGACGGCGAGCATCGCGGTCTTGTTGTGACCGGCAACCACGAGGATGAGATTTTGGCACCGTCGGCGGTGGTGAGTAGCAGGCACGCCCATATCTGGATCACGAGCTCCCTTGGCGTGCGGTGACCGAGCAGAAGACGCAGGACCAGGCCGAGATCGTCGCCGGCGACGTGGACGAGAAGGCATGACGCATGCCGTCACGATCAGGAGCAAAGCTGCGCTCGGCCAGCCCGGCCACGAGCTTGAAGGCCTCCCTGCCACCGGCCCGCACCGGCCGCCTTCTCGCGATGCGGCTCTTCCAGGCCCCTCAGTTCCTTCAGCCCGTCGCCTGAGTGATGGCAACGGCCCAAATTCCTGATGTGTTTGCTCGGTTGGCGCCATTCGCGGCACCGCGTGACCAGCGCCATGCACGGGCCTACCTGCGGGTGGCGGTCGGCACGGGGCTGGTGCTGCCCCGGCTCAACCGGGTTCTCGGCTCAGCACCGCCGAGGCCTTCGTCCCCGCCATGACCCGTGGCCGGCTCCGGCGCGGAGCCTTCTCGCCGCTCGACCTGCAAGCCACGATCCACCGCTATCTTGCCACGCACAACGCCGATCCCAAGCCGTTCGTCTGGATCATGACGCCGCAGAAAATCATGGCCAGGCTCAAGCCTCCGAATGCATCGATGGACCAGGACTTCCTTGTGCTCCCTGGATTGCGCATCCTGTCCGCATGCTGCGACCAAGGGCTTCCGAACCACATCGACCCGCGGGTCAGTCGTGCCGTCCCTCCCATCGCTTCGCCGCATCACACCAGCCCCGGCGGCTGTGCCTCGGCGCCCCAATCGTCGACCTTCGGCGGGCTGATCTTGTCGAGGACGAGCCGCCCAAGCTGCTTGCGCATCTCATCGGACGGCTGCCGAAGCGCGGACCATATCCGGATACTTGCATGCTGCCGAGACGGCGGCACCCGCGTTCGCGACGGTCTAGCCATGCTCCCAGCATGCAACGGCCGGAAACGGTATGGACCGATGAGCCCAACGTCATCTTTCTCGCTCCACCATCTGGGACGGCTCGGGATCGGCTGCCTCGCCCTGCTCGCGGCGGCCGCCAGCGCAGGCGCCGCCGCCGCGCCCAAGCTGATCATCGTCGACACCGCGAGCGACCGCTTCGGTGATTCCGCGGCACCGGCGAACGTCGCCCGCAACATGGCCTTCATCGCCAGCACCGGCTTGGACGGCGTCGTCCTGCACACCGACGTCGGCTGGGAGGTCATGCTGCACGGCGTGACCTACGAGGACGCCATGGCCGAGTTGGCGCCGCTGCAGGGCAGGATGCACGAGGTCGATGCCAATTTCGTGCTGACCTACGTGATGAATGTCGATCCGTTCGACGACTGGTCCGCCGTGGTGACGAGCTGGACGGCGCTGGCCCGGGCCGCGCGCGACACCGGGCTCGTCGGCATCGTGTTCGACAACGAGGCCTACAATGGCGACGTCTGGACCTACCCGCAGGACGTCAAGTATGGCGGCTCGCGCACGCTGGCGCAGTATCAGGAGCAGTACCGGCGCCGCGGCAGGGAGCTGATGGCCGCCTTGGGCACGGTCTGGCCGGAGCTGCACCTTCTGGTCATGCACGGGCCGTACATGTCGGACCCGCGCACCCCCGAACAGGTCGTGCTCGACCAGGGGGCGGTCACCGACCACGATCTGTCCGGCTTCTTCTTCGCGGGCCTGCTCGAGGCGGCGCCGGCGACGGCCAAGGTCATCGACGGCGGCGAGGTCTACCAGTACCGATCCGCAGCCGACTTCGCCAACTCCTACCGCTACCGCAAGGTGACGATGCCGGCGCTGGCCGGCGGCACGCTGATCCCGCCGGCCCTGCGGCCTCTCTGGCCGACGAAGAGCGACATCGCGTTCGGCGTGTTCGACGAGCCATGGATTCCCGCATATCCGATGGATCTCGCCATCTTCGAGGCCACGCTCGCCAACGCGCTGCGCCAAGCCGACAGCTATGTCTGGATCTACGCCGAACGGCACAATTACCTCCGGCCCGGCGGTGTCGGGGAGGAATGGCTCGAGGCGGTGCAGCGGGCCAAGGCGGCGGCGAAAGTCCCCTGACCGGCCGGCTCCTGCGGCGCCGTTTCATGCCGTGGCGGCAACCGGTAGGCTGGGCGCACCAGCAAAGGGGGAGCGACAAGCATGCCCACCGCCACGACCGACGATGCCCAAGCGCTGGGCGCCCTGTTCGACGCGCACGTCCGGGCCGAGTTCGTCGACCTCGACATCGAGGCGACCATGGCGACGATGACGGACGCGCCCTTCGTCAACCATGTCCCGGTGCTGACCGGGGGCTTCGGCCGCGACGCGGTGCGCGCCTTCTACACCCAGCACTTCATCGGCAAGTGGCCGGCCGACACCACGATCACCCCCGTCTCGCGTACGGTCGGCCAGGGCCGCATCGTCGACGAGCTCCTGCTACGCTTCACGCACGACCTGGTCATGGATGCGATCATCCCCGGCGTGGCCCCGACCGGGCGCGCGGTCGAGCTGCCGCTGGTCGTGGTCGTCGGCACCGAGGGCGGCAAGGTCGCCTTCGAGCGGATCTACTGGGACCAGGCGACGGTCCTGGTCCAGATCGGCCTACTCGATCCGGCCGGGCTGCCGGTGAGCGGCGTCGAGCAGGCACGCAAGGTTACCGACCCGTCACTGCCCGGCAACAGCTGGGCCTAGATCCACCACCGACGCATATCTCCCGCTACGTGGTGCGGCCTAATTGCCGAACCGGCCATGCCAAAAGAGGGCTAAGTTGAGTGGTGCCTTCTTGAAGGCAGTGGGGTTCCCGTAGCGAAGGTGATCATGTCGGCCAGCATCGGTAGTTTCGATTTCATTGTCGTCGGCGCCGGCTCGGCCGGCTGCGTGCTGGCCAATCGCCTCAGCGCCGACGGCAAATACAGCGTCCTCCTGCTCGAGGCCGGCAAGCACGGCCGCAACCCGCTCTACAACCTGCCGATGCTGGCCGCCTCGCTGTTCCAGAAGCGCAGCAACAACTGGTTCTTCTACACCGAGCCGCAGCCCGGCCTCGACGGCCGGCGCATCTTCCTGCCGCGCGGCAAGATGATCGGTGGCTCGTTCGTGTTCAACGGCGCCCAGTACATCCGCGGCCACCGCACCGATTTCGACCACTGGCACGCGCTCGGCAACGAGGGCTGGGCCTATGCGGACGTGCTGCCCTACTTCAAGCGCTCGGAGAGCTACGAGCACGGCGAGAGCGAGTTTCACGGCGCCGATGGCGGGCTCGCGGTCACCAAGCTGGCCGAGGTCAACCCGCTCTCGAACGTGTTCCTCGAGGCCTGTGCGCAGGCGGGCCACCCGCGCAACGACGACTTCAACGGTGCCGAGCAGGAAGGCTTCGGCCTGTACGACTTCAACGTGCGCAACGGCCGGCGCTGCACGACGGCGCATGCCTTCCTCCAGCCGGCCCTGCGCCGGCCGAACCTCAAGGTCGAGGTCGGCGTCCGCCTGCGCCGCGTGCTGATCGAAGCGGGTCGCGCCGTCGGCGTGGCGCTGACGCGGGACGGCGTGCCGCTCGAGGCGCGGGCACGCCGGGAGGTGATCCTCGCCACGGGCTCGATCAACACGCCCAAGCTCCTGATGCTGTCCGGGATCGGCGATGGCGCGGCGCTGCGCCGGCACGGCATCGAGGTGCAGGCGCATCTGCCCGGCGTCGGCGCCAACCTGCAGGATCATCTGACCATCTCGATCGGCTATCGCTGCACGCAGCCGGTCTCGCTCGTCGGCACGTTGCGTCTCGATCGGCTGATGGTGGCGATGGCGCGCGGCGTGCTGCAGCGGCGCGGCCCGATCGTCCGCAGCCCGCTCGAGGCCGGCGGCTTCCTGCACACCACGCCCGGGCTGCCGGCACCGGACTGCCAGGTCGTGTTCCTGCCGATCCATGTCGGCGGCTCGCAGAAGATCTGGATGCCCTGGGCACAGTCGGCGGAGGACCACAGCTTCGCGCTGCGCATCTGGCCGAACCGGCCGGAGAGCCGGGGCCGGCTGACGCTGGGCTCGGCCGATCCCGAGGCCGACCCGATCATCGATCCGCGCTTCCTCACCGCGCCGGCCGACATCGCGGTGACCCGTCAAGGCGTCCGCGAGCTGCGCCGTATCGTGACCCAGCCGGCGTTCGACGCCTTCCGCGGCGTCGAGCTGCAGCCGGGCGCCGACGTGGTCGGCGACGACGAGCTGGACGCATTCATCCGTGAGAAGGCGGGCACCGGGCACCATACCTGCGGCACGGCCAAGATGGGCCAGGATGCCATGGCCGTCGTCGACGAACGCCTCTGCGTGCACGGCATCGCCGGCCTGCGCGTCGCCGACGCGTCGATCATGCCGACCATGGTCAGCGGCAACACCAACGCCGCCACGATCATGATCGGCGAGAAGGCCTCCGACCTGATCCTCGGCCGGACCATGCCCCGGGACGAGCGCGAGCTGCCCCGGAACTCGACCGGCGAGGCCCGCGACCTGCGTCGCGTCCCCGACTATCCCCTGCTGGCCGCGGCCCGCGTCGCCTCGAGCTGAGCCTTGTCCGCCTCGGGCGGTGCCTCGGCACCGCCGCCACGCCGGCGGCCCAGCCATTCGCTGAAGCCCTGCAGGAGCACGTAGAAGGGCGGCACGAACAGGTTGTTGAACAGGGTGGCCGAGATCATGCCGCCCAGGACGGCCGTGCCCAGGACCTGCTGGCCGGCGGCACCGGCGCCTTGGGCCGAGGCCAGGGGCAGCATGCCGAGGATGAACGCGATCGAGGTCATCATGATCGGCCTGAACCGCTCGTGCGCGGCATTGGTCGCGGCCTGGGCGAGCGACAACCCCTTGGCCCGCTCGTCACGGGCGAACTCGACCACGAGGATCGCGTTCTTCGCCGCCATCGCGATCATCAGCACGATGCCGATCTGGCAGTACATGTCGTTCGAGAACTCCCGCGCGAACATGCCGCCGACCACCCCGATCAGGGCCAGCGGCACGGCCAGGATCACCGCGAACGGGTTGGTCCAGCTCTCGTAGAGCGCGGCCAGCACGAGGTAGACCAGGAGAGTCGACAGGGCGAAGATGTAGATCGCCTGATTGCCGACGATCTGCTCCTGGTAGGACATCCCGGTCCACGAATAGCCGACATTGGCGGGCAGACGATCGGACGCCGCCTGGGACATGAGGTCGATGGCCTGACCGGAGCTGAAACCGGGCGCGGCGCCACCGTTGAGGCCGACGGTCGGGTAGAGGTTGTAGCGGGAAATGGTCGCGGAGCCCTGCGTGTAGCTGATGCTGGCGAGAGCACCGAGCGGCACCATCTCGCCCGCGTTGTTGCGCACGCGCAGCTGCTCGAGGTCCGCGGGCTCGAGCCGGAACTGGCTGTCGGCCTGGACGTAGGTCTGGTAGCTCTGGTTGAACAGGTTGAACTGGTTGACGTAGCTCGAGCCGGCATAGGCCTGGAGCGTGGTCATGACGTCGCCGATCTGGACGCCCAAGCTCTCCGCCTGGGTCCGATCGATATCGACGAAGATCTGCGGCACGTTGGCCTGGAACGAGGTGTTGACCGAGGCGATCCCGGACTGGCTCCGCGCCGCCTCGATCAGCGAGCGGGCCGCGCCGGCGAGGACGGTCAGGTCGGTGCTGCCCCCCTTGAGCTGCAACTGCATCTGGAAGCCGCTGGAAACGCCGAGCCCCGGGATGGCCGGCGGCACCAGCGGGAAGGTGATGGCGGAATCCACCACCACCAGCCGGCGCCGAACCTCGTCGATGATCGTCCGCTGGTCGAGGCCCGCCTTCTCGCGGTCGGCGAACGGCGTGTAGACGAGATACATCACCGCGCCGTTGGACAACGTGGTGCTGTTGTCGAGCAGCGAGACGCCACCCACCGTGACCCAACCTTGGATGCCCGGCGTGCCCTTGAGCGCCGTCTCGACCTCTTGGACGGTGGCCTTGGTGCGGGCAAGCGAGGCGCCACTCGGCAACTGGATGCCGAGAATGGCGTAGCCCTGGTCCTCCTCAGGCAAAAAGCCGGTCGGCAGGCGCGCGAACCCGGTCGCGCCCAGGCCGAGCACGCCGAGGAACAACAGCACCGTCACGAACTTGTGCCGGATCATGAACCCGACCGTCGAGGTCTGGCCCCTGGTCAACAGCCCGAAGCCACCGTTGAACCAGCGGAACAGGAAGAAGCGCGGCGGATGCGGCTTGCGCAGGATGATGGCGCATAAGGCAGGCGTGAGCGTCAAAGCGTTGATGGCGCTGAGCGCGGTCGAGGAGGCCAGCACCAGCGCGAACTGCTGGTAGACTTGGCCGGTGATGCCGGGAAGAAAGGTCGCCGGCACGAACACCGACATCAAGGTCAGGGTCACGCCGGCGATGGCGCCGCCCAGCTCGTCCATCGCCTTGATCGCGGCCTCCTTCGGCCCGACGTTCTCCTGCTCCATGATGCGCCAGACGTTCTCGACCACGATGATGGCATCGTCGACGACGATGGCGATGGCGAGGACGAGGCCGAACAGCGAGATCAGGTTGAGCGTGAGGCCGAACACGGCGAGCAGCGCGAAGGTGCCGATCAGGGAGACGGGGATGGTGATGGTCGGGATGAGCGTCCCACGCCAGTCCTGAAGGAAGAGGAAGATGGTGAGGAAAACCAGGACGCCCGCTTCCACCAGCGTATGGATCACGCCGTCGATCGCGTCGTTCACGAAGACCGTGGTGTCGAACAGGATGGTGTACTCGAGCCCCTGCGGGAAGGCGCCCTTGAGCTCCTCCATCTTCGCCTTGACCGCCTCGGCCACGGACAACGCATTGGCGGTCGGCAGCTGATAGATGGCGAGGCCCGCGGTCGGCTGTCCGCTCAGGTTCGAGAAGGTGCTGTAGGTCTGCGCGCCCAGCTCGACCCGGGCGACGTCGCGGATGCGCACGAGCTGCCCACCGCCCTCGACCTTGGACTTGATGACGATGTTTTCGAACTGGGCCACCTGATCGAGACGGCCCAGCACGTTGATCGTGTACTGGAACGGCTGGTCGTCGGGCTGCGGCGGTGAGCCCACCTGGCCCGCCGCCACCTGCGCGTTCTGCTGGTTCAAGGCCTGCACGACGTCGCTGGGGACGAGGCCGAAGCTCTGCATCTTCTGCGGATCGAGCCAGATCCGCATGCTGTAGGTGCCGGCTCCGACCAGGTTGACCTGCGCGACGCCGGGCACGCGCGCAAGCTCGCTCTGCAGGTTGATGGCGGCGTAATTGGTCAGGAACAGGCTGTCGTAGGTCCCCGTCGGGGAGATCAGATTGGCGAACAGGAGGATGTTGGTCGACTGCTGCTTGACCGTGACACCCTGCGCCGAGACCTGCACCGGCAGCTGGGCCAGGGCGATCGCGACACGCTGGTAGACCAGCGTCTGCGCGGTGTTCATGTCGGTACCGACCTGGAAGGTCACGATCAGCGTGTAGGTGCCGTCCGACGCGCTGTAGGACTGCATGTAGATCATGCCCGGCACGCCGTTGACCTGCTGCTCGATCGGCACGCCCACGGTGTTCGCCACCGTGGCGGCGCTGGCGCCCGGGTAGCTGGTCGTCACGTAGATCGTCGGCGGGGTGATGCTCGGGTACTGCGCGACCGGCAGGCGCAGCAGCGCCACGGCCCCGAGCAGGACCGTGACGATCGCCACCACGGCGGCGAAGATCGGGCGTTCGATGAAGAACTTGGAGAACATGCGGCTCTACCCCGCCGGATTCTGGGTGGCGGGAGTCGCGACCGGGCTGGAAGCTTCCTTCGGCGTCACCTTGGCCCCCGGCACGGCGCGCTGCAGGCCGTCGACGATCACCCGGTCGTCCGCGGCGAGCCCCTTGTCGACGACGCGCAGCGTGCCGACGAGCTGGCCGGGCTCGATGCCGGTCCGATGCACGACATTGTCCTTGTCGACCGTCAGCACGTAGGCGCCGGACTGATCGCGGCCGACCGAGGTCTCCGGCACCAGGAGCGCGTTGGCCCGCTCGCCCAAGGGCGCCCTGATCCGCGCGAACAGGCCGGGCAGCAGCTTGGCGTCGGCATTGGGGAAGATGCCGCGCAATTGCAGCGTGCCGGTGCCGGAGGTCAGCGTGATCGCGGCGAAGTCGAGCTTGCCCCGGTGTGGGAAGCCGTTCTCGTCGGCGACGCCGAGTTCGAGCACCTGGTCGGTCGGCTGCCCACCGTCGTCCTGCTCCGCCCGCTGCGCACGGATGCGGAGCAGCTCACGCTCGTTGATCGTGAAGTAGGCGTAGATCGGGTCGATCTGGTTGATCTCGGCAAGGATGGTGCTCTCGCCGCCGGCGCCGACCAAGTTGCCGACATCGACCAGATGCCGGCCCATGCGCCCGTCGAACGGCGCGTTCACCGTGGTGTAGCCGAGATTGATCTGCGCCAGCTCGACCTGGGCCTGCGCGCCGAGCAGCGTCGCCTTGGCCTGATCACGGTTGGCGCGCCAGGTATCCACGTCGACGGCCGATGCGGCCTTCTGCTTGTACAGGCCCGAGTAGCGATCGAACTCGGTCTCGGCATGATCGAGCTGGGCCTGGACCACGCCCACCTGCGATTGGGCCTGCTGCAGCTCGGCCTGATACTGGTCCTGCTGGATCGTGAACAGCAGATCGCCCTGCTTGACCCGAGCGCCGTCGCCGAAATGGATCTGCTCGAGATAGCCCGGGACCCGCGCGACGAGCTGCACGCTGGCCACCGCGGACGTGGTGCCGGTCAGCTCGACATAGTCGGTCACGGTCTGCTGCACCGGCGGTGCCACGACCACCGGCGGCGGCGGCGGCGCGACATAGGCGTTGCGCTGCTCGTCCTTGCAGCCGGCCAGGAGCAGCATGACGGCCATGCCAGTGAAGGTGATCCGGGCAACTGGCGACATCTCAATCCTCGAACGAATATTCACTGGCGGGCGCTCACCATTGCGGCAGACGCGGCTCCTCCGGCCGCGGAACCGGAATCGGTGGCACCTGGACCTCGTACGCCAGGAGCTTGCCCCAATCGGTACGCGTCGTCATGGCCTCGATGGTCTGCGGCGGCAGGAACGACTTGCCCAGGCGGATTTGCCAGCCACCGCCCAGGGCCCGATAGACCGCGACGAGGTTGCTCGGAATCGAGCCCGTGGCCACCACGAGCTGATCCTGCTGCTGCAACACCTGCTGCTCGGCGACGAGCACGGTGGTGAAGTCGGTGATGCCATTCTGGTACTGTGTGCGCGCCAGCGCCAGCGACCGCTCCGCCGCGCGCACCGCATCGCTCAGATACTTGGCGCGTTCCTGCTGCTTGCGGAAGCCGACCAGGCCGTTCTCGACCTCCTGCTGCGCGGTCAGCACGGTGTTCTGGTACGACGTCAGCGCCTGCTGGAAGGCCGCATCCTGGAAACGCACCGCGTTCTCGATGCGGCCGTAGTTGAAGACGTCCCACACGAACGACGGGCCGAAGCCGAAGGTGCGGCTGCGGCCCTGGAAGATGTCGCCGAGGCTGAACTGCTCCCAGCTGCTGGCCGCGAAGCCGAACGTGCCGGTGAGCGAGAAGGCGGGATAGAGATCGGCCTTCTGCACGCCGATCAGGGCGCTCTGCGCCGCCGCCGTGGCCTCGGCCTGACGGATGTCGGGCCGCCGCCGCAGCAGATCGGCCGGGATGCCGATCCCGACCTGGGCCGGCGCCACCGGAATGCCCTGCCCGCCGCCCAGAAGATCGTCCAAGGGTCCCGGCGGCTGGCCGATGAGGACCGCGATCGTGTTCTTGGTCTGCTCGATCTGCTGCTCGAGCTGAGGGATCGTCGCCTCGGTCGAGGCCAGGATCGTGTTGGCCTGCTGCACGTCGCGCTCGTCGGTCGTGCCGCCGCGGAAGCGCGCGGTCGCGATCTGCAGTCCCTCGCGTTGGACGCGGACATTGTCGACGGCCACGGCGAGCTGCTGCTGCAGCGTCCGGAGCTGGATGTAGGCCGACGCCACGTCCGCGGTCAGGCTGACCAGGACGTCGTCGTAGGTGGCGACCGATGCCGCGAGCTGGGCATCGGCCGATTCCACGGAGCGACGGAACTTGCCCCAGAAATCGAGTTCCCAGGATGCCTGCACGCCCACCGAGTTCGAAGTGTACTCGAGTAGGGACGCGTCGCCCTGCGGCGCACCGGCAGCACGTGCGCTCTCGCGCTGATGGATGAGGCTGCCGACGGCTTGTTGGGTCTGCGGGTATTCCTGGCCGATCGCGATACCGAGCTGTGCCCTGGCCTGCATCACGCGCGCGCCGGCCACCTGCAGCGGCAGGTTCTGCGCGTAGGCCAAGTCGACGAGGCGGGTCAGGGCCGGGTCCTTGAAGAGCAGCCACCACTGCGCGTTCTCGGTCGGCTCGGTCGCGACCCGCGACTGGCCCGAGCCGAGCCACGCAGGGTTGAGCTTGGCCTCGGGCGTGCTGAAGTCCGGCCCGACCATGCTACAACCGGCGAGCAGGCTCGCCGCCAAAGCCGCCGTCAGCTTGCTTGGTCGCACCGGCATGTCACTGTTCCGATCCCGTCCCGTGCCCGGGAGAGTGCCAGCAGCCTCGGACGGCGTCTACCCGTAGGACCACGAGCGCCACGCCCTCGTCCACTCGCGACCCAATTCCCATCCGATTGCTGCGTTCGCGCATCACCACGCCCGTCCCGGGACGGACCGCTCAGACGACGGTCGAGCGGCGGGGAATCAACGCCCAGTAGTCGAGGTCGAGCAGGACCTCGGGCAGGTACTTGCCGTCGGCGCCCTTGAGCGGGAAGTCGTGGCAGGGCCGGTTGCGGGTGGCGACCAGCCGCAACCGAAGCGCGCCAACGTCCTCCCGCCCCGCCAGCGGCGCCGTATCGAGCACTTCCGACCACGCGTAGACGGTGTCGCCGGCCCGGCACGGGTTGACGTGGCTGCCGGCGTTGAGCGCCAGCACGTGCAGGCAGTTGGCGAGCCCGTTGAACGACAGCGCCCGGGCCAGCGAGATCACCACGCCGCCATAGACGATGCAGGCGCCGAGCCGGCCCTGGCGCTCGGTATGGTCGTTGAAATGCACCCGCGCGGTGTTGTGGTAGAGGCGGGTCGCCAGCCGGTGCTCGCTCTCCATCACGCCCATGCCGTCGACATGGTCGATCCGCTCGCCGGCAGCATAGTCCTCGAAGAAATAGGGCGAGCCGGTGGCGGCGGGATCGATCCGCTGTGGCCGCAGGCCATCCGGCACCACCAGCCGCTCGGGCGCCACGAACGCCGGCAGGCTCGGCACGACCGGGGTCGGCGCCGGCGAGGCGGCATCGCGTTTGCGGACCATCACCCAGCGGGTGTATTCGAGCACGGGCGCACCATCGGCCTTGAAGCCGCGGCTGCGCACCCAGACGATCCCGGTCTGGCCGTTGGACGTCTCCTTGAGGCCGATCACCTCCGAGCGCGCGTGCAGCGTGTCGCCGGGATAGACCAGCCCCAGGAAACGGCCGTCGGCATAGCCGAGATTGGCCACGGCATTGAGCGAGATGTCCGGCACCGTCTTGCCGAACACGACGTGGAAGGTCAGCAGATCCTCGGCCGGGGTCGTCGGCAGGCCGTTCGACCTTGCGAACGGCTCGGCGCAGTGCTGCAAGAAGCGCGAGCCGGTCAGCGCCTGGTACAGGGCCGTGTCGCCGGTCGTGACCGTGCGTGGCGTGGCGTGGCGGATCTCTTGGCCGATCCGGAAGTCTTCGAAGAAATTGCCGGTGCCAGTCTTGCCCATCTCGCCGCCCACCGACCTCTTTGTTGCGCTGCGGCAGCGCTAGACGCCGTTCCCACAGCCGAGAAGGCGACCTTTTGGCGCAACGCGAAAGGATATTGCTCCGAGGGCTCGCGAGCGTGACCCTGCTGCTCGTGGCGGCTGCCTGTGCGCCGAGCGAGCTCGCCCGGGTCAGGCTGTGCGAACGCGCCTTGGTGGCGCTCGAGCCGACGGCCGGCCTCGTGCCCGGCGCCGACGCCGCCACGGTCCAGGCCGACACCATCCGGCTGCGCTATCGCCTCCAGGGCAACGAGTACGTGCTGTCCTGCCGGTTCGCTCCCCGCGGGCTTGAGCAGGACGGACTCGAGCTGCAGGCGGTGACCTATGGCAACGGCGACGCGCTGACGCCGGCCGCTTTGTTCTTCCTCAAGACCTTCGGCCTGGCACGCCAGCAGCCCGAGGTTCGAGCCGCGAGCCTGACACCGCTTGCCTATTTCCTGCAGCAGCTCGTCAATGCCCTGGCCCCGGCCTCGATCTACGCCCTGCTGGCGACCGGCTATGCCTTGATCTACAGCCTCACCGGGCGGATCAACCTCGCCTTCGGCGAATTCACCACGGTCGGCGCCTACGCAGCCCTCAGCGGCATCGTGCTCGCGGCGGATGTCGGGGGCGGCAGCCTCGTGCCGATGGCGGCGGCGGGACTGGGCATCGCCGTGGCGACCGGTGCCGCGCTCGGTGCGGTCTTCAACGGCCTGATCTTTGCCGCGCTGCAACGGCGTGGCTCGCAGGCCCTGCTGATCGCGACCATCGGGCTGGCCATCGCGCTCAGCGAGGCGCTGCGCCTGCTGAGCGGATCGCGGCAGCGCTGGTTGCAGCCGTTCTTCACCCAGCCATGGCTGCTGGGCTCGCCCGAACAGGCGCACGTGGTGATCAGCCTCGGGCAGATCCTGCTCGCGCTGGTGGCCGTGCTGACCGTGCTGGCCGTGCTCTGGCTGCTGCGCCGCACCGGCTTCGGCCGCGCCTACCGGGCCTGCGCCGACGACGTCGAGGCGGCGGCGCTGGTGGGCGTCGACGTCGCGCGCACGACCCAGCTCACCTGCATGCTGGGCGGGCTGCTGGCCGCGATCGCCGGCTTCGTCGTCGCCACCCACTATGGCATCGTCAGCTTCGCCATGGGTGCCTTGTGGGGCTTCAAGGCGCTGACCGCGGCCGTGGTCGGCGGTATCGGCTCGATCGGCGGCGCCGCCCTGGGCGGCGTGCTGATCGGCGTGCTGGAGAGCCTCTGGGCCGGCTACCTGCCCGGCGCCTACAAGGAGGTCGCCGTGTTCTGCCTGCTCGCGCTCATGCTGGCGCTGCGCCCGAACGGGCTGTTCGGCGCACCCGCCGCCACGGACAATCCGGGTCTGTGGCGCGGGCGGCCGATGGCCTGAGCGTTCTCTACTCGCCCCGGGCGGCGATCGATTCCGCCAGCGCCACGAGCCGGCGCGCCTCGACCACGTGCAGGTTCTCGACCAGCTTGCCGTCGACCAGGACGACACCCTTGCCTTCGGCCTGCGCCGCCTCGAAGGCCCCGATGATCCGTCGCGCCCAGGCCACCTCCGCGGCCGACGGGCCGAACGCCGCGTTGGTCGCCGCGATCTGCTTGGGATGGATCAGGGTCTTGCCGTCGAAGCCGAGCTCGCGGCCCTGCCGGCAAGCCTCCGCGAAGCCGGCCTCGTCGCCGAGATCGAGGTGCACGCCGTCCAGGATCGAGATTCCCGCGGCACGGGCGGCGAGCACGCAGGTCCCGAGCGAGACCAGCATCGGCAGGCGCAGGGGCGTGTGCAGGGATTGCAGATCCTTGGTCAGATCCGAGGTCCCCATCACGAAGCACTGCACGCGCTCGCAATCGGCGATCTCCTCGGCATGGAGGACACCGCGCGGGGTCTCCATCATGCACCAGATCGGCAGATCGGCCGGCGCCCCGGCCGCGTTCAGCACGTGCACCGCGCGACGCACGGCATCGGCGCTGTCGACCTTGGGCAGCAGGATCGCGTCGGCCCCGGCCGTGGCCATGGCGACGAGATCGGCATGGCCCCACGGGGTGTCGAGGCCGTTGACCCGGACGATCAGCTCGCGCCACGCATAGCCCTGCCGATCGGCCAGGACCTTGGCAATCTCGCGCCGCCCGTCGGCCTTGGCGTCCGGCGCCACCGCGTCCTCGAGGTCCAGGATCAGGCCATCGGCCGGCAGCGCCCGACCTTTCTCCAGCGCGCGCGGGTTGGAGCCCGGCATGTAGAGGACACTGCGACGCGGGCGGACGGAAACGGGCATCCGGCGGCACTCCGGGCGAGGTTAAAGGTGGCTGCCGCTATAGCGGACCACCCTCCGGGCTTAAAGAGCGCGATTATCGCAGCGCAGCAGACGCCGGGCGGTCAGGGCCGGCGGCGCAGGGCGATGATCGCCCCCATGCCACTCAGGATCAGCATCGAGCCGAACATCGGCACCGCGGTGCCGTCGTAGAGCGCCGCGACGCCGCTGGCGATGCCGGCCGGCACCACGGTCTGCATGAAGCCCAGCGCCGCCGCGGCCGAGCCGGCCGCGCTGCCGTGCGGCTCGAGCGCCAGCGTGGTCGAGTTCGAGGCGATCGGCCCGAAGCAGGCGAAGAACAGCGCCGTGCTGAGGATGAGCGTCCACACCCCGCCAAGGCCGGTCACGGCGAAGAGGAGGCCGAGGGCCGCCGCGCCGACCGCCGCGATGTGCGCCCGCTGCACCAGACGCGCCAACGGCGCGAGGCGCACCAGACGCGAATTGAGCAGGCTGCCGATCGACGTGAACGAGGCGACGGCCGCGAACGCCACCCCGAATGCCGACGCGCTGAGACCGAAGCCGTCCATCAGCACCGCCGACGCGTTGGTGAGGTAGACGGTCAGCGCGCCACCGATCAGCGTCACCACCGCGGCCCAGGAGCGGCTGCGCCGGTCGTGGAACACCATGGCGAACGAGCGGATCAAGCGCGCCGGGTCGAGCGCCCGCGGGTCCTTGGTCCGCAGGCTCTCCTCGAGGAACAGCGTGGCCAGGACCAGGATCACCGCCCCGTAGATGGCGAGGAAGCCGAAGATCCAGCGCCAGGACGCCACGCTCAGGATCAGCGCGCCGATCGACGGCGCCACGATCGGTGCGATGATGAAGGCGGCCATGACCAGCGACAGGATGCGCGCCATCTGCGGCCCCTGAAACAGGTCGCGGACGGTGGCGCGGGCGAGAACGGCCCCCGCGCCCGCACCGATCCCTTCGACCACACGCAAGATCAGCAGGGTCTCGATGTTGGGCGCCAGTGCGCAGCCGACCGTCGCGATCAGGTAGAGGATGGTGCCGATGATGATGCCGGGCTTGCGCCCGAACCGATCGGAGAGCGCCCCCCACATCAGCTGGCCGAGCGCGAAGCCGGCGAAGAACACGGTGACGGTCAGCTGCGCCGTGGTCAGCGATGACCCCAAGGCGTGCGCCATGCCGGGAATGGCCGGCAAGTTGATGTCGATGCTCATCGCGGTGAGCGTGATCATGCCCGCCATCAGCGCGATGAACGGGCCCGAGCCTGGGACGATGGCACGCCGCATCGTCCGGCTCAGCCTCGCAACGCGAAACGGCGGACGACGCGGAACGGCGCCACGCGATGGGTCTGGGTGAACAGGGCGAGCTGGTCGAGCTGCACCGGGTGCGCCAGCAGCGGAGCCAGGATACGCTCGAGTATCGCCTGCACCTGGCGTCGTTCCGGCTCCTCGAGCGGTCCGGTCAGGGTCATGTGGAAGCGGAAGCGGTCGAGGACGTAGGGGTAGCCCCAACGCTCCAGATGCGACCGCTCCACCTCGGCGAGCTGATCGGCCTTGCGCCTCGCGCGCTCCTCGTCGCTGAGCGGCGCGCGAAAGCGGTCGAACTCGCGCACGCAGTCGGCCGCCAGGCGATCGACCTCCGGCGCGGGTGCCGTCGGCACCAGAGCCAGGAAGCCGTCCAGCGCCGCGACCTTGAGGCGGACGTGGCAGGCCCGGCGATGGTTGGCGAACGCCTCGACGTCGCCGAACAGCGCGGCCGCCTCGACCCCCGGCGCGGGGATGAACGGCGCCTTCAAGGTGGCATGGAAGCCGTAATGGCGCGGCAGAGCCGTGATCTCGTGCAATCGCTCCGGCGGGATGCCGTGCACCACGGGTTGGGCGACGCGCTCGTCACGATCGGGATCGCGTCCGAGCCAAGCGTCGGCGAGCTGCTTCAGCGGATGGCCGGGCGATGGCACGAAATAGATCGCATAGCGGGTATCGAGCATGCCGTACTCGGTCGTGTCGGTGCTCATCAGGCGCGCTCCTCGCGAGTGGCCGCTGCGCCCCGAGGGCAGGCGTCGGCCCGCAGCGCGGGTCGCCCGCTCGATGGCAACGGCAACGAGCGCCTGTAGCACGCACCACCACGCGAGCGAAACCGCGACGGGTGCCCGATGGGAATTCGAGGTTCGTCAGGCGATGCGCTGGCCCTGCCGCCAGACGGCCACGACGGTCGGCGTGGACCCGATCTCGCGCACGCGCAGCAGATCGGCGCGCAGCCCTTGGGCGATCCGGCCCCGATCGGCGAGGCCGAGCAGATCGGCCGGGTTGCGGGTGATCGGCGCGATCGCCTCCGGCATCGCCACGCCGAAGCCCTCGCGCAGCAGAAAGGCCGAGTGCAGCAGGCTCGCCGGGACGTAGTCCGACGAGAACACGTCGAGCAGGCCGCGCCCGGCAAGCTCGGCCGCCGAGACGTTGCCCGAATGCGAGCCGCCGATGACCAGGTTCGGTGCTCCCATCACGATGGCCATGCCGGCGGCGTGCGCCGCTTCGGCGGCCACGACCGAGGTCGGGAACTCGGCGATGGTGCAGCCGCTGGCGACCGCCTCGGCGACGTGTTCCACCGTCGCATCGTCGTGGCTGGCTCGCACCGCCGGATGATCGGCCAGGAGCCGCAGCACTTCCGCGCGCTGCCCGTGGGCGTGCTCCCGCTGCTCGCGCAGGCGGCGCGCCAGCAGCGCCTGGAACTCCTCCTCGCTGTGCACGTCGCGACCGAGCGTGAAGCTGCGGAAGTGGTCGATGTCCTGCCACTGGCGCTGGCCGGGCGTGTGGTCCATCAAGGAGACCAGACGCAAGGTCGGCTCGGCCAACAGCGGCTCGAACAGCTCGAGCATGCGCGGGTCGGCGGTCTCCAGCCGCAGATGCAGGAAATGCTCGGCCTTGAGTGCCCTTGCGGCTCGTGCGCGGCGCAGCACGTCGATGGAGAGGTTCAGGTACTCCAGCCGCTCGCTCTTGCCGCCGTAGAAGCCGACGCACACCGCATCACCGACGGTGGTGATCCCGGCGGCGGCCACCTGCGCGTCGTGGGTGAGCATGGCGGCATCCGCCGGCCAGCGGACGGCCGGGCGCGGGTTGAACAGGCGCTCGAGATTGTCGGTGTGCAGTTCCACCAGCCCGGGCAACAGCCAATCGCCATCGAGGTCGAGCGCGCCCGCGGTTGCGCCCGGGCGGTCGTCGATGGCCACGATCGTCCCGTCACGGACGACCAGCGAACCGTGGATCACCGACTCGGCGGTGACGATCCGGGCATTGGCGAGGACCGTCTCAGCGCTCATCCGATCTCCTCCGGGCGCAGCAACAGCACCATGCCTGGAAAGCGGCTCGGCACCGACCGAACGGCGGACCGCATGGATAGGCCGGTCTGCCGGATAGCTATGGACGGTCCCCTACGCAAGGTGCTTGCACATGGCCGCTTCCTGCCGGGACCCCGGCGCAACGAGGAGGTCACTTGGCTTCATCTCTCCTAGGAGTTGCTTGCACTATCTGTACGCGCGAATTCGGGAGCTGTATGATCTTTTCTTAACCGAACAAGCCACGCTGAAGGAGATTAGCAGGTCCAACTCTTTGTACGAGAACGCGCAAATGACGCAAAAGAAGGCGTATAGCTGCGAAACAACTTACCCGATAAACAACGCCGATGGACGCAAATGTGGTCGATGATGGAGGCTTGCTTGTGACAATCGACCCGACGCTAGACGCGAACATGGATCAGGATTGCCTTCAGGAGCGACAAGCTCTAGACTTGACCGGTTGCCCAAGCTGAAATCGCCTGCCAGGAGCATCGTCAAGTTTACTCAACACCTGGATACCTGCCCAAAAGCACTAAGGAGATCACCAACCTGCAGTTTTCGAATGCTTGTACTTAAATCGATATATTGTTGTCGGCGCATGAGAGGGATAAGCCGATGAAGTGCACGCGTCATCAGATTTTCCGTCATTTCAACTTTTTATTGCAGGACGATTCGACACGATTGTGCAGCCATGTGCGCCACATGGCTGGTCGGAGCAACGGAGCATGAGCGGATCGAGCACGGTTCTGTTGGTCGAGGACGATCCACGACAAGGCCGGCAGCTGCGTGCGGCGCTCGATGGCCACGAAGTGCTCGAAGCCCGCGATCGCCAGCAGGCCCTGGCACTGCTGCAACAGCGGATGCCGCCGGTCGTGCTGCTCGATCTCGACATCGGCCACCTCGACGGCAGCGAGGCCAGCCAGGGCTGGGCGCTGCTCGATTCGATCCTGGCGGCCGCCCCGGCAGCGAAGGTCATCACGGTCGCCGGCCAGACCGACCAGGATCTGGCCTCACGCGCGCTCCGGCACGGTGCGTGCGACTTCTACAGCAAGCCCATCCGTGTCGACATCTTCCGTATCGCCATGCAGCGCGCGCTTGGCGCCGGCAACACCGATACGTCGCGTCATGCTCCGGACCGGGTGTCGTTGCCGGGCATCGTCGGCCACAGCCCGGCCATCGGCAAGGTCTGCCGTGCGATCGAGCGCGTGGCGCCGGCCGACGTCAGCGTCGTGCTCTCCGGCGAAAGCGGTACCGGCAAGGAAGTGATGGCGCGCGCGCTGCATGCGGCGAGCCGGCGTCGCGCACAGCGCTTCGTCGCCATCAACTGCGCCGCCATTCCGGAGACGCTCCTGGAGTCCGAGCTGTTCGGCTACGAGCGCGGCGCGTTCACCGGCGCCGTGCGGCAGACGGTCGGCAAGATCGAGCTCGCCCACCGCGGCACCCTGTTCCTGGACGAGATCGGCGACCTGCCGATGAGCCTGCAGGCCAAGCTGCTCCGCTTCCTGCAGGAGCGCGTGCTGGAAAGGATCGGCGGGCGGCGGGAGATCGAGGTCGACGTCCGGGTCGTCTGCGCGACCCATCGCGACTTGCGCAAGCTGCTCGAGCAGGGCGCCTTCCGCGAGGATCTCTACTATCGCTTGGCGGAGATCACCGTGGATATTCCACCCTTGCGCGAACGCGCCGGCGACGCGGTGACGTTGGCCCAGCACTTTCTCGGCCTCTACGGCGGCGCGTTGGCGCGCAATGGCAAGATCTTCTCAGCGGAGGCGCTGCAGGCGATCGACGGCTATGCGTGGCCGGGCAACGTCCGCGAGCTGCAAAACCGGGTGAAGCGGGCGGTGATCATGGCCGAAGGCCGTACGATCGCCGACGAGGATCTCGATCTTTGCAGCGATCCCGGCCGCCCCCGCGACCTCGACCTGCGCAGCTGCAGGGAGCATGCCGAGCGGACCGTCCTGTGCCGGGCCCTCGCCCGGGCGCAAGGCAACCTGTCCCAGGTGGCACGACTGATCGGCGTCAGCCGGCCCACACTCTACGATCTGCTGCGGCAGCACGGCCTGCGCGCCTGAGCGACACCCATCGACTAGCTATGGCCGTGCGCGATGCCGGTCGGTGGCGACGACCTCGTAGTGGCCTTCGATCACCTCGGGCCGACCGCTGGCACGCGGCCTCGCAACGGGCGGCCGGGCGCCGCCGAGCACCAGCTTGGCGATCAGGCCACCGATCAGAAGCACCGGCACCAGGATCAGGAACACCCCGGCGACAACGATCGCCAGCGTGACGGCCAGGCCCACCCCGACTGCAGCCAGCAACCAGACCTTCCAGGGCTGCAGACGCACGAGCCGCACATCCAATCCGCTGCGATACAAACGCTCCTCCATCGGTCTTTCCTTCTCTTCGATTAGATGGTGAGCGGCCGGCTCCAGGCAATCCGCCGCCGGGATGACGGTTCCGTTATCGCCGCCGGCGCAGCCGCTCAGGCGATCTGGACCATGCTGGCGACCGACGGCACGCCGAGACCGTTCAGGATGAACAGCATGTAGAACCCGGGCGGCGCGTAGTTCCCGTTCGGCGGGGCCGTGACGTTCAGCAGCCCGGCCCCTCTGCTGAAGCTTGCGGGATAGAACACCTGGCTCGTGTTGACGCCGTGTGTCAGGGCTCCCAGACGGACGAGGCTGACCTTCGCGATGTCGGCGGCGTCGGGCGTGCGGACCACGAACGACTGGCCGTAGGTGACCTGACCCGGCGCGGTGGCGATGGTCGGCCGCGCGCCCTTGAAGAGATAGGGCGGCGAGTAGAATTCGAGGTCGGCATAGTCCGCCGCCTTCGGCTTGCGACCACCACCGCCGATCATCACCCGCCCATCCGGCAGCAGCAGCGCGATCGAGTGGTAGAGCCTCGGCTCGGCCATGGCCGCCATGAGCGCCCATTGGCCGGTCGCCGGATCCCACATCTCCGCCGGTAGCACGCCTGCCGGGCCGATCTGGCTCTCGCCACCCCCGGTGACCAGGACCTTGCCGTCCGGCAGCGTCGTGGCCGTGGCATAGCGGCGGCCATAGGCCATCGAGCCGGTCTGGCTCCAGCTCGGCTTGGCCGCGAGCAGGCTGAGGCATTCGGCGGTGCGGTACGTGGCAGCGTCGCCGCCACCGATGGCCAGGATCTGGCCCGGACCGTAAACCGCGAACGTGCCCGCGCTGCGCAGGCCGAACTTGCGCGCCGGCCCGGCCGCCAGCTTGCCGGCATCGGTGGTCTTGAGGAACTTGCTGCCCTGCGGACCGGCCATGTAGACCCTGCCGCTGACCGGGTCGATCGACAGCCAGGGGTAGGTGTAGATCTGGGCGTTGACGCCGGTCAGCTCACGCCAGCCACCCGCTCCCGTCCGCCAGATCTCGGGAATGCGGTTGGCGTCGCCCGTACCTTGCTGTGTCCCGCTCAGCGCCAGGACTTCACCGTTCGGCAAGGTGATCACCGACGGATACCAGCGCGGGTTGGCCATCTTGTTGCCCGGCGGATTGACCCAGGCCCGGGTCAGCGGGTCGAAGATGGTGGCGGTGTCGATGCCGAAATAGTAGCCACCGCTCTGGCCGCCGACGACGAACACCCGACCGTCGGGGAGAAGGGTCTGGCCGGCACAGAATAGATCGACCGTGTTGTTCGGGACCGGCGCCCAGTCGGCAGCGGTCGGCAACGTGCCCGGCGCCAGCGGAATGAGGTAGGCCAGCGTGTTGCCGGCTTCCGGCTTCGCCTTGCTGGTGCCGGCATCCTGCCAAGCCAGCACGTTGCCGTTCGGCAACAGAGCCACGTGGATGGCGACGGCCTTACCCGGCACGACGGCCGACCATGCGCCG
>JBDHTW010000065.1:0-24724 GCA_039808865.1 Geminicoccaceae bacterium
CGGTCGGTGGCGCCAGAGGGGTGAGATCCTGGGTTGATGACGGCTCCGCCGTTTGGCGACCGGAGGAGTGCGCGACCCCGAAGCAGGACCCCGCGCCGCAGGCAGGAGTTCTCGACCGACCGATCAGGTCGGCATCAATCCCACTGTGCGAGTTCGAGCGTGATCCCCTCGGGGCCTTCGAGAAACACGATCCGACGCTTGTGATAGTCGAGCAGCTCATTGCGGAACTTGACGCCGTTGGCCTTCAGCCGAGCGACCTCGGCCTCGATGTCGCCGACCGCGAAGCAAAGATGGTTGAAGCCGACATGATTGAGATCGCGAATATGCGGCTCGGGCAGCGGATCCGGATGACGGTAGTGCAGGAGCTGCACCTCGAAGTGCGGCGTGCAACCCTTGAGCACCATCGTCACGTGGTCGGCCTCGATATCCGGGACACCCATATAGTCCGAGAAGGTCTTGCCCGAGATCACCGTCGAGATGTTCAGCTCGAAGCCGAGCAGGGCGAAGAAGCTCTTCGCCGCCTCCAGGTCGCGGACGACGAAACTGAGATGGTCGGGATTCTTGAGCATGGCTGTCGCCTCCTCGGTCAGCTTGGCCAGGATTTCCCGTCTCCCGGTCCACAACGACTATCCGACGACGGGCCGCATGAGGATAGCCGTGGAGAGCTCCGCTCGGGAGGCGATCTGCCGACGGGACGACGCGCCATCACGGCTTCGACGCAGGGTGTCTGTCGCCGGGGGTGCCGCTCTGCGCAATGCCGCAGGAGTTGGGCCATCAGGGCGACACGAGGTGCCCAATTGAGCCCTACATCGTTCATAGCGGCCGCCGCTGCCTCCGCCGCACCGGTTCTTCGGACTGCCGGACCGAGCAGGCCGCCGGCAAGCTTCTGGAACTTGTCCGCACCCGTTATCCGCGGTCGGTCATGAAGCGGTATACCGTGGACGTGCGGTAAATCTCGCCGGGCTTCAGCACTGTCGACGGGAATTCCGAGCGGTTGGGCGAGTCCGGGAAATGCTGCGTCTCCAGACAGAAGCCGTCGGACTGCCGGTACGCCTTGCCACTCGTCCCGACCAACGAGCCGTCGAGGAAATTGCCGGAGTAGAACTGGATGCCGGGCTCGGTCGTATGAATCTCCATGACCCGACCCGTCGTCGGTTCCCTGACCCGGGCGGCGAGACCGAGGGCGCCCGGCCGCGGCTGGTCGAGCACGAAATTGTGGTCGTAGCCCAGCGCGAAGCCGAGCTGCCGGTCGCCATCGCGGATGCGCACGCCGATCGCGGTCGGCACCGTGAAGTCCAGCGGGCCGCCGGCCACCTCCGCGATCTCGCCGGTCGGGATCAGCGTGGCGTCGATGGGGGTGAACGCCGAGGCGTTGAGCATCAGCTCATGCCCGAGGATGCTGCCCGACCCCTCGCCTGCCAGATTGAAGTAGCTGTGGTTGGTGAGGTTGACGACGGTCGGCTTGTCCGTGGTGGTCTCGTAGTCGATCCGCAGCTCGTTTGCGTCGGAGAGAGTGTAGGTCACCGTGGTGGCCAGGGTGCCCGGATAGCCCTCCTCGCCGTCGGGACTGACGTAGCCCAGCTCGACGCCGACCCGATCCGGTCCTTTCAACTCCTCGGCCCGCCATAGCTTCTTGTCGAATCCGGCGGCGCCTCCGTGTAAGGTGTTCGGTCCATTGTTGTTGGCCAGCCGATAGGTGGCGCCATTCAGAGTGAAGGCGCCCTTGGCGATGCGGTTGGCGTACCGTCCGATGATGCTGCCGAAGTAAGGGCTCCTGGCGAGGTAGTCCTCGAGCCCGGCGAAGCCGAGCACGACATTGGCCACCTTACCCTCGCGGTCGGGCAGGTTGATGGCCTGGACGATCCCGCCATAGGTCAGGATCCGCACGCTCATGCCGCGACCGTTGGCGAGCGTGCAGGCCTCGACCGGGGAGCCGTCGGGCATCTTCCCGAATGGTCTCCTGTCGATCGAGCCGGCCATCACTGTCCTCCCCGCGATCCACTACGTTCTGTGCAATCCGAGCCGACCCGGCTTGTCCAACCCTGATTGTCAGTCAGGCAATTCCCCGCTCCTTCGCCACCGCATGCACCCCACGGGCGGTGGCCTCGACCGCGCGGTCGAGCTGGTCCTGGGTCGCGGTCAGCGGCGGGGCCATCTCGAAGGCGTGGCCGATGGTGCAGGCGAGGACGCCGCTCGCGTCGCGCATGTGGCGCACCACGGCCGCGACCAGGCCATCCGCGGGTGGGGCCTTCTTGTCCTTGTCGGCGGTCAGCTCGACGGCGTGCCAGTGGCCGATGCCGCGCACCTGGCCGACGAGCGGGTGCCGGCCGACCGCGTCCTCGAGCGCTTGGCGAAGATACTCGCCGTTCTGGCGGGCACGCGGGATCAGGCCGTCGCGCTCCTTGATGCGGATCGTCGCGTTGGCGACGGCGGCGCAGCCGGCATGGCCGCTGAAGGTGTGGACGTGGCGGAACATGGGCAGGGCATCGGCGATCTCGGCTCGGGTGATCACCGCCCCCATCGGCGCGTAGCCGGCAGTGAGCGCCTTGGCCATGGTCATGATGTCGGGCTCGAGGCCGAAATGCTCGCAGGCGAACCAGGCACCGGTGCGGCCGAAGCCGGTGATCACCTCGTCGGCGATCAGCAGCACGCCGTAGCGGTCGCAGATCTCGCGCACGCGCTGCCAGTAGCGGCGCGGCGGGATCTGGACGCCGTGGGCCTGCATGATCGGCTCGCCGATGAAGGCCGCGACCTGCTCCGGCCCCTCGAGCTCGATCTGCCGCTCGAGGGCGGTGGCGCAGAGATCGGCATAGGCCTCGTCGTCCATGCCGAAGGCGTTGCGCCAGTTGGTCGGGTTGGGGACGAAGCTGTGCCCGGGCACGCGCGGGTCCGTCACCTCGCGCACCGGCAGCCAGTCGGTGACCGAGAGCGCACCCATGGTGGCGCCGTGGTAGGCGGTCCAGCGCGAGATCGTCTTCCAGGCCCGGGGCTTGCGGCCGGAGGCCTGCTGGTACTGGCGGGCGAGCTTGAGGGCGGCCTCGACCGCCTCCGACCCGCCGCTGACGAACATCACCTTGTCCAGCCGGCCGGGCGCCAGCCGGGCGAGCGTGGTGGCCAGCTCGATGGTCGGCGGCGCCAGATGGCTGGCCGTGCCGACATAGTGCAGGGTCGCGAGCTGCTCCTGGACGGCCTGCGCGATCTCGGCATTGCCGTAGCCCAGCGAGTTGGCGCGGGTGTGCGAGCCCATCATGTCGAGAAAGGTCCGGCCGTGGACGTCCGTGAGCTCGAGGCCGTGGCCGCGGACGTAGATGGTCGGCTCCGCCTCGGCGCGTGCCGCCATCGGCAGGAGGCAGTGGGCATCGGCGTCGCGCAGGAGCTGCTGCGCCTCGCCGGTGGCGGTGGTGGTCATGCGAGCCTCCGAGGGTCGAGCGGAGCCGGCACGCCCCGCTCAGGAATAGGGGTCGGCCGCGTCGCGCAGACCGTCGCCCATGAAGTTGAAGGCGAGGACGACGATCACCACAGGCACCACGGGCAGCATCAGCCAGGGATAGAGGGCGATCACGTTGACGTTCTGGGCGTCGTTGAGCAGCACGCCCCAGCTCACCATGGGTGCGCGCACACCCAGGCCCAGGAAGCTCAGCGCCGTCTCGCCCAGGATCATGCCGGGAATTGAGAGGGTGGCCGAGGCGATCAGGTGGCTCATGAAGGACGGGATGAGGTGGCGGCCGATGATGCGCGAGGGACCGGCGCCCATCAGGCGCGCGGCCTGGGCGAACTCCTCCTCGCGCAACGCGAGGACTTTCGAGCGGACCGAGCGGGCGAGGCCGGTCCAGTCGACGAGGCCCAGGATGATGGTGATGCCGAAGAACACCCACAGCGGATCCCAGGTCACCGGCAGGGCCGCGGACAGCGATAGCCACAAGGGGATCATCGGGAAGGAGCGGATGATTTCGATCAGGCGCTGGATGACGTTGTCGATCCAGCCGCCATAGTAGCCGGAGATGCCGCCGAGCACGATGCCGAGCACGAAGCTGACGGCGATGCCCAAGAGGCCGACGGTGAGCGAGACGCGCGCCCCGAACAGGATGCGCGAGAACAGGTCACGCCCGAGCCGGTCGGTGCCCATCAGGAACAGGGTGCCGCCCTGCGCCGGGCAGACCAGATGCAGGTCGCCGTCCCAGCGGCCCCAGAACTTGTACTTGTCGCCCCGGCAGAAGAAGCGCAGCGGCTGGGGCTTGCTCGGGTCGGGGGTATAGACCCGCTTGAGCGTGTCCATGTCGAGCTTGTAGCTGTAGCCCAGGACGTGCGGGCCGATCAGGCGGCCGTCGTTGAACAGATGGATCGTCTGCGGCGGGGCGTAGATGAACTTCGAGTTCCGGGTATGGACATTGTAGGGCGCCAGGAACTCGACCACGACGATCGCCAGGTAGAACGCTATCAGGACGAAGGCCGAGACGAGCGCGAGCTTGTGGCGCTGGAACTTCCACCACATCAACCGCCATTGCGAGGCGGTGTAGAAGCGCTCCTGTTCAGGGGTGAGGTGCTCGATGTCGTAGGGATCGAACGGCGCCGCATCGACGTAGCGCTGCGGCAGGGGCCGAATATCGGGTGTGGAGCTCACCTCGCCTGCCCCCCGCCGAACCGGATGCGCGGATCGAGCCACGCCAGCAGCAGGTCGGAGACGAGCACGCCGATCACCACCAGGAACGATTCGAGCATCAGGAACGAGCCCGCCAGGTACATGTCCTGGACCTGTAGGGCGCGGACCAGGATCGGGCCGGTCGTCGGCAGCGACAGGACCACCGCCACCAGCGCCGAGCCGGAGATGAACTCGGGCAGCAGGCTGCCGATGTCGGCGATGAAGGGGTTGAGCGACATCCGGAGCGGATACTTGGCCAGGGCCTTCCAGCGCGACAGGCCCTTGGCCTTGGCGGTGACGTAGTAGGGCTTCTGCAGCTCGTCGAGCAGGTTGGCGCGCAGGCGCCGGATCATGGCCGCGGTCCCGGCGGTGCCGATCACCACGACCGGCACCCAAAGATGCTCGAGCACCGAGAGGAACTTGGCCCAGCTCATCGGCTGGTCGAGGAACTGCGGGTCGACCAGACCGCCGATCGAGGTGCCGAACCAGACGTTCGCGACATAGAGCAGCACGAGCGCCAAAAGGAAGTTCGGCGTGGCGAGACCCAGAAAGCCGATGAAGGTGAGGGTGTGGTCGCCCCAGCTGTACTTGTGCGTCGCCGAGTAGATCGCGATCGGGAAGGACACGATCCAGGTGAAGATGATGGTCGCGAACGAGATCACGAAGGTCAGGAAGACCCGGTCGCCGATCACCGTCGAGACGGGGCGGTCATACTCGAACGAATAGCCGAGGTCGCCGTGAAGCAGCCCCCACGCCCAGTAGACATACTGCTCCCAGAGCGGCCGATCGAGCCCGTACAGCGCGCGGAGATAGTCGATCTTGTCCTGCTGCGCGCCCTCGCCCTGAGACTGGAGCTCGGCCAGCATCGTACTCAGATAGTCGCCCGGCGGCAGCTGGATGATCACGAAGACGATGATGCTGATCGCGACCAGCGTCGGCACCATCACCAACAGCCGATGGACCAGGTAACGGAGCACGCTTCCCCCCAGATCGCCGCGTGGCCACCCTAGCGGCGTTTCTCACTGCCGTCAGCCGGAAGCTGGCGCCGTTGGGGTAAATGGGCAAGCTGGGCGAACACGGCCCGGCAGAGCAGCGCGTCGGGCGAGGCGGCACTCTTGCAGCGCAGCTCGGCCGTCTGCAGCAGGGCGAGGCCATGACCGAGCGCCTCGACCGACCAGCGGCGCAGCGCCGTGGTGAGCGGCTGCTGCAGCCTGAAATGAATCGGCGGCCGTGCCGTGGTCACAGAGCCGCCGGAGGCGCGCAAGCGCAGCAGGCGCGTGAGCATGCCGGCAGCGGCGCGAATCAGCCGCACGGGTGCCTCGCCCTCGGCCAGCAGCCGCTCCAGCGCCCCGTCGAGGCGGGCGTTCTCCCCGAGCAGACAGGCGACGAGCGCATCCTCCACCGCCAGCGCCGAGCTGTCGCCGACCACGGCCGCCACGTCGATCAACGACACGGGCTCCCCCGGCCGGTCGGCCACATACAGGGCGAGCTTGGCGATCTCGGCCCTGGTGACGCCGCGATCGCCACCGAGGTGGCTCTCGAGAAACGCCACGGCGTCGGGGTCGAGATCGAGACCATGCTCGCGCAGCAGGCTGCGCACCAGACCTTCGAGCCGGCGCTCCTCGTCGTGAAAACACGGCAACGCCATCGCGGCGGGCGCGGCCTCGACCAACTTGCGCAGGCTCGACGAGGCCGGCAGATCCGCGGCCTCGATCACCACGAACCCCGACTGCTCGGACAGGTGCAGCAGATCGCGCACGGCCTCGCTGGCGCCGTCGCCGGCGTCGCGCACCCTGACCAGCCGCCGGCCGCCGAGCAGGCACAAGGCCTGCGCCTCCTCGACCAGCCGGCCACGGCCGAACCGCAGCTCCTCGCCGGTCAGCTCGCTCACTCGGAAGGGATCGCCAAGGTCGTCGACGATGCGGGTCGCCAACATCCGGGCCCGCTCGGCGACCATGCCTGCGTCCGTCCCGTAGAGCAGCACGGTGGCGACGCGCGGGTCGGGCCGGGCGAGGAAGCCCTCGACCGCCGCCGCCTTCAGCTTCACGCCGCCTGCTGCGCGAAATAGAGCGAGAGCTGGGTGCGGATCTGACGCGCCACCTCGCGCGCGGCCCGCTGCTCGGCATCCTGCTCGGTGATCAGGGTGGCGTAGGGGTCCGAACGGACATTGTAGCTGACGATGCGGCGCACGGCGGAATCGAAGACCACCGCGCCGTCCGAGCGCCGACGCAGCGTGAACACGGCACCGAGGGCCAGGTTGACCCGTGTCGGCGTGTTGTCGAGCTGGATCGCGAGCGCGTTCGATTCCTCGCTCAGCACGAGGTCGAGCTGGTAATCGGGCGCCCGGTGAACGCCGCCGGGATTGAACTCGTCGAGGAGATAGCCGCGCAGATACTGCCCGCGCCGGCCGTAGAGCTGGCTCACGTCGATCGAGGCCAACACCGGCAGGACCTTCTGCGTCTGCTCGCGGCCGTAGATCGGCTGCAGGCCGCAGCCGCCGAGGCCGAGCAGCCACGTCAGCAGCAGGCGGCGCGGCGGCTCAGACCACGACATTGACGATCTTGCCGGGAACGACGACGACCCGCCGCGGCGGCTTGCCGTCCAGCGCCCGCCGCACCCTCTGATCGGCCAGGGCGGCCGCCTCGGCCGCCTCGCGGCTCGCCCCCACCGGCAGCTCGATCTCACCGCGCCGCTTGCCGTTGACCTGGACCGCGATCGTCACGCTGTCGGCCGTGATCCAGGCTGGGTCGGCCTGCGGCCAGGCCGTGTCCACCAGCAGCTCCCGGTGACCGAGGCGCTCCCACAGCTCCTCGGCCAGATGCGGGGTCATCGGGCCGAGGAGCACGACAATCGCCTCGGTCGCCTCGCGCACCATGGCCCGGTCGGCAGGAGTGGCCGGGCGAAATGCCTCGACCGCGTTGGACAGCTCGCGGATCAGGGCCACCGCCTTGTTGAAGTGCAGCCGCTCGAGCTCGGCCGTGACCTGGGCGATCGTCCGGTGCAGCAGCCGCTTGAGGACGACGCCCTCCGCGCCGAGCTCGCCCTCGGCGGCTGACGGCGCGGCGACGGCCTCGCCGACCAGACGCCACAGCCGGTTCAGGTAGCGCCAGGCGCCGTCCACCCCGGCATCGGTCCATTCCAGATCGCGGTCGGGCGGGCTGTCGGAGAGCATGAACAGGCGCGCGGTGTCGGCGCCGTAGCCGGCGATGATCGCCGCCGGGTCGATCGTGTTCCGCTTGGACTTGCTCATCTTCTCGACGCGCCCGGCACTCACCGGGCGACGGTCGGCGACCGCGATCCAGTCGCCCTCCTCCTGGCGCGCCACCTCGCCCGGCTCGAGCCAGTTGCCGGCCGCGTCCTTGAAGGTCAGGTGCGTGATCATGCCTTGCGTGAACAGGCCGGCGAACGGCTCCGCCAGATCGAGATAGCCGCACCGGCTCATCGCGCGCGTGTAGAAGCGGGAGTAGAGCAGGTGCAGCACGGCGTGCTCGATGCCGCCGATATACTGGTCGACCGGCAGCCAATAGTCGGCCGCGTCCTTGGCGAACGGCAGATCGGTCGCGGCGGCATCGGCGAAGCGGGCGAAGTACCACGAGCTCTCGACGAAGGTGTCGAAGGTGTCGGTCTCGCGCCGCGCGGCGGCGCCGCAGGTGGGACAGGCGACGTGGCTCCAGGTCGGATGGTGCTCGAGCGGATTGCCCGGTCGCGAGAAGTCGACATCCTCCGGCAGCACCACCGGCAGTTGGTCGCGCGGCACCGGCACGACGCCGCATGACGGGCAATGGACGACCGGGATCGGGCAGCCCCAGTAGCGCTGCCGCGACACGCCCCAGTCGCGCAGGCGCCAGGTGGTTTCGCCGCGCCCGGCGTTCAGCCGCTCCAGCTCCGCGATCGCCCGCGCCTTCGCCGGCTCGACCGCGAGGCCGTCGAGAAAGCGCGAGCGGAACAACAGGCCGTCGCCGACATAGGCTTCGGCGCCGACGCCGTACCCGGCCGGATCGGCACCCGGCGGCAGCACCACCGGCAAGACCGGCAGCTCGTAGCGGCGCGCGAACTCGAGGTCGCGCTGGTCGTGGGCCGGGCAGCCGAAGATGGCGCCGGTGCCGTAGTCCATGAGGACGAAGTTGGCGACGTAGACCGGCAGCAGCCAGTCCGGATCGAGCGGATGGCGGCAATGCAGGCCGGTCGCGTAGCCGCGCTTCTCCTGGGTCTCGATCTCGGCCTCGCTGGTGCCGCCGCGCAGGCAGTCGGCGGCGAAGGCGGCGAGCGCCGCGTCGTCGCGCGCCAGCGCTCCCGCCAGCGGATGGTCCGGCGCGATCGCCACGAACGACGCGCCGAACAGCGTATCGGGACGGGTGGTGAACACCTCGACCGCACCCTCGCGCTCGGCCAGCCGGAAGCGGACCCGGGCGCCGGTCGACCTGCCGATCCAGTTGCGCTGCATCAGGCGGACCTTGTCCGGCCAGCGCTCCAGACCGTCGAGGGCCGCCAGCAGTTCCTCGGCGAAGGCGGTGATGCGGAAGAACCACTGCGACAGCTTGCGCCGCTCGACCACCGCCCCGCTGCGCCAGCCGCGGCCGTCGATCACCTGCTCGTTGGCGAGCACGGTATGATCGACCGGATCCCAGTTGACCCAGCTCTCCTTGCGGTACGCCAGGTCACGCTCGAGCATGTCAAGGAACATCGCCTGCTCGTGGCGGTAGTAGGCGGGATCGCAGGTCGCGACCTCGCGCGACCAGTCGAGCGAGCAGCCGATCGCCTTCATCTGCTCGCGCATCTCGGCGATGTTCTGCCAGGTCCAGGCGGCGGGGTGCACACCCTTCTGGATCGCCGCATTCTCCGCCGGCAAGCCGAACGCGTCCCAGCCCATCGGATGGAGCACGTTGTACCCTTGGGCCCGCTTCAGCCGGGCGACGACATCGCCCATGGTGTAGTTGCGGACATGGCCCATATGGATGCGCCCCGAGGGGTAGGGGAACATCTCGAGCACATAGTATTTGGGCCGCGCCGGGTCGGCGGCCGCCTCGAAGCTGCGGCGCTCATGCCAGATCTGCTGCCACTTCGCTTCGGTGGCACGGAACGGGTAGCGGGACATCGGTCCTCGGAAAGCTCGGGCGCGGCGGCGTACCCTAGCCGCGGCCCATCGGCGACGACAAGCTCAGCCGGTGGCTTCCAGGCCGGCGATGCGCAGCTCGCGCGCCTTGGTCAGGATCTTGTCCTCGAGCTGGCTGACGGTCTGCGGGTCGACCGGCTCGTCGACCCAGTCGCCGCGCGGGTCGCGCTGCTGGCGGATCACCGACACCTTGACCCCATCCGCCCGCAGGCTGCGGTCGAGGATCAGCACCTGCACCTTCAGCCGCTCGTCGGCGAGTCCGGTCGGCTGATACCAGTCGGTGATGATCAGGCCGCCGAACGGGTCCGCCGAGGCCAGGGGCATGAAGTTGAGGGTCTCGAGGGCGCCGCGCCAGAGATAGGCGTTGACGCCGATCCCGCCGCTGCCGCTCGACTCGGCGGCCGCCTGCTGGGCGGCGGTGCTATTGCCGGTGCCGAAGATGGTGATCCCGTCCCGCCCGGTGAACGTGCCCCAGCGATCGCGTTGGCGCTGCTCCTTGGGATCGAACACCGTGAATTCCGGCATGGTGCTCTGGGTCGCGCAGGACGCCACACCCAAGCCGCAGAAGAAAAGGAGCGTCACCGCCCGAAGGGAAGCTCGTTGGGTCATCGCCAGATCCATGCGGTGGCCGCGGGCAAGTGCGACCGCCCCTGAGATGCGTTCGGCCGGACCATAGCACGGCGATCTCCGGATGCCATCCGGCGCCGGGCCTCAGAAGTTCAGGCGCAGACCGAACCGGCCGGAGGCCACCGAGTCGCGATTGCGGTCGCGCGCGCCGTCCACGGGCGCCGAGCGCGAACCAAGCGCCAAGTTGCTTTCGAGCGTCAGCCACGACCATGCCGCCAGATCGGTGCTGAACATCAGCACGTCCTGCGGCACGCCGGCGGTCGCCTGCGACTGGCCGAAGGCAATCTCGGCCCGGACCGGGCCATAGCCCAATGTCGCCGACATCAGATCCACGTCCTCGCCCAAGACGTGGGCGCGGCCGAGACCGCCGCCGACGCTCCAGTCGGACCAGCGCATGGCGCCGCCGACCGTCAGGGAAGACTGATTGGGGGCGGCGTTCGCTCGCAACGCATCGCGCGAGGTGCCGTTCGCCAGCGGCCGAACCGGCTGCGACGCGTTCGACCGCACCGTCAGATCGAAGCGCAGCGTGGGCTCGTCCACGTCGGCAGCGTCGGCCGACCAGGAGCTCAGCGAGGCGCGCGGCGTGAATTCCAAGGAAAGACCGGGCTCACCGGCCAGACCATCGACGCCGACAGGCGCGGCGTCAGCGCGAGCGGGGGCCTCGGGCAGCGTACCGTATCCACCCGGAACCAGCTCGAGCGCGTGCGCAGGCACGGCCAGCACGGCACCTGCCAACCAGAGCCCTGTCAGAAAACCGCGCTGCACAGCCAGTTCAACCATCGAATACCGATTTCGCTACGCCAAAAATAGCATCGTGCTTCGAGTTAGACGAGTTGCAAGACTGCAACGGTCGGTGATTTGACACGGCGCGCGGCGGCAGCGGCGGCTCAATTGATCACCGGCGTGCGCTTCTCGAAGATCGGGGACGACACGTCGAGCGGGTTGCGGATGTGCAGCCCGGGATTGGCATAGTAATCCACGAACAGGTTCACGCGCGGCTGGCGGCCGCCGTTGCGCACCGAGTGCCGCATCCGATTGTTGAAGTCGTAGGCACGACCGTAGCGCATGGCGAACTTCCGCCCGCCGATCTTGTAGACCACCGACGGCGATTCGCTGAGCGACACATGGATCCGGTGCGCCTTGGCGGCCATGGCGTGCTCGTCGACGTGCGGCGCGATGTTGGCGCCGCCGCGCAGCCGCACCAGCGCCAAACGGGTGATGATCCCGCCCGGCGCCTTCAGATAGCCGGTCACCTGATCGATGATCGGTTGCAGCACGTCGCGATACTTCAGCCAGTCCGGCATCGTGTAGACTGGCCAGACGTCGGTGTTCTCGCGCGCGATCGGCAGATAGCGCCCGGGGTCGAGGCCTCGCTCCTTGGCCCAGACGTGCACCAGATCCTCGAGGTGGCCGATGCCGGTGCTGGTCGCGGACGGATGCCACTCCGTCTTCATGAGGATGGTGTCGGTCACCGAATGCACGCTGGCGGCGAGGGCGTCCTGGCGGAACGTGTTGGCCGTCCAGTCTGCCTCACCGAGGCCTTTGACCATCTCGTTGATCCCGGTGACGTCGACTGGTCCGAGATCGCGCAACGGTACGCCAATATCCATGGGAGAAGCCCATCCGCGTTTGGCGGCCCGGCGGCGCGGCACCTTCCCGAGCGGCGCCCGCAGGAGTGCCAAAACGAAAGCGGCGGGGCAAGGCCCCGCCGCTCGATCGCGCGAAAGTGCCGAGTCTGGCTCAGAACGCCACGGCGAACCGGCCGACCGCGACCCAGCCCTGGTCACCGGTGCCGGTGCCGCCGGTGAAATCCTGGTCGAACACGGCCACGTCGCCGGCCAGCACGAGGCCCGGCGCCAGGGCGTAGTCCGCCGAGAACACCAGGTTCTGCGCCGCGTCGCCGAAGCCCGTCGCCTCCTCGTAGTCCGAGTTGGTGTCGATCAGCCGGGCATAGGTGACCGAGGTGTTCACCGGACCGAAGCCATAGCCGATGCCGGCGGTGACGAACTGGTTCTTCTGCTCGCCGACCTCGTTGTAGCCGTAGCTGCCGGCCAGCTTGAAGCCGAACAGGTCGACCACCGCGCCGGCCTGCGTGCCGCGCCACTTGTCGTCGCCGAACGCCGCCTCGCCACCGTTCTTCAGGTCACCCCACAGGCCGACCACCGAGGCCATGATGCCGACGCCGCCGAACTCGCCGTCGTAAACCAGGCCGCCTTCAAAGATGTTCTCGCCCTGCATCGCCGCCGCACCGCCCTTGTTGGCGATGTTGTCGCCGTTGACGGCACCGCTGCCGACCACGTTCTGCGTCGGGGTGTAGGACACGCCAGCGCTGAACCCGCCGAAGTTCGGCGTGTAATAGCGGATCTTGGTGGCGTCGTTGGTGTTGGTGATGAACACGTAGGGCTCGGGGCCGGCGACGAAGCTCGAGCCGTCGATACCGCCCGTACCGGCCGCGATCGTCTGCCCACCCAGCGAGCTGTTGTCGGCCACACCGTCCTCGTCGCCCATGCGCAGCTCACCCCAGCCGCCGCGCAGGAACATCCAGGTCTCGTCGGTGTTGAACGACTGGTTCGTGTCGGCCTCGAACTCGACCGTCGCACCGTATTCCAGGCCGGTCTGCTCGCTCTTCGCCCGCGCCAGAACGTGGACCTCGGTGTCGTTGCGGAAGTCGAGACCGCGCGCCTTGTCGGGGTCGCCGTTGAAATCGTCCTGCTCACCGCCGCCGGCTTCCGCCCGTAGGAAGCCCGTGATGGTGATGTCGGGATAGCCGCCTGCCTTCACCTCGGCCGCCGACGCAGTATTGGCAGCGCCGCCCACCAGCACCCCAGCGCCGATGACCGCTGTCGTGCCAAGCAGAACGTTCCTGATCCTCATGACTTCATCTCCTCGTCTGGCAGCGGCCGCATCGACAATGGGCTCGCGGCCGATTCTCCTCCACCATTCGCGACGATAACTCTCGAAACCGCGCGACTTCCGGCCAACGATTTATCGAAGTCGGGAGGGCCACAGCGCAATATGCGCTTGATCGAGTGATGCAGGCTTGCACAAGACCTGTTGCATTCAGATCACGCAATTGGACGCGAGGCAAAAGAAAGAGCGGCGGGGCAAGGCCCCGCCGCTCGATCGCGCGAAAGTGCCGAGTCTGGCTCAGAACGCCACGGCGAACCGGCCGACCGCGACCCAGCCCTGGTCACCGGTGCCGGTGCCGCCGGTGAAATCCTGGTCGAACACGGCCACGTCGCCGGCCAGCACGAGGCCCGGCGCCAGGGCGTAGTCCGCCGAGAACACCAGGTTCTGCGCCGCGTCGCCGAAGCCCGTCGCCTCCTCGTAGTCCGAGTTGGTGTCGATCAGCCGGGCATAGGTGACCGAGGTGTTCACCGGACCGAAGCCATAGCCGATGCCGGCGGTGACGAACTGGTTCTTCTGCTCGCCGACCTCGTTGTAGCCGTAGCTGCCGGCCAGCTTGAAGCCGAACAGGTCGACCACCGCGCCGGCCTGCGTGCCGCGCCACTTGTCGTCGCCGAACGCCGCCTCGCCACCGTTCTTCAGGTCACCCCACAGGCCGACCACCGAGGCCATGATGCCGACGCCGCCGAACTCGCCGTCGTAAACCAGGCCGCCTTCAAAGATGTTCTCGCCCTGCATCGCCGCCGCACCGCCCTTGTTGGCGATGTTGTCGCCGTTGACGGCACCGCTGCCGACCACGTTCTGCGTCGGGGTGTAGGACACGCCAGCGCTGAACCCGCCGAAGTTCGGCGTGTAATAGCGGATCTTGGTGGCGTCGTTGGTGTTGGTGATGAACACGTAGGGCTCGGGGCCGGCGACGAAGCTCGAGCCGTCGATACCGCCCGTACCGGCCGCGATCGTCTGCCCACCCAGCGAGCTGTTGTCGGCCACACCGTCCTCGTCGCCCATGCGCAGCTCACCCCAGCCGCCGCGCAGGAACATCCAGGTCTCGTCGGTGTTGAACGACTGGTTCGTGTCGGCCTCGAACTCGACCGTCGCACCGTATTCCAGGCCGGTCTGCTCGCTCTTGCCGCGCGCCAGAACGTGGACCTCGGTGTCGTTGCGGAAGTCGAGACCGCGCGCCTTGTCGGGGTCGCCGTTGAAATCGTCCTGCTCACCGCCGCCGGCTTCCGCCCGCAGGAAGCCCGTGATCGTGACGTCGAGCGCCCCGCCGGGCTTCACCTCGGCCGCCGCCGCCGGAACCGCCGTGGCCGCCCCGAGCATGGCCACTCCAGCCAGTGCCGACGTTCCGAGAATGATGTTTTTGAGTTTCATCGTCCGGTCTCTGCCTTGCCAGGGTGCCTTGTTGTCGTTCCCGACCGGCGCCCTGAGCGCCTGGTAAACCATCGGTCGGCACCGTGCGCCGATGGCTACGTGATGCGGCTATGTTCCAACTCGGACCGCACATGGCAATCACCGACGACGCGCGGCCCGGCATTACCGGGGGTCTTGTCGCGCCTTTGCCACAGTGACCTGTAACCTCAAGCGGGCTCCAGGAGTGCCATGCGACTCAAATCGGCAACTACACGATCGAGCTTGGCGGCACCTTCCGCGGGAAACGCCGCCGCGAACTCGCTCTTGGCGAACAGATCGCGCTCGAGCACCCAGGCTACCTGAGGTTGCATGGCCGCGGGGACCTCGACCGCCTGTCGGGTCCCTTCCCGCACCAGCCCGTGCCGGCCGCCCTGGGACACCAGTCGCAGCCCGGCGCGCCTGACCCGGAACGTCTCCTCCGCCCGCTCGATGAGGCCCGGCAGATCATAGGTTTCGCGCGGCCAGCGGAACTGGGCGCCGAAGCGCAGCAGATCATCGACCGCCTGCGGCTCGGCCAGCTTCGCGGCGACCAGGGCGCCGATCTCGGCCAGCCGCGCCCGCAGGGCGGCGCGGTCGCGCGGCAGGTTGGCGCGGCCGGCGACCTCGCCCAGCATCCGCTCGAAGGCGTAGCTCACGGCGTCCATTCCGATCGGATAGGTCACGCCCCAGGCGATGTGCGCGCAGGGGCCATCGTCGGCGAGCGCGTAGTGATACTGCCCCCGCGGCAGGTAGAGCAGGTCGCCCGGCTTGAGCGTCACCTCGCGCCACAGCTCGCCCTTGAGCTGCTCGTGCCGCTCCTGCGGCCAACCCTCGAACATCGGGCTCTTGACCGGCTGCTCGGCGACACCCTGGAACACGGCCCAAGTCTTCTCGCCCAGCACATGCGCCGCGAAGACGTCGTGGAAGTCGAAATGCGCCCGAAACCCCTGCTTGCGCTTGGACGACAGATAGAGATTGCCCTGCACCTTGCCGCCCAGGGCCTGCTCCATCGAGCGCGCGAACGAGGACAGGGCCGGCGTGAGCTGGTCGATGTCGTTGAGCACCAGCGTCGCGCCGCGCGCGAGGAGCTGCGCCACCCGCACCGGATCCGGCCGCAATACGGTGCCGCCATCGCGCCCGGCGGCCGGCGAGGCGTAAGCGGCCGGCGGGATGGGCTCCTTGTCCATGACCAGCACGAGCGACTGGGTCGACCAGATCGTGGTCATGCCGAGCAGCCGGTTCAGCACGTCCCAGTTCATCACCTCATGGAACTTGTCCGGCGACGCTTGCAGGTGCAGCGGCTGGCGCCCCAGATATTCGCGGAGGAAGAGCTCGGCCCCGAGCGGGGCCATGATCTCGTCGAACGTCATCCTTTCCTCCCGGATGGCCCTGCGCAGCGAGGAGCTAGTAAGCCATGCCGGAGCCCGGTCAACAGGACGACGTCGCCGCCCGCCTCGCCGGAGTGCGGGAGAGCATCGCGGCGGCGACGGCCGCGGCAGGCAGGCCGCCGGGCTGCGTCACGCTGATCGCCGTCTCGAAGTCGCAGCCGGCGGCCGGCATCGAGCTGGCCCTGGCCGCGGGCCAGCGGGTTTTCGGCGAGAACTATGTGCAGGAGGCGCAAGGACGCTGGCCGGCGCTTCGGGAGCGCTGGCGCGGCCTCGAGCTGCACCTGATCGGCGGCCTGCAGTCCAACAAGGCGGCAGATGCGGTGGCGCTGTTCGACGTCATCCAGACGGTGGACCGGGAGAAGCTGGCGCGCGCCCTGGCGAAGGAGATCGCCCGTCAGGGCCGCAGCCCGCGCCTGATGGTGCAGGTCAATACCGGCGACGAGCTGCAGAAGTCGGGAATAGCGCCCGCGAAGCTCCACGACTTCCTGGAGCTTTGCCGCGACGGGCTGGGCCTGGAGATCGACGGCCTGATGGCGATCCCGCCGGAGGACGAGGACGTGGCGCTGCACGCGGCCCTGCTCGCCAAGCTCGCGGCCCGAGAGGGCCTGGCGATGCTCAGTATCGGGATGAGTGCTGACTACGAGGCCGCGATCCGCTTCGGCGCCACGCATGTCAGGGTCGGCACGGCGATCTTCGGCCCGCGGCCGCGCGCACGGGGTTGAGGTACTTGCCTTCGGCGGTCGTTGGGGCTTGTCTGTGGACCCGCGGCGCCCTCGGGAACTGGCCGCCGGCAGTCGCCTTACTGTTTCGTAATGCCCTTGGGAGGCAGCATGCTCAAGACTCTACTTGCGAGCTCCGCTCTTGTGGTCGGTATCGCCACCGCCGCGTCGGCGCAGGATGCGGCCGCGGGCGAGAAAGTCTTCGCCAAGTGCAAGGCTTGTCATGTCATCGATGCCGCGACCAATCGCGTCGGCCCATCGCTGCATGGCATCATCGGGCGCACTGCCGGCACGGTGGAAGGTTTCAAGTATTCGGATGCGATGATCCAGCACGGCAAGGACGGCCTGGTCTGGAACAACGAGAACCTGGACAAGTATCTGGCGGACCCCAAGACCTTCGTGCCGAAGAACAAGATGGCGTTCGCCGGCCTCAAGAGCGCCGACGACCGAGCCAATGTGATCGCCTACATCGACGAGGCGTCGAAGTAATCAGTCCGCGCGCGCGATCTCCTCGTAGAGATCGCGCGCCTCGGTCGCCGGCCCGCGCCGCTCGCCCAGCGCCCTCACCCGCAGCACCCGGATCTGATCGCGCTCGGTCAAGGTGATCACGTCGCCCGGGCGGACCAGCTGATGCGTCTTGGCGACGATCTGCGCGTTGAGCCGCACGCGCCGCGCGGCCACCAGACCGTCCGCCAGTCCGCGGCTACGGATGAAGCGGGCCTGCCACAGCCACTTGTCGAGCCTCAGGCCGCTCACGCGCGCGGCGCCAGGCGGAGCCCGGCGAGCACGGCGAACGGTGAATGCGCGGGGCTCGCTCCCGCCGACCGGCGGCCGCCCTGGCGCTCGCGCCGCGGCGCGTTGGGCCGGGTGTAGGCGGTCGGGCTCACCCCTTCGCCGGCGGGGCGGAAGCCCAAAGCGGCGACCAGCGTGCCGAGCTCCGCCCGCGTCAGGCCGGCCTCGGAAGCAAGCGCGGCCGGAACGTCGAACGTGGCCGACGCACGGGCGCACGCCCGCAGCCGCGCCGCGATCCGCTCGAGAATGTCCACCCGCACTGCGAAGCCGTCGCAAGCCGCGAAGCCGATCGTCAGCATGGCGTCTCCATCGGTCGACTGCAAAGCGCGTAGCACCGTGCTGCCGGCCGCGACCGCCGGCAGCGCGTGCCCGTGGAAGATTCGCAGCAGCCTGGCCCGGGCCTCGGCGGCAGCGGGCCGCAGCAGATCGGGCAGGAACAGATGGTGCCGGCCCAATCGCACGCCGAGGCGAGCCAGCGCCCTGCGATCCTCCGCCGTGAGGTCGCGGACGAGGCTCTCGGCCTCGGCCCGACGCACGACGCCCTGAAGCTCGACCAGCCGATAGGCGATCCCGCGTGCCGGTCCTGAGAGTCCGTCGGCACCCGACGCCTCGCGAAGCCGCGCCAGGGCGCCGAGCCGACCGTCGACCCAGGCCGCCACCCAGCGCTCGAGACGACGGCGCACCCGTTCCTGCACGGCCGGCTCCAAGGTGGGGTCGAGCTCGGGCCGGCAGCGCGGCGCCTGAATGCTCTTTCCCCGCTCGACGCGCGCCACCGCCACGCCTTGCCAGACGAGCGTGTCGCCCTCGCCCCAGGCGATCTCCCGATCAGGGGCCGCGACCAGCTCGGCGCACCGGCGCCGCAGATTGGGCAGAGCGGCGCGGCGCGCCGCGGCCGCGAACAGTCGGCGGTCGGAATCGACGTCGGCGTCGACGATGGTCAGGCTGAGCCCGTCGATGCGCCCCACCAGATGCCCGCCGACGGTGATCTCGCCCGACGCCTCGACAATGCCGGCATGGTCGTCGCGATCGCGCAGGGAGCGCATCAGCGCCGAGGTGCGACGGTCGACGAAGCGCTGGGTCAGGCGCTCGTGGAGGGCGTCGGAGAGGCGGTCCTCGACCTCGCGCGCCCGCTCCTGCCAATGCACCGGATCGCGCAGCCAGCTCGCGCGATGCGACATGTAGGTCCAGGTCCGGACATGCGCGATGCGCGTCACCAGAGCGTCGATGTCGCCATCGAAGCGCTCGAGCTGTGCGATCATGCCGCCGACCCAGTCGTTCGGCAGCACGCCGCGCGGGCCGGTCAGATGACGATAGACGGTGGCCAGCAGGTGCAGATGCGCGTCGGTCAGGGTCTTGCGGAAATCCGGGATCTGGCAGACCTGCCAGAGCAGGCGCACGCGCTCCTCGCTGTTCGCCACCGCCCGCACCTCGTCGCGCCGCGACAGGAAGATCAGGCTGCGATGGTCGATCGCGTCGCGCACCCGGACGAGGCAGTCCAGCGTCGGCTGCCGGTCGAGGCTGGCGGCGAGCGATTCAACGTCGCGGAAGTCGAGCTCGCTGTTGCGCCAGCGGAGCGATTTCAGCGGCGGGAAGCTGTGGCTCTCGATGGCCTCGATCTCGCGCGGCTCGAACGGCTCGCAGCCGTTGGTGGCGCCGAAGGTGCCGTTGGCCATGTGTCGCCCGGCGCGACCGGCGATCTGGGCCATCTCGGGCGCGCGCAGGCGGCGGTGCTCCGTGCCATCGAACTTGGCCAGCCCGGCGAATGCGACGTGAGCCACGTCCATGTTGAGGCCCATGCCGATGGCGTCGGTCGCCACCAGATGCTCGACCTCGCCGGCCTGATACATGGCGACCTGGGCGTTGCGCGTGCGGGGCGACAGGGCGCCCAGCACCACCGCGGCGCCGCCCTTCTGCCGCCGGATCACTTCGGCGAGCGCGTAGACTTCCGCGGCCGAGAAGGCGACGACGGCGCTGCGGCGCGGCAGGCGGTGCAGCTTACTGTCGCCGGCATAGGACAGGATCGAGAAGCGCGGCCGGCCGATCACCTCGGCTTCGGGCACCAGCCGCTTCAGGATCGGCCGGATCGTATCGGAACCGAGGAACATCGTCTCCTCGGTGCCGCGCGCGTGGAGCAGCCGATCGGTGAAGACGTGGCCACGCTCGTGGTCGGCGGCCAGCTGGATCTCGTCGATGGCGAGGAACGCGACCGGCTGCTGGACCGGCATCGCCTCGACCGTGCAGACGAGATAGGCCGCATCCTCGGCACCGACCTTCTCCTCGCCCGTGATCAGGGCGCAGGCGGCGCGACCCTTGATCGCGACGATCCGGTCGTAGATCTCGCGGGCCAGCAGCCGGAGCGGGAAGCCCATCATGCCGGAGCGATGGGCGAGCATGCGTTCGACGGCGAAGTGAGTCTTGCCCGTGTTGGTCGGCCCCAGGACCGCCACCACCCGACCCGAACCCGATGGGTGTCGAACCATGGAAGTGAAGATTGCGGCTCCTGCCCGCCTTGGCAAGTGACATCGCACCGGAAGTGCATCCGACGGGCGAAGAACCCAAGATATTGTGGCGAGGTTCCGCCTCCGGCGTGGCGGGTCTAATCTCGCCGGGCGCGATCGAGCGAGGAAACGGCGCATGGCCCGGCCGGCAGTCGGACGCTTCAGCTTCGAGTTTCGCGGCGCCCTGCCCGCCGTGTGGGCCGCGATGGCGGACACGGCGCGCTCGAACGCGGCCGCCGGCCTGCCGCGGCACAGCATCACCGAGGTGCCGGACCAGGAGGGTGGCCAGACCTTCAAGGCCAGCGGCAGGATCGGGGCGCTCCGGCTGGAGTGGGACGATCTGCCCTGCAACTGGGTGCGTGAGCGCTGGTTCGAGCACCGCCGCCGCTTCACGCGCGGGCCGTTCTCCTCCTTCGATGCGCGCCTCGACCTCACGCCGACCTCGGAAGGCTGTCGTGGCGACTACCGGCTGACGGTCACCCCCAAGGGCCTGCTCGGGCGGATCGTGCTGGCGGGCGGGTTCATGGGTTCCGCCATGCGCTCGCTGCAGGACCTCGCCGGCCAGGCGGACCGGTTTGCCCGCGGTGCGGCCCAGGCGCCGTTCCAGCTTCGCAACCCCGCGGTCACGGGCCCGCAGCGCGCGCGCCTCGACCGGCTCGCCGAGGAGCTGAACCAGGGTCCCTACGGCCACGGCCTCGGTCCCCGCCTCGCGCAGGAGGTCGCCGAAGCGCTCGACGTCGACGCCGAGCGGCTGCGCCCGCTGCTGCTGGCCCGCCGGTGGGGCGTGCCGGATCGGCACGCCGTCGAGGCCTGCCTGCAGGCGGTACGGCTGGGCATGCTGGAGCTGCGCTGGGACCTGCTGTGCCCTCGCTGTCGCGGAGCCAAGCTCACCACGGCAACCCTCGACCGGATACCGACCGGCGCTCACTGCCCGACCTGCAATATCGACTATGGCCGCGACTTCTCGCGCAATGTCGAGCTGACCTTCCGCGCCGCGCCGGCGATCCGGCCGCTGGGCGAAGGCGAGTTCTGCCTGCTCGGCCCGATGAGCACGCCGCACATCTGGGTCCATGTCACCCTCGAGCCCGGCGAGCGGCGTCGGGTCGAGCTCGACCTGGCCCCAGGCCCCTATCGCCTGCGCACCCTGGAGGCCGGCCGGCAGGCGGACATCGAGCACGCGGGCGGCACCTTTCCCACGGTCGAGGTCCGCGGCGACATGGTGTCGGCGGCCGAGCCGTCACCGCCGGGCACGATCGAGCTGCGCAACGAGGCTCCCTACCGCCGCACGCTCGTGGTGGAGGATCGCCGCTGGGTGGCCGATGCGCTGACGGCGGACCGGGCGACGACCTTCCAGGCGTTTCGCGACCTGTGCTCGGCGGAGGTGCTGCGTCCGGGTGACGAGGTGGCGGTCGGGCGCGTGGCGCTGCTGTTCAGCGACCTGAAGGGCAGCACCACCCTCTACGAGACGGTCGGGGACGCCGCGGCCTATCACCTGGTCCGCGCCCATTTCGCCTATCTCGCGGCGATCGTGCGCGAGCATGACGGGGCGATCGTCAAGACCATCGGCGACGCGGTGATGGCGGCGTTCCACGACCCGGCGCAGGCGCTGCGGGCGGCGATCGCGATGCAGGAGCGCGTCGCCGATTTCAACAGCCGGAGCACCGCACCGATCGTGCTCAAGCTCGGCTTGCACGAGGGGCCGTGCATCGCGGTCACGCTCAACGACCGGCTCGACTATTTCGGCCAGACCGTGAACCTTGCCGCACGGCTGCAGGGCCAGAGCCGGGGTGGCGATATCGTCCTGTCGCAGACCCTGGCCCCGCTGGCCGAGGAGTCGGGATTGCGCTCCGGCCACCGCATCAGCAGGGAAACGGCCGTGCTGCGCGGCCTGTCCGAGCCGGTCGGCTTCGTGCGGCTCGCTCCTGAGACGGCAGTGTGACCCGGAGGCTTCGATGCGCGTCATGATCTTCAGCACCAAGCCCTACGACCGCCGCAGCTTCGCGGCGCGCAACGAGGCGTCCGGGCACCGGCTGCACTATCGCGAGCCGCGGCTGAGCGAGGAGACGGCGAGCCTCGCCGCCGGCTTTCCGGCCGTCTGCGTATTCGTCAACGACGTCTGCGACGCCACCGTGCTGGAGACGCTGGCGGCCGGCGGCACGAGGCTGATCGCGCTGCGTTGCGCCGGCTTCAACAATGTCGACCTCGCGGCGGCCGCGGCCCTCGGCATCTCCGTGGTGCGGGTGCCGGCCTATTCTCCTCACGCGGTTGCCGAGTTCACCGTCGGCATGATCCTGACCCTCAACCGCCAGATCCACCGCGCCTACAACCGCACGCGCGAGAACAATTTCGCCCTGGACGGGCTGCTGGGCTTCGATCTGCACGGCAAGACCGTGGGGGTGATCGGCACGGGCAAGATCGGCGCGCTCGTCGCCCGGACGCTCAGGGTCGGATTCGGCTGCGAGGTGCTCGCCTTCGACCTGGCGCCGGTGGCCGAGCTGGAGGCGATCGGGATCCGCTACGTCGACACCGGCGAGCTGGTTGCCCGCTCCGACATCATCACGCTGCACTGCCCCCTCACGCCGGACACCCACCACGTCGTCAACGCCCGCAGCATCGCCGCCGCCAAGCCGGGCGTCATGCTGGTCAACACCAGCCGTGGCGCCCTGGTCGACGTGGAGGCGGTGATCGACGGTCTGAAGTCCGGCAAGATCGGCTATCTGGCGATCGACGTGTACGAGCAGGAGGCCGACCTGTTCTTCCAGGACCTGTCCAACGAGATCATCCAGGACGACACCTTCCAGCGCCTGCTCACCTTCCCCAACGTCCTGGTCACCGGCCACCAGGCCTTCTTCACCCAGGAAGCGCTGACGGCGATCGCTGACACGACGCTCGCCAACATAGCCGCCTTCGAGCGGGGCGAGGCGTTGGCCAATGCGGTGGGGGCCGAGCTGGTGAAGCCGAGCGGCGGCTAGAGTCCGCTGTTGCGGTAGACAGCGTCGAGCCCGATCGTGGCGCCGAGGGCATCGCTCACGAAGCTGGCCGCGCCGCGCAGAGGCAACGTCACGATCCACGACTCCTCGGCCCGTCTCCACACCTGCACCCAGCGCTCACGGCTGTCGACGAGCCAGATCTCGCGCACGGACGGAAGCTCGATGTAGCTTCGCAGCTTGGGGCCAATGTCGTCGCGCCAAGTGCTCTCGGACAGTACCTCCACGATCAGAAACGGATCGGGCACGTACAAGACCCCGGCGGGATCGGCACAGCTTGCCGCCACGTCGGCCCTGTACTGGTTGGCCTCATCCAGCCGGATGCCGGCCTCGACCGCGGCCTGACAGGACGCCCGTGTCTCCAGCGCCGTCCGGATCGCCGCATAGGCGTTGCCGACGATGATACCGTGAACATAGGTGGGCGGAGCCATGGCCACGACCATGCCTCCCACTAACTCGTAGCGGGTGTCGGACCCATCGCTCCATGACATGAAATCGTCGGCGCTCATCGCCCTCGGCGCTGGCTCGCCCATTTCCGGCTCCCGTCTGGCTCGCTCAGTCTAGCACGTTCCCTCGGCCCGTTGAACGCTGGCCCGGAAATCCCCAAATCCCCGCGCATCCGGGGCCGCAAAACCAACGGAAGGGACTTCACGATCGCCATGACCGAGAGCGTGCAGCCGTTCGAGGCCGATGTCAGCCGTGTGCTCGATCTGGTCATCAACTCGCTCTACAAGGAGCGGGAGATCTTCCTGCGCGAGCTGATCAGCAACGCGTCCGACGCCTGCGACAAGCTCCGCTACCAGTCCCTCAGCCAGCCCGAGCTTTTGGGCGACGATCCCGAGCTGAAGATCCGCATCCTCTCCGACGAGAGCGAGGGGCTGCTGACGGTCAGCGACAACGGCATCGGCATGAGCCGCGAGGATCTGGTCGAGAACCTGGGCACGATCGCCCGCTCCGGCACGGGCCGCTTCCTCGAGCAGCTCTCGGGCGAGCAGGAGCACGACGTCAAGCTGATCGGCCAGTTCGGCGTCGGCTTCTATTCGGTGTTCATGGTCGCGGACAAGGTCGTCGTGCAGAGCCGCAAGGCCGGCGAGGAGCAGGGCTGGCTCTGGGCCTCGGACGGCCGCAACGGCTATTCGATCCAGGAGGCCGACACGCCGCTGCCGCGCGGCACCTCGGTCACGCTGCATATGAAGGCCGACGCAAAGGAGCTGCTCGATTCCTGGAAGATCCGCCAGATCGTGCGGACCTATTCCGACCATATCGGCATCCCGATCATTCTCGAGCACCGGCCCAAGGCCGGCGACACCAAGACCAATCTCGGCGAGCCGCAGCAGATCAACGAGGCCAGCGCCATCTGGACCCGGCCCAAGGCCGAGATCACCGACGAGCAGTACAAGGAGTTCTACCACCACGTCGCGCACGCCTTCGACGAGCCGTTCGCACGGGTGCATTTCACGGCCGAGGGCACGCTGAGCTACACGGCCCTGCTGTTCGTGCCGAGCCAGAAGCCGTTCGATCTCTACGACCCCAAGCGCCGGCACGGCGTGAAGCTCTATGTCCGCCGCGTCTTCATCACCGACGAGCTCGACAGCCTGATGCCGCGCTATCTGCGCTTCGTCTCGGGCATCGTCGACAGCGAGGACCTGCAGCTCAACGTCA
>JBDHTW010000066.1:0-24473 GCA_039808865.1 Geminicoccaceae bacterium
GCGCCCGCGCCAGCGATGCCGACTCCCGCCGCTCGGCCGTGCTCAAACCGATCGGCACCGCCACCTTCGATCCGCTCCCACGATCAATACCATAATCGTAGAAACTTCACGATCAGGACACTAGCCGCATGCGGTGTTCGGCTACAGGAGTTGGAACGTGGACGAGGTTTCGCACGGCATGGCTCTGGCGCTGCCATTCCCCGCGGTGGTGCCGAGGATACCCCTAGCCTTGTGCTGGCTTCGACGGTGCCGCCCGGCCTCGTGACCTTCGCATCGTTCTGGCCGAACGCCGCCGATGGCTTCGCGGTGTTCGTCGCTGCCTGCGAGCGGCAATGCAACTGCCGGTCCCGCCATCCGGCCCTGCAGCGGCGATGCATCGCCACGGCTCGCAAGCTCGAAGAACATTCCGCCCGGGCCACGCTGCGCGACACCAACGGCGTGCCGGTTGCCGTCGTCACGGACGGCGGCGCCTTGGCCAACTGGCTCGTCAACATGAGCTTTGCCGCGTCGCCGTCAGGTGAGAGGCCGGGCTGGATCGACGGGATATGTCGACCATGGCCCGGCGTTCGGCATCATCCGCAGCGAATGGAGCCCGGCGACGACGCCGGCGCAGTTGCGCAGGCCGCGGTCTGCGCGATGGCTGGGATGAACGCCACGTCTGTCAGGCGGCCGGAAAATCCCGCTCCGGCAGGTCGCGCCACGGAATGCCGGCCCGGTAGTGGAAGAGCACCGCCTCCATCGATAGCCGGTCGTCCCTGCCCGTCACCCCGACACGTGCCTTGCAGGCGGTGGCCCCTCGACCCACTCCCACTGGTCGTCGCGCAAAGCATGGCGGCGCGCCCCTCGGCTCCTCCCAGAACAGGCAAAGCCGTTCAAATCGCCCGGAGCGTCTATCGATCCCTCCACCGAGGACATACCGAAAATCCTCGAGAGGCATGCCGTTTCATGAACTCGGCGCCCGGCCGCACACGACCGCCAGCGGCCGGGCAGAGCATCAGCCGTGGCGAAAGTCCTGCAGCCGCGTCACCCGCAGCGCCCCGGGCCCGTGGCGGTCGATGGCCTGCTCCCATGCCGCGAACTCCTCGGCCGACAGGCCGTAGCGGCGGCATGCCTCCTCCAGCGTCAGCACCCCGGCCCGCACCGCCGTCACCACCTGCAGCTTGCGGCGCGCGACCCAGCGACGGGTCTCCGGGGGCGGCAGATCCGTGGGCTCGACCGTCCATCTGCGCCGCGACGGCAGCGGGGGATGGTGCAGTTCGCGATCCGACATCTGGCATCTCCGAGCTAGGTCCAGCGACGCTCGACGTGACCTGGATTGGCATTTGTAGCGGCGACGGCTTAAGTCGCGGCTAATGGCCGAGGAAAGAGATCGACGAGCACAAATAACGACGGCAGGATGTACGTAGATACTGCAAATGATCAGCCAGTCATGCGGATCAGCTCGTCCAGCATTTGATCGGTGGTGTTGATGATCTTGGCATTGGCGGAATAGGCGCGCTGGGTGACGATCATCTTGGTGAACTCCTCGGCCAGATCGACGTTGGCACCCTCGAGTGCCGACGGCGTCACCACGCCGGCACCACCATTGCCGGCCATGCGCAGGTTGTATTCGCCCGAGGCGTCGGTCTGCGCGTAGACATTGCCGGAGCGGGCGTCGAGACCGGCGGGATTGGCGAAGGTGGCGATCGGCAGCTGGTACAGGCGACGGTCCTGGCCGTTGGTGAACGAGGCGATCACGTAGCCCTGGGCATCGATGCGCACGGCATTGAGTTCGCCGACCTCGGCCCCGTTCTGGTTCACGAACGCGACGTCGGTCGGGCTGGCGAACTGGCTGAGGCCGTCGACGGTGCCGGGCGTGCCGAACACGAAGTCGATCGCGCTCGGGTCGGCCCCGCCACCGGCGGCCCAGCGAACGGTGACCGGACCCCCTGCCGCACCCGTGGCCGGGGTCAGCAGCGCATTCTGCAGAGCACCGTCACCGGCGAAGGTCACCGTGCCGCTGGCCAGCAGCCCGTTCGGGTGCGCGCCCGGATCGAGCTCGCCGGCGGCGCCGGCGATCTCGACCGCCCAGCTGTCGGCGGCGCCGGTACGCAGGAAGGCCAGGGTGAGATCGTGGGCGCGACCGAGGCTGTCGTAGACCTGAACGTCGCGCGTGAAGCTGGGTTGCACCCCGCTCGCCCCGCCCGATGCGGCATAGGCCGCGAGATCCCCGGCCGCATAAGCACCCGTGTATGCCGTCTGATCGGCGTCGAGGTTGGCGCCGATGCGGACCTGCGTCGTCGCGGTGGCGACGCCGTTGACGTTGCGGACGTTGACCGTCTGCAGCCGGTTGACGTCGGCGATCGCCTCGTTGGCGTCGAGCGGCCAGCCCTGCAGATAGTGGCCGGAGGGGGTGCGCAGGTCGCCCTGGAAGTCGGGACTGAACGAGCCGGCACGGGTGTAGAGCCGTTCTCCCGTCGGTCCCGGCAGGCTCGACACCACGAAGAAGCCGGCGCCGGAGATCGCGGCATCGGTCGGCGAGGCGCTGCTCTGGATCAGGCCCTGGTTGGCCACCGTCGCGAAGCTCTGCGCGCGCACGCCACCGGGGCTGTAGGTGGCGCTGCCCCGCGTCCGCGTGACCAAGCTCGCGAATTGGGTCTCGGCGCCCTTGTAGGCGGTGGTGTTGACGTTGGCGACGTTGTCCGAGATCGTGCCCATGGCACGGCTCTGCGCGTTCAGCCCGGATACACCCGAAAACAGGGATCCGAATAGGCTCATTGGTCTGCTCCCGAGCTCTTGCGAATCTGGCGGCCGGCACGGCCGTGGCTCAGCCCGTCTGGCGGACGAGCCGGACGGTGCTCATCGGCACCGTCGCACCGTCGATCACGAGGTTGAGGGTTCCGCCCTGCGGCTCGATGGCCTGGACCTTGCCGGTCACGAACTGCTCCAGCCCGGCGGCCGTGCCGTCCGTCCGGGTGGCCTCGATCCGCACCGTGTACGAGCCTGCCGGCAGGCGGCGGCCGGTGGCATCGGTTCCGTCCCAGGGCAGCAGGTTCTCGCCGGCGCCGGTGCTGCCGGCTAGGGTGCGCACGCTGCGCCCGTGGCCATCGAGCACGCTGACCCGGACCTCGGCGGCCGGATCGGCCAGCCGGTAGCGGATGACCGCCGCGCCGCCGCCCGGCAGCGCGATCTGGTCGGTGGTGGCCGACACTTCTTGCCCGAGCAGGCCGATGGCGGCAGCCGTGGCGCTGGAGTGCACGGCGGCACCGAGCTCGGCCAGCTTGCCGTTGGTCTGGATCGCCTGCTCGACCGAGGCGAACTGCACCAGCTGCGCGGTGAAGCTGTTCGCGTCCATCGGAGCCAGCGGGTCTTGATTCTGCAGCTGCGTCGTCAGCAGATTGAGGAAATTGTCGAAGTTCGCGGCCAGGCTCTGGCCCGAGGAGCGGGTCGGCGCGCCGCCGCCACCGGCAATCGCACTGATCGTCATGGTCGTTGTTCCTGAGCCATGTCCGGGTCCATCTCACACGTGCAGGTCGAGCAGGCCGCGTCGGGCCGGGCGCGGCGCCACGGCCTCGCCCTCGACCGGATCGCGGCGCAACGCCGCCGTCGGCCACGTCGGCGGAGCCGACGGCGAGCCGCCCTGTCCGCCGGTATGGCCGTCGCGCAGGGTGAAGCCGATGCCGCCCTGCTCGACCGTGAAGCCGGCCGCGGCCAGAAGATCGGTTACGACACGGGCATCGCGTTGCAGCAGGAGCAGGGTCTCGGGCCTGTCGACGATGAACGTCGCTCCTGCCGTGCCGGTCTGGTCGAGCCGCAACCTCACCTCGACCCGGCCGAGATCGACCGGCTCGAGCTGGATGTGCAGGCGTTGGCCGTCGATCGTCGTGCTGGCCAGCAGGCGCGCGCTCACCGGCCGGACATGCTGGTCGATCGGCCCGGTCGTTGTCACCGGCGCTCGTTCCACCGGCTTGTCCGTCACATCCGTACGCGCGGTGCGTACCGGCCCGGGACCGTCGACCGCCGCGCCCGGCGCTGGGGCCGGCTCGGCCGGCTCCCCATCGGCGGCGTCGGCGGCGGGCATCGGCCACGATGGCCCGGCCACGATGCCGGCAACGGTGTGGTGAGCCGATGTCACGCCGCCGGCGGGTGCCCGATCGGGGCGGATGTCGTCCGTGGTGGCAGGGTGCGGCCGCAGCCTGGGCGCAGGAGCAGGCCGCGGCCGATCGGTGCCGTCCGCCACCATGGCGGCATCCGAAGCCTTATCGCCGGGGCAAGGCACGACAGCATCCGGCATGACAGACTGTGGCGCCATGTCCACCGGCGTTGCGCCGCCGGCGTCGCCGGTCGGGGCCGCCGGCGCATCGGCGGGCGCACCGGTCATCACGCCTGCACCGGGCGAGACGCCGGCGTCGGTGGGCACGACCACGCCTTTGGCCGACCCGGGCGGCAGCAGCAGGCCAGCCAGCAGGGCGAGGAACGGGTCGTCCGCTGCGCCGTCGGCGGCATGCGGCCGCAAGGGTTCTGCCGGCGCCGACGCCGGGCAAGATGCATCGAAGGTTGGCCGAATGTTCATACGCGGGGCAAATGCAACCCGCGTGCCACGACCTCAAAGTCTCATTCAGCGCCGTTCAGCCGGGCGGGAACTGCCGCGAACTCGGCATGACTTGCCGCCCTCGGCAAAATCTGCCGAGTCGGTGATGCCTAGTCCTCGCGGTAGGCCCGCTCGCGTCGCTCGTGCCGCTCCTGCGCCTCGATGCTGAGTGTCGCGATCGGCCTCGCCTCGAGGCGCCGGATGCCGATCGGCTCCTGCGTCTCCTCGCAGTAGCCGTAGCTGCCGTCCTCGATCCGCTTCAGTGCCGCCTCGATCTTGCTGAGCAGCTTGCGCTCGCGATCCCGCGTGCGCAGCTCGAAGCTGCGTTGAATCTCGGCTGACGCCCAGTCGGACTGGTCCGGCAGCCGCATGTCCTCTTCCTTGAGCTGGCGCAGCGTGACATCGGATCCACGCAGGATTTCCTCACGCCATCGCAGCAACTTGCGCCGAAAATATTCGCTCTGGCGCGGATTCATGTACGGCTCGTCCTCGGACGGGCGGTAGTCGGCGGAGATAGTCTCGGACATCCGCCCTCCGTCTGCCGCAGCTGCTCCTTCAAGAGTCATGCATTCGTCTTCCAGCGTTGTGCGCCGAAGCGTCGACACCACTCCACGCCTGCTCGGCCAGATCTGTCTTGCTGCGCGCCACTTACCTCAGACGGTTGCACGGACGCAACCGCAACCTTTGCCTTGACATACCGGTAAGCCGTTCTGTGTAGTAAGCTTTCCGTAGGTTGCGCTCGTGGCGTCACGCCCGTGGCCCGCCGCAGCTGCAGCCCGGGCGGCGCCCGAAAGCCAGCTCCTCGAGCCGGGTCGCGGCCGCGTCGTAGAGCAGCAGCCGACCGGACAGCGACGCTCCGATCCCGGTGATCTCCTTCACGACCTCGACCGCCTGTAACGTGCCGAGCACACCGGCGACCGGGCCGAGAACGCCGCCCTGCGCACAGGATGGCAGGGCGGCCGTGTCGAGATCGTCGTCGAACAGGCAGCGCAGGCACGGATGCGGTGGCCCCAGATACGACTTGTAGGTCGTGAGCTGCCCGTCCAGGCCCTGCACCGAGGCGCTGACCAGGGGACGTCGCAGCGCCCGGCAGGCGTCGTGCACGGCAAGCCTGGTCGGCAGATTGTCGCTGCCGTCGGCGACCACGTCGTAGGCCGCGATCAGGGCGGCAGCGTTGCCGGCATCCAGCCGCAGCTCGTGCGCGACGACCGTGGCATGCGGGTTGAGCCGCCGCAGCCGCTCGACGGCGGCCAGGGCCTTGGGCTCGCCCTGCGCCCCGGTGTCGAACAAGACCTGCCGCTGCAGATTGGACAGATCGACCGCGTCGTGGTCGACAACGCCCAGCCGGCCGATGCCGGCCGCCACCAGATAGAGCAGGAGCGGGCTGCCGAGGCCGCCGGCGCCGATCACCAGCACGCGTGCCGAGCGCAGCCGGAGCTGGCCCGTGCCGCCGACCTCCGGCAACACGATGTGCCGGGCATAGCGCCTGATCTCCGGCTCGCTCAATCGTTCAGCGGTCAATCCGACATCCTCGAGCTTCGAGCGCGCTTTGCGGTCGCGCCGTCAGGTTTGCGTTAACCATACGCGGCTAGGCTCGGCCAACACACAAGCAGGCTAAGGGTCTCGGGACCGGTCATGACGGATGGCGATAGGGCGGATGGCGGCGCGGCGGGCCAGGGCATGCCGCCCCAGGAAGCGGCGGCAAGGCTCGGCGCGCTGGGGGCCGCACTTGGCGGCATCCGGCGGCGTTTGGCGCTGGGGCTGCCGCCCGATCACGAGCTGTTGCGCCAGACCCAAGCCTCCTGCCCGGACATGCGGGCGATCGCGCAGTCCGATGCCGTCATCGAGGCGGCCCTCCTGGGGCTGCTCGACGAACTCGGCGGCCTGGTCGCCGATCTGGAACGGGAGCGGGCGGCGCTGCGTGCGCTGATCCAGTCGGGGGACCGGCAACGGCAGGCACTGGCGTCCTACGCGGCGCAGTCTCCGTCGCCATGACCGGAACCGCCATCGACGCCGCGGCGTTCGCCCGCGCCGTCGGCGCTCTGGCCGGCCTGCTCGCGCTGTTCGTGGCCGGATTGTGGCTGTTCCGCCGGCATGTCGGCGGGTTGCGGCCGACCGGGCCCAGATCCAGGCTCACCGTGACCGCGTCCCTGACGCTGGATGCGCGGACCCGGCTGGTGCTCGTCCGCCAGGACGACGTGGAGCACCTGCTGGCGTTGGCGCCGGGCAGCGTGAGCGTCGTCGACAGCCGGCCGGCCGTCGCGGCGACGAGCCTGGTCGACGGCGCATGAGCCGCTGGCGGCACGCCGCGGCGTGGCTGCCCGGGCTCGGGGCCGTCCCGCTGCTGGGCGGCAGCGCCGTCGCGCAGTCGATCAGCATCGACCTCGCCCAGCATGGCGGCAGCGCCTCGGGTCAGATCGTCCGTCTGGCCCTGCTGGTCACCGTGCTCAGCCTGGCGCCGTCGATCCTGATCATGGTGACCTCGTTCACCCGGATCGTCATCGTGCTGTCGTTCCTGCGCACCGCGATCGGCCTGCAGCAGACCCCGCCCAACGCCGTGCTGATCGGGCTCGCCCTGTTCCTCACCGCCTTCGTCATGGCGCCGACGCTGGAGACGGCATACCATGACGGGCTGGCGCCGATGCTCGCCGAGGAGATCGACGAGGAGGTGGCGCTCGAGCGCGCGCTCGTTCCGGTCCGTACGTTCATGCTGCGTCAGGTCCGTCCGGACGACGTGGCCCTGTTTCTCGAGATCGGCCATCTGGAGACGGTCACCGCTCTCGAGCAGACGCCGCTGCGCGCCCTGCTGCCGGCCTTCGTCATCAGCGAGCTCCGCCGGGCGTTCGAGATCGGCTTCCTGATCTTCCTGCCGTTCCTGATCATCGACATGGTCGTGGCCTCGGTGCTGATGGCGATGGGCATGATGATGCTGCCGCCGGTCATGGTGTCGCTGCCGTTCAAGCTGATCTTCTTCGTGCTCGTCGACGGCTGGGCCTTGGTCGTGGGCAGCCTCGTGCAGAGCTTCGTGCCTGGCTGAGCCCGAGCACCCCGTTCAGCGGACGCAGTCGAGCAAGGGGCCGAGCTGGCCGATCCGACGCTCGATCGTGCGCGCCCGCTGCTGGATGTAGCGGGTCGGCCGCTGCGGCGACCAGAGGCGCGGGTTGGGCAGGACGGCGGCGATCAGCGCCGCCTCCCGGCTGGTCAGCCCGCTGGCGGGCTTGCCGAAGTAGTGCTGGGCGGCGGCCTCGGCGCCGTACAGGCCCGGCCCGGTCTCGGCGACGTTGAGATAGACCTCGATGATCCGGCGCTTGTTCCAGAGCAGCTCGATCTGCGGCGTCAGCACCGCCTCGAGCAACTTGCGCACCGGATCGCGGCCGGGCCACAGCAGGATGTTCTTGGCGACCTGCATCGTGATCGTGCTGGCGCCGCGCGTGGCCTTGCCCGACCAGGCGCGGTTGGCCTGCTGGCCGAGTTCCGTCCAGTCGAACCCGTGATGCTCGCAGAACCGGTTGTCCTCGGACGCGATCACCGCCTTGGGCAGCATCGGCGAGATCGCCGCCAGCGGCCGCCAGTCCTTGCTGAGGCCTTCACCCTGGACGAGACGCAGGACCATCAGCGGCGTGATCGGCGGCGGCACCACCCGATAGAGCAAGATGAGCGCCGTCGGCAGCAGCAGGATCGCCAGCAGGGTCCGCTTGACGGCCGGTCGGGCGAGCACCTGGCGCAGCCGACCCCACCAGCGGCGGATGCGGCCGGATCGCCGGGCGGGCAACCGCCCGCCGTTCGCGGCAGGCAGGTCACGCCGGGTGCGGCTGCGCGTCTCGTTCTCGGCCACCCGACATCCGCCTCGGCATGCATTGCTGACGGTCGATGCCCCGGCGCTTAGGCCATCGAGCCGTCCTCTGTCCAGACCGGCCGGATCGCCGTCCGCAGCGCGGCGCGCTAGGCGGCCAAATCGCGGTGCTTGTCGACGATGGACTGCGCCAAGCGGTCCGGCACTTCCTGCAGATGGTCATATGCCCATTCGAAGAAGCCGGTCCCCTGGCTCAGCGAGCGTAGGGTCACGATCAGGTCGTGCATCTCGCCTTGCGGGATCTGGGCGGCGATCTCGTCCCAGCCGTTCCAGTCGCGCTTGCCGGAATAGCCCATGATCTGCCCGCGCTTGCCCGAGACGAGCTGCAGCGCCTTGGCCGTGTACTCGGCCGGGACCGAGATCGTGACGCTCAAGATCGGCTCGAGCAGCACCGGTTCGCACTGCGGCAGCCCGTCCTTCAGCGCCTGGGCCGCGGCCAGCTTGAACGAGAGCTCGTTGCTGTCGACGCTGTGGAACTGCCCGTCGTTGAGCGTCACGCCGACGTCGACGACCGGGAAGCCCAACGGGCCCCGCTGCAGGAACTCGCGCGCGCCGGCCTCGACCGCCGGGATGAACTGACGCGGCACCGCGCCACCCACGATCTTGTTCTCGAACAAGAATCCCTCACCGCGGCCGAGCGGGCGGATGTCGATCTTGACGTCGCCGAACTGGCCGTGGCCGCCGGACTGCTTCTTGTGCCGGCCGTGCGCGTGCGCGCTCTTGCGGATCGATTCCCGGTAGGGTGTCCGCGGCGGGTGGGCCTGGACCTCGACATTGTACTTGTTCTTCAGGCGCTCGAGCGCCACGCGGAGGTGGATCTCGCCTTGCCCCCAGAGCAGCGTCTGGTGGGTGTCGCGATCCTGGTCGACGAGCAGGGCCGGATCCTCGTCGGTGAGCTTGGCGAACGCTCCCGACAGCTTGACCTCGTCGGCGCGGTTGGCGGCACCGACCGCGAACGCATACATCGGCTTGGCGCTCGGAGGGCGCGGCAGGCCCACATCGTCGGCCCCGAGCGCCGCGCCGGTGCGCGCGCCGTCGAGGCGGGCCAGGGCCACGATCTCGCCGGCCTCGGCCGCGCCCACGTTCTGCTGCTGCCCACCGAACAGCCGATAGACGCCGCCGACCCGCATGTCGCCGAAGGTCGTGCCGTCCTTCACGCTGCCCCGCCAGATCCGGGCCAGGGAGAGCTTGCCGGCATGCGGAAAGTAGAAGTTCTTCAGCACCTGCACGAGCGGCGCGCCGTCGGCCGCGATGCCGAGATGGCTCGCCCGCACGGCGGGCTCGGGCGCCTCGCGCGCCAGGGCATCGAGGAGCCGGCGCACCCCCATGTCCTGGTCGGCGACGCCCAAGAACACCGGCACCACCTGATCCGCGCCCAGCGTGTTACGCAGATCCTTGAGGATCATCTCCTGCGGCGGCTCTTGATCCTCGAGCAGGAGGCCGAGCAGATCGTCGTCGAAGTCGGCCAGCGTCTCCAGCATCTCGCGGCGCGCCGCCTGCTCGAGCTCGCGGTGCTCCGCCGGCACGGGGATCACGTCCGACGCCTGGCCGCGACGGAAGGCGTGCGCCTCCTCGCTGATCAGATCGATGTAGCCGACCAGATCCTCGCCGCCACCGATCGCATACTGGTGCGGCACGACGGGACGGGCGCTGAGCTGGCGCAGCGTCTGCAGCACGTCCTGATAGCGGACCTCGGCCCGGTCCATCTTGTTGACGAAGACGAAGTGCGGGATGGCGTGCGCATCAAGGAATTGCAGCAGCGGGGCCACCACGATCATCCGCTCGAGCACGGGCTCGACCACGACCACGGCAGCATCGCAGCCCAAGACAGCGGCGTAGGTCTCCTGGATGAACTCGACCGAGCCCGGACAGTCGAGCACCGTGAAGTCCAGCCCGTGGCAGGCGAAGCTCACGGTGCTGACTTCAGTGCTCATCTGCCTGGTGCGCGCCTCGGCGCTGTGGTCGGCCACGGTGGTGCCATCGGCGACGCTGCCTTTGCGGCCAATGGCCCCGGCGGCGAACAGCATGCTCTCCAGCAGCGTGGTCTTGCCCGATCCACTGCCGCCAACCAGCGCCACGTTGCGCGACGTCGCTTTCACCGCCATGGCCCTCCCTTGGGTTTCTGTCACCGACCACCTGCCTTACGCGGCGGGTGCGGCCGGGATGATACCTGTACCGGACATGTTTGATGCCCTCCGCCACGTTGGCAACTGGAAAACGCGGCGGCGGCAGGCCGCGGGCGGGGCGGGCGTCTACTTGCCCGAGAACGACCGTTGCACGCGGCGGCGGCTTGGAGGAAAGTCGAAGCTAAGTTGGCGGGATGCGGTGGATCGCGGGCGGCGCAAGTCACCGCCACGACGAAAGGTCGATCTGCATTCCAAGGAGGTCGTCATGGAGTGCGGTGACCTCGAACGCTACCTCGAGGCCTTCTTGGATGGGCGCTTGAGCCGCAGTCGGGCGGCGCTGTTGCGCCGCCATCTGCTCGGCTGCAGCGCGTGCCAGGCCCGCGTCGAGCGGCTGCGCCAGTTCGAGCGCGACATGCAGCGCCGTTTCCGTGCCCTCGAGCAGTCGACCTCCATCTGGCAGGGCCTGGAGCTCGACTTGGTCGTCAGCAGCCGCGCCGCGACGACCAGCCGGCTGCTGGCGCTGCCACGGCTGGTCTCCTCATCGCCGGGGCGCGAGCGCAACGTGGCCGGCCCTGGCCAGCGACGCCGCCCCCGGCCCTTGTCGACCGTGCAAAAGACGGGTCGCGGCAAGGCGTCGAGGTGGGTCGGCATAGCGCTGGTCGCCATGGCGCTGGGATCGGTCTACCAGCTGATGCGCTCGTCCGACTCACCCGGCGACGACCTCGCCGCCGCGGCGGACGCCTACCTGGAATTGCTGAACGAGACGACCGCACCGGTCATGCGCAGCGACGATACCGAGAAGGTGCGCCGTTGGGTCGCCAACGAACTGAGCGCAGGCGTGCCTGCCCTGCCATCGCCTCCGGGCTACCGGCTGCTCGGGGCCGATCGGGCGATGCTGGCCTCCGGCACTGCCGGTGCCCTGTTCTACGCCCGCGATCGCGCCGAACAAGAAGCGCCCGTCGTGCTGTTCATCTCGCCGGCGCCGGAAGCTGATTCTACCTCTGGTTCTAGCAGTGTGCCGAGTCTGCAGACGGCGGACCGTTCCGGGCTGCAGGAGATCGCCTGGGACGCCGGTGGCTTCCGCTACACGGCGGTCGGCAAGCAACCCCCGGCGACGCTGCGCGCCTTTGCGCCGTAGCGCGCCGCCTCGACGTACGAGCAACCGAACGAATTTGCTCCATGGCCGATCTCATATTATCGGGCATCTGTCATCTATCTGCCACATGGCATGGTATTTTAGTTGAATTGCCGTACGTTCAGCCTCCGATTATAATGCAGTCATGTTCAGGGAGTTCAGAAGCCAGTTTCGCGCGCAGCCGGCACCATCGGTCGATCCGTTCGGCTATGCTGGTGTTGGGGTCGATGACGTGCGCTTCATGGTGGATCCGCCGACGCCACGGCGGCCCGAGGGCGATTGCGGCAATCCGTGTCTCGGCATCGCGATCGCCTGCATCCTGAGCGTGCCGTTGTGGGTCGGCATGGCGAGCTTGGCCTTCCTGCTGCACTAGCCGACGTTTTGGCTCCGACGGCGCCCCATGGGCTGTGTGCGTTCCTTGAGCTGCCTTGGGTGCGGATGAATGCGTGACGACCAGATCTTCGGCGTCATCGCCGGCGCGGCGCTCCTGATCTGGCTCCTGGCGCGCGGCCGCTTCGCCCATCCACGCCATCGGCGGTTCTTGGAGGTGGGCAGCTTCGCTCTGCTCGCCGCCGGCATGCTTTACGCGCTGGTCAGCTGGTTCCTGTGGCTCGGCCGATGAACGGTGGGTCTCAGCCGAGCGGGTTGGCGCCGAACAGCCATGGATGCAGCCAGAAGAACACGACGTACAGACCAAGCGCCAGGGCGACGCGCCACAGGCCGATTTCGCCGAGCTGCAGCCGCTGGCGCCGCTCGATGATCGCCGCGAACGGTACGTTGGACGTGGCCTGCAGGAAGACACCCCAGCCCGGCGCGTTCTCGCGCATCCGGCGAGAGTCGATGCGGATCGTACCGAACAGCGCCAGCACGAGGAAGCTGCCGAAGAACAGCAAGGACGCCTGATCGCCGTTGGCGAGCAGGTGCAGCAGCGCCCATAGGGCGGTGCCCCAGAGGAAGGGATGGCGCGTCACGCGGATGATGCCGGTGGCCGGCGACGCCGCGTCCGGATCCGGCCTTTGCCCGATGACCGTCGGGTTCGGGGCCGTCACCGCGCAGACGATCAGGAGAAACGCCAGCGGCATCAACGCCACGACCAGATGGCGGATCGCGAAGGACGTCGGCCACAGCGGATGGAGCGGGGCGGCGTGCCAAGCGGTAACCAGCCAGACCAGCGCCACGATCGCGACCAGCGAGTAGAGGACACGGTAATAGCGCTCGCCGATACGCTGGACGAGATCGGCCCGCAAGGAGGGGGCGGCGATCCCGAAATGGGTTCCGAGCAGGAACAGGGCGGCGATGGCAAGGTTGAGCATGGACCCCACGGCTGGGCTGACCACGGCTTGGATGATCCGCGGGCTCGGCAAGGGACGTAGACGCAGTAGGCCGGCGAGGCAAGGCGAGGCGCCCATGCCGGGGATCGTCCAGCCGCCCCGGAACGGCCGCTGTGCCCTGGAAATCGCGCCCGCTCGCTGGGCAGTGATGACGGTGGGGACGATGCCGATGCTAGCCTCCTGGTCATGGCAGCCGCGAGGGACCGAGACATTGCCGCAGCGCCGAGCCCTCGGACGTGGCAGATCCCGCCGCTGCTGACCCTGGCCCGCCTTCGCCTGGGCAGCGGCCTGTGGCTGTTGATCTATGCTGCCACGCACCTCGCCAACCACGCATTGGGCTTGGTTTCGCTGCGGACGGCCGAGGAGGGCCGTCTCGTCTTCCTGGCGTTCTGGCGCCTGCCGCCGGTCGAGGCGTCGCTGCTGACGGCCCTGCTGGTGCACGTCGCCGCCGCCCTGTGGAGCCTGTGGCAACGGCGCAGCTGGCGCATCGGCTTCGGCGACGCGGTCCAGCTGGTCCTGGGTCTGCTCATCCCCTTCTACCTGACCGCACACGTTCTCAGCACGGGCTGGCTGCACCGCTGCTGCGGCATCGAGGACAGCTACAGCTACGTGCTGGGGCGGAGCTGGCCGCATGGCGCCGGCGCCCTCGCCATCATGGCGCTGCTGGTCTGGGTGCATGGCACGATCGGGCTGCATTGCTGGTGGCGGCTGCGGCCGGCCTACCGGCGCCTGCAGCCGTGGCTGCTGATGGTGGCGACGCTGTTGCCGGTCCTGGCCCTCGCCGGCATGGTCAGCGCAGGGCGCGAGATGGCGGCGCGCCGGGCCCTGGACCCCGCGGGATGGAATGCGCTCGCCGTCGCACAGCGCTGGCCCAGCGATGCCGAGCGCGCCTTCTGGGTCGAAGGCCCGGCCGAATGGATCGTGCGCGGCTTCGCCGTCGTGGTCGCGGCACTGGCGCTGGCATGGATGATCCGCTGGGTGTGGCTGCGCCGGCGCAACATCCGGCTCACCTACCCGGGGGGGCGCGCCTTCAGCGTGGCCCGAGGCGCCACCATCCTGGAGGCGAGCCGTCTCGGCGGCATTCCCCATGCGTCGGTCTGTGGCGGTCACGGCCGCTGCTCGACCTGTCGGGTGCGCATCGGCAAGGGGCGCGAGCGGCTGGCACCGCCTTCGGCGGAGGAGCGCCGCGTCCTCCGTCGCATCGGCGCTGCACCCGACGTCCGCCTCGCCTGCCAGACCCGGCTGGTGGCGGATCTGGCGGTGACGCCCCTCATGCCGGCATCCACGACCACGACCGGCGTCCTCAGCCCGATGCTGCCGAGCCTCGGCGTGGAACGCGACGTCGCGGTGCTGTTCGCCGATCTGCGCGGCTTCACCAGCCTGTCCGAAGGGCGCTTGCCCTACGACACGGTGTTCATCCTCAATCGCTACTTCACCGCCATGGGCGGTGCGATCGAGCGGGCGGGCGGCGTCGTCGACAAGTTCATCGGCGACGGGATCATGGCGCTGTTCGGCGTCGACGGCACCCCCGAGCAGGCGGCCCGCGCCAGCCTGGCCGCCGCGCGCGACATGGCGACGGCGCTGGACGAGGTCAGTCGTGAGCTGCAGGTCGAGCTGGACGAGCCCTTGCGCATGGGCATGGGCCTGCACCAGGGTCCGGTCATCCTGGGCGAGATGGGGCACGGTCGCGCGACCTCGCTGACCGCCATCGGCGATACGGTCAACATCGCCAGCCGGCTGGAGACGTTGACCAAGGAGCTGGGCTGTCAGCTCGTGGTGTCCGGGGCCGTCGTCCGGCGGGCCGGGATCGAGCTCGACGCGCAGCCGCAGCGGTACGTCGACGTGCGCGGTCGCGCCGGGCGGCTGGCGGTGCATCTCGTCGACGATGCGGCGACACTGCCACTGCCGTGGCTGGGCGAAAGCTCGCCGCACCCGCGATGGAACCGTACGGTTCTGGGCCTGTCCCGCCTGCGAGGACGCCGTTTGCGGCGTTCGTGACGCCTGCCGCTGCTTCAGGGCTTGACATGCCCCTGGTGGCGCAGCGCAAAGTCCGATCCAGAAAGCAGAGGAAGCCCGAGCTCAGCATGACCGAGAATTCGCTGGCCCTGGCGGTCGAGGGCATCAAGAAGCAGTTCGGCCAGGTCGAGGTCCTCAAAGGCGTCTCGGTGCAAGCCGCCAAAGGCGACGTCATCGCCATTCTCGGCGCCAGCGGCTCCGGCAAGAGCACGTTCTTGCGCTGCATCAACCTGCTGGAGACGCCCAATGCCGGCCGCATCACGGTCGCCGGCGAGGAGATCCGTCTGAAGCCGGGCAAGCGTGGCGCGCTGCAGCCGCAGGATCCGAAGCAGCTGGCCCGGATTCGCTCCAAGCTTGCGATGGTGTTCCAGGGCTTCAATCTTTGGTCGCATATGACCATCCTGGAGAACATCATCGAGGCCCCGGTGCACGTCCTCAAGGTGCCACGCAAGGAAGCCGTCGAGCGGGCCGAGCAGCTGTTGAACAAGGTCGGCATCTTCCAGCGCCGCAACGCCTACCCCGCGCACATCTCCGGTGGCCAGCAGCAGCGGGCGGCGATAGCCCGTGCGCTCGCCATGGAGCCCACGGTCATGCTGTTCGACGAGCCGACCTCGGCCCTCGATCCCGAACTCGTCGGCGAGGTGCTGAAGGTGATGCGCGATCTCGCCGCCGAAGGGCGGACCATGCTGGTGGTGACTCACGAGATGGGCTTCGCGCGGGACGTCGCGAGCAAGGTCGTGTTCTTGCATCAAGGCCTGATCGAGGCGCAGGGGGAGCCGAGGCCGATGTTCTCCGACCCGCCGTCGGAACGGTTCCGGCAGTTCCTGTCCAGCTTCACCCAGCAGGAGCGGGGCGCTGCCGCCTGACGGGACGGGGGATCATCAAGGGATGCTACGGGTCGAGCACCGGGGAGCCATCATGACCAAGTTCACGCGCCGTCTCGCGGTCGTCGCGACCGCTGGCTTTCTTGCGCTGGCGGGTACGGCACAGGCGAAGGAATGGACCAAGATCCGCTTCGGCGTGGAGGGCGCCTATCCGCCCTTCAGCTTCGTCGACGCCAACGGTCAGCTGCAGGGCTTCGACATCGACGTCGCCAACGCCTTGTGCGCGCAGCTGAAGGTCGAGTGCGTGCTCGTGCCGCAGGATTTCGACGGGCTGATCCCGGCGCTGCTGTCGCGCAAGTTCGACGCGATCATCGCCTCGATGTCGATCACCGAGGAGCGCAAGCAGAAGGTCGACTTCACCAAGAAGTACTACCAGACGCCGGCCCGCTTCGTCGCCAAGAAGGGCTCGGGGATCCAGATCACCAAGGAGGGCCTCGCCGGCAAGAAGGTCGGTGTCCAGCGCGCCACCACCCACGACAGCTTCCTCACCGACAATTTCGGCGACGTGGTCGAGATCGTCCGCTACGGCTCCCAGGACGAGGCCAATCTCGACCTGATCGCGGGAAGGGTCGATCTGCTGCTGGCCGACTCGATCACGCTGAGCGAGGGCCTGCTCAAGACCGACAAGGGGGTCGACTTCGAGTTCGTCGGCGAGGCCTACTCGGATCCGAAGTGGTTCGGCGAGGGCGCCGGCATCGCGGTGCGCAAGTCCGACACCGATCTGAAGGAAATGCTGAACGGCGCGATCGACGCCATCCGCGCCAACGGCGTCTGGCAGAACCTGGCCAACAAGTACTTCGACTTCGACATCTACGGGAGCTGACCCGATTCACGATGCCGGGGGCATGGCCGCCGACCGCCCCCGGCCCTGGGTCGATGCCGACTGAAGGACGAGCGTGCTGAACCTCCAGGGCTACGGACTTTCCCTACTCTCGGGCATGGTGCTGACCGTGGAGGCGGCGGTGCTGTCGCTGGTCGTGGCGGTGCTGCTGGGCGCCGCCGGCGCCCTGGCCAAGACCTCGCGCTCGACGGCACTGCAGACCGCGGCCGGCGTCTACACGACGATCGTCCGCGGCGTGCCGGACCTGGTGCTGATGCTGCTGATCTTCTTCGGCGGCCAGATGCTGATCAACCAGCTGGCGCCGATGCTCGGCTACGAGGACTATATCGACGTCAGCCCGTTCACCGCGGGCGTGCTCACGCTCGGCTTCATCTACGGCGCCTACATGACCGAGACGTTCCGCGGCGCCATCCTGGCCGTGCCGCCGGGACAGCTCGAGGCCGGCCACGCCTACGGCATGAGCCCGCTCCTGGTGTTCCGGCGCGTTCTGCTGCCGCAGACCATCCGCCATGCTCTGCCGGGGCTGGGCAACAACTGGCTCGTGCTGCTCAAGGCGACAGCGCTGCTCTCGGTGCTCGGCCTGGACGATGCGCTGCGCAAGGCGAGCCTCGCCGCGGGCGCCACGCGCGAGCCGTTCACGTTCTACTTGGCTGCCGCCCTGATCTACCTGGTGCTGACGACGGTATCGACCCTGCTGCTGGGCTGGGCCGAGCGCCGGGCCGAGCAACCCTACACACGGCCTGCCCATGGACTTTAGCCTCATCGCGAGCAATCTCGGCCTGTACTTCCAGGGCCTGTGGACGACGGTCTGGATGGTGGCCGTGGCCCTGGTGCTGGGCCTGTGCCTCGCGGTGCCGCTGGCGGTGATGCGGACGTCGCGCAACCCGCTGATCTACGGTCCGGTGTGGGCCTACACCTACTTCTTCCGCGGCACGCCGCTGCTGGTGCAGTTGTTCCTGATCTATTACGGCCTCGGGCAGTTTCCGGCCGTGCAGGCGAGCTTCCTGTGGCCGCTGCTCAAGCAGGCTTGGTTCTGCTGTCTGTTCGCGTTCGCCTTGAACACCGCCGCCTACACGACCGAGATCCTGCGCGGCGCCATCCAGGTGACCCCCGTGGGCGAGATCGAGGCGGCCAAGGCCTGCGGCATGTCGCCGATGCTGATGCTGCGGCGGATCATCCTGCCCAGCGCCTTCCGCCGCGCGCTGCCCGCGTACGGCAACGAGGTCATCTTCATGCTGCATGGCAGTGCCGTGGCGAGCGTGGTCACGATCGTCGATCTGACCGGCGCCGCCCGCATCGTCAACTCGCGCTACTACACGCCCTACGAGGCGTTCCTGACCGTGGCCGTGTTCTACCTCGTGCTCACCTTCGCCCTGGTCTGGCTGTTCCGCTGGCTCGAGCACCGGCTGCACGCCCATCTGCGCCGCCCGGTGACCTGAGGCCCGGCGCTAGACGCCGGCCCCCACCCAGGCGCCGTTCTTCCGGCTCGACTCCACCACGGCCTCGATGAACTTCACGCCGGCGACGCCGTCCTGCACGGTCGGCACCAGCATGGCCGCCGGATCCGGGGCGCGGCCGTCCAACCTCGCCGCGATCAGCTCGGCCGCGTCGCTGTAGAGATTGGCGAAGCCCTCGAGATAGCCTTCCGGATGGCCGGCCGGAATGCGGGTGACGCGCCCGGCTACCGCATCGGCGCCGGCCCCGCCGCGGCGGATGAGCTGCGGCGGCTGGCCATAGGGCGTGTGCTGCAGGTAGTTGGGATCCTCCTGCGCCCAGGCGAGGCCGCCCTTGTCGCCATAGATGCGGATCCGTAGCGCGTTCTCGTTGCCCGGCGCCACCTGGCTCGCCCAGAGCATGCCTTTGGCGCCACCGGCGAAACGCAGCATCACGTGCGCATTGTCGTCGAGCACCCGCCCGGGCAGGAAGGTGGCGAGGTCGGCCGAGAGGCTCTCCAGCGTCAGCCCCGAGATGAAGGTCGCGAGGTTCATGGCGTGGGTGGCGATGTCGCCCGTGCACCCGGCCGGCCCCGAGCGTGCCGGATCGGTCCGCCAGGCGGCCTGCTTCTGGCCGCTGTCCTCGAGCTTGGTCGTCAACCAGTCCTGCGCGTACTCGACCTGGATCACCCTGATCTGGCCGAGACAGCCGTCGGCCACCATCTGCCGTGCCTGGCGGACCATCGGGTAGCCGGTATAGTTGTGCGTCAGCACGAACACGCAGCCCGACTTCTCGACCAGCTGCGCCAGCTTGCGCGCGTCCTTCAGCGTCGTCGTCAGGGGCTTGTCGCAGATCACATGGATGCCGCGCTCCAGGAAGGCCCTGGCCGCCGGGAAGTGCACGTGGTTGGGGGTGACGATGGCCACGACGTCGATGCCGTCCTTGCGCCGCTTCTCCCGCTTGGCCATCTCCTCGAAGTCGCCGTAGCAGCGGTCCGCCGCCACCCCCAGCTCCAGCCCCGAAGCCTTGGACTTCTCCGGAGTCGACGAGAACGCGCCGGCGACCAGCTCGTAACGCCCGTCGATACGGGCGGCGATCCGGTGCACGCCGCCGATGAAGGCGGCTTGGCCGCCGCCGACCATGCCGAGCCGCAGCTTGCGGCTCTGCCCGGGGTTCGCCTGCGAGCTCTCACTGACCACCGCCCTTGCTCCCTTGTCGTGCTGCCGAGTGCTGCGCCTCGACGTTCAGTTGGATTTTGGCCGGCGCGGTCGGCTTAACGGTCGAGGCCGAGCATGCGTCGGTTGGTGGCCGCGTCGCTGCCGGCGCCGGCGAAGTCCTCGAAGCTCTTGGCCGTGACGCGGATGATGTGCGCGGCGATGAACTCGGCCCCTTCGCGCGCACCGTCCTCGGGATTCTTCAGGCAGCATTCCCACTCGAGGACCGCCCACGAGCCGTAGCCGTAGGTCGTGAGCCGACTGAAGATGCCGCCGAAATCGACTTGGCCGTCGCCCAGGGAACGGAAGCGTCCGGCGCGCTGCGGCCAGTCTTCGAAGCCCGAATAGACGCCCTGGCGGCCGTCGGGGTTGAACTCGGCGTCCTTGACGTGGAATGCCTTGATCCGCTCGTGGTAGGCGTCGATGAACTGCAGATAGTCCAGCGCCTGCAGCACGAAATGTGACGGGTCGTAGTTGATGCAGCAGCGCGGATGGTTGTCGACCTTGGCGAGGAAGCGCTCGAACGAGGCGCCGTCCAGCAGATCCTCGCCGGGATGGATCTCGTAGCAGACGTCGACGCCCTCCGCGTCGAAGGCGTCGAGGATCGGCCGCCAGCGCGTCGCCAGCTCGGTGAAGGCGGTGTCGATCAGACCCTTCGGCCGCGGTGGCCAGGGGTAGAGGTAAGGATAGGCCAGGGCGCCGGAGAAGGTCACGTGCGCGTCCAGCCCGAGCCGGCGCGACGCCTTGGCGGCCCAGCGCATCTGCTGCACCGCCCATGCCTGCCGGGCCTTCGGATCGCCACGCACCTCGGGGGCGGCGAACGCATCGAACGCCTCGTCGTAGGCCGGGTGCACGGCGACGAGCTGGCCCTGCAGGTGCGTGCTGAGCTCGGTGACCGCGAGCCCGTGCTTGGCCACCGTGCCCTTGACCTCGTCGCAGTAGGCCTGGCTCTCGGCCGCCTTCTTCAGGTCGAACAGCCGCCCGTCCCAGGTCGGGATCTGCACGCCCGCATAGCCCAGCTCCGCGGCCCAGCCGCAGATCGCATCCAGCGAGTCGAACGGCGCCGCATCCCCGGCGAACTGGGCCAGAAAGATCGCCGGTCCCTTGATCGTCTGCATCGTGGCTCTGCTCCCTGCACGTTGTCGGCCCGCGGTCGGTCCCTCGGGCGTCAGCGCCCCTGACTGTCGAGGACCCTCTCCAGGGCGGCCTTGCTCTCGGCCGCGTGCTCCCGGACGTCGGGCCCGTGCTCCAGCGCGAGCGTCCACCAGCCCTGCGGCGTCTGCTCCTTCGCCAGAGCCGGCACCAGCAGCGGCAGGTCGACCCGCCCCCGGCCGAGCGGCAGGCCCGCCCGGCTGCCGTCGCTGTCGCTCAGCTGCACGTGCGCGATCCGCCCCGACAGGCGCGCGATCAGCTCGAGCTGACCGCCGGCCAGCGTCTCCGGCTTGCCCTCCTGGCCCCTCCCGACGACGGCGACGAGCTCCGCCCTGCCGGTATCGTAGACCACGCCGAAATGGTCCTGCTGCAGCCGCTCGAGCACGCGCTGGATGTCGGCCGGCTTGTTGAAGGCACGGTCCGGGTCGAAGCGCCACCCCACGCGCAGGCCGAGGTCGCCCGCCTGGCCGATGCAGCGCTCCCAGGTCGCGGCCAAGCGCCCGAGCAGGTCGCGGTAATCGTCCTCGCGGTGCACCGCCGGCGATTGGACCGTGTCGACGCAGACGAGGCCGATGCCGAGATCGACGGCAAAGCGGCAAGCCTCGGCGAAGCCGCGTACATAGCCGGCACCGTCACGGGCATCGAGCAGATGCAGCTTGCGCAGATCGGGCACGAAAGCCGAGACCTCAAGGCCCTGCCCCGCCAGCGCCGCCTTCAGCCGGTCCCGGTCGTCGACCGTCGGCAGATCGTGCGCGCCGAGCTCGACACCATCGAAGCCCAGCTCGCGCAGGCTGGCGAGCAGGTCGGCGATCGGCTCGGACTCCCCGTGCCCCTGGTCCGAGACGAAGGCCCAGCTCCCCATCGAGATCCGCTTCGCCATGCCGCTCCCACGTCCGCCGTGCCAGCCAGTCCCGGGCAAAAAAGCGCGGACCCGGGAACGGGCCAACCCTGATCGTACGCCAGCGGCGCCGATCCACCTCCCGCTGGCCGCATTCCAGCCGGCGACCTGACTGGTATGCTCACTAGCCGAAGGCGCCGACGAGCGGAACAGGGAATGCGCACCCGCTGCCCGGACCCTGGCCGCTCGCGCGGCACCGTCCGTCCTGGTCGGCGATGATGATCGCAGCTACCCTCCGCCGTCTCGAGCTTGGCAACCGGCACCCGAACGACGGGAGCGAGGGCAATGGCGGTGCGAACGATTCCGGCCGGCCGCGGGTCGGCCGCCCGGGCCGCGGCGGACCGGCGGCACCGCCCCGCGTCGGCATGGATGAGCTGATCGAGCTGCGGCGCAGCCCACGCCGGCGCGATGCCGAGCAGCTGGCGCTGGTCCTGGCGGCGGTGGGAATCGATTCGCGTCTGGTCGTGCACGGCAACGGTGCCGGGCTGTGGGTCGCCACGTCGGTGGCCATGCTGGCCGAGCAGCAGCTCGCCGCCTACGAGGACGAGAATCGGCCGGCCCCACCGGCACCGCCCGCCCGGCGCCGCGGCGCCGCCGCGACCGCCCTGTTCGCCATTCTGCTCCTGTTCTTCTTCGGCGCGCAGCGGCGGGCGAGCTTCGGGATCGATTGGGCGGCGGCAGGGGCCGTCCAGGCTGGCCTGGTCCAGACCGGAGAATGGTGGCGCACCATCACCGCGCTGACCCTCCATGTCGACCACGCCCATCTCGTCGGCAATCTCGCCGCCGGCCTCGTCTTCGGCGCGCTCGCCGCCGAGCTGCTCGGGGCAGGCCTCGCCTGGCTCGCCATCCTGCTCGCCGGCGGCCTCGGCAACCTGTTGAACGCCGAGCTGCAGGCGCCGAGCCATGCCGCGATCGGCGCGTCGACCGCGCTGTTCGGGGCGCTCGGCATCGTGTCCGGCTGCCTGCGGCAGCGGCGGATCGTGCCCTGGCGCGGCGGCATCCGGCGGTGGGCGCCGCTGTCGGCCGGCATCCTGCTGCTGGTCTACCTGGGCTTCGGCGGCGAGCGGACCGACGTCGGCGCGCACGTGGCGGGTTTCGCGGTCGGTGGAGCGATCGGGCTGGCCCTAGGCCGCTCCGGGCACCAACTTCCGCATGGACCGGTGGCACAGTGGGGCTACGGCGCGGCGGCCCTGGGCCTGCTCGCCCTGGCATGGCTGCTGGCGCTGCTGCATGCGGGCTAGCCCGGCCCGCATCGCCTCCACCCTGAGGAAACGACCATGACGCTGCAGTTCGCGATCATCTACGGCTCGGTCCGCGAAGCCCGGCAGGGCATCAAGGCCGCCCGCTTCATCGATGCCCAGCTCAAGGCCCGCGGCCACGCCACCACGCTGGTCGACCCACTGCAGGAGAAGCTGCCGCTGCTCGACCGGATGTACAAGGAATATGCCGCCGGCGAGGCGCCCGAGCCCCTGGCGCGGCTGGCGGCGCTTTATCGCTCGGTCGACGGGTTCGTGATCGTCAGCGGCGAGTACAATCACGGCATCCCGCCGGCGCTGAAGAACCTGCTCGACCACTTCCTCGAGGAGTATTTCTTCCGGCCGTCGGCGATCGTCAGCTACTCGGCCGGCGGCTTCGGCGGCGTGCGCGCGGCGATGCAGCTCAGGATGACCCTGGCCGAGCTCGGCATGCCGAGCATTCCCTCCCTGTTCCCGGTGCCCAAGGTGCAGGACGCCTTCGACGATGAAGGCACGGCCACCGACCCCGGCATGGAGCGGCGGGCCAAGCGCTTCCTCGACGAGTTCGAATGGTACGCACGCGCGTTGCGGGCAGAGCGGGCCAATGGCACGCCCTACTGACGGGCGATCGGCACCGGCGCCGGTTTCGGCGCGAACAGGTCGAGGGCGGTCAGGAGACCGAGGCTGGCGAGCAGGATGCCGGTGGCCTGGAGCACGTCCGGCACCTCGCCCAGCATCGGCATCGCCAGCAGCGTCGCCAGGGCCGGGACGAAGGACGGGAACAGCGCGGCGCGGCTGGCACCGAGGCTGGCCACGGCGAGGCTGTAGGCCAGCACGCCGAGGCAGCCGCCGAGCCCGCCTTGGTAGATGGCCTGGATCACCACGGCCCGCGCCGGCAAGGGTGGCAGCCCGTCCGCGAGCAGGAGATAGAGCGGGACGACGACCAGCATCGACAGCACCGAGACCGCGGCCGTGGCCTGGACCGCGTGCACCTGCCAGCGCCGGAGCAGGAATGTGAAGGTTCCCCAGAGCATGCCGGCGGCGACGAAGCCGAGATCGCCCAGCCAGACCATGTGGCCGGCCGGCGCCCGGAGGCCGTCATAGGCGATGGCCAGCAGGCCGGCGAGCAGGATGGCCATGCCGACGAGCTGGAGCCGATGCAAGCGCTCGCGCTGGAACAGGCAGGCCAGCGCGGTGGCCGAGAGCATGGTGGCGGCCGGTCCCAGCACCACGCCATGGGCCAGGGGCGCCAGCACGAAGCCGGTGTTGACGACGAAGCCGAACAGCGGGCCGACCAGGACGGCGAGCACGATACCGCGCGCCCAGCCGAGGCCGCCCAGGTCACGCCAGCCGGCGCGGAGCAGCAACGGCAGCATGACCAGACCCGCCACGCTGAAGCGGATCAAGGTCAGGTCGGCCGGCTGGAAGCCCTGCGCCGCGCCGACCTTGGCACCGACATTGTAGATTGCCCAGGCGCATGCGGCCGTGATGCCCCAGACCACCCCCTGCAGGGGCAGGGCCGACATTCTCTGCTGATCAGGCGCGGTCGAGGACACGCTGCACCGTTTCCGTTGGCTCGAGCTATCGCAGCGCGTCGCGCTCGGCTGGAGATGGGCATGGCCGAGCGCCTGCACCACCTCTCAACTTGCACGGGCGCGATGCACGTCCGGGCAAGAAAAAAGGCCCCGAGCGCGATGCTCGGGGCCGAGTGGACCCGGTGCCCCCAGGGAGGCGAAAGGGCACGCGGGGGGAAAGGGGTGTGGTCAGGCGGGGCCGATGGCCTC
>JBDHTW010000067.1:0-24342 GCA_039808865.1 Geminicoccaceae bacterium
GGTGGTGCGTTGGCAGCGGGTGCGGCGCTGGACCGCTCCCGACCAACTGCTGCAGCCGATCGCCGAGGCCATCGGCGATCTGCTCTGCACGGCCGACTTCCGGCTGATCCGGGCTTGCGAGGGAGCCGCCTGTACGTTGATGTTCCTCGACAAGACCAAGGCGCATTCACGGCGCTGGTGCAGCATGGCGGTCTGCGGCAATCGGGCCAAGGCGGCGGCGCACCGGGCCCGCGGCGGCGCACGACGGGCGTGAGGCCCGCGCAAGGAGGAGGCTGACGGATGCGGATCGCCTGCATCGGGGAGTGCATGCTCGAGCTGTCGGAAGTGCAGGGGGACCTGCTCTCCCGCGGCTATGGCGGCGACACGCTGAACACGGCCGTCTATCTCGCCCGGCTGGGCGTCCCGGTCGATTACTGCACCGTGCTCGGCGACGACCCGTTCAGCGACGAGATGATCGCCGGCTGGCAAGGGGAAGGCATCGGCACCGAACTGGTGCTGCGCCTGCCCGGCCGCGTGCCCGGCCTCTACCTGATCCGTCGCGATGCGCATGGCGAGCGCAGCTTCTTCTATTGGCGCGGCGAGGCGCCGGCGCGCCAGCTGTTCGAGCTGCCGCAGACCGGGGAGATCGAGGCGGCGCTGACTGCCCGCGACCTGCTCTACCTGTCCGGCATCACGCTGTCGCTGTACGGCACGGACGGCCGTGAGCGGCTGTTCGCCACGCTGGCGCGGGCGCGCGCCGCGGGGGCGCGGGTCGCGTTCGACACCAATTTCCGTCCGCGCGGCTGGCCCGATCGTGCCCTGGCCCGCGCCGTGTACGGCAAAATCTTCGAGCTCGCCGACCAGATCCTGGCCTCGGCCGAGGATCTCGAGCTGCTGTTCGGCAACGATCGGCCGCCGGAGCTGTTGATGCAGGCGGCCACGAAGGAGCTGGTGCTGAAGCTCAAGGAGCCTGGCTGCCGCGTGCTGCTGGAGGGAGCCGAGACCATGGTGCCCGCCCCGCCCGTCGCTACCGTCGTCGACACCACGGCGGCCGGCGACAGCTTCGCCGCCGGCTACCTCGCTGCGCGCCTCGCCGGCTGCGCCGCCGAGGCGGCGGCCCAGGTCGGGCACCGGCTGGCCGGCACCGTCATCGGACATCAGGGCGCGATCATTCCGCGGACGGCCATGCCGGCGCTCGCGCTGGCGGGCCCGTGCGCCTGACCCGCGCCCGGGAAGGGATCGCGCATGCTGCGCTGCTTTGCGATCGTCGCCGGCGGGCTGCGGCCCCTGGCCATCGACCCGGCGGGCAGCGTGCCGCAGGATGCGATCTGGATCGATCTCGTCTCGCCGTCACGGGCGGAGGAGCGCGCGGTCGAGCAGGCGCTCGGGGTCGGCATCCCGACGCGTGCCGAGGCCGGTGGGCTGCAGGTGTCCGACCGCCTGGCGGCGCGCGACGGCGCGCTCTACATGAGCGCCTCGGTGCCGACCGGCGCCGACCCGGCCCATCCGCTGGTGCCGGTCACCTTCGTGCGCACCGGCGAGCGGCTGGTGACGGTGCGCTACAGCAGCGTGACCTCGCTCGATCCGCTGATCGCCCGCTATGCCGGCGGTGAAATCCAGCTCAGCGGGGCCGGCGATCTCTTGGCTTCGCTGCTCGAAGCGATCGTGGACCGGATCGCCGAGCGGCTGGAGAAGGTCGGCGCCGAGCTGCAGCACCTGAGCCACGGCATCTTCCACCATCCGCAGGCCCTCGCCAGGCGCGCCGGCCATCGCCTGTCGGTCGGTCGCCGCACCCGGCGGCTCGAGGCGATCATGGAGCGCCTCGGCACGCAGCACGAGGTCACCGCCATGCTGCACCAGTCCTTGCAAAGCCTGATCCGGCTGGTCGGCTTCTGGGACGAGCATGCCGACGAGGGCCTGCGCCGGCGCATGAAGGCGATCAAGGCCGACCTGCATGCGGTGGCCGAGCACAATTCCGGCATGGTGGCCCAGATGGAGTTCATGCTCGACGCCACCGTGGGCCTGATCAGCATCCAGCAGAACAAGGTGATCTACATCCTTTCCCTGGTCAGCGTCGTGCTCACCCCGCCCGTGCTCGTTGCCAGCATCTACGGCATGAACTTCCACAACATGCCCGAGCTCGACTGGAGCTACGGCTATGCCTGGGGCCTCGGTCTGATGCTGGTCTCCGCCATCGGTCCGTTCGTCGTCTTCAAGCTGCGCGGCTGGCTGTAGGCAGCCGTCGGGCGGCCGCCCGAGCCGCGAGCCTGCCGGCGGGCCGACGGCGGCTCAGAACTCGGCGTCCAGCTCCTCGAGATCGTCGGGCTCGGCCTTGGCGGCGGCGACCCACTCGGCCATCGGCGGCCAGGCCATGATCGTGGCGCAGTAGCCGGCGCTGGCCGGATCCAGCTCGACGCCGTAGGTCAGGAAGCGGGTGCACACCGGCGCGTACATCGCGTCCGCCATCGACGGCCGCTTGCCGAACAGGAAGGGGCCGCCGTAGCCGGACAGGCACTCGGCCCAAATCTTGATCACGCGCGCGATGTCGGGCCGGGCGCCGGCGAAGATGCGAAAGCCGGTGTGCTGCGCCTTGAGGTTCATCGGCAGGGCCGCGCGCAGGTTGGCGAAGCCGGAATGGATCTCGCCGCAGATCGAGCGGCAATGCGCCCGGGCGATCCGCTCGGCCGGCAGCAGGCCAGCGTCGGGCTTCAGCTCGGCCACGTACTCGGCGATCGACAGCGTGTCCCACACCTTGGCGCCGTCGTGCTCGAGGCAGGGCACGAGGAAGGACGGCGACAGCAGCAGGAGCTCGGCCCGGCTGGCGGCGTCGTCGATCGGCAGCACCACCTCGTCGAACGACAGCCCGGCCATCTTGCACAGCAGCCAACCACGCAGTGACCAGGCCGAGTAGTTTCGGCTGGATATGGTGAGGGTTGCCGAGGCCATCCGTTTTTCTCCCTTCGAAGGTGTGCTGCACGGCAGCAATCATGTCGCATTGCCGGGATTCTTGCGCTAGTCCTTTCCAGGGGAAGCGGCGCAACCGAAGGCGGGACATGCTCTACATCGCCTATCACTGCTACACGGATCTGATCGAGCCCATTCGTGCTGCAGCGCGGGAGGCGCAGCTCGCCTACGCCCCGATCCGTGCGATCTGGGATCACCAGGTCGGCCGCCGCCTGACCGCGGCCTGGGAGCTGATCTCGCGGGCGGGCCTCAGCCACGACCGCCCCGCCTACGGCATCGACCGGGTCCTGGTCGGCAACCGCGAGGTCGCGGTGCGCGAGGAGCCGGTGCTGAGCACACCGTTCGGCACGCTGTTGCACTTCGCGAAGGACGTGGACACGCCGCAGCCGCGGATGCTGGTGGTGGCACCCTTGTCCGGCCATTTCGCCACGCTGCTGCGCGGCACGGTCAAGACGCTGCTCGCCGATCACGACGTCTACATCACCGACTGGCACAATCTGCGCGACGTGCCGCTCGCCGCCGGTCCGTTCGCCTTCGACGACTATATCGACCACGTGATCCGGTTCCTCGAGACCATCGGCCCGGGGTCGCACGTGCTCGCGGTGTGCCAGCCCTGCGTGCAGGTGCTGGCCGCGACGGCGGTCATGGCGGCCGACGGCAACCCGGCGCAGCCGCTGAGCATGACGCTGATGGCCGGTCCGGTCGACACGCGGATCAGCCCCTCGAAGGTCAACGAGCTGGCGCTGAGCAAGTCGATCGCGTGGTTCGAGCAGAACCTGATCGCCACCGTGCCGATGCGCTACGGGGGCGCCGGACGCCGTGTCTACCCGGGCTTCGTGCAGCTCCTGGCGTTCATGTCGATGAACCTCGAGCGGCACAAGAAGGCGCATCGGGACCTGCACGACCATCTCGTGAATGGCGAGATCGAGCAGGCGGAGGCGATCAAGACGTTCTACGACGAATATCTGGCCGTGCTCGACCTCTCGGCCGACTTCTACCTCGAGACGGTCCGCTACGTGTTCCAGGAGGCGCTGCTGGCCAAGGGCGAGCTGCGCTACCGCGGCCGGCCGGTCGAGCCGCGGCTCATCCGTCGCACGGCGCTGCTCACGGTCGAGGGCGAGCGCGACGACATCTGCTCGCTCGGCCAGACGGCCGCCGCCCACGATCTGTGCTCGGGGCTACGCCCGTACATGAAGCGTCACCACATGCAGGCCGGCGTCGGCCATTACGGTGTGTTCAGCGGCAAGCGCTGGGAAGCGCAGATCTACCCCATCGTGCGCAATTTCGTGCTCTCGGCCGGCTGATCGGCCACGATTCCCGGCCATGCCGGCTCATTGTCGGTGGCGACGGCGCGCCCGACCTCGTCGACCATGAAGTCCGCGAACGCCTTCACCTTCGCCGGCAGCAAGCGGCGGTGCGGGTACACCACGGCGAGCGTGACCGGCTCGGGCGGAAAAGCCGGCAGCACCGGCACCAGCCGCCCGGCGCGCAGATGCTCGGCCACCTCGAAGGCCGGCTTCATGACGATTCCCTGGCCGAGCAGCGCCCATTCGGTAAGCATGTCGCCGTCGTCGGCATCCAGCTGCCCGGCGACCGCGAACGGCTCCGGGCCGTCCGGTGTGCGCAGGGTCCAGCGAAACTGCTGCGAGCCCGGAAAACGCAGCAGGAGGCAGTCGTGGTCGAGCAGATCCTCCGGCCGCGCCGGGGCGCCTCGCGCCGCGAGGTAGCTGGGCGCGGCGCAGAGCAGACGCGGGCAAAGCGCGATCTTGCGGGCGACGAGGCTGGAATCGGGCAGCACGGCCAGACGGATCGCGATGTCGACGGCCTCGCGCAGCAGGTCGATCAGGTGGTCGGACAGGCGGAGGCGGACGGCGATCTCGGGATAGCGCGCCTGGAACCGGGGCAGGAGCGGAGCCAGCACCCGCCGGGCGAAGCCCAGGGGTGCGGTCACGCGTAGGCTGCCCCGCGGCGTGCCACCGGCATCGGCGGCGACGCTCTCGGCATGGGCCACGGCGGCGAGCACCTCCTGCGCCGCCTCGTAGAAGGCCGCGCCCTGCTCGGTCGGCTGGACCTGGCGCGTGGTGCGGTTGAGCAGCCGCACACCTAGATGTGCCTCGAGCTGCTGCAGGCGGTGGCTGACCACGGCGGGCGACAGGCGCATGTGCCGGCCGGCGGCGGACAGGCTGCCCAAGTCGACCACGCGCACGAACACCTCCATGTTCTCGATCAGCATCCCCATGCCCGTCTTCCCTGCGGCCCATTGTTTGCTTCGGTTTGAAAATCCTGGACGACGCTGCGCGGTTCACGCCCGCGGTCCTCTGAGGTAGCACGGACGACGGGCCGGGACGCGCCGCAACAGCAGCAAAGGGGGAATGTCGTGGAGCCGATCTTGTGGGAATGGCTGAGCATGGCGGTGCGGTGGCTACACGTCATCGCCGGGATCGCCTGGATCGGCAGCTCCTTTTACTTCGTCCATCTCGACCTGAGCCTGAAGCAGCGGCCCGGCCTGCCGGAAGGGGCCGGTGGCGAGGCGTGGCAGGTGCACGGCGGCGGCTTCTACAACATGGTCAAGTATCTGGTGGCGCCGGCGCAGATGCCGGACGAGCTGACCTGGTTCAAGTGGGAGGCCTACGCCACCTGGCTCTCCGGCATGGGCCTGTTGATCATCGTCTATTATTTCGGGGCGCAGCTCTACCTGATCGACCTCTCCGTGCTGGCGCTGCCGGGCTGGGCGGCGGTGCTGATCAGTGTCGTCGGCCTCGTTCTCGGCTGGGTGGTCTACGACCAGCTGTGCAAGTCCAAGCTCGGCGACAACGACGCCCTCCTGTTCGCCGCGCTGTTCGTCTTCCTCGTGGTCGTGGCCTTCGGCTACACCTTCCTGTTCAGCGGCCGCGGCGCCTTCATGCAGATGGGTGCCCTCGTCGGCACGATCATGGCGGCGAACGTGGCCATGACCATCATCCCGAACCAGCGGGTGGTGGTGGCCGACCTGATCGCCGGCCGCAAGCCCGATCCGAAGCTCGGCGCGGTGGCCAAGCAGCGCTCGCTGCACAACAACTACCTGACCCTGCCGGTCATCTTCGTGATGATCGCCAACCACTACCCGCTGGCGTTCGCGACCCGCTGGAACTGGCTCATCTTCGGCATCGTGCTCGTCATCGGCGCCGTCGTCCGCCACTTCTACAACATCCGCCACCAGGGCAAGCCGTCGCCATGGTGGACCTGGGGCGTGGCCGTGGCCGGTATCGTCGTGATCATCTTCCTGAGCGCGGCCGGGCCGGCGGTGACCGAGGAGAGCTCGGCGGCCCCGGCGGAGCCCGTGACCTTCGCCCAGGCCGAGGAGGTCGTCCTCGGCCGGTGCAGCATGTGCCACACGGCTGAGCCGATGTGGGAGGGCATCGCCGTGCCGCCCAAGGGCGTCATGCTCGACACGCCGGAGCGGATCGTCCAGCATGCCGGGCAGATCGCGATCCAGGCGGTCCACACCCACGCGATGCCGCCGGGCAACATCACCGAGATCACGCCGGAGGAGCGCCAGGTCCTGGCGGCGTGGATCGCGGACGGCGCGAAGCCGGACTAGGCGAGGGCAGGCACGATCATGCGCAAGGCGATACGCGGCCGCATCCTCACCTTCCTGGGCGACCCGGCCGAGGTCGGAGCGGCCGCCAGCTACCGCTACCTGCCCGACGGCATCGTCGTGATCGAGGCGGGGATGGTCACCGACGTCGGTACGGCCGCGGCCCTGCTGCCGACACTGCCGCCCGACACCACGGTCGACCACTATCCCGAGCATCTGATCCTGCCGGGCCTGATCGACACCCACATCCACTACCCGCAGACCCAGGTGATCGGCTCGTACGGCGCGCAGCTCCTGGAATGGCTGCAGAAATACACCTTCGTCGAGGAGCAGAAGTTCCAGGCGCCGGCGCATGCCGAGCGCGTCGCCCGCTTCTTCCTCGACGAGCTGCTGCGCAACGGCACCACCACGGCCGTGGTCTACTGCACGGTCCGGCCGGAATCGGTCGAGGCCTTCTTCGCCGAGAGCGAGCGCCGCAACACGCGCATGATCGCCGGCAAGGTGATGATGGACCGTGGCGCGCCGGAGGGGCTGCTCGATACCGCCGAGACCGGCTACCGCGAGAGCAAGGCCCTGCTCCGGCGCTGGCACGGCCGTGGCCGGCAGCTCTACGCGATCACCCCGCGCTTCGCGCTGACCTCGACCGAGGCGCAGCTTCAGGCCGCGGGCGCGCTGGTCCGCGAGCACCCCGATGCCTACATGCAGACGCATCTGGCGGAAAACCTCGACGAGATCGCGACCGCGCGACGGCTCTATCCCGCGGCGAGCAGCTACACCGACATCTACGATCGCTACGGCTTGCTCGGGCCACGCTCGCTGTTCGGCCACTGCATCCATCTGGACGCCGCCGAGCTCGAGCGGCTGTCCGCGACCGGCTCGATCGCGGTGTTCTGCCCGACCTCCAACCTGTTCATCGGCAGCGGCCTGTTCGATCTGGCGATGCTGCGCGACGCCGCGCGGCCGGTCCGCGTCGGGCTCGCCACCGACGTCGGCGGCGGCACCAGCTACTCCATGCTGCGCACCGCGGCCGAGGCCTACAAGGTCCTGCAACTGCGCCGACAGAATCTGCCGGCCCTGGCAGCGTTCCACATGATGACCCTGGGCAACGCGCGCTGCCTGGGCCTGGAGGACCGCATCGGTGCGATCGCACCCGGGCGCGAGGCCGATCTGGTTGTGCTCGACGCCCGGGCGACCCCGGCCATGGCGCATCGCATGGAAACCATCCAGGACGATCTCGAGGAGGAGCTGTTCGTGCTGATGACCTTGGGCGACGACCGCTCGGTGCGGGCGACCTACGTCGCGGGCGAGCGGCTGCACGCCGCCTGATCATCAGGCCGCGGTGAGCAGACGGGCCAGGCCGGAGGCCGGACCGGGCCGGCCCAGAAGGTAGCCCTGTGCCGCATCGCAGCCGCGATCGCGCAGGAACGCGAGCTGCTCGCCGGATTCGACGCCTTCGGCGGTGACGCGCTTGCCGAGGCTGTGGGCGAGCCCGATCAGCGCCGCGGCGACGGCGCCGCCGCCGGCCTTGCCGCCGATCTCGGCCACGAACGAGGCGTCGATCTTCACCTCGTCGAACGGAAAGTGCTTGAGGTAGGCCAAGGAGGTGTAGCCGGCGCCGAAATCGTCGATGGCCAGGGTGATGCCATGGTTGGCCAGATCCTGCAGCGTGTCGTGGATCTGCTGCTTGGATGGGTCGAGGAACACGCTCTCGGTCAGCTCGAGCTCCAAGAGGCCGGGCTCGAGCCCGGCGCGGCTCAAGGCGGTCAGGACCGCGTCGACGAACTCGGGCCGGCGCAGCTGCGTCGCGGAGACGTTGACGGCGACCTTGAGCGGCCAGCCGGCGCTGCGCCATGCCGCCGCCTGCCGGCAGGCGGCGCGCAGCACCCACTCGCCCAGCGCGTGGATCAGCCCCGAGGCCTCGGCGATCGGGATGAACTCCGCCGGCGTCACGTGCCGCCCATCCGGCTGGTTCCAGCGCAACAGGGCCTCCGCCTTGCTCAGGCAGCGGCGCTGCAGGTCGAAGACGGGCTGGTAGAACAGCTCGAACTCGCCTTCGGCCAGGGCCCGGCGCAGGCCACCCTGCAGCTTGCGGTGGCGAACGAACTCGTGGTCCATTTCCGCCCGGTAGCGCTCGAAGCGGCTGCGGCCGCCGGACTTCGCCCGATACAGGGCCACGTCGGCGTTGCGGATCAGGCGGTCGGCGGTGTCGGCATCGTCGGGAAAGCTGGTAAAGCCGATGCTGGCGCTGATCTCGACCGCCTGTTCCTCGATCAGGAACGGGCCGTTCAGCGCCGCCAGCACCCGGCGTGCCATCAGCGCCGGGGCATCGGCATCGGCGATACCTTCCTGCACCAGCGCGAACTCGTCGCCGCCCAGCCGGGCCCAGGTGTCGCTCGCGCGCGCCAGCCGGCGCAGCCGCTCGCCGACCTGCCGCAGCAGGGCGTCCCCTGCCGCATGGCCCAGGCCGTCGTTCACCTCCTTGAACTCGTCGAGGTCGATCAGCATCACGGCGAGCCGGGTGCCGTTGCGCCGCGCCCGGGCCAGCGCATGCGTCAACCGGTCGTTGAACAGGAGTCGGTTCGGCAGGTCGGTCAACGTATCGTGCAGCGCGGTGTGCCGCACGAGGTCCTCGGCCGCCTTGCGGTCGCTGATGTCGACTCCGGCGCCGACGGCCCCGACGATGAGACCGCGCCCGTCGCGCACCGGCGACGCGCTCAGCAGCATGTCGAAGTACGTCCCGTCGTCGAACACCACGCGCAGCTCTTCGTTGCGCACGACCTCGCCGGTCGCGGCGCGCTGGATCGGCAGCCGTCCGATCGGCAGCTCGCGCCCGTCCTGGCACAGGCGAAAATGCATCGGCCGCTGCGCATCGGGTGCGGTGAGCGAATGGTTGTTCGGCCCGGCGACGCGCATCAGGTCGTTGGCGTGGCGGTTGCCGGTGATCCGGCGGCATTGCGCGTCCTGCGCCACCCAGACCGCGAGCGGCACGGTCTCCATCACCGTCTCGAACTCGGCCGTGCGCGTCTGCAGCGCCGCCTCGGCGAGCTTGCGGGCGGTGATGTCGCGGAAGACGATCTGCACGGCGAGCTGACCATCGATCATCACCGCCGCCGCCGCGGACTCGACGGCGAATGGCGTGCCATCCAGGCGGCGGTAGGTCAGCTCGGCGAGCTCGGCGCACGCCCCGGGTACCGTCAGCGCCGCGGCACGGGCGCGGGCCAGCTCCAGGCTGGCATCGCCGACCAGGGTGAAGACGTCCCGCCCGACGAGTTCGCTCGCGTCGTCGGCGCCGAACAGCGTCATGGCCTGGCGGTTGATCAGCACGATGATCCCGGTGCGGTAGACGAACACCGCGTCGGGCGCCGTCTCGATCAGGACCCGGTAGCGCTCCTCGCTCTCCTGCAGCGCCGCCACGGCCCGGCGCCGCTCGGTGATGTCGGCGAGCGTGCCGGCGGCGCGGATCGGGTGGCCGGTGGCATCGAACAGCACCCGGCCCGTGGCTACGATCCAGCGCTCGGCATCGTCGTTCGCCCGCCGGATGCGGAACTCCGCCGCATAGTCGCCGCCCCCGGCGTAGGCATGGTCATACTCGGCGCAGACCCGGGCGCGATCGTCCGGGTGGATGAGTTCGGCGAACACGGCGTAGTCGGCCGTCGCCGTGGCGGGCATGCCGAGAATGGCCTTCATCTGCTCCGACCAGCGGCGGATGCCGGACGCCACCTCGACGTCCCAAATTCCCAGCGAGGTGGCGGCGACGGCTAGGCTCAGGCTCTCGGTCGTGCGCCGCAGCTCACGTTCGCTGGCCTGCGCCGCGGCTTCGGCACGTCGCCGCTCGGCGACCTCGGCCTCGAGCCGTGCGTTGGCGGCGGCCAGCGCCAGCGTGCGTTCCGCGACACGCCGTTCCAGCTCGTCGCGCGCCTGGGCGACCATGGTCTCGGCGGCGAGGCGACGCTCGACTTCGGCCGCGAGCCCCGCATTGCGGCGCTGCAGCTCGGTCGTGCTGGGCAAGGCCAGCACCCGCGGCAGGAGCGGCCAGAGCACGACCGCGGTCGTGACCGAGATCCCGGCCGTGGCGAGCTTGAGCAGGCCCTCCGCACCGTAGATCGGCCACCACAGCGTGGCGAGGTTGGCGACATGGGTCAGCCCGCAACCGAGGATGAAGGCGGCGAACAGCATCCCGATCCAGGAATAGGGCAGATCCTGACGATGACGCCGGTAGATCAGGATGGCGCCGGGGATCGAGAAGTAGGCTGCGGCGGTCAGGGCATCGGCGACGGCGTGCACCGCGACCAGATCGGGTCGCCAGAGCAGGCAGTAGCCGTGCGGCATGAACGCGGCAGCACCGAACAGGTAACCGAGCACGTCCGGCATGCGCCTTCGTACCCCCGCTGCACCGAACTCGTGTCGGCAACTTAAAGGCGATAACGGCCTATCATCATTCCTCCGTTACGACAAGGGCAGGGCACGGAACCGGCCCGTCTGGCCAAGGGCCGCACGACGCACTGCCGGTGGCTCAGTCGATCGTGCCGGGATTCCAGCTCGTGCCCGGCCCGAACCGCATCGCGTCGACATTGCCGTGCGCGCCGCGGGTGCGATTGTCGGTGCCGTTGAAGTTGGCAATCGCGACGCCGTCGGCATAGGTGTTGACGATCTTGTAGCGGCCGGTCGGCGGCCACGCCGCGGCCTTGCCGGCGGCGGGGCCGTGCCCGGACGCCCAGACGGCCGTCGCCACGCAGTCGCCGCCGGTGCTGCAGCTTCCCGAGGCGGCATAGGCGACAGTGGGATTGCTGTAGTTCTGCATGTTGCGCATATCGGAAAAGTAATAATTCTGGAAGCTCGAGTTCTTCTGCTCGTCCCGGACGTAGTATCCAAAGGACATGAAGACGTTGTTCTTGGAAACGATGTTATAGATGTTTTTCGGCCAGTTCTTGGCGTTGCCGTTCGGGATGCCCCAGACCACCTTGAAGCCGGACGCATCGGCGCGCAGCATGGTATTGTGGTACATGTAGACCGGCCCGCTGAACATCACTTCCGCGGAATTGCCGTTGTCGAGGGCCATCTTCAGCGCGCGCCCGCTGGTGGCCGCCCAGAACTTGGGTGAGATCCCGACATAGTCGGCGCCGTCGGCGCCGGCGCCGCGGTCGAAGACGTTGCGGAAGATGTAGGCCGGCCCCGCCTGCATCGCCTGGTGGCTGATGGCGGTCAAGGCATTGTCGAAATAATTGCCATAGATCCGGACGTTGACGGCGAAGTTGTCAGCCTCGATCAGGTCGTCGGTCGCGTTCTTGATGATGTTGCCGTAGATGTCGACGTCCTGGGACGAGGAGATGTAGATCGCATCATAGTATCGGTTGGTGCCGCGATCCAGGCCGGTGGCGCCGTTGGTGCGATCGTTGCGGGCGTAGATCGTGTTGTAGCGGATGACCAGCTGCTTCGAGGCGATCGCGTTGATCGCCCGACTGCCCCACGGATGCGCGCTGGAGGTGCACTCGCCCCAGCGCGTCGAGCGGTAGCGGGGATCGTGGATCTGGTTGTTCTGGATGACGATGTCCTGCTTGTCGCCGGCCAGCAGGATGGCCGCGTCGTCGGCGCGTGACAGGCTGGTCTTGCTCGTGCCGCTGATGCAGGTGTTCTTGCCGGCGCTCAGCAGATTGCTGCCGGTGAACGCCTTGCCCTTCGAGGGATAATAGTACTCGCGCTCGCCCCAGTCGTAGATGTTGTTGTCGGTGATGACGACATGCGCCTTGGTCGTGGTGACGGCCTGGAAGCGGCAGTCGGTGATGTTGAAGTTGCGCAGGACGACATAGGGGGCGTTGATCTCGACGCAATTGTCGGCGTGGTTGGTGTCGATCGTGCTGCCCATGCCGTCGTAGATCATCCAGGCACCCGGGCTGCCGCCCTGGGTGATGACGAGCTTGGTCGTGCGCGTGCCGCTGAACGTGACGACGGAACCGGCGAAGGTCTCGCTGCGCGTCGTCACCGCGGGCAGGGCCGTCCAGTCGCCGCTGCCCTTGCGGTACTGCAGCTCGTAGACCGTGCCGGGCGACAGGTTGACGATGCTGCCACGGTACTGGTTGCGGAACCGTGCCAGCGCGCTCGGCGCCGTCCGGTCGAGGAAGAGATCTTGCGCATCTTTCCAGGTGGACGTGCCGGCCACCCGGTACTGGACGTTGACCGGGTCGCTGCCACCGGCGAACGGACCGTAATAGAGGCTGACGGCATGGAAGCTCGGGGTCACCGTCCAGCTTTGCGCTTTGGCCGGCTTGATGACGGCGATGCCGCCGCCGAGTTGGACGAGCAAGGCCAAGACAACGACAAGTATCAACTTATAATTGATAAGTCGCCGCTGCAAATTTTCACGCTCGGCCAGCTTTGGGCGCATTGATTGTTCCTACCGCTTGTAGGGCGAGATCTGCCAGCGGCATGAAGCTGTTAGCTTCAACCTCTCCACCGGCCTGGACGCGCTTCTTGTCCTTCCTGACTAATCGGCCATTCGGTTGAGCGTCAAACCAAATCTGCCCAGCGCGATCAGATTTTTTCACTATCAACGCGAAAAGAAGCTTGGCTCTGCGCGGCCGGTTGCCATCGTGGCGCCGGCGGATGCGACCGCTTGCGCGTGCGGCGCGCCGGGTCAGACTGGACGTAGGCGGGGGTCGGCGCCCGATGCCGGACGGGTGGGCGCGCCCGTCACTCGATTCTGGCGCCGGCGGCGTTCACGACCGGTCCCCACTTGGCCAGCTCGCTGCGGACCTGCTCGGCCAGCACCGCGGGCGGCGAGCCGATCAGGATGGCCTCGAGCTCGAGCAGCTTGGTCTGCACGTCGGGGTCGCCCAGCGCATCGAGCACGGCCCTGTTCAGCCGGGCCACCCGCTCGGGCGAGGTCCCGGCCGGCGCGAACAGCCCGACCCAGTTCGTGGTGTCGTAGCCGGGCAGGCCGGCCGCGGCCATGCTCGGCACGTCCGGCACGGAGGCGGCGCCTTCGGGCGTGGTGACGGCGAGACCCTGCAGCCGGTGGTTGCGGATGAAGCTCGAGGTCGCCGGCAGGCTCGCGAAGGCCAGCGCCACGTGGTTGCCCATGAGGTCGGCCAGGCCCGGGCCGATGCCCTTGTAGGCGGTGGGCACGATGTCGACGCCGGCGACCAGCTTGAACATCTGGCCGAGCAGATCCGAGCGCGAGCCGGTGCCGGCGGTGGCGTAGTCGTACTGGCCGGGATGGGCGCGCAGCAGCGCCAGCAGGTCCGGCAGGCTGTGCGCCGGCAGCCCGGGGCTCGCCAGCAGCACGTCCGGAAACTCGACCAGCAGGGAAATCGGCGCGAAGCCGGCGACCGGATCGTAAGGCAGCTTCGCGTAGCGCGCCGGGTTGACGCCGTGCGTCGCGGCATTGCCGAGCAGCAGCTTGTAGCCGTCGGGCTCCGCCCCGGCGACATAGGCCGCGCCCAGATTGCCGTCGAACCCGTCCCTGTTCTCGATCCTGATCTCGACGTTCAGCGTCTTGCGCAGATTGTCGGCCAGGATGCGCGCCACCGAATCCTCGGGGCCATTCTCCGGCGCGGGAACGATGAGGCTGATCGGGCGCAGCGGAAAGTCGCCCTCGGCCGCAACCGCCCGCACGGCAAGGAGGCAGGCCGCGACCACCAGCAACATCGACCGGAAACGCGCGTGCAGCATGGCGGGACCTCGTTCGCTGGAAGGCCGCCCGGACGCCGGCCGACGGCAGCACTAGCGTGCTCCGTCGGGCAGCACTACACCGAACCCACCGCGCAAGGAGAGGCCGATGAGCGCAGACGAAGCCCTACTCGCGACGCTGCTCGAGCAAGAGGAACGCCTGCAGCTCGATCGCTTCGACAACGAGGCCGCGTTCCGTCTGGGCATGATGCTGGTCGAGCGCGCGCGTGCCGATCGCCTGATCCTCACCGTCGACGTCACCCGGGTGCACCAGCAGCTGTTCCACGTCGCGCTGCCGGGCACCACGATCGACAATGACCACTGGATTCGGCGCAAGAACGCGGTCGTCTACCGCTTCGGTCACAGCTCGTTCTACATGGGCGTGTCGTGCCGGGCCCGCGGCCTGAGCCTGGCCGAGCGCTTCGCGGTCGATCCGGCGGCGTTCGCCGCGCACGGCGGCGCCTTTCCCGTGCGGGTGCGCGGCGTGGGCTTGATCGGCACGGTGACGGTCTCCGGCCTGCCGCAGGAGGAGGATCACCGGCTGGTCGTGGCCACGCTGGAGGCCTTCATCGCCGCTGGCGGCTGAGGTCCGATGCTGCGGCGAGGCGCGGCGTCCCCGGCGGGCGACGGCAGGTCCGGCCAGGTCCAGTCGCTGACCCGTGCCCTGGCGATCCTGCGCGCACTGGCCGAGAGCGGCGACGGGATGACCCTTTCCGACGTGGCGCAGCTCGTGGGCCTGCCGCCGTCGACGGTGCACCGCCTGCTGACGACGCTGCAGCAGGAGCGGTTCGTGCGCTTCGATGCGGGTGCGCATGTCTGGCAGGTCGGGGTCGAGGCGTTCGTCATCGGCAACGCGTTCGTCCGCACGCGCGACGTGGTCGCGATGTGCCGGCCCTATCTGCGGCGGCTGATGGAGGAGGGCGGGGAGACGGCCAACCTCTACCTCGAGCAGGACGGCGAGGCCGTCTGCATGGCGCAGGTCGAATGCCGGCAGATGATGCGCGCGATCGCGCGGCCGGGTGGCCGGGTGAACATGCATTGCTCGGGTGCCGGCAAGGCGATCCTCGGCTGGATGGCGGACGCCGACCTTGCGCGCATTCTCCGGCAGCACGGCCTGCGACGCTTCACCGAGCGAACGCTCGACACGCCGAGCCGGTTGCGCCGCGATCTCGAGCTGGTCCGCGCCCGCGGCTACGCCGTGGACGACGAGGAGCACGCCGTGGGCCTGCGCTGCGTGGCGGCACCCGTGTTCAACGAGCACGGCCAGCCCGTGGCGGCATTGTCGCTGTCGGGACCCGGCGCGCGCGTCGACGACACCCGCCTCGTCGAGCTGGGCGCCCTGGCCATTGGCGTCGCAGCCGAGTTCTCGCGCGAGCTCGGTGGGCATTCCGCGGCCCGCTTCGCCGGCTTGGCCGCAACCGCCCAGGGTGCATGAGCCGACGCGGCCCGGCCGCGGGTACGGAGCGGTCCTGCCGTCTATCGACCGCCAGGCTCGCCGACGGCGCCGCGACCTGCCGCGTGACGGTCAAGAGCGGTCGGTGGCCGAGGGATTGCCAGCATGGATCCCTTCCGCATCAAGTGTGCAAGTAAGTCTCTGATACAAGAGGCAAATCCAAGTTGTTTCCACCATACGGAAAGACTTCCATCCTTGATTGTCGGTATCGTTGCCGTGCCTTAGTTTGTCAGTCGCGATTGATTCGATCAGGGAGCGCGACAATGGCCAGGATGACGGCCGTCCAGGCTGCGGTTCGAGTGCTGGAGAAGGAGGGCGTGGTGGTGGCGTTCGGTGTTCCCGGCGCCGCGATCAACCCGTTCTATGCCGCCATGCGCGAGCATGGCGGCATCCGCCATGTCCTGGCCCGCCACGTCGAGGGCGCGTCGCACATGGCCGACGGCTACACCCGGGCCGTGGCCGGCAATATCGGCGTCTGCATCGGTACCTCCGGCCCTGCCGGCACCGATATGATCACCGGTCTCTACGCTGCCAGCGCCGACTCGCTGCCGATCCTGTGCATCACCGGTCAGGCGCCGCGCGCGCGGTTGTACAAGGAGGACTTCCAGGCCGTCGACATCGAGGCCATCGCCAAGCCGGTGACCAAATGGGCGGTGACCGTGCGCGAGCCCGGCCTGGTGCCACGCGTGTTCCAGCAGGCCTTCCATCTCATGCGCTCGGGCCGCCCCGGCCCGGTGCTGATCGACCTGCCGATCGACGTGCAGACCGCGGAGATCGAGTTCGATCTGGACACCTACGAGCCGCTGCCCGTCTACAAGCCCAAGGCCAGCCGCCGCCAGATCGAGAAGGCGCTGGCGATGCTGAACGAGGCCGAGCGGCCGCTGATCGTGGCCGGCGGCGGCATCATCAACGCCGATGCCAGCGATCTGCTGGTCAGGTTCGCCGAGACCACCGGCGTGCCGGTGATCCCGACCTTGATGGGCTGGGGCTGCATTCCCGACGACCATGAGCTGATGGCCGGCATGGTCGGCCTGCAGACCAGCCATCGCTACGGCAACGCGACCTTCCTCAAGTCGGATTTCGTGCTCGGCATCGGCAACCGCTGGGCCAACCGGCACACCGGCACCATCGAGAGCTACACCAAGGGCCGCACCTTCGTGCACGTGGACATCGAGCCGACCCAGATCGGCCGCGTGTTCAACCCAGATTTCGGCATCGTCTCCGACGCCAAGGCCGCGCTCGAGCTGTTCGTCGAGGTGGCGGCCGAATGGAGAGCGGCGGGCAAGCTCAAGGACCGGTCGGCGTGGGCGCACGAGTGCGAGCACCGCAAGCTGCACATGCTGCGCAAGACCCACTACGACCAAGTGCCGCTGAAGCCGCAGCGCGTCTATCAGGAGATGAACGAGGCCTTCGGTCGCGACGTTTGCTACGTCACCACGATCGGCCTGTCGCAGATCGCCGGCGCGCAGTTCCTGCACGTCTACAAGCCGCGCCATTGGATCAATTGCGGCCAGGCCGGGCCGCTGGGCTGGACGCTGCCGGCGGCGCTGGGCGTGCGCGCGGCCGACCCGAACCGCCACATCGTCGCCCTCTCGGGCGACTACGACTTCCAGTTCATGATCGAGGAGCTGGCGGTCGGCGCCCAGCACAAGCTGCCCTACCTGCACGTCGTGGTGAACAACTCCTATCTCGGCCTGATCCGTCAGTCGCAGCGCGGGTTCCAGATGGACTTCGAGGTCAGCCTCGCCTTCGACAACATCAACAGCGACGAGGTCGAGGGCTACGGCGTCGACCACATCGCCGTGGCCGAGGGCCTGGGCTGCAAGGCGCTGCGGGTGAAAAGCCCGAACGAATTCAAGGAAGCCTTCGCCACGGCCAAGCAGCTGATGCAGGAGCACCAAGTGCCGGTGGTGCTCGAATTCATCCTCGAGCGGGTGACCAACATCTCGATGGGAACCGACCTGCACAATGTCAGCGAGTTCGAGGAGATATTGTGCCTCGACCCGTCCCTGCGGCTCGACCAAGTGTCCGGCTCGGTGCTGCAGGCCGGCTCGGAACCCGCGCCGGCGCGCTGACGGTTCAGCGCACGATGCGGCGCTCGAGCGCGCGGCGGGTGAGCTGCTCCAGGTGATCGACGAGGCGGTCGGCGCTGGCCGCCGCCGCCTCGGCGTCGCCGGCGACGATGGCCGCGAGGGTCCGGGCGTGAATTTCCGAGTTTTCGGGAAAACCGCCGGTCTCGTCGAGATAGGCGTACCAGAAGCGGCGCGAGAGGCCATGGATCACGCCAAGGCTGCTGGCGAGAACGGAGTTGCGCGCGGCGCGCGCTTCGGCCTGATGGATGGCGCGGGTGGCATGCAGGTAGCGGACCGCTTCGGCCTGGGCGGCAGCGGCGCGGATCTCCTCGCCCAGCAGCAGCATCTCGCTGCGCTCGCGCTCGACGGCGCGCACCGCCGCCAGCCGCACGACGAGGGTCTCCAGCGGACGGCGCACCTCGAGCAGCTCGAGCTGCTTGACCACGTCGATCGGGGCCACCAGCACCCCGCGCCGCGGGTGGATCTCGACATAGCCCTCGAACTTCAGCCGCTGCAACGCCTCGCGAATCGGCGTGCGGCCGCAGCCGAGCTGCTCGCTGAGCTGGTTCTCCGAGATCATCGTGGCAGGTCGCAGCTGCCGCGTGACGATCATCTCCTCGATCGCCCGGTAGGCTAGCTCCGCCATCGATTCGCCGGGCAGCTCATCCGTTTGACCGCTCAGTATCGACGTCATCCTGGCCCACCGTGACGTTGTCCCTGCAAGGACTTCGCTAGGCAGCATAGCCGTTGACGCTCTGATCAACAACTGATATGTCAGTCGTCGACAAGCGGCCGCGACGGGTCGCGGTGTCGCAAGCGATAAGGGAGGACGACAGGCATGGGTTCTGCGATCCGATCACTGCTGGGCGCGTGCGCCTGCATCGCCATGGCCTTGCCGGCCACGGCGCGCGAGTTCCGTTCCGCGGACATCCATCCCAGCGACTATCCGACGGTCGAGGCCGTCCGCTACATGGGCAAGGTGCTGGCCGAGCAGTCCGGCGGCGACATGGGCGTCAAGGTCTACCCGAACGGCGCCTTGGGCAACGAGCGCGACACGATCGAGCAGCTGAAGATCGGCGGGCTCGACATGATGCGGATCAACGTGGCGCCGCTCAACAACATCGTGCCCGAGACGATCGTCCCCGCGCTGCCGTTCCTGTTCCGCTCGAAGGAGCACATGCGCGCCGTGCTCGACGGGCCGATCGGTGACGCGATCCTGGCCGCCATGGAAGAGCAGGGCATGATCGGGCTGGCGTTCTACGACAGCGGCGCGCGCTCGATGTACACCGCGACCAAGCCGATCAAGAGCCTGGCCGACGTCAAGCACATGAAGATCCGCGTGCAGCAGTCGGATCTGTTCGTGGCCATGGTCGAGGCGCTGGGCGCCAACCCGACGCCGATGCCGTTCGGCGAGGTCTACACCGCGCTGAAGACCGGCATCGTCGACGCCGCCGAGAACAACTTCCCGTCCTACGAATCCTCGCGGCAGTTCGAGGCGGCCAAGTACTACACCTTGACCGAGCATTCGATGGCACCGGAGGTCCTCGTCTTCTCCAAGGTGATCTGGGACACGCTCTCGGCCGACGACCAGGCCGAGATCCGCAAGGCCGCCAAGGAATCCGTGCCCTACATGCGCCAGCTCTGGGACGAGCGCGAGGCCAAGTCGGAAGCGATCGTCAAGGAAGGCGGCGCCGAGATCCTGCCGCTCGACGACCGGCAGGCCTGGATCGACGCGATGCAGCCCGTCTATGCCAAGTTCGCCGGCACGCCGGAGCTGCAGAGCCTGGTCGAGAAGGTCCAGGCCACCCAGTAGAGCCAGCAGGGGCGGGGCGAGGCCCTAGCGCCGCCCCACCGGGCAGCGCCGGCCGCATGCGCCGACAGCAGGGACGATTCACGCATGAGTTCGGAAAGCAGTCTCAACCCGCATGTCGAAGACATCATCAACGAGCAGCACGCCAGCGCCCCCAAGGTCAGAGGGCCGCTGACCCGGTTCAACGCGACGATCGCCAGATACGGCATGTACTTCTCGGTGTGTGGCCTGCTGCTGATCGTCGCCATCGTCTTCTATCAGGTGTTCGGCCGCTACGTGCTGAACGACTCGCCGACCTGGGCCGAGAACCTGGCGCTGGTGCTGATTCTCTACGTCACCTTGATCGCGGCCGCCGTCGGCGTGCGCGACGCCGGGCATATCGGTATGGAATCGCTCCTGGTTTTGCTCCCCGACCGGGTGCGCGACCGGATCGAGATCGTGATCCACCTCTGCATCCTGATCTTCGGCGCCGCCATGGCCTACAACGGCTTCATCCTCGGCAAGTCGGTCATGCACTACAAGATCCCGAACCTCGAGCTGACCGAGGCCGCGCGCTACGTGCCGCTCTCGCTGTCCGGCGTGCTGATCGTCCTGTTCTCGATCGAGCACATCATCGCGCTCCTGCGTGGCGAGGAGGTCGAGCCGTCATGGCACTGACCATCCTGGCCGTCTCCTTCTTCGGCCTCCTCATCCTGGGCGTGCCGGTCGCGTTCGCCATCGGCCTCTCCGCCCTGTGCACCATCCTCTACGAGGGCCTGCCGGTCGCCGTCATCTTCCAGCAGATGATGTCGGGGATGAACATCTTCTCGTTCCTGGCCATCCCGTTCTTCGTGTTCAGCGGCGAGCTGATGCTGCACGGCGGGATCGCCGACAAGATCGTGGCGGCGGCGCGGACCATGGTCGGCCACATCCGCGGCGGCCTCGGCATGTCGAACGTGGTCGCCTGCACGCTGTTCGGCGGCGTCGCCGGCTCGCCGGTCGCCGACGTGTCGGCGATGGGGGCGGTGATGATCCCGATGATGAAGCGGGAGGGCTACCACGCCGACTATGCGGTCAACGTGACCACGCACGCGGCACTGGTCGGCGCCTTGATGCCGACGAGCCACAACATGATCATCTACGCCCTGGCGGCGAGCGGCAAGGCGTCGATCGGCGCCCTGATCCTGGCCGGGATCGTGCCCGCCCTGCTCTTGTCGGTGTGCAACCTCGCGGCCGCGTTCTACGTCGCGGTCCGGCGCGGCTACCCGGCGCTGCAGGCGGCGACCAGCGAGGCGATGTGGCGCGCGGTCGCCGGCGCGGTTCCGGGCCTGCTCGTCGTCGTCATCATCTTGGGCGGCATCATCTCCGGCATCTTCACCGCCACGGAATCGGCCTCGGTCGCGGTGATCTACTCGATCGTGCTCACCTTCTTCCTCTACCGCACGATGACCTGGGAACATTTCCTGCAGGCCGCCGCCAAGGCCGCGAAGACCACGGGCGTGGTCCTCTTGCTGATCGGCGTGTCGACGATGTTCCAGTACCTGATGGGCCTCTACTCGGTGGCCGACCTCGCCGGCGAGGCCATGGCCAACATCTCGACCAATCCCTGGGTGATCTTCTTCTTGATCAACCTGATCCTGTTCCTGCTCGGCACGTTCATGGACATGGCGAGCACGATCCTGATCTGCACGCCGATCTTCCTGCCGATCGCCATGGCGCACGGCATGAGCCCGGTGCAGTTCGGCATGGTGATGCTGATCAACTGCGCGCTCGGCCTCAACACCCCGCCGGTCGGCACCACCCAGTTCATCGGCTGCGCCATCGGCGGCATCTCGGTGGGCGAGGTCATGCGCTCGATCCTGCCGTTCTACACCGCGCTGATCGTGGCACTGATGCTGGTGACCTACGTCCCGGCCTTCAGCCTGACGCTGCCCAACCTGTTCATGCACTGACCTGCGAGGAGCCACAGTATGACCAAGGTCGCCCTATCGGGTGCCAGCGGCAATATCGGCCAGGTGCTGCGGCCGGCCTTGCTCGAGCGTGGCATCGACCTGCGCTCGGCCGGCGGCACGCGCCCCCTGACGCCGCTGCGGCAGGGCGAGGACGTCATGCACGGCGATCTTGCCGACCCCGCCACCGTCGATCGTCTGCTCGCCGGCGTCGACGTGCTGATCCATCTGGCCGGCACCAGCGTCGAGCGGCCGCTGCCGGAGATCATCCAGAACAACCTGATCGGCCTGCACGCGGTCTACGAGGGCGCGCGCCGGCACAAGGTCAAGCGGATCGTGTTCGCCAGCTCCAACCACGCGATCGGCATGCACCCGGTCGAGGACAAGCTGCGTCTGGACTGCGACTTCCGTCCCGACGGGTTCTACGGCCTCAGCAAGATGTGGGGCGAGGGCATGGGCCGGATGTACTGGGACAAGCACGGGATCGAGGGCATCGCGCTGCGCATCGGCAGCACGCTGCCGCGGCCGACCGAGTTCCGCCACCTGAGCACCTGGCTCGGCCACGACGATTTGCTGCAGCTCATGCTGCGCTGCATCGAGGCGCCCGACATCGGCTATCTCGTGGTCTGGGGCGTGTCGAACAACCGGCGCAGCTACTGGGATCAGACCGGGGCCGAGCGTCTCGGCTACCGGCCGGTCCAGGACGCCGAGGATCATGCCGCGGCGATCCTGCGCCAGCCCAACCCGCTCGACCCGATAGCGCAGCGCTACCAGGGCGGCGGCTTCGTCACGGGCGATTTCACGCCGCCCGACCAGCGACCGTGACCGAGTCGGCCGGCCGGGGCGCATGACCGGACGGCCCACGGGGACGGCTCATCGAGGTCGACGGCAACCGACGGACGGGTTCGCCGGCGCAGGGAGGAAAGAATGACCGGTCTCGGTGCCGAGACGCGCGAGAAGCTGCGGGCCGTGAGCACCGCCACGCTGACCAGCTGCCTGTTCAAGCGGGGCCTGCGCAGCCAGTACGTCCAGGACGTGCGGCCGCTCAACCCGGCCGCCGGCACGATGGTCGGCGAGGCGTTCACGCTGCGCTACATGCCGGCGCGCGAGGATCTGAACCCGATGGCGGTGTTCCAGAACCCCGAGCACCCGCAGCGCAGGGCCGTGGAGCTGTGCCCGCCCGGGGCGGTCTTGGTCATGGACAGCCGCAAGGATGCGCGCGCGGCCTCGGCGGGCTCGATCCTGATCACCCGGCTGATGGTGCGCGGCGTCGCCGGCGTGGTCACCGACGGCGGGTTTCGCGACAGCCAGGAGATCGCCCGGCTCGCCATCCCGGCCTTCCACCACCGCCCGTCGGCGCCGACCAACCTCACCCTGCACCAGGCCATCGACGTCAACGTGCCGATCGGCTGTGGCGATGCGCCGGTGTTCCCGGGCGACGTGATCGTCGGCGACGCGGACGGCGTGGTGGTGCTCCCCGCCCACCTCGCCGCCGAGATCGCCGACGAGGCCCAGGCGATGACCGCGTTCGAGGACTTCGTCACCGAGCAGGTCATGGCCGGCCGCTCGATCGTCGGCCTCTACCCGGCGACCGAGGCGCAGACGCACGCCGATTTCGCCGCATGGCGCCAGGCGAACGGTCGCTGATGCGCTGATCGAGCACGCCCGGCCCGGTCACGGGCGGATCCGAACCGTATCAGGAAGGAGATTCGAAGGCATGCTGAGACGACACCTGCTCCATGGTCTGCCGCTTCTCGCCATCGGCCTGCCACTGGCCACCCGTCTGGCCGTGTCGGGCGCGCGGGCGCAGGAGACGGCGGCCGGCTATCCGGACAAGCCGGTGACCGTCATCGTGCCGTTCGCGGCTGGCGGCAACACGGACGCCTTCGCCCGGCTGGTCGGCCAGGAGCTCGACACGGCGCTGGGACAGCGGTTCGTCGTCGACAACAAGGCCGGTGCCGGCGGCAATCTCGGCATGGGCCAGCTCGCGCGCGCCGAGCCCGACGGCTACACGCTGGGCATGGGCACGGTCAGCACCAACGCCATCAATCCGACGCTGTACAAGAACCTGCCCTACAACCCGGACACGGCGTTCGCCCCGATCTCCTTGTTCGTGACGCTGCCCAACGTGCTGGCGGTCAATCCCTCGATCCCGGCCAAGTCGGTGCCGGAGCTGATCGAGCTGCTGAAGGCCAAGCCCGACACCTACACGTTCGCCTCGTCCGGCGTCGGCACCTCGACCCACCTCGCCGGCGAGCTGTTCATGGCCAGGACCGGCACCAAGATCGTCCACGTGCCCTACAAGAGCAGCGGGCAGGTGATCATGGATCTCGTCGCCGGGCACGTCGACATGGCCTTCGACAACATCCCGACCGTGGCGCAGCAGGCGAGCGCGGGCAAGGTGCGGCCCTTGGCGGTGACCAGCCTCGAGCGGGCGCCGCTGCTGCCCGATCTGCCGCCGATGGCCGAGTACCTGCCGGGTTTCGAGGCGACCTCGTGGCACGGCCTGTTCGCGCCCGCCGGCACCCCGCCCGAGATCGTCGCCAAGCTCAGCGGCGAGGTGCAGCGGATCATGCAGCTGCCGCATATCCAGGAGCGGCTAGGGGCCATGGGTGCGAAGCCGATCGGCGACACGCCCGAGCAGTTCACCGCGTTCATCGCCGCCGAGCGGGCGAAATGGGCGCAGGTCATCAAGGACGCCAACATCACCATCGAGGGCTGAGCCGGACTGGTACCACCGCGATCCGCCGTGGTGCTGGACGGCCTCGAGAAAGCAGGACGGGATGAGCAAGAAGAGGCGGGAGGAGCTGCGCTCGCATCGCTGGTTTGGTGTGCACGATCTGCGGGCGTTCGGGCACCGGTCGCGGATTCGGCAGATGGGGTACGGTCCGGAG
>JBDHTW010000068.1:0-24182 GCA_039808865.1 Geminicoccaceae bacterium
CGCGCGGGTCGATCGGCACCGAGCCGGCGAGGCCGAGCGCGTCCTCGAGCAGGGCCGCCGCCGCCAGCAGGCCGGCCTCGCCGCGCGGCCGCCCCACCATCTGCAGTCCGACCGGCAGGCCACCGGATGTGAAGGCGCACGGCAGCGACAGCGCCGGACAGGCCGTCAGCGTGATCGCGTAGGCGATGCTGACCCAGTCGATGTAGCTGCCGAAGCGGTGCCCGTTGAGCGCCTCGACATAGCGGATCTCGACCGGGAACGGCGGCACGATCGCGGTCGGGCACAGCAGAAGGTCGTACTCGGCCATGAACGTGGCCATGCGCCGCTGCAGCAGACCGCGCTCGCGCTCGGCCCGGCCGATCTCGTCGGCGTCGAGGCGCAGCCCACGCTCGATGTTCCACACCACGTCGGGCTTGAGCAGGTCGCGATGCGCGGCCAGCAGCGGCGCCATGCCGGCGGCATACTGCGCCGCGCGCAGCACCGTGAACACCTCGATGGCCGTCCCGAGGTCGGGCGAGGCCTCCTCCACCGCCACCCCGAGCCCGGCGAGTCGTTCCGCCGCCGTTCGGCAAGCCGCAGCCACCTGCGGATCGACCGGCGTCAGCCCGCCGAGATCGGGCGTGAAGGCCACGCGCCGCAGCCGCGGCGGACGCTCGACCGCCACGGCGTAAGGCACCGACGGCGCATCGAAGCTCAACGGGTCGCGCGGATCGAAACCCGCCATCGCGTCCAACAGCAGCGCCACGTCGCGCACGTCGCGCGCCATCGGCCCTTCGACGGCAAGGGTCGAGAACGGCAGCGCGGATGGACCGTGCGGCACCCGACCCGGCGACGGGCGCAGGCCGACGATGCCGCAGAACGACGCCGGCGTGCGCAGCGAGCCGCCGAGATCGGAGCCATCGGCGAGCCAGGCCATGCCGGTGGCGAGGGCGACGGCGGCGCCGCCCGACGAGCCGCCACAGGTGAGCGCCGTGTTCCACGGGTTGCGGGTGGGCCCGAACACCTCGTTGAAGGTGTTCGCACCGGCACCGAACTCCGGCGTGTTGGTCTTGCCCAGCACGATGCCGCCGGCCGCCTCGAGCCGCTCCACCGGCCAGGCCGAGAAGTCGGGCACGTGGTCGGCGAAGATCGGCGAGCCGTGCGTCGTGCGCACGCCGGCGACCTCGACCAGATCCTTGATCAGCACCGGCAGCCCGGCGAGCCAGCCGGGCCGGTCGCCGGCTGGTGCCGCGGCCAGCCGCTGGGCCTGCGCCTTGGCCCGCTCGACGCACAAGGTGGGCACCGCGTTGACCTGCGGATCGACCGTCGCGATGCGGGCCACGGCCGCATCCACCAGTTCCGCCGGCGACACCTCGCGACGACGGAGGAGATCGACGACGGTCCGCGCGGAAAGCCTGGTCAACTCGGCCATGGCCAGCCTCTACAGCAGCTTGCGAAGCGGGTAGGTCGGCCGTGGGATGCACCGGAAGGTGCTGCGATGCTCCTCGCCGTCGATGCTGTCGGTGACCAGCCGCGGCGGCGCGTTCCAGCCGTCGCAATAGTCGAAGGCGAGGTTGTAGACCCGATCGAGACTGGTCTCGTTCGCGTTCCACGCGTAGGTCACCTGCGGCCCGTCGGTCGCCACGATCCTGGCCGGGACGCAGCCCGCGAGCGCGCCCACGAGGGCCAGGATCCCAACCAGCTTGCGCATGTCCACTGCCCGTCTCCGCGTTGCCGCGGCAGATCGCGGCAGCAGCCATGCGCCGTCAAGCCTCTTCCGCCGCGGCTCACGTCCGTGGCGGCAGGCTCTTCACGTAGGTGACGATGGCCTCGAGATCCGCATCGGGCAGCTTGCTGGTCCCGTTGTTGACGATCTTGGCCATGTCCGAGCCGACGAAGTCGCCGTCCGGGGTCATGCCGAGCTTCAGCACCGTGCCGATGTCCGATGCGCTCCATTTGCCGAGGCCGGCATTCGGATCGCTCGTGATGTTGGGCACCTTCTCCTTGCCGAGCTGCGCGCCGGCGAACGCGTGCTCCGGCTCGAGCACGCCGTAGAAGGTCCGCGGTGTATGGCATTCAGCGCAGTGCCCGGGACCGTTGACCAGATAGGCGCCACGGTTCCAGGCGGCATCCTGATTCGGATCGGGCTCGAATCGCTCCGGCCGGAAGAACGCCCACTGCCACAGCCGCATGCCCCAGCGTTGGTTGAAGGGAAACCAGAGATCGTGCGGCGTGGCCGGCTGGCTGATCGGCGGCAAGGTATCGAGATAGGCCTTCAGCGCCTTCAGGTCGTCGTCGCTCATCCGCGTGAACGAGGTGTAGGGAAACGCCGGATAGTAGCGGGAACCGTCCGGCGCCGTCCCCTCGCGCATGGCGCGGATGAAATCGGCCTCGGACCACGAGCCGATGCCGGTGGCCGGATCGGGCGTGATGTTCGGCGCGTAGAACGTCCCGAACGGGCTTGCGATGCCGTCGCCTCCGGCCAGCAGCTGCCCGTTCTTGGCCGTGTGGCAGTTGGTGCAGCCGCCGATGTGGAAGATCAGCTCGCCGCGCTCCAGCGTCGCCGGATCGGCGGCGTAAACGGACGGGGACGCCAGCACCAGCGCCGCCAGGCCGCACGCGATAACCCGCAGCAAGGCGGAGCTCAGCTCTCTTTCTTGCGGAACGTCGAATGGCAGCCGCCGCAGCCTTCCTTGCCCAGGGTGGCGAAGGCGGCGAGGGTGGCCTTCGCGTCGCCGCTCTCCGCGGCATCGGCGAGCTTCTCGGCCAGACCTTCGGCCTTTTCGGCCGCAGCCTTGAAGCCGGCGGCGTCGCTCCACACCGGCGGCAGGGCCGAGGTCGGGGCTTGGTCGCTGCCCGGCGGGAACATCGCCGGCGTGTATTCCGCCATCTCCTTGATCGCGTCCGCATGTGCCTCGACCTGGCTCAGCAGCTCGGGATACTCGGTGAGGATGGCCTTGATCGCGGTCATATGGTCGGCATTGGCCTTCATCGCGGCCTCGCGCACGGCGACGACCCCGGTTGCCTTCTCCTCGGCGACGGCGCCACCGACACCCACGGCACCCAATAGTGCAGCCATGACTAAAAATCGTGCCTTGCCCATCACTTCCCTCCCCACTCGGCGACCGCGCTGGTAGTGGCTCGTCGTACCGCGCAGCGAGCCGACCACAGGTGGCGTGGCTGTGCAATCGCGGCCATGGCGGCCCGGAATGACAAAGGTGTGAGTTGATGCCATCCCCCGCGAGCCTGCCGCCCCGCGGCATCCTGTTCGACAAGGACGGTACGCTGATCGACTTCAGGGCGACCTGGATACCGGCCTATCGCGGCGTGGTCGACGAGGTGGCGCGCCGGCTGGAGGGCGATGCGACCCTGGCGGCGCGGCTGCTGCGACGGCTGGGCTACGACCCGGATGCCGATCAGTTCGCCGAGGACAGCCCCCTGCTCTGGGCGACCAACGAGGCCATCGCCGCCGCGTGGTCGGCCACGCCGGAAGTGGCCGGGCAAATCGACGTGCGCGAGGTGGTGCTGCGTCATTTCGCCGATCTCGACCGCTATCCACCACAGCCGGTCGGCGATCTGCCGGCACTTCTGGGCAGGCTGCGGCAGCGCGGCCTCAAGCTCGGCCTGGCGACCATGGACGACACCGCCACGGCGCACGCAACGGTCGCACGCCTGCAGATCGACGGCCTGCTCGATTTCGTCGTCGGCGCGGATGCCGGCCATGGCGAGAAGCCGCAGCCCGGCATGGTCCATGCCTTCTGCGCTGCCTGCACCCTCGTGCCGGCCGAGATCTTCCTCGTCGGCGACACGGCGGCCGATCTCCTCATGGCTCGCAATGCCGGCTGCGCCCGCGCCATCGCGGTGCGCACCGGCGCCACGCCCCTGCGCCAGATCGAGGGCTTGGCCGATCACATCCTGCCGAGTGTCCAGGAGATCGAGCGGCTGCTGTAGCTCCGGCGCGTCCCGGCCGGGCACCGGGCGCCAGCGGCCGAGCCGCCACGGCCAATCGATACCTCCAAGCTCGTGCAAACCAACTTGTTCTATCAATCGTCTGAATTCAGTTCACTTAAGGCGCGAGCACGTCCGAGGTCCTGCAACAAAGCGCGAGCTGGCTCCGGTGGCGGCACATCTACCCCCGCCGGAGCCGCATTCGGTGCCAAAGCGAGGTCAAGACTGAGGAGGCGCCAGCGTCGCCAACCACTGGCTGCGCGCCCGACGGAGATCGGCGACGATCTCGGGGTGGACGGCGACAAGGTTGTTGCGCTCGGCGATGTCCGTCGACAGGTCGAACAGTTCACCGTTCGTGACCCATTTCCAGTTTCCGCGCCGCACGGCTCCCTTGGTACGGTCGCCCCAGAACAGATAGGGATGCGGGTCGCCGCTCCGTCCGCCGAGATAGGGCAGCAGATCGACCCCATCCAGGCCGGGGGCCGAAGCGGCCCCGGCTGCCGCGAGGAAGGTCGGGGTCAGATCCAGTGTCGACACCGCCGCCCGGTAGGTGGAGCCGGGGGCGAGGCGCTGCGGCCAGGACAGGATGAACGGTACGCGGATGCCGCCTTCGTAGACACTGCCCTTGCGGCCACGCAGCGGCGTGGTACGGCCGGCACGAACGCCACCATTGTCGCTGACGATGGCGATGATGGTGTCCTGGTCGAGCTTCTCGGCGCGCAGCGCCGCATCGATCGCGCCGATCGCCCGGTCGAGGCCGATCAGGACGGCCGCGAAGATGCGCCGGTCGCTGCCCTTCACCGTGGTCGGTACGGTCGCGAGCTCCGTCGTCGTCGCCTGATACTTCCAATGCACCGCATTGGGCGCGAAATACAGGAAGAACGGCTCGGTGGCGTGACGGTGAATGAACGAGGCGGCCTCGCGCGCGAACGCGGCGGTCAGGTAGCCTTGCTGCGGCTCGGGCGTGTAGCCCCTGAGCACGGGATTCTCCGGGTCCTCGCCGTAATAGGGATGGCTCGATTCGAGCATGCCGAGGAACTCGGCGAAGCCCTGCTGCATCGGGTGCAGTGGCCCGCCGCCGAGATGCCACTTGCCGATCATGCCGGTGGCATAGCCGACATCCCGCAGACGCTCGGCCATCGTCACCGCGGCCGACGGCAAGCCGATGCCGGCGGGCGGATGATGCACCGGGTTGGCGTAGATGCCATATCTCTGGTTGTATCGCCCGGTCAGCGCCCCGGCGCGACTTGGCGCGCAGAGGCTGGCGGTGACGTATCCATCGGTGAAGGTCACGCCACGTTTCGCGATCGCGTCGATCGCGGGCGTCGGAATGCCGCCGTCGAAGACGCCACTGCCGATCTCGCTGTAGCCCAGATCATCGACAAAGATGAACACGATGTTCGGCTGACGTGCATTGGCGGCAGCAGGCTGGAGCAGCATGGCCATCGCCAGCACAAACATCGAGACACATGCCTTGCTTTGCCCACGCGACAGCCAGCGACGACATCCAATTACTCTCTTGAATTGCAGAATTGTTCCGATGAATGCTCCAGCATACCAAGCCATCGATATTCACCATCTGTTTGCTCGATGCTCGGGCAACCTGGGCAAGGGCATTCGAGGAACCGGACATTCCTCACCATCAGCTTTGCCTTAGGTCGCGAGCGCATCGTGCGGCGACGAAGAAAAATCATATAAACACTATCTGATCAATAGAGTAAAAACGCTCAACGCGAGATTCTTGCGCATCAGACTCGGATACGCCGCTATATCACATCGATGGGTGTACAATGTTGCGCCTGCAGGCGCAGCCCGAGGAAGCCGCTCGTCGAACCCAGCTACCGGTCATCCGCGAACAGGCATCGCGACCATCTCGGCCTGGGTCGTCCACGCCGTCTCTCGACGGAGCGAAACCGGACCGCTACCGCCTGCTGCCGGGCCCAACAGCGAAAAGGCCCGCCTCGATGTCCGAGGCGGGCCTTTTCGCTAGCGGAGGTTTGGTGGAGCCGAGGGGAGTCGAACCCCTGACCTCTTGAATGCCATTCAAGCGCTCTCCCAACTGAGCTACGGCCCCGCCGAGGTGAACGGCTACATAAGGAAGGCTGCCCAGGCACGCAAGGGGCAAGTTTGCCCCAAACGCACGGTCAGCGCGGTTCCTCGTCGATGTCGCTCTCGATGACGTCCGAAAGCTCCTCGTCGTCGCCGAGCTCCGAGGCGTCCTCGATCAGGCTCTCGTCCTCCTCGGCATCGTCGTCGGCCACGGCGACGGCCTCATCCTCCTCGACCTCGACGTCGTCGTCCACGTCGAGGTCGGCGTCCGGACCCAGCAGCTCGGCCTCGTTGGCACCCGTCTCCTCCGCAGCGACCGCGACGGCACGGGACGACGGCCGGGCACGACGGGTCCGGTTGAGGACCTCGAGGTCGAACACGGCACCACAGGCTGGACACACGATCGGGGAGCGGCCGAAGTCGTAGAAGCGGGCTCCGCAGCTTTGGCAGATACGCTTCGTGCCCCATTCGGGCTTGGCCAACAGCATTCTCCGGTGGAGGGGGTCGAAAGCGAGCGGGGCAATTGCCATGATCGACCCGAGCTGTCAAAAGCAAATTCCGCGCGAACGGGCGGGTCAATTCCATTCAGCCGACAGGGTCTCAACATGTTGTTGCGCGCGGCGCCGCACAGCGCACTTTCCGGTGCGGCGGCATTGCCAGGCGACAAATCAATCTCGCACCGCTCCTTGATGCTGGCGAGTATGGCGGTGGGTGAAAGTCGCATCGAGGGCTTGCTCGAAGGCGAGGATGTACTGGCCACGGCCACCGCGCTGCGCGCCATGGGCGCGGCGATCGAGCGGACCGGCTCCGGCGCCTGGCGGGTGTGGGGCGTGGGCGTCGGCGGCCTGGCCGAACCCGAGAACGTGCTCGACATGGGCAATGCCGGCACCGGGGCACGGTTGCTGATGGGCCTGCTCGCCGGCCACGCGTTCACGAGCTTCATGAGCGGCGACGCCTCGTTGCGGTCGCGACCGATGCGCCGGGTCATCGAGCCGCTGAGCCGCATGGGCGCCTCGTTCCTGGCGCGCAGCGGCGGCCGGCTGCCGCTGGCCCTGACCGGACGGACGGACCTGCTGCCGATCGACTATGCAAGCCCGGTGGCATCCGCCCAGGTCAAGTCGGCCCTGCTGCTGGCGGGGCTGCACGCGCCAGGCCGGACCACGGTCACGGAGCCGCTGGCCTCGCGCGACCATAGCGAGCGCATGCTGACCGCGATGGGCGCCGAGATCGTGACCGAGCCGACCGCCACGGGCGGACAGCGGGTGACGGTCACCGGCCAGCCCGAGCTCGCGCCGCAGAGCTTCGTCGTGCCGGGCGACCCGTCGTCGGCCGGCTTCCCCACCGTCGCCGCCGCCGTCGCCGACGGCTCGACGGTGCGGCTGCGCCAGGTCTGCCTCAACCCGCTGCGCACCGGCCTCTATACCAGCCTCGCCGAGATGGGAGCCGCGATCTCGGTGGAGAACGAGCGGACCGCGGGCGGCGAGCCGGTCGGCGACCTGGTCGTCCGCGGCGCCGCCCTGACCGGCATCGAGGTCCCGGCCGGCCGGGCGCCGACGATGATCGACGAGTACCCGATCCTGGCGGTGGCCGCCGCCTTTGCCCGCGGCACGACGATCATGCGCGGCCTCGGCGAGCTGCGGGTCAAGGAGAGCGACCGGCTGGCGGTCATGGCGGAGGGCCTCGCGGCCTGCGGGGCGCGCGTCGAGATCCAGGACGACGACCTCATCGTGCATGGCGGCCGGCCGGCCGGCGACGCGTTGATCGACGCCCGTCTCGACCATCGGATCGCGATGAGCTTCCTGGTGCTGGGCGGGCTGGCCGCCGCACCGGTGACCGTGGCCGGGGCCGAGGCCATCGAGACCAGCTTCCCGGGTTTCGCCGCACTGATGAACGGTCTCGGCGCCCGGATCACCGCCGTGGGCGAAGAGCCTTGAGCGCGCCTCTGATCATCGCCGTCGACGGCCCGGCGGCCTCGGGCAAGAGCACGCTGGCACGACGGCTCGCCCGACATTTCGGCCTGGCCTTCCTCGACACCGGCCTGCTCTATCGCGCCGTCGCCCGCAGCATGCTCGACCGCGGGCTGGACCCGGCCGATGCCGATGCCGCCGTGCGGACGGCGCGGGATCTGGCGCCGGAAGACGTCGATCCCAGCCGCCTGCGCGGCGAAGGCGTCGGCCAGAATGCGTCCAAGGTGGCAGCGGTGCCGGCGGTCCGGGCGGCGCTCTTGCCCTTCCAGCGCAACTTCGCGCGGCAGGGTGCGGGTGCGGTGCTCGCCGGTCGCGACGTCGGGACGGTGATCTGCCCCGATGCGACGTTCAAGCTGTTCGTCACCGCCAGCGACGCTGAGCGGGCGCGGCGGCGGTTCGAGGAGTTGCGGGGCCGGGGCGATGAGCCTATATACGCGGCGGTTCTTGAGGAGCTGCAGGAGCGTGATCGCCGCGATGCGGACCGGGCGGTCGCGCCCATGCGTGTCGCTCCGGACGCCTGGGTCATCGATACGACCGGCCTCGATGCGGATGCTGCCTTTGCCGCAGCCTGCCGTCATATAGAGGCCGGCGGAGCGAAGGTCGAGCACCCTTCCGTCGGCTGAGCAATCAGGTTCGCAGGTACAACCCCAACCCCGGTCGCGCGGCCGGGCGATGCGTGTCGCTATTTGCGGCCGCATCAACCCAGGAGTCGGAATGCTGGAGTCCACCCAAACCATCGAGCCCCGCCCGTCGCTGGACGATTTCGCCGCGATGCTGGACGAGACGCTAGGCTCGAGCAGTCGTCTCGAAGGCAGTGTCGTCCGCGGCACCGTCGTCGGTGTCGACGATGATACCGTGATCGTCGACGTCGGCCTGAAGTCCGAAGGCCGGGTCCCGCTCAAGGAGTTCGCGGCCCCCGGGCAGACGCCCGAGGTCCGGGTCGGCGATACGGTCGAGGTGTTCGTCGAGCGGTTCGAGAACCGCAGCGGCGAGGTCGTGCTCAGCCGCGACAAGGCGCGCCGCGAAGAGAGCTGGAACCGGCTCGAGCGGGCGTTCAACGACACGAGCAAGGTCGAGGGCCACATCTTCGGCCGGGTCAAGGGTGGCTTCGCGGTCGATCTCGGCGGTGCGGTAGCCTTCCTGCCGGGCAGCCAGGTCGACATCCGCCCGGTGCGCGACATCGGACCGCTGATCAACAAGCAGGAGCCGTTCCTGATCCTGAAGATGGATCGCCGGCGCGGCAACATCGTGGTCAGCCGCCGCGCCGTGCTCGAGGAGAGCCGGGCGGAGCAGCGCAACGAGCTGCTGGCGACCCTGTCCGAGGGCCAGATCCTGGACGGCGTGGTCAAGAACATCACCGACTACGGCGCGTTCGTCGACCTGGGCGGCCTCGACGGCCTGCTGCACGTCACCGACATCTCCTGGAAGCGCGTCAACCACCCGAGCGACGTGCTCGGCGTCGGCCAGAACGTCCGCGTGCAGGTGATCCGCTTCAACCGCGAGACCCAGCGCATCAGCCTCGGCATGAAGCAGCTCGAGGCCGATCCGTGGGAGGGCGTCGAGCTCAAGTACCCGGTGGGTGCCAAGTTCACCGGACGCGTGACCAACATCACCGACTACGGCGCCTTCGTCGAGCTGGAGCCGGGCGTGGAAGGTCTGGTCCACGTCTCCGAGATGAGCTGGACCAAGAAGAACACGCATCCGGGCAAGATCGTGTCCTCGTCCCAGGAGGTCGAGGTCATGGTGCTCGAGGTCGACCCGGAGAAGCGCCGGATCAGCCTCGGCCTCAAGCAGTGCCTGGGCAACCCGTGGGAATCCTTCCTCGAGCAGCATCCGCTCGGCTCGGAGATCGAAGGCGAGATCCGCAACATCACCGAGTTCGGCCTGTTCATCGGCCTCGACCACGACATCGACGGCATGGTCCACCTGTCCGATCTGGACTGGAGCCTGACCGGCGAGGAAGCGGTCAAGAAGTACACCAAGGGCGATGTGGTGCGGGCGCAGGTGCTCGACGTCGACGTCGAGAAGGAGCGCATCTCGCTGGGCATCAAGCAGCTCGGCGAGGATCCGTTCAAGCACGCGGTGGCCGGCATCAAGAAGGGCGACCGGGTGACCTGCACCGTCAAGGAGGTCAATGCCGGCGGCATCGAGGTCGAGACCACCTCGGGTGCGACGGGCTTCATTCGCAAGGCCGAGCTCGCGCGCGACCGCGACGAGCAGCGTCCCGAGCGCTACGCGCCCGGCGAGAAGATCGACGCCAAGGTGATGACCGTCGATGCGGTCAGCCGGCGGCTCGGCCTCTCGGTCAAGGCGCTGCAGATCGAGGACGAGAAGCAGGCCATGGCCGAGTACGGCTCCTCCGACAGCGGGGCGAGCCTGGGCGAGATCCTGGGTGCCGCCTTCCGCCAGAAGCAGGAAGAGCAGAACCGGGGCTAAGAGCGAAGAGGGGCCCCGGCCGAAAAGCCGGGGCCCTTTTTTCTTTGCCGATGGCGGCCGGCAGCGGCATTCCCGCGCTTCCTTGACGGTCTGCCGGCCCTTTGGCACTGTCTCGCGAAGCCGCCCTGGCAGAACGGGCGCGCAGCGTGCCGTGAGCACCGGATCGGAGGCATGACCAAGTCGGACCTGATCAAGCGGCTCGCCGAGGCGAATCCGCATCTCTACATCCGCGACATCGAACGGATCGTGAGCACCGTCTTCGAGCAGATCAGCGCTGCCTTGGCACGTGGCGACCGCGTCGAACTGCGCGGGTTCGGCGCGTTCTCGGTCCGCTCGCGTGGCGAACGGATGGGGCGCAACCCGCGCACCGGCGACGAGGTCGCCGTGCCGAACAAGGTTGTGCCTTACTTCAAAACCGGCAAAGAACTGCGTGAACGTCTGAACGTCTACGCGTGAAGCGCCCCCTCCACCGACGCAACGCCCGGAGTCGGCACCGATGATCAAGCTGCTGCGCCTGCTGCTCGCCCTCGCGGGCGTCGTCATCATCGTCATGCTCGCGGTCGACAATCGCGGCATGGTCGAGATCGTGTTCTGGCCGCTGCCGTTCACCTACACCATGCCGCTCTACGCGGTGTTCCTGATCGGCCTGTTCCTGGGTGCCATCCTCGGCGGCACGGCCCTCTGGCTGTCGACGCACGAGCGTCGCCGCGAGGCGCGCCGGCTGCGCCGCACGGTCGAGCGGGTCGAATACGAGAAGCAGCTCGCCCGCGACCGCGAGGAACGGGAGGCGCTGGAGCAGGCCAAGCGCAAGACGCAGTCCCTGGCCCTGGCCGCCCCGCGCGCCTGACCGGCGCCGCCGTGCCGCGGTTCCTCGGGGCGACGGAGGTCGACGCGGCACTGCCTTACGCCGAGCTGATCGCGGCACTGCGGCAAGGCTTTCGCGACGGTGGCGAAGCGCCGCCCCGGCATCACCACGAGATCGCCCGTCCTGGCCAGGAGCCGGCGATCCTGCTGCTGATGCCGGCTTGGCGTCCGGGCGACGTCACCGGCGTGAAGCTCGTCCACGTCGCCGCGGGCAACGAGGCCAAGGGTCTGCCGTCGGTGCAGGGCCTCTACGTCCTGTTCGATGGCCCGACCGGCACGCCACTGGTCGTCATGGACGGGACGGCGCTCACCCTGCGCCGCACGGCCGCGGCCTCGGCGCTGGCGGCCTCCTACCTCGCACGGTCGGATGCCGCGACGCTGACCATGGTCGGTGCCGGCGCGATGGCACCGCATCTGGTCCGCGCGCACGCCGCCGTGCGACCGATCCGCGAGGTCAGGCTGTGGAACCGGTCCCGCGCCAGGGCCGAGGCCGTCGCGACCGGGCTCGCGGCCACATTGCCGACCACGATCGTCGACGATCTCGAGCAGGCGGTGCGCACGACCGACATCGTCTCCTGCGCCACGCTGAGCCACGAGCCGCTGATCCGCGGCGAGTGGCTGCGACCCGGCACGCATGTCGATCTGGTCGGCGCGTTCACGCCGGAGATGCGCGAGAGCGACGATCTCGTGATGCGGCGGGCCGAGGTCTTCGTCGACACGCTGGCGGGTGCCCTGGCCGAGGCCGGGGACGTGTTGCTCGCGATCCGCGCCGGTGCGCTGAGCCGCGCGCGGATTCGGGCCGAGCTGCGCGACCTGTGCTGTGGCGCCCATCCGGGCCGGACCGATCCCGAGACGATCACGGTCTTCAAGTCGGTCGGCACGGCGCTCGAGGATCTGGTGGCGGCGACCATGGTCCATCGTCACACGGTGCACGCCGGCGCCTGATCATCGGCGAGCGACGGGTGAGGGTGATGGATGCCGCCTTTGGCAGGCCCGCCCGGCTCTGCTATAAGCGCGCTCCGCCTCGCTCCCGACGCATCGACATCGCAGGTCTCCGTGTCCGCCAATCCCGTCTTTTGCGCCATCGACCGCCCCGATCTCGACGGGGCCATGACACTCGCCCGGGCGGTGGCGCCGCACGTTGGCGGGCTCAAGCTCGGCCTGGAGTTCTTCACCGCGCAGGGCCCGCAGGGGGTCGCGGCGATGCAGGCGCTGGGGCTGCCCATCTTTCTCGACCTCAAGCTGCACGACATTCCGAACACCGTGGCCGCCGCCGTCCGCGAGGTCGGGCGTCTCGGCGTGGCCATGCTCACCGTGCACGCCGCCGGCGGCCGCGGCATGCTGGAAGCCGCGGCGGCAGCCGCCGCCGGGGCGCCGACACCGCTGTTGCTGCTGGGCGTGACCGTCCTGACCAGCCTCGATGCCACCGATCTCGCCGCGACCGGGGTGACATCGTCGCCCGAGACGCAGGCGCTGCGCCTGGCCCGGCTGACGCTGGCAGCCGGGATCCCGGGCCTGGTCTGCTCGCCGCTGGAGATTGCGGCCTTGCGCAACGCCCTGGGCGCCGCGCCCAAGCTGGTCGTGCCCGGCATCCGGCCCAGCATCGGCGGCGACGACCAGAAGCGCACGATGGGTCCGGCCGAGGCCCTGGCCCTCGGGGCGGATCTGCTGGTGATCGGCCGGCCGATCTCCCAGGCCCCGTCGCCGAGCCAGGCGGCGGCCGCGATCGCGCGGCAATTGCTGGCCGCCGCGTGATGCCGCTCCAGGTGAAGATCTGCGGGCTCACCGAGCCCGAGCGGATCACGCAGGCGGCCGAGCTCGGGGCCGCCTTCCTGGGCTTCGTGTGCTACCCGCCCTCTCCGCGCTATCTCGACCCGGCGCGGGCCCGCGAGCTGGTGACGGGAATGCCGGCGGGTCCCGAGGCGGTCGGGCTCGTGGTCGACGCCAGCGATGCCCAGATCGAGGCCCTGCTGCAGACCGTGCCGCTCGATGCCCTGCAGCTGCACGGCTACGAGACGCCGAAGCGCGTGGCCGAGATCATGGTCCGCTTCGGTTGCCGCGTGATCAAGGCGCTGCGGGTCGAGACCAGGGCGGACCTCGATCCCGTCCCGGCCTATGCCGACGCCGCCGACATGCTGCTGTTCGACGCGAAGCCGCCACGCGATGCCGCGTGGCCGGGGGGGCACGGCCTGCCGTTCGACTGGCGCCTGCTGCAGTCCATCTCGATGTCGAAGCCGTGGATGCTTGCCGGCGGGCTGCAGGCGGACAATCTGCAGGCTGCGGTCGCGCTGACCAAGGCCCCTTTCGTCGATGTGTCGTCGGGCGTCGAGAGCGCGCCCGGCATCAAGGATCCGGCCAAGCTCGCCGCCTTCTTCGCAGCCGCCCGCCGATGCGACGCCGCTGCGGCCGGCGCCTGAGAGGATTTTCGCGATGACCTTGCCCAACAGCCTACGCACCGGCCCGGACGAGCATGGCCGGTTCGGCATCCATGGCGGCCGGTTCGTCGCCGAGACGCTGATGCCGCTGATTCTCGAGCTCGACGCGGCCTACGAGTCCGCCAAGAAGGACACGGCGTTCCGCACCGAACTCGACGGCTGGTTCAAGGACTATGTCGGCCGGCCGTCGCCGCTGTACTTGGCCGAGCGCCTGACCGAGCATCTCGGCGGGGCTCGGATCTACTTCAAGCGCGACGAGCTCAACCACACCGGCGCGCACAAGATCAACAACGTGCTCGGCCAGATGATGCTCGCCCGCCGCATGGGCAAGAAGCGGATCATCGCCGAGACCGGTGCCGGCCAGCACGGTGTGGCGACCGCCACGGTAGCCGCGCGGTTCGGGCTCGAGTGCATCGTCTACATGGGCGAGCGCGACATCGAGCGGCAGCAGCCCAACGTGTTCCGGATGCAGCTCCTGGGTGCGGAGGTGCGCCCCGTGCGCTCGGGCTCGCGCACCCTCAAGGATGCTCTGAACGAGGCCCTGCGCGACTGGGTGAGCAACCCGCACGACACGTTCTATGTCATCGGCACGGTCGCCGGCCCGCATCCCTACCCGGCCATGGTCCGCGACTTCCAGTCGATCATCGGCACCGAGGCCAGAGAGCAGATCCAGGCCAAGGAAGGCCGCCTGCCGGATGCGCTGGTGGCGGCCGTCGGCGGCGGGTCGAACGCGATGGGGCTGTTCCACCCCTTCCTCGACGATCGCGAGGTGCGCATCGTCGCCGTGGAGGCCGCGGGCCATGGCATCGCCAGCGGCGAGCATGCGGCGGCGATGACCGCCGGCACGCCCGGCATCCTGCACGGCCAGCGCTCCTACCTGCTGCAGGACGACGACGGCCAGGTGATCGAGCCGCACTCGATCTCGGCCGGTCTCGACTATCCCGGCATCGGGCCGGAGCTGTCCTGGCTCAAGGATATCGGCCGGATCGAGGTCGAGGCGATCACCGACGACGAGGCCCTGGCCGCCTTCTCACTGTGCGCCCGGCTCGAAGGCATCCTGCCGGCGCTCGAGCCCAGCCACGCCCTGGGCCAGGTCGTCAAGCTGGCGCCCAGCCTGAGCAAGGACGCGATCATCGTGATGAATCTGTGCGGGCGCGGCGACAAGGACGTCCCGACCATCGCCGGCCTGATGGGAGTGGGGCTGTGAGCGGCCGGATCACCGCCCGCTTCGCGGCGCTGCAGGCGTCCGGCCGGGCGGGGCTCGTCACCTTCCTGACCGCGGGCGATCCGGATTTCGCGACCTCGTGCGCGCTGATCGAGGGACTGCCGGCCGCGGGCGCCGACCTGATCGAGATCGGCATGCCGTTCACCGACCCGATGGCCGATGGGCCGGCGATCCAGGCCGCGAGCCTGCGCGCGCTTGCCAGCGGGGCACGGATGACCCGGACGCTCGAGCTGGTGCGACGCTTCCGGGCCGTGGATCGCACGACGCCGATCGTGCTCATGGGCTACTACAACCCGATCTACGCCTACGGCAACGAACGCTTTCTGGCCGACGCCAAGGCCGCCGGGGCGGACGGGTTGATCGTCGTCGACCTGCCGCCCGAGGAGGATGCCGAGCTGTGCCTGCCGGCCCGGGCGGCCGGGCTCGACTTCATCCGGCTGGCCACGCCGACGACCGACGACAAGCGCCTGCCGGCCGTGCTCGAGAACATCTCGGGCTTCATCTACTACGTCTCGGTGACCGGCATCACCGGCCAGAAGTCGGCCATGGCCGACAGCGTGGCCCCGGAGGTCGCGCGGATCAAGCGGCACACGCGTCTGCCCGTGGCCGTGGGCTTCGGCATCCGCGAGCCCGCGCAGGCGGCGGCCATCGCGCGGATCGCCGATGCGGCGGTCGTGGGCTCGGCTCTGGTCGATCTGATCGCCCGCCATCTCGATGCCGACGGCAAGTCGACCGCCGAGCTGGTGCCGGCCGTGCACGCCAAGGTGCGAGCCTTGGCCGAGGCCGTGCGGAACGCCGCGCGATGAGCTGGCTCACCGACTATGTCCGGCCGAAGATCCGCGCTCTCTACACGCGCGAGAAGGCCGAGCTGCCGGAGAACCTCTGGCATCAGTGCCCGTCCTGCGAGCGGATGATCTTCCACCGCGACCTCGAGGCGAACCAGCGGGTCTGCCCGCATTGTGACCATCACATGCGGGTCGGGCCGGACTACCGCTTCGCCGCCCTGTTCGACGAGGGCAGCTGGCAGCGCCTCGAGATGCCGCGGAGCCCCGTCGACCCGCTGCGCTTCCGCGACCAGAAGCGCTACGCCGACCGGCTCAAGGAGGCGCAGGCCAAGACCAAGGCCGTCGATGCGCTCGAGGCGGCGTCGGGCCGTATCGACGGCTTGCCCGCGGTCATCGCGGTCATGAACTTCGAGTTCATGGGCGGCTCGATGGGCACCAGCCTCGGCGAGGGGTTCGTCGTCGCCGCCCGCCAGGCGGTCCGGCAGAACGCCGCCTTCATCGTCGTGACCTCGTCCGGTGGCGCGCGCATGCAGGAGGGCGCGCTGTCCTTGATGCAGATGGCGCGCACCACGGTCGTCATCGAGGAGGTCAAGGAGGCGGGCCTGCCCTACATCGTCATCCTGACCGACCCGACCACCGGCGGGGTGACGGCATCGTTCGCGATGATCGGGGACCTGCATCTGGCCGAGCCAGGGGCCATGATCGGCTTCGCCGGTGCCCGCGTCATCGAGCAGACGATCCGCGAGAAGCTGCCGGAAGGCTTCCAGCGCGCCGAATACCTGCTGGCGCACGGCATGGTCGACCAGGTCGTGCACCGCTTCGAGCTGCGCGCGACGCTGGCGCGCAGCCTCGATCTGCTGCTGCGTCGGGACCGGGCCGAGGAGGCCCGGGTGATCGGCGGCGTGCCGGCGGGGCCGGCCGAGACGGTGATGATGCCCCAGGCCGAGACCCCTGCGGACGCGGAGCATGACCAGCCCCGCCAGTGATCTGATCCTCGCTCGGCTGCACCAGCTCCACCCGAAAAGCATCGACCTGTCGCTGGGACGGGTCGAGCGTCTGCTGGCCGCCCTGGGCAACCCCGAGCATCGCCTCCCCCCGGTCGTGCACATCGCCGGGACCAACGGCAAGGGCAGCACGCTGGCCATGCTGGCGGCGATGCTGCAGGCCGGCGGCCAGCGCGTGCATCGCTACATCTCGCCCCATCTCGTCCACTTCAACGAGCGCATCCTGCTCGACGGCGTGCCGATCGCGGAAGATCGGCTGGCGGCCTGCCTCGAGCGCTGCGAGACGGCCAATGCGGGGGCGCCGATCACCTTCTTCGAGATCACGACCGCGGCGGCGTTCCTCGCCTTCGCGGAAGTGCCGGCCGACTGGGTGCTGCTCGAGACCGGCCTCGGCGGCAGGCTGGACGCGACCAACGTCCTGGCCGCGCCGCGCCTGTGCCTGATCACGCCCGTCTCGATGGACCACGAGGCCTTTCTCGGCGACACGCTGGCCAAGATCGCGTTCGAGAAGGCGGGCATCCTCAAGCCGGGAGTCACGGCCGTGATCGGCCCGCAGCGTCCCGAGGCGCTGGCCGTGATCGAGGCGCGTGCGGCCGAGATCGGCGCGCCGCTGTTGCGCCACGACCGCGACTGGCGGGCTCATCTTGGTCAGGACGGCCTCGTCGTCGAAGCTCTCGGGCAGCGTCTCGAGCTGCCGCTGCCGTATCTCGAAGGGGTCCACCAGATCGAGAATGCCGGTCTAGCCACGGTGGCGGCGCTGCAGCTCGGCGAAGGCCGACCGGATCTTCGGGCGATGGCCCGGGGGCTGCGGATGGCCCGCTGGCCGGCCCGGCTGCAGCGGCTCAGCCATGGGCCGCTCGTGGAGCTGGTGCCGGACGGAACGACCCTCTGGCTGGACGGCGGCCACAACCCGGCTGCGGGCCAAGCGCTCGCCGCGAGCCTCGGCGCGCTCGCGCACCGCCGCGACCTGCACGTCGTGATCGGCATGTTGTCGACCAAGGATCTCGAGCTGTTCTTGAATCCGCTGCTGCCGCTGGCAGCGAGCCTATGTTTCGTGCCCATCGCCGAGGAGAACCTCGGCCGCGATCCGGCGGAATCGGCCGGCATCGCCGCCCGCTTGGGGACTCAGGCCACGGTGGCGGCTTCGCCGCTCGCCGCGGTGAGCGCCATTGCCGCCAAGGAGCGGCCGCCGTACGACATTCTGATTTGCGGCTCGCTCTATCTCGCCGGTGAGGTGCTCCGCACCAACGGCTGAGCGGTGCAGCCGTCCGGATCGAGAAGCTCGGCGAGGCTAACCATGATGTTCGACGACCGACAGGATGCAGGCCGCCGCCTCGGGCAGCGGTTGCAGACGCTCAATCTGCGCGACCCGCTCGTGCTGGCGCTGCCGCGCGGCGGCGTGCCGGTCGGGATCGAGGTCGCGAAGGCCTTGGCTGCGCCACTCGATCTCGTCCTGGTGCGCAAGATCGGCGCGCCCGGCCATGCGGAACTCGCCGCCGGTGCCGTGGTCGACGGTTCGCTGCCGGAGCTGGTCGTCAACGAGGACGTCATCCGCAGCTACCGGATCGACGCTGCCTATCTCGAGCACGCCAAGGCGCGGCAGCTCGAGGAGATCGAACGCCGGCGGCGGCTCTACCTGGGCGAGCGGACCCGTGCGCCGGTGGCGGGGCGGACCGCCATCATCGTCGACGACGGCATCGCCACCGGCGCCACCGTGCGGGCGGCCATGCACGCGGTCCGTCGGGCCAAGCCGGCAATCCTGGTGCTGGCGGTGCCGGTGGCCGCGGCCTCGACGCTGGCGGAGCTGGCCACGGAGGCCGACCGTATCGTCTGCCTGCACCAGCCGGCCGACCTGATGGCCGTCGGGCAATACTATCGCGACTTCCGGCAAGTCGAGGATGCCGAGGTGGTGGCGATGCTCGCGAACGTGACCCCGGCCTGACCTGCGGGCGATGCCGGCAGCGATCACTCGTCCCGATCGTCGTCGATCTCGTCGTCTTCGTCGTCCAGGTCGTCGTGCCGGCGCTTGACGGCGGCCTTGAGATCCTTGGTCTCGATGTCCAGCACGTCGCACAGCTGCCCGACGACCGCCTCCTCGTGCTCGCTGAGCATGCCGTCCTTGGTCGCCACCGCCAGCGCGGCCCGCACGATCAGGCGCGCCAGCTCCGGCTCGTCGTCGAACACGGCCACGGCCGCCAGCGCCTCGCTTTCGGCCGCCTTGCGATCCTCGGTGAACTGCTCGGCGTAGTCGTCGAACGCGTCGAACAGATCCTCGAGATCGAGCTCGGTCAGCCGATCCTCCTCCTCGAAGATGCCGAGCAGTTCCTCGCGCTCCTCGGGGCTGGCCACGCCGTCGGCGAATGCCACCAGGGCGGTCGCGGCGGCCAGCGCCTCGACGAGATCGTCGCCGATCTCGGCCTCGAGTTCGGTCGCCAGCTCGCCCAGGACCTGGGACCTGAAGTCGTTGAACTTCGTCTTCAGCCAGCTTAGCGGCATCTACCCCCTCCTCGACCCCGGTTGTCCGGCCACGTCGCTCACGCGTACTTGGCCTGAAGCAGAGGCGCATGACAACAGAAGCCACGCAGCGGCATGTCGGGCCCACGCCGCAGCCAGTTGTCCGGGCTGTAGCGGCAGGTGCCGTCGATCAGATGCAACGCGTAGGCGTGGCGCGACCGATCGGAGAGATTGGGTCCGCTGCGGTGCGGCAGCTGACCGTGCAGGACGACCAGCGTTCCCTTGGCCGCCGGCAGCGGCACCAGCCCGTCGGTCGGCAACGGCGTGGGATCGAGCGTCAGCATCCGGGTCGAGCGCCCCTCACGGACGAAGCGCGCATGCAATGGCCGCCGATGTCCGCCCGGCTCCGCCCACATGCAGCCGTTCGCCTCGGTCGCGTCCTCGAGCGCCAGCCACAAGCCGACGCAGCTCAGCGGCTCGGTGTGCAAGAACGTGCTGTCCTGATGGCAGCTGACCTCGCCGCCGATCCGTGGCTGCTTGAAGATGTACATCGACTGCAGCAGCAGCGGCTCGGCGATGCCGATGGCGGCGGCCACGTCGGCCAGCCGGGAATCGCGGGAGAAGGCGGCGAAGACGGGGTCGAGGTCGTGCAACGCATGGCCGACCTTGTTGATCGACAGCTCCTTGGCCTGCCGCAGCCGGCCTTGGGCATCGAAGGCGCCGGGCTCGAAGAAGAAGCGCACCTTGTCGCCGGAATCGAGGAACCACGCATCCTGCGCATGCCGCTGGTCGTCGGTGGCGAACACCGTGCGGACGCCCTCGGGATCGAACCCGGCGAGCAGATCGGCCATGCGCGCACGCAGCCGGTCGCACGTGGCCGCGGCGACGAACCGGTCGAGCACGAGATAGCCATCCCTTTGATAGCGATCGATCTCGGCCGCCGAGAGTGTCATCCGTCGCGCTCCACCGGCTCGGTCAGTCGATCGGCTGAAAGTCCGCCATCCAGCCGTCGCAGGCCGCAAAATAGCCCGCCTTGTGCCGACGTTGCCACTGCCGCAGCGACCACGGCCGCGCGGTGGCCGGCATGTGCTCCAATCCCATGTAGAGCCATGCCGCATGCTCGGCCGCATCGCCGGTGCGGACCGGGTGCAGCTCCGCCCGGTATTCACCGCTTTCCAGATGGTTGATGCGCGCGATGTCCCGTCGGGTCGCCCGCCGCAGCAGGCGGCCGCGCACCCTGCCGCCCGGCGTTCGGACAAGGGTCGGGTAGGTCACGCCGGCGATCGCCACCCGACGGTGGCCGTGCAGCATCGCCGGCTGCAGATCGTCCAGATCGATCGGCCGCTCGAGCACGTAGGCCAGGATGTCGAGATCCATCAGCGTGCCGAAGAAAAACAGGGCCTGCCGGCCCGCAGCCGAATCCGGGATCAGCCCGGCCTGGTCGAGCGGGCGGTGAATCTCAGCCAAAGCTGATCGCATCTTCCCCTCCCGCATCGGGTCTTGGAGGTGAGCCAGCGTGGTCGGGTGGCGACATAACAGAGGATGACCGGTAGGCAAGACCCACGTGCGGATCGCCACGCGGCAAGCGGCTGGATCGACGGCCGGCAGTGCGGCTAGATAGGCTTGGCAGGAGCAAAGGACGTCGCGTGCCGAGCAGCCGGTTTGCCGTTCCGTCCCCGCTGGTAGCGATCGCGGCGCTCGCGCTGATGCTGCTGCCGCGTCCGGCGCTCGCCAGCATGGACGACCGGCAGCGACGCTGCCTGACCTTGATCGCCTTCGCCGAGGCCGCCAACGAAGGGCCGCTCGGCATGCTCGCGGTCATGAAGGTGATGCGCAACCGCATCGCGCACGTGAAGTTCGCCGACGATGCGTGCGCGGTGGCCTTGGAGGCACGACAGTTCCAGCCGGTGCGCGAGCGGCCCGACCTGCGGCGAGCCCTGCTCGCGCCCGAGCAGGCCAGCCTCGCCACCGTCGCCGGAGCAAGGACCCCACGGGCCAGGCTCCAGCTCACCCAGGCATGGCGCCTGGCCGCCGTGGTCGATGTCTGGCCGGAAACCGATCCGACCCGCGGCGCGCTCTACTTCGTCAATCCACGGCTCATGGACGCCGACAAATGCCCGTGGTTCGCGCGGCTGAAACGCACGGCGGTCATCGGCCGGCACGTGTTCATGACCGAGTACGCGCCACGCGAGCCACACGGCCCGCCGGCCCTGGCCTGTGCCACCGCCGGCGATGATCGCACCACCGGCGGGGCGACACGGCGGCAGACCGCCGACGCGGCGACGAGCGGCCGTTAACGCTCCGCGAGCGCCAGCTGGGCCGAGGTCGCCTCGATCCGCACCTTGGCCAAGCCGTCGTCGACGATGCCAAGCTTGCGGGCCGCAGCCTTGGAGAGATCGATCACCCTGCCCTTCTTGTAGGGTCCGCGATCGTTGATCTCGACCACGATGGAACGGCCATTGTCGAGGTTGGTCACCTTGACCTCGCTGCCGAGGGGCAGCTTGCGATGTGCGGCGGTCAATGCGTTTTGATTGAAGCGCTCACCACTGGCGGTGAGCTTGCCGTGGAAGCCCGGACCATACCAGGAGGCCGTGCCCACCTGACGGAACACGGCACCTCCGGTTTCACGCTCCGCGTGCACATGCGAGACGGAGACCAACAGTGCCATCAAAGCCACAAGAGACACCGACAATCGGCGCATAGTTGTTATCTCCAATCTGCCGTCCTTCCCGACCTTACGGCAGTGCTCGAGCCTCCTTTCCGATACGAGAGCACAAGCAACGGACAGCCTGTTCGATTGAGCTACGTCTCAACGAACCACTGCGTTTGATATAGGTTCCTTTGAGGACATTTTTAGGGCATGCGGCATTGCCAAGTGCCGTAAATCGCGTGAACTGCATTTCAGTTTGTTGCAGGCGGTTACACGACGACTGTCGTCCTGACACGCAAAGCCTTGTGGCCGACCCGGTCAGTCGATCCGCCGGGCCGCGCTCTTGCCGAAATAGTCACGTGTCTCGCTGCGATCGGGATGGCCGTTCTTGTAGCATACCTGATCGACACGATTGCAGACGACGTCGTCGCTCGGCCGATAGAGCCGATTGGTGCCCGCCCAGTCGCGGACGCGGTCGACCTCGCGGGCGGCCCCGCGGCCGAACACGTCGCGCGTCTCACTGGCGTCGATCTGCCCCCGGCGGTAGCAGGTCTCGGTGGCGCGGTCGCAGATCACGCCCGGCCCGGGACGAAAGGTGCGGCCGTTGCCGGCGCCGGCGCGGCTGCCGAACGGGTCCGACCCGTAGCCGTACGGCCTGCCGAAGGCACCGCCGAACGGATCGCTTCGCATCCCATCCCAGCCCCCGCCGAGTGATGCGCCCGACCGATTCCACCCCGCACCGGTCGCACAGGCGGCAAGCGCACCCAGCCCCAGCAACGCGAGCAGCGTTCGGCCCAGCATCGCCAACCTTCCGGCAAGGTGCTCGTCACGTTCGAGATGGTTGCACCATCCGTTGCCGGCAAGGCCGGCGAACGGTTGAGACGCCGATGGGCTTGGGCTAGGACGTCGCCTCCACGTAGCTGAAGGATATTCCCATGCGCCCGTCCGGCCGTGCGGTCGATCAGATGCGCGGCGTCAGCCTCGAGCTCGACGTCGCCCGCCACGCCGAGGGCTCGTGCCTCGTGCGCTTCGGCCACACCCATGTGCTGTGCACGGCCACGGTCGAGGAGCGCGTGCCGCCGTTCCTGCGCAACACCGGCAAGGGCTGGGTCACGGCCGAGTACGGCATGCTGCCGCGCGCGACCAATACCCGCATGCCGCGCGAAGCCGCCCGTGGCAAGCAATCCGGGCGCACGCAGGAGATCCAGCGCCTGATCGGCCGGTCGCTGCGCGCCGTGGCGCAGCTCGACGGCTTCGGCGAGCGGCAGGTGATCGTCGACTGCGACGTGCTGCAGGCCGATGGCGGGACGCGCACGGCGTCGATCACCGGCGCCTACGTGGCGTTGCATCAGGCCATGGCCAAGCTCGTGGCCAGCGCCGCGCTGCCGCGCCTGCCGCTGCGCGAGCCGGTGGCGGCCATCTCCTGCGGCATCGTCGGCGGGGTGCCGGTGCTCGATCTGGACTATGCCGAGGACAGCAGCGCCGAGGCCGATGCCAATTTCGTCTTCTCGGGCTCGGGTGACATCGTCGAGGTGCAGGTGACCGCCGAAGCGACCCCGATCGGTGCCGGCGCGTTCGAGGCGATGCGTGCGCTCGCGGCCGGCGGCATCGCCGAGCTGGTGGCGCTGCAGCGGCAGGTGCTGGGATGCTGAGCCTGGGCCCGCGGCTGCTCGTCGCGACGCACAACCCCGGCAAGCTGCGCGAGTTCGAGTACCTGCTGGAGCCGCATGGCGTCGCGGTCGTGGGCGGCGCCGAGCTGGGCCTGGCCGAGCCCGAGGAGACGGGCACGACCTTCGCGGCCAACGCGCAGCTCAAGGCCCGAGCTGCCACGTCGGCAACCGGCCTGCCGGCGCTTGCCGATGACAGCGGCATCGTGGTCCACGGTCTCGACGGTGCGCCGGGCATCCATTCGGCCCGCTGGGCGGGCCCGGAGCGCGACTTCGATCTTGCGATCCGCAAGGTCGTCGGTGGCCTGATCGAGCGTTTCGGCAGCTGGGACGCCGCGGACCGGCGGGCCGAGTTCGTGGCGGTACTGTGCCTGTCGCTGCCCGATGGCAGCGAGCGCTACTTCGAGGGCCGGGTTGCGGGGCAGCTCGTCGCCACGCCGCGCGGAGCGCGTGGCTTCGGCTACGATCCGATCTTCGTCCCCGAAGGCCAGACCCGTACCTTCGCCGAGATGACCGCGGCCGAGAAGCATGCGCTCAGCCACCGCCGCCGGGCCCTCGACCTGTTCCTGGCATCCCTGGAGGCGCACTGATCGCGCTCGGGCTTGCGCCCGCGGCCAACGCACGCCATATAGCTGCCGCAGTGGGGCCGTAGCTCAGTGGGAGAGCGCCTGCTTTGCAAGCAGGATGTCGAGAGTTCGACTCTCTCCGGCTCCACCAGC
>JBDHTW010000069.1:0-23367 GCA_039808865.1 Geminicoccaceae bacterium
CGGTGCCGCCGCTGCCGAGCTGACGCTGCGCCGCGAGCGCCTGGCCGCCGAGCTTGCCGAGGCCGACGCCCGGCCGAGCGAGCCCGAGGCGCTGCAACGGCTGGTGGCCGAGCTTGCCGCTGGCGAGGCCGCGGCCACCACGGGCCGCGAGACCCTGGAGCGGGAACAGGCGGCATTGGCGACGCTCGAGCAAGAGCTCGTGGCGGTCGAGGCCGCACTGGCCGACCAGCGCGAGCGGCTGGCGGTGGCGCAGAGCGAGCGGTCGCATGCGCGCGAGGCGCTGGCGGGAGCGGCGGCCGCGATTCGCGACCGGCTGCAGCGCGAGCCCGCCGACCTGCTCGCGGACGAGGCGCTGGCCACGGCCCTGGCCGAGGCCCGGATCGAGGAGCTGGAGCCGCGGCTGGCATCCCTGCGGGCTGCACGCGATCGCCTCGGGGCGGTCAACCTGCGGGCCGATCTGGAGGTCGGCGAACTCGAGGTCACCATCGGCGAGACCAAGTCCCGGCAGGCCGAGCTGCAGCAGGCGATCGATCGCCTGCGGGCGGCGATCGCCACGCTGGACGGCGAGGGTCGCGAACGCCTGCTGGCGGCGTTTGCGGCGGTGGACGGCCATTTCCGGCGGCTGTTCGCCGTGCTGTTCGGCGGCGGCAAGGCGCATCTGCGGCTGGCCGGGGCGGAGGATCCGCTGCGCGCCGGGCTCGAGCTGGAGGCGAGCCCGCCCGGCAAGAAGCTCACCAGCATCTCGCTGCTCTCCGGCGGCGAGAAGACGCTGACCGCGCTCGCCCTGGTGTTCGCGTTCTTTCTGGCCCAGCCGTCGCCGCTGTGCGTCCTGGACGAGGTCGACGCTCCCTTGGACGACGCCAATGTCGACCGCTTCGTGGCCCTGATGCGCGAGATCGCCGGGGCCACCGGGACGCGTTTTCTGTGCGTGACGCATCATCCGTTGACCATGGCGCAGATGGATCGGCTCTATGGGGTGACGATGGCCGAGCGTGGCGTCTCGCGGCTGGTGTCGGTGGCGCTGGAGCGGGCGCTCGAGTTGCGTGCTACGGCATAGTGCCGCAGAAATTGTGGCCGCCTTGACACTTTCTCCCCCCCCTACCTAGGTTCGCGGCGCCCGAGCGGGGTAAGCCCGTGCCGCGGTGCCGAGGCGACGCGAAGGGCAGGCTGAACATGGCGGAACCGGAGCGACCACCGTCCTTCGAGGACTTCGACGCCCGCCTCGACAAGGCGCGGCCGACAAGGAAGAAGGTAGCGGACGACGCGGACCAGCCGCCGCCCAAGCTCGATTACGGGTCTGGGCTGCAGGCGGGGATCGAGGTCGTCGCCGGAGTCGGCGTGGGCGTGTTGATCGGCTGGGGGCTGGATCGGTGGCTGGGCACGATGCCCCTGTTCTTGATAGTGTTCTTCATGCTCGGTGCCGCTGCCGGCGTCTTGAATGCCTATCGGCATCTGCGCCGGATGCAGGACGGCTCTTGAGCCGCGAAACGACCAGTGGCGGCCATGCGTGGCCGGCCCGAACAGCAGAGTGAGGCAGGCCCTTGGCAGACCCGCTGGAACAGTTTCAGATCGAGCCGATCATCCCGATCAGCGTCGCGCATCACGACCTGTCGTTCACCAATTCCTCGCTGTGGATGGCGATCGCCGTCGGCTGCGCCTACTTGCTGATCATGGCCGGCACCCGTCAGCATGCGATGGTCCCGGGTCGGCTGCAGTCCATCGTCGAGATGATGTACGAGTTCGTAGCCGGGATATTGCGTGACGCCACCGGCAAGGAAGGCATGCGCTTCTTCCCGATCGTGTTCACGATCTTCATCTTCATCCTGATGGGCAACATGCTGGGGATGATCCCCGGCGCCTTCACCTTCACCAGCCACATCATCGTCACCTTCGCCATGGCCATCGCCGTCTGGGTCGGCGTGACGATCATCGGCTTCTGGTACCATGGCGCGCACTTCCTGCACTTCTTCGTGCCGTCGGGTGCGCCCAAGGCGATGCTGCCGCTCCTGGTGCCGATCGAGATCCTGTCCTACTGCGTGCGCCCGATCAGCCTCTCCGTCCGTCTGTTCTGCAACATGATGGCCGGCCACACGATGCTGAAGGTGTTCGCCGGGTTCATCGTCAGCCTCGGCGCCTACTACCTGATCCCCGGCGTGGCACCCGCCGCGATCACCGTGGTCCTGATCGGGTTCGAGTTCGCGGTGGCGTTCCTGCAGGCCTACATCTTCACCGTGCTTACCTGCATCTACCTCAACGACGCGATCCACATGCACTGAGGGCGTAGGTTCGCCAGCCCCTGGACACGTCGTCGGGTAGTCCCCCGGCGCTCATGGAAGCGCCTCGACCTGGAGCAAAACGATGGATCTCGCAGCTGCCAAGATGATCGGCGCCGGCCTGGCGGTGATCGCACTGTTCGGTGTCGGCATCGGCATCGGCAACATCTTCTCGACCCTGATCGCCACCGTTGGCCGCAACCCGTCGGTCCAGCAGCGCGTCTTCCCGTTCGCGATCATCGGCTTCGCGCTGGTCGAGGCGGTGGCGCTGTTCGCCCTGCTGATCGCCTTCCTGATCCTGTTCACCTGAGCGCAACGCCCATACCGGGCCGGCCTCGGCCGGCCCGGCAGAACTGGAATCAGGGGAGTCCGCCCATGGGCCGCCTCGAGCCCCTCTTCAAGCATCTTCTGGTTCTCGGGACCGTGGCCGTCATCGGTCTTGCCGCCCCGATGGCCTTCGCCGAGACGACCACCGAGCCTGCCGCGCACCATGCCGCCGCGGCCGAGGAGCCCGGTCCTGCGGGTGGCCCGGGTGTCGCCGGGTTCGAGGAAGGCGTGCACGAGGCCGAGCATGGCGGCGGCCTGCCGCAGCTCGACGCGCTCACCTACCCAAGCCAGATCTTCTGGCTGATCGTCAGTTTCGCGGTCCTCTACTATCTGCTGAGCCGGCGCGCCCTGCCGCGGGTCAGCGAGATCCTGGAGGCCCGCCAGGAGCGCATCGCGGCCGACCTCGACCGCGCCGCCACGCTGCGCGCCGAGGCCGAGGAAGCGCTGCGCCAGCACCAGACCGTGCTGGCCGAGGCGCACGCCAAGGCCGCGGCCGCGATCAAGGAAACCCAGGACCGGCTGGTGGCCGAGGCGACGCAGCGGCAAGCCGCTGTCGATGCCGAGCTGGCCAAGAAGCTGGCCGATGCCGAGACCAGCATCAAGAGCGCGAAGGAATCGGCACTGGCGCAGGTGCAGGACGTCGCCACCGAGGTGGCGCAGGCGGCCGTCGAGCGTCTGGCCGGACTCGACGTTTCCCGCGCCGATGTCGAGGCCGCCGTCAACCAGGTGCTGAGGGAGGCTGCCTGACATGATCGAGCTCATTCTGCTTGCCTGCCTCGTCGTCCTGATCGTCCTGATCTGGAAGCCGGTGAAGAAGGCCGTCGTCGGCGCCCTCGACGGTCGGGCGGAGAAGATCCGCAACGAGCTCGACGAGGCGCAGCGGCTGCACGAGGAGGCGAAGAGCCTGCTCGCCAAGTACCAGCGCCAGCTGCACGAGGGCGAGAAGCTGGCGGCCGAGATCCTGGCTCAGGCCGAGAACCAGCAGCGCCGCTTCGAGGAGAAGATGCGGTCGGACTACGACCTTGCGGTCAAGCGCCGGACCGAGCTCGCCATGGAGCGCATCGCGCAGGAGGAGGCCCAGGCCGTCCAGGAGGTGCGCAGCCGCGCCGCCGACTTGGCGATCCGGGCCACGCGCCGGCTTCTGGTCGAGAAGATCGGCGATTCCCAGGCCCAGACCCTGGTCCAAAGCGCGATCGGCGAGGTCCAGCGCAAGCTGGCGTGAGGCCAAACCTCGCAGCGCCGGTGTGAGGTCGGTGCGCGGCGCGAAAGCGCCGTGATTCCGACCTTGCCCACGTCGACGGCGATGGCTGCCGTGACGGCGCGAGATCGTGTATCTCGGTGCGCGGTCGTCGGGCGCCATGGATGGCTCCTTGCACACAAAGGGGCCATTTGTCGTTGCGCGGCTGCCGCAGGGCCAGGCGCTCGGCGAAAGTGGCCCACGGGGAGGCAGAAATGAACGTCCAAGGCCAAGTTGCCATCGTCACCGGTGCCGCCTCCGGGCTCGGCCGGGCCACGGCACAGGCCCTGGTCACCGCGGGCGCTACGGTGGCCATGCTCGATCTCGATGCCGACGCACTCGCGGCGGCGGCCGAGGCGGTAGGTGGCCGGGCCTTCGCGGTCGACGTCACCGATGCGGCGGCAGCGGAAGCGCTGATGCCGGGGATCGAGGCGCTGGGACCGTTGCGCCTGCTGGTCAACTGCGCCGGCGTGGCGCCGGCGTCCCGCATCGTCGGCCGTGACGGCCCGATGCCGCTCGCGGCTTTCGAGCGCGTGATCCGCGTCAACCTGATCGGCAGCTTCAACCTCCTGCGCCTGGCCGCGGCGACGATGGTCCGGCTCGAGCCACTGACCGGCGGCGAGCGCGGCCTCATCGTCAACACCGCCTCGGTCGCCGCCTACGAGGGCCAGATCGGGCAGGTGGCCTACGCCGCCTCCAAGGGCGGCATCGTCGGGCTGACGCTGCCGGCGGCGCGCGAGCTGGCGCAGCATGGGGTTCGGGTGATGGCGATCGCGCCCGGCCTGTTCGGCACGCCCATGCTGTCGGGGCTGCCGGACAAGGTGCAGGAGAGCCTGGGCGCGAGCGTGCCGTTTCCGGCGCGCCTCGGCCAGCCCGAGGAATATGCCGCCTTGGTGCTGCACATCGCGCAGAATCCGATGCTCAATGGCAGCGTGATCCGCCTCGACGGCGCGCTGCGCATGGCGCCGCGCTGAGATGGCCGGCCCGATGGCTGCCTCGCTGGCGCCCACCGCCGACGACATCGCCGATATCGGCGAGACGATCCTGCAGGGTCTGCCGGCACCACTGCGCGAAGCCGTCGGCCAGGTTCCGATCATGGTCCGGGACTGGCCCGACGAGGCCACGCTGGAGGCCCTGGAAATCGACGATCCGCTCGACCTGACCGGACTCTACGCCGCCGTGCCGTTGGGCGAGCGATCGAGCCTCGCCGCCCCGCCGAGCGAGCCCGAGATGATCTACCTCTACCGGCTGCCGATCCTGCTCGAATGGTGCGAGCGCGGCTGCGCGCTGGAGGAGGTCGTGTTCGACGTGCTCACGCACGAGATCGGCCATCATTTCGGCATGGACGAGACGGCGGCCCTGCGCATGGAGGGGCGGGAGGACGAGATCCTCTAGCCGGCTGGACGCGGGGCCAGCCCGAACGCGCTGGCCAGCAGGGCATAGGACCGCAAGCGGGCGGCATGGTCGAACACGGCCGTCGTCAGCATGATCTCGTCGGCGCCGACCTGCCGGGCGAAGCTGCCGAGGCGATCGCGCAGAACGGCCGGGCCGCCGACGAAGACGCGCGCGCGGTTGGCCAGCCGGGCATGCTCCTCGGCCGGCGAATAGACGTGGCCCAGCGCTTCCTCCGGGCTGACCAGCGGGCGATAGTCGCCCCCCATGCGGCGCACGTAGTTGTAGTCCACCGTGGCCGCCAGGCGCTCGGCTTCGGCATCCGTGTCGGCGCAGACGGCCGCCGTGGCCAGAATGGCGTGCGGCCGCTCCAGCCAGGCCGACGGCCTGAAGCTGCTGCGATAGATATCGACCGCCTCGCTCGCCTCGATGCTGGCGAAATGATGCGCGAAGGCGAAGCCGAGGCCGGCGCGGCCAGCGAGCTCGGCGCTGTAGACGCCCGAGCCCAGCAGCCATACCGGCGGCATCTCGACGTCCTCCGGCATGACCCGGATCTTGCGGAACGCATGTCCTTCGGGAAAGGCGCCGGACTTCCAGAGCATCAGCTCGGTGAACCGCTCCAGAAAGTCGTCGTCCGCGCGGACCTCCTGACGGCGGCGCAGGGCGAGCGAGGTCAGCGGATCGGTCCCGGGCGCCCGTCCGATGCCGAGATCGATGCGGCCCGGATGCAGCGCCTCCAGCACCTTGAAGCGCTCGGCGACCATGAGCGGGGCATGGTTCGGCAGCATCACCCCACCTGAGCCGACGCGCAGGTGGCGGGTCGCCGCGGCGATCGCGCCGATCATGATCTCGGGCGCACCGCTGGCGACGGAGGCCAGATTGTGGTGCTCGGCGACCCAGAAGCGATGGTAGCCGAGTGCTTCGGCATGGCGGGCGAGGTCGACCGTGTTGCGGATGGCGACGGAACCCGGCGTTGCCGTCGTCGTGAAGGACAGATCGAGCACGGAAAGTGGCAGCATGCCGATGATCTGGCGATCCTCGCACCCGACGACAAGGCGCTAGAGCGATGTCCGTCAGATCCTTCCCGAGGCAAGGAGCAGCACCTGGTCCTGCTGCGGCCGTTTCGGATGCGGACGGTCGCCGCCGCGTCGGCTGTGCAGGGTTCGGATCGCCACGGTGATCCAGGTCGCATGGAACATGAGACCGGCCAGCAGCACGAGCTGCCCTGGGATCGGCCCGACCGCGGCACGGTCCCAGACCTCGGCCAGGCTGTCGATCGGTACCGGATGGATCAGCAGCTTGCCGGTGTAGGCGGCGACCTGGATGCCGAAGATCCAGGCATAGTTGCGGCGCAGGCGGCGGCCGACGGCCTCGATCATGCTGATGTGCAGGTTGGGATGCCGATAGTCCTGAAAGAGGATCTCGTTCCAGCCATTGTCCGTCCGCACCCCCTGGCCACGCAGGATCGGGCCGAAGAAATTGATCTCGAGCACGTGCGCGCGGACGCGCCAGAAGTCGAAGAAGCGGTAGCGGCGGGCCTCGATCGACAGGAACACGGCCACCAGCAGCCCGACCAGCGCCAGCGGCAAAGGTGAGGCGTTGGTGCTGCTGAACGTGACCGAGAGGGCGATTCCGGTGGCCACCACGGCCCAGTTGGTCGTCGCGTCCAAGCGGGTCCGCCAGACCGTGCTGCGGTAGAGTTCCCCTCGATAGAGATGTGCGAGTGCGCCGATGTCGGCCGCGCTGAACACCGGCTGCGCGGGTGCCGCCCCGGTTTCGCTCATTGCCTAGCCCCCTGCCGTTGGCGAGTTCCTTCCCATCCTATCTGCCCCTCCGCCGATGGCCACCGTGGATGCATGGGCGGGTGGATGCGGAACCACGCCAGGATTTCGGCGTTGCGCCAGCAGCAGCGTCGCTTGTTGCTGGGTGGGGGCACATGCAGAGCATTCTCTATCTCGTCGGCGTCGTGGTGGTGGTCGTGGTGCTGCTGCGGCTGACGGGCGTCGCCTGAGCCGTCCTTGCCACCTGCCCGGACCGCGCCCACATCCAGCTGCGGATTCGGTCCGTACGTCACGGGAGAGGGCACGACCTTGAGCACGCGGCTCGATGCGGAGCGTATGATGCGCTACGACGCCGATCGGAAGTCGGCGCTCCTCGGCTATGTCTTGTGGTTCTTTCTGGGCTGGTTCGGGCTGCACCGGATGTATTTCGGCCGCATCGGCTCCGGCCTCGCGATGCTGGCGCTGCAGGGGCTGTCCTGGCTCACGCATTTCATCCTGATCGGCTATGTCGGCTTCGCCATCCTCGCTCTCTGGTGGCTCATCGATGCCCTGCTGATCCCCGGGATGGCACGCACCTACAACAACCGTCTGATCGACCGGCTGTCCCGCTAGCCGTTGCCGCCGGCCGTCGGCAGGGCGGGCGCGCCGACCTGCTGCAGCAGGTCGGCGCAGGAAGCCGGCTTGTCCGGGTCGATCGCCTGGGCGAAGGTCGTGAACGGCTTCAGCAGCACGCCCAGCGTGGCCGCGGCGGCACCACGGGCGGCCAAGGCCAGAGGATTGACCTGCAGCTCCGGCTTGGCGAGGGTGCCGCCGATCGAGATGCCGGTGAGGTCGGTCGGCAACGGTGTCTTCTTCGGCTGCGCGGTCAGCGAAATGTCGATGGCCTCGCTCTTCAGATCGACCGTGCCTTCGCCACCGAGTTGCGCGATTTCGGTGTCCACGATCAGCGGCCGCGTCGTCACCAATCCGTTGCGAACGTCGAGGTTGGCCAGCGTGCAGTTCAGGGCGACCGTATCGGGCGTGGCGCCGATGAACGAGCCGAACAGCCGCAACAGATCGAGGCCCAGCCCGGCCACGATGGTCCGGTTGATCTGGCCGCCCTCCATCGCGAGTTCGATGTTGCCGTCGGCGTTGGCCAGGATCTCCTTGATGCTGAGACCCTGCCCGCCGACCCCGACCCCACCGCGGGCCTGACCGGAAAGCGTGCCCAAGGCGCCGACATCGACGTCGAGACGATTGAGCAGCCGCGCCACCGACAGGCGCTGCAGTTGAAGGTCGACGTCGGCGCGCACCGGCGAGTTGCGACCATCAGCTGCGATCTTGCCGGTGACATGGCCGTCGCCGACGCGCAGGTCGAGCGGCTCGAGCCGCAGGCTGCCATCCATCATCGTCAGCCGGCCGGTGAAGCCGTCGAGCGGCACCTTGCCGGCATTGATCTCGTCGGCGCGCAGGGACAGATCGGCATCGATCCTGCGCCAGCGCGACGTGTCCAGCCGTTCCGTCGGCAGGACCTCGTTCTTCTGCGCCTTGCCGGCCGCCTCCGCCTGCTGGCCGGGCGAGGCAGTCTCGCCCGGACCGGTCCCGGGCTGCGCACCGACGAGCCCGCCGAGATCGTCGGCATCCAACCGGTGGGACCGGATGTCGCCCGTGATCTTGGGGCGCTCGCCGCCGAAGCTCATGGCCAGATCGGCGGCGACGTCGCTGTCGCCGACGCGCCCGTCGAGATTCTTGACCTCCAGCTCGTCCCCCGCGTTGGTGAGCACGCCGCTCACCCGGTAGGGTGGGATCTGCAGCTTCGGCAGTTCGAACAGGGCCAGGATCGGCGATGGATCGGGCCCCTCGGCGCGCACCATGGCGCTGAACTTGCGCTCGCTCAGCGGCAAGGAGACCGTGCCGTTGACCTTGACGTTGTTGTTGCCGAGCTGGGTCTCGATCGTGAACGGATAGTCGCCGCGATTCCTGGCGATGGTCGCCACCGATCCGCCGAACGCCTTGAGCTCGAGCGGCCGGTCGCCGGCTGCGGCGGTCGCGTGCACCAGCAGGGCTTCCGACCGGCCGGGGTCCAAGGTCACGTCGAGCGTGGCCTGCGACAGCCGGCGCTCGAGCGTCGGCAGGCGGAGGCCGGCGATGGCCCCCTTCAGGACGAGCTGACTCTTGGTCAGCAGCTCCTCGCCGGTGGCGCCGCGCAACGTGCCGGTCAGGTGCCCATCGAGGCGTCCGGCCACCTTGTCGATTCGTGCCGCGGCGCCGAGATCGACGCCCTTGGCCTCCAGATCGAGGTCGGCGGTGAAGGTCTCGTCGAACGGCCCGGCCTCGATCCGGCCCCCGACTTCACCTTGTGGCAGGACGGCACGGAACGGCTCGAGCCGCAGGCGACCCTGGTCCAGCGTCGCCGAGGCCTGCAGCGAGCCGAGATCGGCCGCGGGTATCTGCAGATCCTGACCCTGGCCGTCGAGCCGCAGCCGGCTCTCGGCAAGCAGGGCGCCGAGCGAATCGCCGGCCAGCGTGCCGGCCAGCGTCGCGTCGATGCGCCCGCCATAGCCCGATCCAACGATGCCGGCGAGCCCGATAGCTTTGGCTTCGAGGCGCACGTCGGCCGTCGGTGGGATCGCGGTGAGCGGACCCGACGTGACCTCGCCCGCGAGCGTGCCTTCGGGAAAGCCGATGTGCAACGGGGCGACGCTCAGGCGGCCGTCGGCGAGCCGGATCCCGGCCTCGGCATCGTGCAGGACGAGCTGGGGCGGCAGCCGTGCCTCGCCGACGTACAGATGCAGGTCGGCAGCGTAGCCGGCCAGCCGGGACAGCGGATTGCCGTTCGTCGGCTGCGGCGGCGCCGGCTCGCCGCTCCCGGCGAAGGCCGGTGCCAGCTGGATCGCGTCGACGACGGGCGCGCGGATCTCGCCCCGAAGGTTGGGTCGCGGTGCGTTCGGATCGTACTGGAGCTGGCCTTCGAGCGAGCTGTTGCCCCAGCTGGCACGGTCGATCTGCAGCACGAACGGCCCGGCCTCGCGGGTCAGCCGGGCGGCGAGCGCCAGCGGCGGCAGGTCCTGCTCGACCGTTCGGCCGGCCGTCGCCAAAAGGTTGCGCGGGTTGGCGCTGGTGATATCGAGACCGATGTCGAGCATCCGGGCGGCAGCCGGATCGCCCAGCCTGCCGCCCAGATGCACCTGCGTGTCGGCGACGTGCAGCGTTCCGTCGATCCTCAAGGGCTGGTCGGGCCGGAGGAGCGGCATGGCACTGTCGACCTCGACGGCGAGCTCCAGCGGGTCCCCGGTCACGCTGCCAGCGCCCTTGAGCAGCAAGCCGAGCCGTCCGTCCGTCGTCTGCTCGGTCGCGACGTCGACGCCGGCATCGACCTCGCCGATCGCATCGAGATAACCGACATGCCCGTCGGTCACCTGGATCGCGTCGAGCTGCGGCGGTGCGCCGGGTTGGTTATCCCGGCTCGTGCTCGGTTGTCCCGTGGGCCAGCTCGTTCGGCCTTGCGCGTCGCGCTCGAGTGCCACGCGCGGTCGATCGAGCACCAGCTCGGTGACCCGCACGACCCGCTGGCGCAGATAGGCGCCGACATCGACGCCGAGGCGTAGCCGATCGAGCGCCGCCAGATCGGGCTCGCGCGCCCAGTCCGGGGCGGCGATGCGCAGGCCCTCGAGTTCGACCGTGGTCACCAGGCCGGGATGGATGCGCAGCGGACCACGAATCTGCACGTCGCGGCCCAGTTGGGCGCTCAACAGGCGTTCGAGAGGCGGCTTCAGCGTGTCGGGGAACCAGATGATCCACGCGAACGCGCCGATGACCAGGACCAGCAGAACGACGACCAGCCCGACCGCGACTTGAAAGAGCCGACGAGCCATCACCGCGGCCCTCCGCAACGATCGATATTCCTTGCGAGGGTGAACGGGATACGGGTGGAGCGGGTTCCCGGAGCCCCCGGTTCAGGCCTGGACCAGCTCCAGCATCACGCCGTGCGTCTCGGTGGCCGGTATCAGCACGTCGCCGTTGGAGGCTTGCGCGAACGTCACCCCCTGCAACTGCAGGAAGGCGGCGGCCCGTGCGGTGCTCGTCACCTCCAGCGTCAGAACGGCCGGCACGGGGCCGGCGAGCCGGTCCGGCAGCTGCAGCAGCGGATGCATCAGCAGCGCGTCGTCGGGTGGCGTCACGAGAAGTGCACCGTGAGCCGTGTGCGCGGCCACGACATTGTCGGTGCGGGTCACCGCCGCGGAGCCGAACAGTCGCCGCAATGCCTGCGCAACCGGCTCCGTCTGCGGGGCAACGATCGTGCACGACCGGATCGCCCGGGCCCCGTTCGGATGCGAGAGCCAGGCTGGTCGCCGCATCGGCTCCGGCGTGAGATGCTGGCAGGCGAACAGACTGACGCCGGCGGTCCGCTGTGGCGGCAGCATCACGTTCTCGAACCGCAACTCGATCGGACCCTCGGGGCTCTCCAGCAGACGCCCCAGCGCCCTGGGCTCGCTCGGTTCGCCGCCCACCGCTGCCCAAGCCGCCTGCGTCGCTGGCGCATCGGCGGTGCCGAGCGCTACGGCGAAGAGGCCCTCGCGCTCGGCCAGCAGCTCGTCCAGGCCATTGCTGAACCCGCCCGGGTCGACGATCCCCAGCAGCTCGAGATAATCGCGTTCCAGCATGATGCAGTAATTGGCCGTGCCCCAGCCGACATGGCGGCCACGCGGCGTCGAGTTGAAGCCCAGCCGGCCGTAGCGGGCGCGCGCCGCCTCCAGATCGCGCACCCCGATCAGCACGTGGTCGATGCCGGCGATTCGAGCGGTCAACGAACGTACTCCTTCGGCCGGAGCCTACTATGCCGGCTCTGGCTCGCCGGCGGCAAGCTGCGTTAGACAGGCGGCGCCCGGCCGCGAAGGAGCCAGCTTGCATGACCATCGGCCTGATCTGCGCCCTGCCGCAGGAACTTGCCCATTTGCGCGACGCGCTCGAGCACGCGGGCGAGGCCGCGGTCGGGGGCGTCCGCTTTGCCCGCGGCCGGCTGGACGGGCACGATGTCGTGCTGGTCGGCGCCGGCATCGGCAAGGTCAACACCGCGCTGGTGGCGACGCTTCTGGCGGACCGGTTCGGCTGCCGGCTGATCGTCTTCTCCGGCGTTGCCGGTGGGCTCGATCCGGCCCTGCACATCGGCGACGTGGTGATCGCCGACCGCACGCTGCAGCACGATGCCGGCGTGATCGAGGATGGGCGCATCGCCACCTACCAGGCCGGGCACGTGCCGTTCTTCAACCCGACCGATCGGCTGGGCTATCCGCTCGAAACCGCTCTGGTGGCCCGCCTTCGGGAGCGCTTGGCCGGCTTCACGCTGCCCCCTTTGTCGCGGGCCGCCGGTGGCGCAGGGAACGCGCCGCGGATCGTGTTCGGCACGATCCTGTCCGGCGATCAGTACGTTCACTGCGAGGCCACGCGCCAACGGCTGTTCGCGGAGCTGGGCGGGGCCGCCGTGGAAATGGAGGGCGGCGCCCTCGGGCAGGTGGCCGAGGCGTTTGCGATCCCCTATCTCGACATCCGTGCCTTGTCCGATCTGGCGGGCAAGGATTCGCGCTTCGACTTCGCGGCGTTCGTCTCAGAGGTGGCCGGAAGCTCCGCCGTGATTCTTCGTCACCTCCTGCCGGTGCTCTGAGCGCGCGCGCTTCTGGCTGGTCTGGCCGACCTCGATCGACACCAGACGGGCCAGGATGATCGCCGGATAGAGCTGACCCATGGCGGCCTCGAGGATCGCCAATGAACGCGCCATGGCCGCCACCGGCACCGTGTCGCCGTAGCCGACCGTGGTCAGCGTCACGAAGCTGAAATAGACGAAATAGGATGGATGCAGCGGTCGCGGCGGCGACGGGTTGGGCAGGGCGAAGGCTCCGGGACTCACATGCTCGACCAGGCTGTAGGCGATGGCGAAGGTGAGCCCGATGTTCAAGTAGAGCACCACCCCGCCCAGCACCTGGTCGAGCTTGATGCGCGGGCTGCGGAACAGGGTGTTGGCCACCGCCGCGCTGAGCGCGATCATGAAGCAGATCAGGCCGACGGGATGGACGATCAGGACGAGGTCGTCGGGAAGCAGGTAGCGCCACAGCTGGACCGGCAGCATCGCGATGCCGAGGCCGATGATCAGACGGCCCATCAACACCCGATTGTCGATGCTGAGCATGCCGGCGATCAGGATCAGCGAGAAGGTGGCACCGAGCAGCGGATGCGGCAGGACGCCGAGATCGATCAGCGGCGACAGCCCGAAGATGGTGAACGTCTCGAGCACCAGCAGCATCGTCAGGCGATGCTTGAGGCTGAAATCGACGACGCGCTGCCATGGGAACTCGCCGGTGGCGTGTCGATGGCGCGCGCGCATGCGATGATCCCGTCTTGTCCGTCCTATGGGCAAGACTACGTCAGCCGTCTGGCCGACGATACTGGACAGCCCCTGTGCGCGCATCGAGAGGCCGGCAATCCGCTGTCTGTCATCGTCACGACCGGCGTCGGCCGCGTCGCGATCGGTCAATGCCGGCGTGCGGCCTTGTCGGCGGGGTCGGCGCGGCGCTGCCGGGCCGCGATCTGGTCGTTGAGCTGCACGATTTCCTGGGCCAAAGGCGAGGCGCGCACGACGTTGACGCCGTCTGCCGGCATCACGGGCGGGTCGTCGTCGCGACCGCATCCTGCCAGAAGCAGCGTCGCCAATCCGAGTGGGGCTCCGGGTCGCCGTTCCATTGCTATCTCCTCGCTGAATATACCGAGCGGCGGATCTAATCAGGCCGGTGCGTTATCAAACCCCTCTACGTGAGGTGGAGATTTGTATTCCGGGCGAATCCTGGCAATTGCAAAATTGCATGGCAGTCATGTTATTCATGCAAGATGATGGCGGCGCTCGCCTGGAGGGGTGGCATGCTGCTGGTTGCCTGCATGCTCATGCGCCAAGCAGCCGGTAGCCGACCCCCGCCTCGGTGATCAGCCAGCGCGGACGGTCCGGCTCCGGCTCCAGCTTCTGGCGCAGCTGACGCAAGTAGACCCGCAGATATTGCTGCTCGGTCTCGGTGGCCCGGCCCCAGACCTTGGCCAGGATCTGGCCATGGGTGACGACACGGCCGACATGGATCGCCAGCTGCTCGAGAATGGCCCATTCCTTGGGCGACAGCTTGACCTCGTCGCCGGCGCGGGTGACGCGGCGGTGGATCAGGTCGATGATCAGCTCGCCCGCCTGCACGACCGGCCGGCCACCCTGCTCCTGCACGCGATGGCGCAGGGCCGTCCGCATCCGCGCCAGCAGCTCGGGGATGCTGAACGGCTTGGTGACGTAGTCGTCGGCCCCCGCATCCAGGGCGGCGACCTTGCTGGTGTCGTCGCCGCGGCTGGTGAGCACGAGTACCGCAGCGTCGCTCGCGGCCTGGAGCTCGGGCAGGAGGCGCAGACCATCCACGTCGGGCAGGCCGAGATCGAGCAGCACGAGCTCGGGCTTGTGATGGCGTACCGCGCGCAGGGCGGCGGCGCCATTCTCGGCCTCGAGCATGGCCCAGCCCTGGACCTCGAGCGTGCTCTTGAGGAAGCGGCGGATGGCCGGCTCGTCGTCGACGACGAGCACGGAAACGGGCCTATTCGGCAAGCGGCGGCTCCTCGTCGGACGTGACGACGACCAGATCGCGCGGGAAGCTCAGCCGGAACACGGCGCCGCCGCCGGGGCGCGGCAGCGCTGCGATCCGGCCTTCCATGGCTTCGACGAAGCCTTTGGCCACGGCAAGACCGAGCCCTACGCCTTTGCCCAACGAGGCGCCCGGTGCACGGTAGAATCGGTCGAAGATCCGCTCCATGCTGTCGGATGGGATGCCAGGGCCGTGGTCGCGCACCTCGATCATGAACGTCTCCGTGGCGAGGTGGGCGGCGATCTCGATCGGGGTTCCCTTGGGGGTGTGACGGGCGGCGTTCTCCAGAAGGTTGACCAGCACCTGCTCGAGCAGGACGAAATCGAGCCGGACCAGGGGCAGATCCGGGGCGAGATCGGTCGTGACCGGATGCTCGGCCAGGAGCTGGCCGGTCCGCCGCAGTGCCGAGCCCACGGCATCGGCGACGTCGACCGGCTCGCGCTTGGGGCCGAGCGCCCCGGACTCGAGCCGTGTCATGTCGAGCAGGTTGTCGACGAAGCGGGACAGTCGCTCCGCCTCCTCCTGGGCGGTCGCCAGCATCTCGTTCCGCGCCTCCTCGTCGTAGAGCGTGCCGAAGCTGCGCAGGGCGGTGATCGCGCCGAGGATCGAGGCCAGCGGCGTCTTCAGATCGTGGCCGATCGAGCTCAAGAGCGCGGTCCGCAGCCGCTCCGTCTCGGCCAGAAGCTTCGCCGCGTCGACGTCGTGGGCGAGCTGGACCCGGTCGACCGCCAGTGCCGTCTGGTCGAGCAGCGCGTCGAGCAGCCGCCGCTCGTCGGGGGTCAGCAGCGGCCCGACAATGTCCTTGCGGATGCCGACCACGCCGAGCTTGCCGCGGCCGGTCCGCAACGGCAGGAACAGCCGCGGCGCCCCCGGCAGGTTGTCCGACCCGCGGCCGGCGGGCGTATCATTGGCCCAGCACCACTCGGCCGCGGCCAGATCGTTGGCGTCGAGCTGATCCTCGGGCGGATAGGCCGCCATCACCGCCAACTGACCATCCTCGGGCAGCAGGAAGATCACCTCCGCCTTGTGCATCAACGCCACCTGATGGGCGGCGGCCCAGAGCAGGTCGTCGATCCTGGCGACACCGGTGAGCTTCCTCGCGAACGCGTAGAGCGCCGCTGCCCGCGCCGCTTCTTGGCGTGCGATCAGTGTCTGGACCCGGGTGCGGGCGGCAATCCCGCTGGCCAGCACCGCCACGATCGAGAACAGCACGAGGCCGGCGACGTTCTCCGGATCGGTGATGCGGAACGTGTAGAGCGGGTCCATGAAGAAGAAGTTGTAGGCCAGGACCGAGAGCGCTGCGGCCGCCAAGGCCGGGCCGAGACCCCAGGCGAGGGCGGCCGCGAGCACCGGCACGACGAAGACCAGCGCCACGTTGGACAGGTGCAGCAGATCCTGCAGCACGCGTCCGCAGCCGGCGGCCACCGCCACCATCGCCAAGGCGCCGAGATGGGGCAGGACGGCCCGGCGCCGCTCGGGTGCCCGCGCGCGCACCCGTTTCGGTGGCGCCGTTTCGCCGCCTTCGGGCAGCACCAGCACGATCATGTCGTCGGCGCCGCGGATCAGGTCGCGGGGCAGCGAGGGGTGCAGCCAGTCGCGCCAGCCCGAGCGACGCTGGCTGCCGATCACGATCTGGGTCACGTTGTGCTCGCGCGCCCAGGCGAGCAGCTCGTCGGCGACACGCTCGCCGGGCAGCACCAGGGCCTCCCCGCCCAGGCGCTCGGCCAGTCGCAGCGTGTCCGCGACGCGATCGCGCGCGGTCTCGCTGGCGCGACGGTCGGCCGCGGTCTGGATGTGCACGGCCACCCACGGTGCCTTCAGCCGGTCGGCCAGCCGCTTGGTGTGGCGGACCAGCTCGGCCGCGCCCTCGCCAGCGTGCACGCAGGCGAGCAGCCGGTCGCTCGCAGCCCAGGGGCCGGCCAGCCCGTGCGCCCGCATGTACTGGACCATCTGGTCGTCGACCCGCTCGGCGGTCCGCCGCAGGGCCAGCTCGCGCAGCGCGGTGAGGTTGCCGGGGCTGAAATAGTGCTCGAGCGCCCGTGTCGCCGCTTCGGGCACGTAGATCTTGCCCTCGTGCAGACGGGTGCGCAGCTCGTCGGGCGTCAGGTCGATGAGCTCGATCTCGGCTTGGTCGAGCACGCTGTCGGGAACGGTCTCGCGCACCCTGACATGGGTGATCTGAGCCACCACGTCGTTCAGGCTCTCGACATGCTGGACGTTCATCGTCGTCCACACGTCGATGCCGGCGGCCAGGAGCTCCTGCACGTCCATCCACCGCTTGGGGTGGCGGCTGCCGGGCGCGTTGTCGTGGGCGAGCTCGTCGACCAAAGCGAGCTGCGGCCGCCGCGCGAGCAGGCGGTCGAGGTCCATCTCCTCGAGCTCGCGGCCGCGGTAGGCGACGCGCCGCCGCGGAATCAGCTCGAGCCCGGCGAGCAGGGCGGCGGTCTCGCGGCGGCCATGCGTCTCCACCAGCCCGACGACGACGTCGACGCCGTCGAGCTTGCGTCGCCGCGCCGAGGTCAGCATCTCGTAGGTCTTGCCGACCCCAGGTGCCGCGCCGAGGAAGATCTTCAGGCGCCCGCGCCCATCCTGCGCCGCCTCGGCCAGGAGCGCCTCCGGCGATGGGCGCTGTTCGGTGCCGGTGCGCGGATCGTCGGCCATGGCCAAGCTCTAGACTGTCCGACGACGCCTGTCAGGCGGGACCGAGCCGGTCCAGCGCCAGGTTCAGCTCGAGCACGTTCACGCGCCGCTCGCCCAAGAAGCCGAGCCAGCGGTCCGTGACGTGCGTCGCCACCAGTTCACGCACACGCTCCTCCGGCAGGCCGCGCGCCCTGGCGACTCGAGGCACCTGGAACGCGGCGGCGGCAGGGCTGATGTCGGGGTCGAGCCCGCTGCCCGAGGCGGTGACGAGATCGACCGGCACCGGCCTCGTGGCGCCGAGCTGGGCGACGCTGGCCTTGACCCGGTCGACCAGTGCCGCGCTGGTCGGGCCGAGATTCGAGCCGCCGGAGGCCGCGGCGTCGTAGCCGTCGGCACCCGCCGCCGAAGGCCGCGGATGGAAGTAGCGCTCGCCGACGAAGCGCTGGCCGATCAGGGTCGAGCCGATCACGCTGCCGTTCGCGACGATCAGGCTGCCTTCGGCCTGGTAGGGGAAGAGCCAGCCGGCGAGGCCGGTGACCGCCAGCGGATAGGCAAGGCCGGTGAGCACGGTGAAGGCCACGAGCATGACCAAGGCCGGGCGGAGCTGCGAGAGCATGGTCGGGAATCCTCAGGCTAGGCCCACGGCGGTGACGACGAGATCGATCAGCTTGATGCCGATGAACGGCACCACGATCCCGCCCAGGCCGTAGACCATGAGATTGCGCCGCAGGAGGCTCGCTGCGCTCAGCGGCCGGTAGCCGACGCCGCGCAGCGCGAGCGGGATCAGCGCGATGATGATCAGGGCATTGAAGATGATCGCCGAGAGGATGGCGCTTTGTGGCGTGCTCAGGCCCATGACGTTGAGGCTGAGCAATTGCGGGTAGATGACGGCGAACATGGCCGGGATGATCGCGAAGTACTTGGCGACGTCGTTGGCGATCGAGAACGTGGTCAGCGCACCGCGGGTCATCAGCAGCTGCTTGCCGATGGCCACGACCTCGATGAGCTTGGTCGGGTCGCTGTCCAGGTCGATCATGTTGCCGGCCTCGCGGGCCGCCATGGTGCCGGTGTTCATGGCCACGCCGACATCGGCCTGGGCCAGCGCCGGCGCGTCGTTGGTGCCGTCGCCGCACATCGCCACGAGCTTGCCCTTGGCCTGCTCCGCGCGGATCAGCTTGAGCTTGGCCTCGGGCGTGGCCTGGGCCAGGAAGTCGTCGACTCCGGCCTCGGCCGCGATGGCGGCCGCGGTCAGGGCGTTGTCGCCGGTGATCATCACGGTGCGGATGCCCATGCGGCGCAGCTCGGCGAAACGCTCGCGGATGCCGCCCTTGACGATGTCCTTGAGATGGACGAGCCCCAGCACGCGGCCGTCCTCCGCCACCGCAAGCGGGGTGCCACCGCCTTTCGCGATCGCCTCGGCCCCGCGCTGCAGGTCGGGCGGAATGCGGCCGCCCTGGCCGCGCACCCATTCGACGACCGCGTCGACGGCACCCTTGCGGATCACGCGGCCGTCGATGTCCACCCCGCTCATCCGCGTCTGCGCCGTGAACGGCACGAACCGCGCGTGCATCGGCGCCATCTCGCGGGCGCGCAGGCCGAACTTCTCCTTGACCAGCACCACGATCGAGCGGCCCTCGGGCGTCTCGTCGGGAAAGCTCGCGAGCTGGGCGGCGTCGGCGAGCTCGCGCTCGGCGACGCCCGGCATCGCCACCAGTTCCGCCGCCTGCCGGTTGCCGAGGGTGATCGTGCCGGTCTTGTCGAGCAGGAGCGTGTCGACGTCGCCGGCGGCCTCGACCGCCCGGCCGGACATGGCCAGCACGTTGAAGCGGACCAGCCGGTCCATGCCCGCGATGCCGATCGCCGAGAGCAGGGCCCCGATCGTGGTCGGGATCAAGGTGACGAACAGCGCCACCAGGACGATCACCGGGATGGAACCGCCGGCATAGGCGGCGAAGCTCGGGATGCTGGCCACGGCCAGCACGAAGATCAGCGTCATGCCGGCGAGCAGGATGTTGAGCGCGATCTCGTTGGGCGTCTTCTGGCGCACGGCACCCTCGACCAGGGCGATCATGCGGTCGATGAAGGTCGAGCCTTGCGCGGCGGTGATCCTGACCAGGATCTGGTCGGAGAGGACACGGGTGCCACCGGTGACCGCCGAGCGGTCGCCGCCGCTCTCGCGGATCACCGGCGCCGATTCGCCGGTGATCGCCGACTCGTCGACCGATGCCACGCCGTCGACGATCTCGCCGTCGGACGGGATCAGGTCGCCGGCCTCGACCAGGACGAGATCGCCCGGCTTGAGCGTCAGCGCCGAGACCTCGCGCCAGCTGTGGTTCTCGGCCGAGGCCACGAGCTTGGCCTTGGCCTCGGTCCGCGTGCGCCGCAACGAGGCCGCCTGCGCCTTGCCGCGGCCCTCGGCGATCGCCTCGGCCAGGTTCGCGAACAGCAGCGTGAACCAGAGCCACAAGACGATCTGGGTCGAGAAGCCGACATTGCCGGCACCGTTGGCGACGTCGCGCAGCAGCAGGACGCTGGTCAGCACGGTCACGATCTCGACCACGAACATGACCGGGTTCTTGACCATCAGCCGCGGGTCGAGCTTGCGAATCGCCTCGGGCAGCGCCGGGAGCAGGATCGCCGGATCCAGCAGCGAGGCCACCGGCATCCGTTTGCGCTCGCGATGTGCCTGGAGCGGCATGGATTGCGTGCTCATCGTCGTGTCTCAGCTCAGAACAGGTTGCCGCCGAGGAGCGCCAGATGCTCGACGATCGGGCCGAGCGCCAGCGCAGGGAAGAAGGTGAGGCCGCCCACGATCAGGATGACGCCGACCAGAAGGCCGACGAACAGCGTGCCGTCGGTCGGCAGCGTGCCGAGCGATGGAGCCAGGCGCTTCTTGGCCGCGAGCGAGCCCGCCACCGCCAGCATCGGCACGATCATGCCGAAGCGGCCGAGCAGCATGCCGATGCCGAGCGTCGTGTTGTAGAACGGCGAGTTGGCGGTCAGGCCGGCAAAGGCGCTGCCATTGTTGGCCGCCGCCGAGGTGTAGGCGTAGAGCACCTCGGCGTAGCCGTGCGGCCCCTTGTTCAGCATCCCGGCGAGGCCGGGCTCGATCACGACGGCCAGGGCGGTGAAGCCCAGCATGGCGAGCGGCAGCACCAGGATGGCCAGCATGGTCATCTTGACCTCGCGGGCCTCGAGCTTCTTGCCGACGTACTCGGGCGTCCGGCCGACCATCAGCCCGGCCACGAACATGGCGACGATGACGAACAGCAGCATGCCGTAGAGGCCGGCGCCGACGCCGCCGACGATGATCTCGCCGAGCTCCATGTTGATCAGCGGGATCATGCCGCCCAAGGGCATGAAGCTCGCGTGCATGGCATTGACCGCGCCGCACGAGGCGGCCGTCGTGATCACCGCGAACAGGGCGGAGGCGGCGATGCCGAAACGGATCTCCTTGCCCTCCATGTTGCCGCCGTCCACGCCCAGCGCGGTCAGCGCCGGGTTGCCGTGCGCCTCGGCCCAGTAGGCCACGGCGACGCCGGCGAGGAACAGCACGCCCATGGCGGCCAGGATCGCCCAGCCCTGGCGCTCGTCGCCGGCCATGCGACCGAACAGGTTGGTCAGCCCGGCGCCGATCGCGAAGATCGCGAGCATCTGCACGAAGTTGCTGAGCGGCGTCGGATTTTCGTAAGGATGCGCGGCGTTGGCGTTGAAGAAGCCGCCGCCGTTGGTGCCGAGCATCTTGATCGCCACCTGGGACGCCACGGGACCCTGCGCGATCGTCTGCTGGCCGCCCTCGAGCGTCGTCGCGGTGACGTAGGCGTCCAGATTCTGCGGGATGCCCTGCCAGACCAGGAACAGAGCCAGCACCAGGGCGATCGGCAGCAGCAGGTAGAGCGTGCAGCGGACCAGGTCGGCCCAGAAATTGCCGATCGTCGGCGAGCCGGCGCGGGTGAAGCCGCGTACCAGCGCCACCGCCAGGGCGATGCCGGTGGCCGCGGAGAGGAAGTTCTGCACCGTCAGCCCGGCCATCTGGACGAGATAGCCGAGCGTGGCTTCGCCGCCGTAGCTCTGCCAGTTGGTGTTGGTGACGAAGCTCACCGCGGTGTTGAAGGCGAGGTCCGGCCCGACCGCCGCCATGGCCTGCGGGTTGAGCGGCAGGACGTTCTGCAGCCGCTGCAGGCCGTAGAGCAGGAAGAAGCCGGCCGCGTTGAACGCGAGCATGGCAAGACCGTAGGTCACCCAATGCTGCTCGTTGCGCGCGTCGACGCCGGCGGCCCGGTAGAAGGCCCGCTCGACCGGGGCGAGCACCGGCGCGAGGAACGTGCGCTCACCCGCGAACAGCTTGGTCATGTAGCCGCCCAGCGGCCGCACCATGGCGACGATGAGCAGGCCATAGAGCGCGATCTGCGCCCAGCCGTGGAAGGTCATGGGAATGGTGGACCCTCAAAAGCGCTCGGGCCGCAGCAGCGCCACCAGCAGGTAGAGGGTGATGCCGGCAAAGGTCAGCGCGAACAGACCAAGATCGAGGCTCATGGCTCAGGCCCGCTCGCAGGCGGCAAGATACCAGCCGAGCAGGGCGAAGCTGAGCGAGCCCAGCAGCAGCAGCACGAGATCGAGCATGACAATCTCCAAGGCAGCGTGCCCGAGCACGAGTCGGACAGCGGCAACCTAGGTGTACCCGATCCGCTAAGGGTCCCATAGGGCTGAGGGCGGCCGGCCATTAACGCCGCATAAAAACGCCATGGCGGGCACGTCATGCCTGCCTTCGGACGAAGGGGCGAGCGCCGAACTGCGGCCGGTCTCGCCGGGCATCCGCGCCGCCCGCCGAGCGGCGGGCGGCCGGCCAAATGTGGCGGCGTCCCCTACCGGTGCAGGACGATCAGCGAGCGGGCGTCGAGGCAGAAGCTCGAGCCGAGATCGGTGCGCCACTGGATGCGCGCGGTGTGCGTGCCGACCGACAGCGACTTGGTCTGCCAGGTGAAGGCATGGGCGCTGCTGCTCTCCCCGACCGAGATGTAGGGCACCTCGCCCGGAGTCTGCTGCGCGTTGTCGATCGTCAGCCGGACGAAGCCGGTGTCGAACGGCTCGCCCGACATCGAGGCGGCGCCACTGAAGGTGACCACGACCGGGCTGGCGCTGCCGCTCACGGTGAAGGTGCGGGTCATCTGCGGCACGGTGGCGTAGCTCGTGGTGGTGGTGCAGGCGAAGACGATCTCGTCCACACCGTCGAACTTGCTGATCGTGCCTGACCGGCTGGTCGCCGCCTGGGCCTGCTCCGCGGCCAGCAGGGCGCCGGCGAGGCACCCGGCCAACGCGAATCCCATCCGCATGCCCGTGTACATGAACATGGCGTTAACTCCTCCCGAACGATGGACCATCGAAACACAGCACGTTGCTGGCGACGACACCGTGAATCTTGCCACAATTTCACTTTTGTGGCGCACATCCGGTCATCTTGTTCACCCGACCAAGCCGACGATGTTCGATGCTGGGAGGCATGCGGGTCGCAGCACGGGCGCGGTGCCGTTCAGAGCGTGCTCATGCCGCCGTCCATGACGAGCTCGCTGCCGACGGCGAAGGCGGCCTCGTGGAGGCGAGAAAGACCACCGCCTGCGCGATCTCGCTGGGCTCGCCGCGACGTCCGCTCGGGATCTGCGCCACCAGTTCCGCGATCTCCGCCTCGCCCATGCCGACCTTGCCGTGAATCGGGGTCGCGATCGGACCGGGGCTGACCGCGTTGACGCGGATGCCGCGCGGCAGCGGCTCGCCCGACAGCGTTCTGGCGAGCGACAGCAGCCAGGCCTTCGTCGCCGCGTACACGCTCGAGCTCGGCATGCCGATATGGGCATTGATCGAGCCGTTGAGCACGATCGCGGCCGGGTTGGCCAGGATCGGCAGCAGGGCCTGGATCAGAAAGAAGGGGCCTTGCAGGTTGACCGCGACCGAGCGATCGAAGCCTGCCTCGTCCCATTGGCCGAGCGGCCGGAAATCGTCGACGCCGGCATTGACGAACAGGACGTCGAGACCGCCAAAAGCCTCGCGGACGGCGGCCGCGATGGTCGTCTGACTCGCCG
>JBDHTW010000070.1:0-22894 GCA_039808865.1 Geminicoccaceae bacterium
CCTGCATCAGCGGCTTCGACCCGGCGGTCGGGTTGCATATTCGAACCAAGCCCGGCGACTTCTACCTCGACGTGCGCACGGGGCCGTTCCCGGGCGGGGCGGTCCGCGGGCAGATTTTCTAGGCCCGTGCCGGGCTGCGGCGTTGCGCCGGCGCGGCGGCCCGGCCACCCGTCGGCCGGCGCGGGCGAACCAGCAGACGATAGCCGAGCAGCAGCAGGACGAGGCCGGCATAGACGAGCGGCTCGATCGGCCAGGACTTGACGACCATCACGAAATGGATCGCGGCGGCGGCTGCCGCCACGTAGACCCAGCGGTGGATCCTCGCCCAGACGCCGGGCCCGAGCCGGCGGATCACGGCGTTGTTCGAGGTGGCGGCGAGCGGGAGCAGTACGACGAAGGCGGCCATGCCGACGGTGATGAACGGGCGCTTGACGATGTCGGCCCAGACCGCGGCCAGATCCAGCCCCTGGTCGAGCACGATGTAGGTCGTGAGGTGCAGGGCGGCATAGATGAAGGCGAGCAGGCCCACCGCGCGCCTGTAGCGCAGCAGGCTGATCCCGGTCGTGCGGCGCAGCGGCGTGATCGTCAGCCCGAGCACGAGAAAGCGCAGCGCCCACAGGCCGAGGCCTCGCTCCAGCGCCTTCATCGGGTCGGCGCCGAGCTGGTCGGTCAGGCCCAAATAGAAGGTCCAGCCGGCAGGTATCATACCGACGAGGTAGAGCAGGCCCGGCCGGACCGACTGGTACCAGGGCAGCGCGGACGGTCGGCGTGCTGGCCGGGCGGTCGCCATCTCAGTAGTACTTTCGCAGATCCATGCCATCGTAGAGGCTCGCCACCTGCTCGCCATAGCCGTTGAACGGCAGGGTCGGCCGGCGCTTGGCGAACAGGCCGCCCTCGCCGATCCGGCGCTCGGTCGCCTGGCTCCAGCGGGGATGGTCCACCGCCGGATTGACGTTGGAATAGAACCCGTACTCGCTGGCGTTCTGGATGTTCCAGCTGGTGGGCGGCTGCTCCTCGACGAGGCTGATGCGGACGATCGACTTGATGCCCTTGAAGCCGTACTTCCACGGCACGACGAGGCGGATCGGGGCGCCGTTCTGGTTGGGCAGCGTCTCGCCGTAGAGGCCGACCGCCAGGATGGTCAGCGGGTGCATCGCCTCGTCGAGGCGCAGGCCCTCGACATAGGGCCAGTCCAGGACCTGCAGGAAACCACGCTGCCCCGGCATCTCCTCCGGCCGTACCAGGGTCTGGAACGCCACGTACTTGGCGCTGCCCAGAGGCTCGGCGCGCTTGAGCAGGTTGGCCAGCGGGAAGCCTACCCAGGGAATGACCATCGACCAGCCTTCGACGCAGCGCATCCGGTAGATCCGGTCCTCGAGCGTCTCGGCGGCCAGGATGTCCTCGAGCTGGTACGCCGCCGGCTTGCCGACCAGACCGTCGATCTTGACGCTCCACGGGTGCGTGGTCAGCGTGTGGGCATTGGCGGCGGGATCCTCCTTGCCGGTGCCGAACTCGTAGAAATTGTTGTAGCTCGTCACGTCGTCGAGCGAGGTCGGCTTCTCGTCGGTCGAGTAGGGGCCGGGAACGGTGGCCAAGGTCGCCGCCATCGCTTCGTCGCCGAGCGAACCCACGAGGCCCAGGGCCGCCGCCCCGGCCAGCAGTTCACGCCGGCGCAGCCAGACCGACCGCGGGGTGATCTCCGACGGCGGGATGGCTGGTGGATGAGTCGTCGGCATCGCCCATGCTCCTGCGTACTACGTCGCATCTACCGGACAGGTAAATGCAAAGCGCTGCTGGTCCTACTCACAACTTGCCGTCATCCGCTCACGAGCCACGGAGAACCGTGCTGATCTTGAGCCCCGCCGCGAGCCAGGCCGCCATGGCCAAGGCGATGGCGATGCCCGCGATGCAGGCGGTCCAGCCCAGCCGATCGTAGAGCTGGCCCAGCACGGCGGTACCGACAAGGCCGCCCGAGAAATAGCAGGCGAGATAGATGCCATTGGCGGCACCGCGGTCGGTGGTGGCCGCCCGGCTGACGAAGCCGGTGGCGGTGGCCTGCGCGAAGAACGTGCCGACGCCGACCAGGGCGAGGCCCAGCAGCACCGCCGGTAGGCTCGTGGTCAGGAGCAGCGGCAGTCCGGCTGCGGCGAGGCCGAGCGCGGCCCAGAAGGTGGGTCGGGTGCCGTAGCGGGTGGCGACGCGCCCGGCCAGGGGGGTGGTCACGATCGACGGCACGAACACGAAATAGACGAAGCCCAGCGCCATCGGGCTCACCGCCAACGGCGGCCGGACCAGCTCGAAATTCACGAAGGTGAACGTGCCGATGAACGCGAACAGGATCAGAAAGCCGAGCGCGAAGCCGTGGCGTAGCGGGGCGTTGCGCAGATGCTCGGCCCAGACGGCGGTGGCGGAGCCCATGCCAGGACCCGCAGCCGGCATCCGCATCGCCCGGCCGAGGGTGAAGTAGACCAGGCCCGCACCGGCGAGGTTGAGCCCGGCGAACAGATGGAAATTCGTCGCGAGGCCGAGGTGATCGGCCACGGCAGCGGAGATCAGTCGCCCGAACAGGTTGCTGGCGACGTTGCCGGTGACATAGGCGGCCAGGGCGCTGCCGGCGTCGGTGACGCTGCACTGCTCGCCGAGATAGGCCAGGGTCAGGGTGAAGGCGGTGGCCATGAACACGCCCTGCGCGATGCGCAGCACCGTGAACGTGGCAAGATCGGGCGCCCAGGCGAGCAGTGCCGTGGGAATCGCCAGCAGTGCGAGGCTGCCGATGATCCCGCGGCGTCGGTTGAGATGACGGCTGAGGAGGGCGACGGCGAGGCCGGCCGCGGCCATGCCGATCGTGCTGGCATTGACGGCGAAGCCCATGGCGGCGGGGCCGACGCGATACGCCTTGGCCAGCGACGGCAGGATCGCCTGGGTCGCGAACAGGTCGACCACGGTGAGGAACGCGATCAGCCCGATCAGCAGTGTGCGCAGCAGCGCGGCTAAGGCAGCGTGCCGGGTCGCGAGATGCGGCGAAGCCTGCACGTGAAGCATGGCGGTCATGGCGGTCGGCCCGAGCTGTCGCGGAAGGCGGTCGGGTGACGCCGCGCTGGCGGCAGCAGCGGGCGTCACCGGCGGAATGCGGCGGTGCTGCCGCTACATCATGTGCGCGTCGGTCTGGGCTTCGGCGGGAAACAGGTCGGCGGACAGCAGGATCACCGTCTTCTTGCCGGTGTTCTTCCACCAATGCGAGGTGGCATGCGTCTCGGGCGCGACGTCGCCGGCCTTGTGCACGATCGGGGCCGCGCAGGTGTCCGCATACTCGGTCACCGTCCCCTCGACGACGTAGATCATCGCCGGCCGGTCGGCGTGGCTGTGCCAGGGAACGACACCGCCCGGCTGAATGACCAGCCGACGCAGGCGGAACAGGCGATCCTGCACGCCCACCGGCTCGGTGGCGAGGTTGGTCGAGGCCAGCACCGTATCGGTGACGCCCTTGGGCGCCGTGGCGCCGGGCTTCTGGCCCTGGCCGCTGGCGACGACCTTGTCCGCCGGGCACTGGCCGGCGAACGCGGTGCCGGCGACGGTCAGCAAAGAGCAGCCGATCAGGGCGGCGAGCAACTGGCTGCGATGGATGCGCATGGCGGTCTCTCCTCGGTGATGGGCCTGCGAGCGGAAGCGCCGCGGCACGAGGGGAGGATGCGGTCATTCGGCGTCCGCGCGGAAATGCCGGCTCACTTTGAAAAGGGTAGCGGCAGGCTATGGCGGTCGATGGCGCCGGTGCCCTTGCAGGCCCGACGGTTCGCACCCGCATCGTTCGCGGCGGGGCGGGAGGGGACGGCATCTTGAATTGTCACATCAACTTTTAGTTGATATCTTGCCTTGCTCGATGCTCACGGTGTGGGATTGTGCGATGCCCGCCAGCACGCCTGCGCGGATTTCATTGTTCGGAGTCAGCTATGTGGCTTTGTCGGCCGGTGCCATCGCGTTGACCGTGGCCGCAGCGGCGCCCATGCGAAGTCGAGCGTACACGACAAACCAGGAAGTTGTATCGACGCCGCCAGGCGAAGGTGTACCCGGCGCTTCGGCGGGCGATGCGCTGTTCGTATCGACGCGGTCGACGCAGCCGGAGGCGCTGAGCGAGGCGCAGGCGGTGCAACTGTCGCTGTACCGCCGAGACCGCGAGGCGGCGGCCATCGCGCTCGTTCGTGTGCGGTCCGATCTCGCGCGGCGTGGGAAGGTCGTACGGCTCGACCTGCCGTCAGCAGGCGATGTCCTGCTCGGCCGCACACGGGTGGAGGAGCGGGTGGTGGACGAGTTCGGCCGGTGCACGAAAAGCGGAAGCCGCGGCATGGGCGAAACAGCATACTCTTGCCCCGCAACCTCCGGACATGAGTTCCACCCTGGTTGACTTGACGAGGTCTCCAAAAGCGCGGCCGGCAGCAGCCGGTCAACTACGGCCGCCACTCCTCGGGCGAGGTCGTCATGGGACGGCACGGGATGTCGGCAGAGCGGAGCCCCCGCGCTCAGACCCTGCCAACGCAGAAAGTTGGAGCAACTGTCGGCTGCAAGGTCATCGACGTTTTGACCGGCCTCGGCATGCCGATCTCCCGCCGGGTCGTCTGGACCCGGACAGGAATGCGCGAACGCCACCTGCATGCTGATTTCTGCACCGATGTGACACGACGTGCCGCAGCCGCATTCAATTTATGATTTTAAAAATAGTATTGTTTTCACTCACAACCTTGTTGTCAGGTGGCAGAGGCGATTGTATGTTAACAAAGTTTAATTTTTTGATCAGAGGGAGTTTTGAATGCAAAATTTGCAAATAAATACCTATAGAATGAAAGGGCCAATTGCAAAATGTCAGTTATGAGATCGATGTTCTTGGCCTGCGCAATGCTTGCTGCAAGCGCAATATCTGTATGTTCGAAATCGATAGATGCCGAAGTCGCGCAAGTGTTGCTTGTCGATGATGGTCGGGGCAGTGTGCAAGATGATGCATTATTCACGTCGATCTTTCCGATGCAAGCGGATGCTATGAGCGATGCGCAAAAAGTGCAGCTTTCATTCTACCGCCAAGACCCCAAGATCGCAGCTATTTCGATCGTCCGCATGCGCTTCGATCTTGCCCGACGCGGCAAGGGCGTGGTGCTCAATCTACCGGATCAGCCTGGCAGCGTTCTGTTAAGCCGCATCCGGGTGGAGGAACGGGCGGCCAACGATTTCAGCTGGTTCGCGGAGGACGAGAGTGGCCGCAGCGAGGCCATCCTGGTCGTCCGCAACGCTAACGTGGTCGGCACGATCAGGAGCGCGGGGCAGCTTTACCAACTGCGTCCTCTACCCGACGGCCTGACGGCGCTCATGCGTCTCGACAGCGACAGGATGCCGCCCGAGCACCCGCCGGGGTTCGAGGCGTTCCAGAAGCAGGCCGTGCAGCGAACGACGCCACCTGACGTCGGCCCGGTGTTGCCCGCGGCTGATTCCGGGGCGGAGTACACGGCGATCGTGGCCTACACGGCCGCAGCCCAGGCGTATGCCGGTGACATCCAGGCGCTGATTCAGCTGGCCGCCGACGAGACCAATCAGGGCTATCAGAACAGCGGTGTCAACACGCGCATCAGGATCGTCCGCACGTACCGGACCGGCTACACGGAATCCGGCTCGATGAGCACGGATCTGACCCGCTATCGCACCAACGGCGACGGCTTTGCCGACGAGGTCCATGCGCAGCGCGACCAGTCTGCGGCCGATGTGGCAATTCTCCTGACAGATGGTTTCGATTTCTGCGGAATAGCCTACATCTACCCCGATGCGAGCAGTGCCTTCGGAGTCGTCGCTGCTTCTTGTGCCACGGGCTATTACTCGTTTGCGCACGAGATCGGCCACATCCAGGGCGCGCGGCACAATCCCGAAGTCGACTCGTCGACCTCGCCGTTCGCCTATGGGCACGGCTACCAGTATCCGTCGGGTGGCTGGCGGACGATCATGTCCTACGACTGTCCGGGCTCGTGCGACCGTATCAACCGTTGGTCCAATCCCAATCTCACCTACAACGGGGTGCCGACCGGCACCGCGGCGGTCAGCAACAACGCCCGCGTGCTGAACGAGACCGCGGTCCGCATCGCCAATTTCCGCGCCGGTGCGCCGCCGGCGGGCTGGCACGCCTGGGAGAGCGTGCCCGGCGCCGGCCTGGTCGGTCGCCCGGACTGCATCGTCACCGGCGCGGGCCAGATCGACTGCGTGGTCAACACGCCGGGCTTCAAGGTGTCCTGGAACCGCTGGAACGCCGGCGGCTGGCGGGGCTGGGCCGATCTTGGTGGCGTGATCAGCTCGTCGCCGAGCTGCGTCGGCCGCGGAACACGGCTGCACTGCTTCGCCATCGGCGTCGACAACCGCCTGCAGCAGAACGTGTTCGATGGCAGCGGCTGGAGCGGCTGGATCGCCCGCTCGACCGGTACACTGTCCACGCAGCGGCCGGCCTGTGTCGGCTTCGGCACCGCCGGCATCCGCTGCGTTGCCGTCAACGCTACCGGCAAGCTGTTCGAGTACGCCTACACCGGCAGCGCATGGCTGGCGCCGCGGGATCTCGGCGGGTCGGCGCAAGGACGCGCGTTCTGCATCAACCGCTCGGGCGGAATCGACTGTCTGGCGCTGTTCAAGACGAAGAAGATCAACTGGCGCCGCTACAACGGCTCGTCCTGGAGCGGCGCGTGGAAGGCGGCCGGCACGGCCAGTCTCACGACCTCGCCCTCGTGTGCCGTGGTCGGCTCGGCGCTGCACTGCTTCGCGAACGGCACCGGCAGCGCTCCGTTGATGCGCACGAAGCTCAGCGGCTCGAGCTGGTCCGCCTGGGCCAGCCTCGGCGGCACGCTGAAAGAGCAGCCGTCGTGCCTGGCGTTCGGCGCGAACGGCATCGAATGCTTCGCCCAGACCAGCCGCAATACGCTGTGGCGTGTGTCCTACAATGGCACCGCGTGGGCAGCCGGGCAGGATCTTGGCGGCAGCATCGCCAGCCGAGCCACCTGCCTCTCGCCGGCGGCCGGCCGGATCGACTGCTTCGCGCCGGGCACCGACGGGGTGCTGAAGCGGATCGCCTACTACTGACGGCCAACGCCCTGCCGCGGCCGACGGGCGGGATCGCCCGTCGGCCGAGCTTCGCGCGGATGGCGCAATTCCGAACCGTTCCAAGGAACCTCCTTGACCTCGTCTTGTGGCTTTGATCGACTGCGGACGGGCGTCGATCGTCAGCCGCACGTGCCTTTGGAGGTCAGCCCTTGAGCCACGCCCCCGACATCGCCCCCGGCCGCCTGTCGCCCGAGGCCTACGCGGACAATTTCGCCGATCTCCATCCGCCGCTCGGCCCGCGCGAGGCCAGGGTCGCCGCCGAGCGCTGCCTGTTCTGCTACGATGCGCCGTGCGTCGAGGCCTGCCCGACCTCGATCGACATTCCGCTGTTCATCCGCCAGATCGCGACCGGCAACCCGATCGGGTCGGCCAAGACCATCCTCGACGCCAACATCATGGGCGGCATGTGCGCCCGCGTCTGCCCGACCGAAACCTTGTGCGAGCAGGTCTGCGTGCGCGAGGTGGCCGAAGGCAAGCCGGTCGAGATCGGCCGGCTGCAGCGCCACGCCACGGACGCGCTGATGGCGAGCGGCCGTCAGCTCTACCGGCAGGGCGCTGCCACCGGCCATCGGGTGGCCGTCGTCGGTGCCGGCCCGGCCGGCCTCGCCTGCGCGCATCGGCTGGCGCTGCTCGGCCATGGCGTGACCGTGTTCGAGGCGCACGACCGGCCCGGCGGGCTCAACGAGTACGGCATCGCCGCCTACAAGACCGTGGGCGGGTTCGCCCAGGCCGAGATTGCCTATATCCTGGCGGTCGGCGGAATCGAGCTGCGCCAGGGTGTGCGGCTCGGGCGGGACGTGTCGCTGGCAGAGCTGCGGCGGGATCACGACGCGGTGTTCCTGGGCCTGGGTCTGGGCGGGGTCAACGCGCTCGGCCTTGATGAGACGGGCAGCGCCGGGGTCGAGGACGCCGTCGACTGGATCGCCCGCCTGCGCCAGTCCGACCCGGGCGAGGTTCCCGTCGGTCGGCGTGTGCTCGTGCTGGGTGGTGGCATGACCGCGGTCGACGCCGCGAGCCAAGCGATGCGTCTGGGGGCGGAGGAAGCCACCATCGTCTACCGGCGCGGCCAGGAGCAGATGCCCGCCTCTCGCGTCGCGCAGGAGCTGGCGCAGACCGACGGCGTGCTGATCCGGCACTGGCTGCGGCCGGTGCGCGTGCTGATCGAGGGCGGCGGCGTGGCGGCCGTCGAGTTCGCCTACACGGATGGGACCACGGGCACGCTGACGCTGGCCTGCGACCAGCTGCTCAAGGCCATCGGGCAGGCATTCCTGCCCGGTGATCTGGGCGACGAGGTGATCGAGCTGGAATCCGGGCGGCTCAAGGTCGACGCGGAGCGCCGCACCTCGCTCGCCGGCGTCTGGGCCGGCGGCGACTGCGTGGCCGGTGGCAAGGATCTGACCGTGGCCGCGGTCGAGGACGGCAAGCAGGCGGCCCTGTCGATCGATCGGACGTTGCGCGCGGCCACCGCGACCCGCGCGGCCTGATCAGCCTTCGGGCAGGCCGGCAAGGCGCAGCCCTTCGATCAGCTGGCGCAGCGCCGGCGAGTCGCGCAGCGGAATCCGGCGGACATAGGCCTGCACGGTCAGCTCAGGCTCCATGCGCAGGAGCGTGGCGATCGCCGTCGCCGCCTCGTGCGCGCGGCCCGCATGGGCCAGGGACGCCGCGAGGACGCGGTGCGGAAAAGCATAGTCCACGGCCTCGCGGACCGCACGGCTGGCCCATTCGACCGCCGCTCCGGTGCGGCCGCGGAGCAGATGCGCCTGCGCGGTAGCGGCCGCGGCGTTTCCGCTCGCCATCGGATCGAGCGGCGACAGACGCAGCGCCTGGGCGAAGCGTTCGATGGCCTCCTCCGGCCGGCCCGCATGGAGACGGAGCCAGCCATCGACGAACCAGGCGAAGGCAAGGTTCGGGTTCAAGTCCAGCGCGCGCTCGAGTAGTTGGATGGACGCCTCCAGGCCATGGCCATAGAAGGCCAGCGCGTTGGCAGCGTGCGTCACCACCTCGGGGTCGTCCGGCGCCTTCGCCAGGGCCGCCTCGGCCAGCCGCACCGCCACCGCCGCATCGGCGCCGTCATGAGCCGACCAGCCCTGCACGCAACGGGTGTGATGGCAGTGCGCGGCGAGGGCCAGGGCGAGCGCGAAGTCCGGATCGAGTGCCGCCGCCGCGTCGAGTTGCGCCAGCGCCTCGGCATAGTTGGCCGCGGTCCGTGGGAAGAGATGCCACAGCGCGCGCAGGTAGTGATCGTAGGCGTCGAGACTTTCCGTGGGTTTCGCCCGTGCCCGGGACGCTTCGACCCGGCGCAGCCGCGGCTCGATCGCCCCCACGATGCTGGCGCTCAACCGATCCTGCAGCTCGAACAGATCGGCGGTGGCGGCCTCGAAGCTCTGGGCCCAGATCTGCCCGCGCGTCGCCGCCTCCGCCAGCCGGGCTATGACGCGCACCCGCCCGCCCGCACGACGCACCGACCCCAGGACGACGTAGCGGACGCCAAGCTCACGGCCGACCTGGGCAAGGTCGACCGCGCGGTCACGGTAGGCGAGGCTCGAGCTGGTCGCGATCACGAACAGCCAGCCGAAGCGGGACAGCGCCGTCGTCAGCTCCTCGGACATGCCTTCGGCGAAATAATCCTCCTCGGGTGCCGCGCCGAGATTGTGGAAGGGCAGGATGGCGAGCGAGGTCCGCCGGGGTCTGGCCGGCTCCGCCACGGCCATCGCGGCCGGCCCAGCGCTTGTGCCGGGGTCCGCACGCACCTCGGCTTCGCCCGTGAAGCGGTAGCCGCGCCGGGCGACGGTCGCGATCAGGCCGTCGCCGCCCGGCCCGAGCGCCTTGCGCAGGGTGGATATCTGCACGTGCAGATTGTTCTCCTCGACGACCATGCCCGGCCAGGCACGGGTGAGCAGCTCCTCCTTGCCGACGACCGCGCCTTGCGCCCCGACCAATGCCAGCAGGATGTCGAAGGCCCGGCCACCCAGCGCCACCGGCCGCCCGTCCACGACCAGCTGGCGCCGGCGCGGCTCCAGCTCGACGTGCCCGCAGGCGAGCCGCGTCGCGCGCGTATCGCTCATGAACGCTCCATTTCAGCACTTTTAAGGATTTTTGGGGGTTAGCCCAAGGACCGCAAGACCGCCATCCTGCACGTTCCCATCATTCGGGCTCGCGCCGGCGCGGCGGCCGCCAGGGTCGCGCAAGCCGGTCGGTGCATGCGTCGCCCGCGCCGCTCGATCCCGCAATCCCGTAGGTCCGGCACGTGCAGGTCCGCCATCGGCTGAACCGGACGACCGGGGGTCAAACGCAAGGGCAAAGTCGAATGCTCCACTCTCGCTCCTGTTCCCTCGGCGGACGATCGGGCCGCCGCCTTGCCTGGGTCGCGATCGGCCTGCTGCTCGCTCTGATCGCCGGGTTCGGCGGCCGTCATGCGGTCGCGGCGTCCCGTGACGCGGAGCTGAATTCGCTGATGTCCCAGCTCGGCCTCACCACGCCGAGCACGCAAGGCACGCCGGCCGAGCTGCGCTCGGCGGTGCTGCGGCGGCTGGGCGAGGTGCAGGCCGCGGTCCACCGCTGCAACGTGGCCCTGCCCGGGGCTTTCGCGGGCAAGACGGCCGATCAGGTGCTGCGTGGCATCAAGCAGGGGGCGGGGCAGACCGTCACCGTGTCGGAAGCCACCTATGCCGCGCTCGAGAAGGCCGCCGGCGGCGACCTCGGCGTGTCCCAGGCGGACCTCGACCTGTGCGTGCGCGCGCGCGACATGGACATCGGCGGCCTGCCCACGAGCCAAGTCCTGACGATGGCGCAGATCGACCGGACACTGCGGCGTTGCCTGAGCCTCGCGCGCTCCGGCGTGCCGAACCAGCCCGCGTTCGACGTCATCACCAGCCTCGTCCAGCAGCCCGGCTCGGACAGTTTCACCAAGAGCGACACCGTGGCGGCCCTCAACCGCGCCTATGGACGCTCGACCGGCCTTTCCCGCGTCGATCTCGAGGCTTGCGCGGCGGCCTACGACATGAGCGTGACCGCGGGTCTGGCGCGAGGCGAGAACTACGGCAACCTCAAGGGCCCGTTCTGCGATCCGGATACGCAGTCGACCTGCGTCGGTACGGACGGCAGCTGGACCTGCTGCAACAGGTCCGATTCGGTCTGCGGCCACATCTGCTCCCCGCAAGGTGGCGACTGCGTGGCCTACTGCGCGCAGAAATGGTCGTGCTTCCCGGGCGCCGCCACCGTCGTCACCGAGAACGGCGGCAGCAAGGCGATGCGGGACGTCCAAATCGGCGACCGGGTCCAGGTCGTGCGCGCGGACGGTACGCTCGGCTTCGACGACGTCTACCTGATGACGCACCACGACGCGGTCGCCAGCCGCCCCTACGTGGAGCTCACCCTCGACAGCGGCCGCAGGCTCCGCCTGTCGCCGCGGCACTTCATCCCGGTGGCGAGCGCCGTGGCGACGCGCTGGGAGGATGCCGTGGTGCGCGGCGCCGACGAGGTGATGCCGGGTGACAGCGTCTGGTACCGCGACGATGCGGGCGGGCTTCGATCCGCCAAGGTTACCGGCACGGCGACGCTGGTCGCGACCGGCGCCTTCAACCCGCTGACGCTGGGTGGAACGATCGTCGTCGACGGCGTGGCCGCCTCGGCTCACAGCGACTGGTTCCTCGACGGCTGGGTTTCGGCCGCCACCCAGGCCACGGCCTATCAGGCGTTGTTCGCGCCCGTGCGCGCGCTCTATGCGTTGATCGGCGCGGACTGGACGCGGCGGATCAGCCAGGATTGGGGCGTGGTCGATGCCGTGCGCGACGGCAGCCCCGGGCTCGGCTTCGCCCTCGGCGCCGTCGTCGTCCTGCTGCTCGGCGTCGGCACGGCGGTAGCGCGGCGTCGGCGCGCTCTCGCCGGCTGACGACGGCCCGGAGTCGTTCCGACCGGGGCGGCGCTTGACGCGCGAGGTCCGCCCGGCTCAACTTGGCCCCTGGGCCGGCGCGCATCGCGATGGCGTCGGCCCCAGCGGGAGTTGCTGCCATGGCCGATCTGCGCGTCGAGTTCTGCGGCATCAAGGCGCCGAACCCGTTCTGGCTGGCCTCGGCGCCGCCGACCGACAAGGCCTACAATGTCGAGCGCGCCTTTCGTGCCGGCTGGGGCGGCGTGGTCTGGAAGACGCTGGGCGAGGACCCGCCCGTGGTCAACGTCAACGGGCCGCGCTACGGCGCCATCCATGCCCAGGACCGCCGGGTCATCGGCTTCAACAATATCGAGCTGATCACCGACCGGCCGCTCGAGGTCAATCTGCAGGAGATCAAGCAGGTCAAGCGCAACTGGCCGGACCGGGCGCTTTTGGTCTCGCTCATGGTCCCGTGCACCGAGGAGAGCTGGAAGGCGATCCTCGCCCGCGTCGAGGACACCGGTGCGGACGGGGTCGAGCTGAACTTCGGCTGCCCGCACGGCATGTCCGAGCGTGGGATGGGCTCGGCGGTCGGGCAGGTGCCCGCGTATGTCGAGATGGTCGCGCGCTGGTGCAAGGCCAACACGCGCATGCCGGTCGTGGTCAAGCTCACGCCGAACATCACCGACATCCGCCAGCCGGCCGAGGCAGCGCTGCGCGGCGGTGCCGACGCGGTCTCCCTGATCAACACCATCAACTCGATCATGGGTGTCGATCTCGACGCCATGATCATGTCGCCCTCGACCGACGGCTATGGCACGCACGGCGGCTATTGCGGTGTCGCGGTCAAGCCGATCGCGCTCAACATGGTGGCCGAGATCGCGCGCAGCCCCGCGACGCAGGGCCTGCCGATCTCCGCCATCGGCGGCATCGAGACCTGGAGGGACGCGGCCGAGTTCATGGCGCTGGGTGCTGGCACGATCCAGGTCTGCACCGCCGCCATGGTCTACGGCTTCAAGATCGTCCAGGAGATGATCACCGGGCTCTCGGACTGGATGGACACGAAGGGCTACAGCAGCGTCGACCAGATCGTCGGCCGTGCGATCCCGCGGGTCACCGACTGGCAGCACCTGAACCTCGACTACGTGGTCAAGGCGCACATCGACCAGGACAAGTGCATCCGGTGCGGCCGCTGCCACATCGCCTGCGAGGACACGAGCCATCAGGCGATCAGCCATCGCAAGGACGGCAAGCGGCACTACGAGGTGATCGAGGCCGAGTGCGTGGGTTGCAATCTCTGCGCGGTGGTGTGCCCGGTCGACGGCTGCATCACGCTCACGCCACTGACGCAAGGGGCGGATCCGCGGACGGGGCGGGCAGTCGGCGGGCACCGGACGTGGCTGCAGCACCCGAACAATCCGGCGGTGAAGGCCACGGCGCGCGCCCTGGAGCCGGCGGAGTGAGGTGCTGAGGGTGCGAGATGGCTCGGCAAGCTGGCCATCTCGCCTCGTTCCTTCGTACCGTCGCCGTCATCCCAGCAGCACGGGCTAGCCGCTCGGATTCGAGCCGCCGCCGTTCGTGAGATGGCGCCTGGCAACGTTCGCTTGGCACATCGCCGCGACGGCACGTGCGCTCGTGGCCTCGCCCGGAGCTGTGCGGAACGCGCCCGTCGGCGCGCCCGAGGTTCGATCTGAATATCTGACCGCGCTATATTCCTGATGGTTTCGACAAGGTTCTTATTTTAAGCTTTCTGATTATTGTCATCGTAATAGTGATTGCCGTGAGTAATCATTCTTGGCTCCCGTGAGAATCGCCATGCCGGGAGCAGCCGCGGATCGAAGCGATCTCGTTTCGGCTATCAGCCGCAGCCTGAAACTCGACCAGAACGGGGTCGTGGAACCTGACGCGCACGCAAATGTCAACGGTGTACTGATTCGTGTAAAGGCAAGAATATTCGACCGAATTCGCTGCGCAGGAAGCTCTGCGGTAATTCGCGCTCTGCCGTGGGTACACTGCTTCCGCGGATCGGTAAACATTGCTATGATGGAATAATTATGTTATGCTGGCGGTTTCAAATGCAGGCGGGATAAAGTAATAGTTTGGATGCCAATATGTTCGCCAGATATTCACGGTACTTGCGGAGAGCGCGCCGACTCGGCGTCGTGCTTGTCATCATGGCCCTGGCCTTCGGCACGTCCTGCGCCTCGGCCGCCGGCATCGTTCTGCAGGCCGAAGACGGCGAGCTGGTGCGCACCATACGCGCCAGTGCCTATGGCGGCTTCACGGGCACAGGCTATGCGGACTACGCCAACGAGGCTGGCAGCTACGTCGAATGGGTGCTCGACGTCGGCGCGGCGACGAGCGGCGATACGCTGGCTCTGCGCTATGCCAATGGCAGCACCGCCACGCGCAAGCTGAAGCTGTTCGTCAATGGCGTGCAGTTCGGGGCGAACCTGGCGTTCGGGCCAACCGGCGGTTGGTCGAGCTGGCGCAGCAAGCCCGTGTCCGGCATCGCCCTGCGTCCGGGCCTCAATACCATCCGCGCGGAGTCCATCGGTGGCAAGGGCGGACCCAACCTCGATGTGGCCACGCTGACCAGCACGGCAGAAGTGAGCCTGACCGACTGGGCGCAGGCGCTGGTCCATTCGACGATCGACGTCCGCTATCCCGACCCGGCGCAACTCGGGCCCGCGCCCACGAGCGCATGGTGGCGCTACCAGCAGGGCCTCTACCTGCTCGGCCAATACCGAGTCTACCAGCGTACCGGCACCGCCCGCTATCTGGATTACATCAAGGGCTGGGTGGATGCGCGCACCGACCCGATCACGGGCAATCTGCTGCCGGCCCGGACGGCGGACCCCAAGCTCGACTTTCTCGACACGGTCATGCCGGGCCGCATCGTCCTGCCGCTCGACGGCGCTTTCGGCGGCCCCGCGGGCGAAGCCCGCTACCGCCTGACCGCGGACCGGCTGTGGGATACACTCGGCACGCACAAGCGCACGCCCGACGGCATCTTCTGGCATACCAACGCCAGCAGGAACACGGTCCTGCTCGATGGCGCCTACATGGCACTGCCGTTCGCGACGCTCTATGGCCAGCAGTTCGGTCGGACCCTGCCGGGCAAGCCGGACCTCTACCACGACGTTGCCAACCAGCTGATCCGCCACCGCTATCATCTGCAGGACGCGCCCGGGACCGAGATCGATCCGCCGACCGGTACGCGGCTATTCTACCATGCCTACGATCTGGAAGGTAACGGGACGACGCACGGCGTCGACTGGAGCGAAGGCACCGCCAAGCACTCGAGCGTCATCTGGTGTCGGGCCATGGGCTGGTATGCCATGGCCATCGTCGATGTGCTGGACCTCATGCCGAGCGATGCCGCGCACCGCGCCGACCGCGACGCCCTGATCGCCATTTTCCGCTCGCTGATCCAGGGCCTCGCCGCCAAGCAGAGCAGCGACGGGCGCTGGCTCACGGTCGTGCACTACCCGTCGCGGGCCGTCGCGGGCAACTTCCTCGACAGCTCCTGCTCCGCCATGCTCGTCTACGCGATCTCGAAAGCCGTCGGCGCCCGTTATCTCGATGGCTCCTACCGCAAGATGGCGAGCCGGGCCTACAAGGGCGTGCTCGGCGCGCTCTCGCTGCAGCCCGAGATGGTCGGTGACGGGATTCAGTACCTGACCTCGCTCAGCGGCATCGCGGCGGGCCAGCAGGTGGAGGCGATCCCGGAACTCTACACGACCAGCGCCTACGATGCCGCCGGCGCCATCGTGCCGCGGATCAACCCGCTCACCAACGACATGCATGGCTTGGGCGCGTTTCTGTTGATGTACGAGCAGGTCAAGCGCGACCCGACGACCATCGCGCCGTTCTAGATCGCGGGAACGCCGCCCCGCCCGCAAGGTCGACGGTGCCAGTCCATCTGGCCGAGGTGCCGGACTGGACGTTGCGCGACGATGGCCAACGGCTCGAACGCAGCTTCCGGTGCATGAACTTCGCCGAGGCCGCGGGCCGTGCCACCGGCTCGTTGCAGACCGAGAAGATCAAGGGCCTGGACGAGAACGACGTCATCCTGGCAGCTTTGATCGAGCTGCTCGGACGGGCACGGCACCGGCGCATGGCCGTGACCTCACTCGACGACGATCTCGCCGGTCATGCCGAAGATCGTCGCGTGCAGCAGGTGCGAGCATTCAAGCGGAAAGCTGCCGGCTTCGGTCGGCACCAGGTCGATCTCCTTGACCTCGCCGCGGCCGAGCTCAAGGGCGCCGTGGCCGCCGCGGATTTCGGCGGCGGCCGGGCCGTCGCGCAGCGCCGCCGTGCGGAAGAAGGCCGGTGCGTCGAAATTGTGGCCGCCCGAGCCACTGTCCCGCAGGCGCAGCCGGTAGGGTTGGCCGCGCTGGAGCACGATCCGGCTCGGCTGGAACGCGAAATCGACGAGCACGATGTCGACCTGCTGCGCCTGCGTCCAGTCGACGGCCGCCGCGGCTGGGACCGCCGCCGGCTCCGTGGTCGGGCCGGCGGCGCCGGCGCAGCCCGCGAGGGCGACGAGGCCTGCCAGCACGATGGCGCGCATCCGCATCTCCGCTCCTCCTCCAGGCACACGCCGCTGGCCATGCATGCTCAGCCTCAGAACGCCGGCCGGTAGATGCCGTGCGCCGTGGCGATCTCGGCGACGACGCGGCCGGCGAGCGGCTGCACCAGTCGCCATTGCGGCGCGCCGGCACCCGGGGGGTACTGCTCGTCCGGCTGCATGGTCGGGTCGTGCGCGATGGCCGGCCAGACCTTCACGAGGCGGTCGGGCCCGGCGAGGCTCCAGCGCGTGATGGCGATGGCCTTGAGCTTGTCGAGGTCGAGGCCGGTGGGTGACAGGTAGTGATGCTCGGCCGTCATCGAGTAGCCGGCGAGCTCGAACCCGCTCGGCTCGGGCAAAACGTCCAGCTTGACGAACGTGGCCCCGGTCGCGAGCCGGCCCGCCCGATAGCCCAGGATTCGCTCGATCTGGGCCAAGTCGCGGCCGAGCAGGTATTTGTCCTGGGTGACATAGCCCTTGACGGTGACGTGATCGCCGACGGTCATGGCTAAGGTTGGGTCCGGCTGAACAGCCAGTAGCCGGTCGGATCGTCGGGGCACTCGCCGGGGCCGCACTCGACGAAGGCCGAGACGCCGACCAGGACCGTGACCCCGACATAGAGCCCGACGACGAGACGCTGCCAGCTAGGCATGGGCCATGGGCGCGCACGCTCGAACTGGCCTTCGACGAGCAGCAGCAGCGCCGACACGGCGATCGCCAGCAGGAACAGGAGCAGGCACCAGGTGTAGAGATGCAGCCCGAGCAGTGGGGAGCCATAGGCCCCGCTGCCGGGTATGATGTGCAGCAGCACCTGACGGCCCGCCGCGGCAGCACCATAGAGTGCCGCCAGGATCACGAGCCCGTAATGCTGTGGCGCCGGCCCGAAGCGCAGGTTGAGCAGCAGGCCGAAGCCTACGGCCACGAACCCGACCCGCTGCAGCAGGCACAAGGGGCAGGGCAGCTCGCCCAGCACCAGCTGCAGGGCCAGCGCCGCGGCCAGCACCAGCGTCACCGCGAGCAGGCCCAAGGCATTGAGATCGCGCATGAAGCCGGCTGAGCGCATCGGTGGGCCTCCTACAGCGCGAGCGCCAGCGGGTCGGTCATGTGATGGTGCAGCCAGTAGACCGAGAGCAGCAGAGCGCCGAGAAAGACCACGACCGCCGGGCGGCGGCGGCCGGCGATCGCCAGCGCGATGGCCACGAGATAGACGGCGACGATCCCGGCCTGCATGCGTTGCCCCCAGCGATGAAGGCGGTATATCCGGCCAGGGTGCCGTGCGCAACGCGGCCGCGAAGGACAGCCCGATGCGCCAATTCCTTTCCCGCCTGTTCGGTCAAGATGCCGCCCTGGGCGATGCGGCGGCGAGCTTCGGCGCCGAGCAGCTGGCGACCGCGGTCCTGATGGTCGAGACGGCACGGTTGGACGGCGCCGTGCAGCCGCTCGAGCGCGACCGCATCCAGCATCTCCTGGCCAAGCGCTTCGGCCTGACGCCGTGGGTCGCCGCCGAGCTGCTGGGCCGGGCCGAGCGCACCGCCACGGAAAGCGTGGCCTGGCAGGGCCTCACCCACACGCTGAAGGAGGCGCTCGACGCCGACGGGCGGGTCGAGATCCTGGAGCTGCTGTGGGAGGTCGCCTATGCCGACGGGGCGTTGCACGACTACGAGGCGTCGCTGCTCCGCCGGGTCGGCGGCCTGCTCTATGTCAGCGATCGCGACAATGGCGACGCGCGGCTGCGGGTGATGCAACGGCTCGGGATCCCGCGTTAGCCGCGCAGCCGCGGGCACCGGTCGGTTGACACCGCGGCGGGCATCGCTATAACCCGCCGTCACGCCCGACGGTAGCTGCGGCGAGCCGTCCCTATTGTCTCGTTCCCAAGCCCCTCGCGGGAAGACCATGTACGCAGTGATCAAGACCGGCGGCAAGCAGTACCGCGTCGCCAAGAACGATGTGATCAAGGTCGAGCGCCTCGACGGCGACGTCGGCGCGGCGATCGTGTTTCCCGAGGTGCTGATGATCGGTGGTGACAGCCCGCAGGTCGGGACGCCCGTGGTCGCCGGCGCCTCGGTCACCGGGACGGTGCTCGAGCAGGCCAAGGGCGACAAGGTCGTCATCTTCAAGAAGCGGCGGCGCAAGAATTACCGTCGCCGCAACGGTCATCGCCAGCTCTTGACCGTCGTGCGCATCGCCGACATCGCGGTCGCCTGAGCGGGCAGGAGAGAGAGCCATGGCACACAAGAAAGCAGGCGGCAGCTCGCGCAACGGCCGCGATACCGCCGGCAAGCGCCTGGGCGTGAAGAAGTTCGGTGGTGAGCAGGTCATCCCGGGCAACATCCTCGTCCGTCAGCGTGGCACCAAGTGGCACCCCGGCAAGAACGTCGGCATGGGTCGCGACTACACGATCTTCGCGATGGTCGAGGGCCGCGTGAAGTTCCACGAGCGTGGCGACCGCACCTTCGTCTCCGTCGAGACCGCGGTAGCGGCCGAATAACCATCAGGACTTGGGCGCGGGGGCGACGCCCCCGGGCCACGACCCGTCATGCGCTTTCTCGATTCGGCCAAGATCTGGGTAAAGAGCGGTGACGGTGGCAGCGGTTGCGCCAGCTTCCGCCGCGAGAAGTTCATCGAGTATGGCGGCCCCAACGGCGGCGATGGTGGCCGGGGCGGGCACGTGGTCGCGGTCGCCGACCCCGATCTCAACACGCTCGTCGACTACCGCTACCGGCAGCACATCAAGGCCGAGCGCGGCCACAACGGCATGGGGCAGGAACGGACCGGCCGCAGCGGCGAGGACGTGCGGCTCCACCTGCCGGTGGGCACCCAGATCTTCGCCGAGGATGGCGAGACCCTGCTGGCCGACCTGCTGGTCGCCGGCCAGGAGGTGCTGATCTGCCGTGGCGGCGATGGCGGTCGTGGCAACGTCCATTTCAAGACCTCGACCAACCGTGCCCCGCGGCGCGCCGACCCGGGCTTCCCCGGCGAAGAGCGCTGGATCTGGCTGAAACTCAAGCTGCTCGCGGATGCCGGTCTCGTGGGCCTGCCCAACGCCGGCAAGTCGACGTTCCTGTCCGCGGTCAGCGCCGCCCGTCCCAAGATCGCCGACTACCCGTTCACGACGCTCGAGCCGATGCTCGGCACGGTGGCGATCGGCCACGACAGCTTCGTCATCGCCGACATTCCCGGCCTGATCGAAGGCGCGTCGGAAGGGCGCGGGCTCGGCGACCGCTTTCTCGGTCATATCGAGCGCTGCGCCGCCCTGATCCATCTGGTCGACGCGACCCAGGACGACGTGGTCGGAGCATGGCGGACGATCCGCGCGGAACTCCGCGACTACGGCCAGGGGCTCGCCGACAAGCCCGAGCTGCTCTGTCTCTCCAAGATCGACGCGCTGACGCCCGAGGAACTCGCGCTCAAGCGGCGCAAGCTGAAGCGCGCCGCCAAGATCGAGGTGCACGCGATCTCGGCCGTGGCCGGGCGGGGCCTCGAGCCGATCTTGAACGCCGTGATGGGCATGGTGATCGAGCGGCGGTCGCGGAGCGCCGACGACGCGGCGGTCGCTGCCGTCGGCGCATGATGGACCAGCTCGGGCAGGCGCTGCACGCGCGCCGGATCGTGATCAAGATCGGCTCCTCGCTGCTCGTCGGCGCCGACGGCCAGGTCCGCACCCACTGGCTCGACGATCTGGCGCAGGACGTGGCCCGGCTGCATGCCCGTGGCCAGCAGGTGGTGATCGTCACCTCCGGGGCCGTGGCGCTGGGCCGCCGGGTTCTCGGGCTGTCGCAACGGGCGCTGAAGCTGGAGCAGAAGCAGGCGGCGGCCGCGAGCGGCCAGATCCTGCTCGCGCGCGCGTGGCAGGAGAGCCTGGCGCGGGTCGGCCTCGAGGCCGCGCAGATCCTGATCACGCTCGAGGATACCGAGGCCCGCCGGCGCTACCTCAATGCCCGGGCGACGATGGAGACCCTGCTCAAGCTGCGCGTCGTGCCGGTCGTCAACGAGAACGACTCCGTCGCCACGAGCGAGATTCGCGTCGGCGACAACGACCGGCTGTCGGCGCGTGTCGGGGTGATGGTGCTGGCCGAGACGCTGGTCCTGCTGTCCGACATCGACGGTCTCTACGCCACCGACCCGCGCAAGGACCCGGCGGCGGCGCATTTCCCGGTGGTCGAGACGATCACGCCGGAGATCGAGGCCATGGCCGGTGGGTCCGGCAGCCTGGTCGGCACCGGCGGCATGGTCAGCAAGCTGGTCGCGGCCAAGATGGCGACAGCGGCGGGCTGTGCGGTGATTCTGGCACTGGGGCACGTCGCGCGACCGCTCTCGGCCATCGAGGCCGGCGGCCGCTGCACGCTGTTCCCGGCCCGGACCTCGCCCCGCCGTGCCCGCAAGGAGTGGATCGCGGCGAGCCTGGGCGTCGTCGGTACGCTGCACATCGATGCCGGCGCCCTGAATGCGCTCAAGCGCGGCTCGAGCCTGCTCCCGGCCGGGATCACTGCCGTCGACGGTTCGTTCGAGCGCGGCGACCCGGTGCTGATCCGCGCTGCGGACGGCCGGCCCGTGGCCAAGGGACTGGTCGCGTACGATGCGGCCGATGCGCAGGCCCTGCGGGGCCGCCGGACCGACGAGTTCGAGGCCATTCTCGGCTACCGCCGCCGCGACGAGATGGTCCATCGCGACGATCTCGTGCTGCTGTGAGCGAGGCGGCCGCCAAGTTCGACGCGAACCGGGCCGGCGAGTACGACCGGCAGGCGCGCATCGCGCTCGCCGGCTACGATGCGTGCCACGAGCTCACCGCCTGCGTCCTCGCCGCCGCCCTTGAGCAGCGGCCCGCGGCCCGGCTGCTCGTCGTCGGCGCCGGCACCGCGCAGGAGATCGTCACGATCGGCGCGCTCGAGCCGGGCTGGCATTTCACCGCCGTGGACCCGGCACCACCGATGATCGCCATCGCCCGCGAGCGGATCGCGGCAGCCGGCTTGTCGGCACGCACGGTGCTGCACCAGGGCTATGTCGACGATCTGGGTCTGGGGCCACCCTTCGACGCCGCCACCCTGATCGGCGTGCTGCACCATCTGCCGGGCGACGCCGCCAAGCGGTCGATCCTGGCGGCCATTGCCGCGCGGCTGGCGCCCGGCGCCCCGTTCGTTCTCGCCTGCAACTACCGACCTTACGCCAGCCAGCCGTTGCTGCTGGCGGCATGGCGCCAGCGCTGGCGCATGCACGGCGCGACGCCGGCGGAGATCGGGGCCAAGCTCGGCAAGATTCAGCAGGGTGCCGAGCCGCCCGTCGCCGAGCAGGCGGTCCTGGACCTGCTCGCCGGGGCCGGCTTCGTGGCGCCGATCCGCTTCTTCGGCAGCCTGTTCTGGGGCGCCTGGATGGCCTGCCGCGCGAGCTGACGCCCGAGCGCCGCAATGGAGGCGTCTCGACCTTGCGTCGTGCGCTATATCCGATAGAGCATAGCGAAGTTGCAGCATGGTGCGCGAGGCATCCAGCGACATCCACATGCTGTCGCATCTGGTGGGCGCCGCGAATCGCGCCGACATCCGCCGGCTGCAGGAGCTCGAGGCCGAGAAAACCGTGCTCGAGGACAAGCTCGCCTGCCAGCAGCGTCATCTGACCGAGACGCTCGGGGCCAAGGAACGGCGCATCCGCGAGCTCGTGGCGTTGCTGGCGGCACGCGACGACCATGCCGGGTCCAAGGCGGCGGGCGACGAGCTGCTGCGGGCTCTCCGCTGCGAGACCGGGCGGCGCCTGCAGATGGAGCGGCGCATCGAGACGTTGGAAGCCCGATTGGCGGAAGCCATCCAGCCGCGACCGTCGATCGACGGTCATGCACCGGGTAAGGCCGTGCCGGTCTGCTGCGAGCATGCGGAAGCGCTGCCGGCGCCGGCACGGGCCGTGGCGTCGGCGGGAGGAACGCTGCTCCACCACGATGGCGGCACCGAGATGAACCTGAGTCTGCTGCCGGGACTGATCAGCCGGGCCGACCGGATCGTCGTCGCGCTCGACAGCGTCAGCCATGCCGCCGCGGGCGTGGCACGGCGCTACGCGCGTGGCTGCGGCAAGCCGCTGCTACCGGTGCCGATCTTGAGCCTGACCTCGCTCATGCGCGCCCTCGGCACGACATAGGAGCGTCGGTCGCAACGCCCGCGGATGGCCCGGCCCGCGCGGAACGGGCCGGGCTCCACCACCTCAGACCATGCGGACGCCGACCGCGTTGGTTTCGGTGCAGTGCTCCATGACCTCCTTGCCCATCTCGCGGCCCCAGCCCGACTGCTTGTAGCCACCGAACGGGAAGGCGGCGTCGCCCCAGTTGTGGGTGTTCACCCAGACGGTGCCGGCGC
>JBDHTW010000071.1:0-22332 GCA_039808865.1 Geminicoccaceae bacterium
ATGTCCTGGTCGACGCGCCGACCATCAACCTCGCCTTCCTCGGCGTGCAGATCGACGTCAAGGGAACCTGCTGAACCCGGCACCGCCGCGGCCCGCCCTCTCCCGACGCGGGCCCGGTGGCTGGGGCGGGAGGATTCGAACCTCCGAATGGCGGATCCAAAGTCCGCTGCCTTACCGCTTGGCGACGCCCCAATGCGAACGCGCTTCCGACTGCCCGGATCTCCTTCGCCTGTCGCGGCCAAGCACATCCACGCGTAGTCTAGCCGCTACCCGGCGGCTCAGCAAGGCAGGCGCCAACCGACGATCCCGGCATTGTCTCGCCCGCCGGGCAATGCCGGCGGCGCCACGTCCGCCACGGTCCGCCGCTCGACCTGGGCCGTGGCCAAGCTCAGGATCAGGACCAGCACGGTGGCGTGATAGACCGCGTTGAGGATGTTCTGCAGGCAGGCCTCGGCCACAAGATCGGCGGCGATCACGAGCATCAGCGCGCGCACGACCGGATCGGCTTCGACGCGAGCGGCACGGATCGCGCGGCCGGTCAGCAGCGCCAGCAGCAGGACGACGAACAGCAGCCCCGGCGGCCCCGCCTCGACCCAGAACCGGACGAACTCGTTGTGCGGCCATTCCAGGAGGGTGGCGCCGTCGAGCTCGGGCCTGCCGTCGGCCAGGATCTCCCGCACCGCGCCGAGGCCGAGCCCCCAGGGATGGTCGCCGGCCAGCACCAGCCAGTGGCCGAGGCTGGACCAGCGGCCGGAGCTGTAGTCCTCCTGCCCGCCGGTCAGCCGCAGGTAGAAGCTGTCGTTGACGAGGATCGTCCACGAGCCGAAGGCGAGGCCGAGCCCCAGCCCGGTGCCACCGAGTCGCAGCCATGCGCGGCGCGGGCACGGCGCCACCACGACCTGCAGCAGGAGCAGCAGCAGGAGGGTGAGCAGGGCCGTGCGGGTGGCGGTCAGGAACACCATCGACAGCGACATCAGGCCCAGCGCCACGGTCGCGAGCCGTGCGCGCAAGCGCAAAGGCCGGCGCAGACGCGCCAGTGCCACGACGACGTGGATCAGGCTCAGGCTGCTGTGCATGACCACCGATCCGGTCGGGTCGTAGCGGACGATGCCGGCATAGCCGTGCGCGATCGCGGCCGGCTCGGCCACCAGCTGATAGAGCCAGGTCGCCACGACATAGAACGACAGCAGCCGCCAGACGAAGCGGCCGAGTTCGCCGGGGCTTAGGCTGCGGGCGAGGTTTGGCGCCGCCAGCAGGACCAGGAGCGGCAGAAGCGGCTTCAGATCGACCGGGTCGAACGTGCCGGCGAGATCGATCAGGACCATGGCCGCCAGCAGCAGCCAGAGCAGCAGCACCGGACCGCTCGGCCGGGCCAGTCGCGGCCGCGCCAGGAACGGCACCAGCGCCAGCGCCACGACCAGGCTCGTGAACACGAGCATGCGCTCCTCGGCGAGACCGAACGCGGCCGCGACCGTGGAGGACAGGGCGGCAAAGCCGCAGACGAGGACGAGCAGCGTCCGGGTGGCCAGGGAGGGCATGGGCTCCACGAGATTTGACAAGTCTATCAACTAATGGTTTAAATTTTACCCTATGACCACCTTTTTCAGCGAGCCGAAGCGCAAGCGGTTTCCGATCGAGCCGCGCTCGCCCCGGCTGGCGGCGCTGATGCAGAGCTGCGTCTTCATTCTCGCCGCCAACTGGTGCCTGCAGGGCATGCGCGGTATGGACATGAAGGAGCTCGGCTTCCGGCTCGGCCTGGAGCTGCTGCTCGCCGGCGCCATCCTGCTGCCGCTGGTTCGCGTCTTGCCACCAGAGCCAGCGGTTGCTGCCGCCTTCCTCCTCGCGCACACGGCAAGCTTCACCCTGAACGGGCAGGTCTGGGTCTGCGCCCGCTACTGCCGCTGCTACCATCGGGATGCAGTAGCCCTGGACGGCTTCGTCGCGGCCACGATCCAGGAGCTGCGATCACGGCCCTGGCTGCGCGAGGCCGCCTGCATCGGCTCCCTCGCCCGTGCGGGAGCGATCCGCGGCGACCGTGCCGACATCGATCTGCGTCTGGTCTTTCCGCCCGGGGCCACCGCATGGCTGCGGACCAACCTGCTGCTGCTGCGGCTGCGGAGCCGGGCGTTCCTCGCCCGCATTCCGCTCGATCTCTATGCCTACGCGGCCCCCGAGCGGCTGCGCCGCTTCGCGGCGAGCGAACCCCTCCTCGTCCTGCTCGACCGCGATCACCGGCTGGCCCGCCTCTATCCACGGCGCGTCCGGGCGTGGCGATGAGTGCGACGCGTGCCCGGATCGAGACGCGGCGAACCTGCTGGGCCTACTCGCCCGGGGGGCATCTGGCCGAGCTCGAGCGTGCCACGGCCGGGATCCAGTTCGTCGACCGGTTCGACGTCACGTTCGCCGGCGGCCGGCCGCCATGCGTGGCGCCCCGCCGCACCTACCTGGTCTGCCATCCCCGTCGTTCGCTCGGGCGCACGTTGCTGAACGTCGCCCAGTCCTTGGCGGTCGTGCTGCGCGAGCGGCCCCATCTGGTCCTGTCCACCGGGGCCGACGTGGCCGTGGCGACGTGCCTGGTGGCCCGGCTGCTCGGCGCCCGTCTCGTGTTCGTCGAGACCGCGGGCGAGCTGGCACCGACCCTGGCCGGACGTCTGGTCTACCCGTTCGCCCACCTGTTCATCGTGCAATGGCCGGAGAAGCTCGCGGCCTTCCCCAAAGCGATCCTCGCCCGCAGGCCCCTGCTGTGATCCTGGTCGCCGTCGGCACGTACATTCATGGCTTCGACGAGCTGGTGGCCGCGGCCGACCAAGCCGCCGCCCGGCTCGATCTCACCGGCCTCGCCCAGATCGGGCATTCCCGCCGCCTGCCCCGGCATCTGCGCTGGGAGCGGTTCCTGGCACCGTCCGTCCTGGCGGCGCGCATGGCTGCCGCCCGGATCGTCATCTGCCACGGCGGGATCGGCCTGCTCGGCGAGGCGATGCGCGCCGGCAAGCCGATCATCGCCATGCCGCGCCGTGGCCGGCCGAGCCGCAGCAGCCCGGCCGGTGACCAGTCGGCCCTGCTGCAGCGCCTGGCGGAGCGGCATCCCATCCGCATCTGCCGGCATCCGGACGAGCTGACGTCGATCCTCCAGGCGGTCGCGCGGTGCGGATTCGTGCCACAGCGCTACGATCTCGGCAGCGACATCCCGGAGATCGTCGCGAGCTTCCTCGACCGGCACGGGCGGCCGTCGCAGCCGGCGTGAACCGGACGGCATCCGGCGGCTACGCCGTTCGAGGTACGCTCTTCGCCCAAATGTTCAGCGCGCGGTCTCGAGGTTACGCATGGCCCGGGTGGTGCCGAGCCGGGAGCAGCGCGATGGGACTTGTCGGACCGACGATGGCGCGGTCGGATGGCCGGACGTGGCATCCGCAAAGGCATCGTGCGCCCACCCGCGCCCTCGGCTCCGACCTGGACGATGCCAGGAGCTTGCGCGCGGTGCCGACGCCGGTCTCCGGCAGCGTGACGGCGTGCTGCCTCCTGGGCTTCTGGGGCGTGCCGAACTTCGGTGACGAGTGGCTGTTCCGAGCCGCACAGGCATTTCTGCGCGAGCAGTTCCGGCACTGCCGGCTGACCGGTCTCGTCGATTCCGAGCTTCTGGAACGTCGGCTGGGGCAGCATCAGGACGAGGTCGTGCTGCTCGACGGCTTCTTCCCGAAACCGAGCTTCTTTGCCGCCCTGCCGGAGATCGTCCGGACGATCCGGACCGCCGATCTGACCCTGATCGGCGGCGGTGGGCTGATCAATGATACCTACACGTGCTTCAGCATTCCACGGTACGTGGTGCCGGCGCTGCTCAGCATCGCGCTCGGCACGCCCGTGGTCTGGTGGGGCCTCGGCGTGGTGCCGCCGCGCCGGCGCCTGCTGCGCTCGCTCGCGCTGTGGACGTTGCGCCACGCAGCGGCCGTGCTGACCCGCGATCCGGACAGCCGGGCCTACCTGCAGACCCATGGCGTGCCTGCCCTGCCGAGCGAGGATCTCTCGCTGCTCGGGCCGCCCGCGCCCGCCGTGCCCGCACTGCCGCGGCGTGGTGGGCGCATGCTCGTCGTCAACTTCCGCGATGCCGCCCCGGAGCTGGCGCGCGGCCGGCTGGCTTTTCTCGAGGCGCAGCTCGACCGCTTCGACCGGGTCGTGCTGGTCGCGGCGGAGCCGTGCGACGAGGCGGTCTATCGCGAGCTGGTCGACGCCTTGCGGCTGCGCCGGCCCTTGGACACCCTCGAGATCGTGCCGGCCACCGCATATGCCCGCCTCCAGCAGACGGTGGCCGCGGCGAGCGAGGTCGTCAGCGAGCGCCTGCACATCAGCCTGTTCGCTCTGGCAACGGGTGTGCCGACGACCGTGCTGGCGTACGAGCGCAAGATCGACGAGGTCGTGGGGCGCCTCTACCCTTCGGTGCCCATCACGCCGCGCACGATGTTCTGGTCGGATCCGCCGGCAGATTTGGCCGGTGCTGTGGGTGAGCTCGCCGTCGACGTCGCTCTGTGCAAGCGGCAGATCGCGGTGCAGCTGCGCTTTGCCAGCCGGCGGGCGACCCCGGCTTTGGTGCGCGTGGGTGCGCTGCTGTGGCTCGGTGCGCTGCTGCCGCTGGGCAGCGGGCTGGCGCTGGCGATGTGGCTCCGGCGCGCCGCCTCCGGCCTGCGCGGACACAGGCTGCCCCGCTTCGGCGACCGGACGCCGGCCCTCGGCTTGCGCGCGGTCTGGCCATGGCCCGGATAAAGCGGCGCATGGGATGGTCGGACCCGCCGCCACGGACGCGGCACCCGGCTGGGCTCGGCAGCCGCTGCGCTGAGAGAACGGTCACCTCACCCGGTCCATCGGCCCGGACTCGGCATCGTCCGGCGCTGCGGCTCAGGCCGCCTCGACGTCCAGCCCGAGATCGAGAATCGGCGCACTGTGCGTGATCCAGCCGACCGAGATCAGGTCGACGCCGCTCGCCGCCACGGCCGGCACGGTCTCGAGATTGATCCGCCCCGACGCCTCGGCGATGGCACGGCCATCGATCTCCAAAACGGCCGTGCGCAGCTGATCCGGCGTCATGTTGTCGAGCAGGATCACGTCGACCCCTTCCGCCAGCGCCTCGCGCAGCTGGTGCAGATCGTCGACCTCGACCTCGATCTTGACCATGTGGCCGACCGAGCGCTTGACCCGGCGGATCGCCTCGGCCACCCCGCCGGCCACGGCGATGTGGTTGTCCTTGATCAGCACCGCGTCGTCGAGGCCGAAGCGATGGTTCATGCCACCGCCGGCGCGGACCGCCTGCTTCTCCAGCGCCCGCAGATTGGGCGTGGTCTTGCGCGTGCAGCAGATCCGGGCGGCGTGCGGCCGCGCGGCGCGCACCAGGGCCGCCGTGGCGGTGGCGATGCCCGAAAGATGGCAGAGCAGATTCAGCGCCACCCGCTCGGCGCCGAGCACCGCGCGGGCTGGCCCGTCGATCCGCATGACGCTCGTCCCCGGCGCGACCTCCATCCCGTCCGGGCGCTCGATCGTCACCTTGATGCCGGGGTCGAGCAGCCGGAAGGCCAAGGCCGCGGCGTCGGTGCCGGCGATCGTCCCGCTTGCGCGTGCGACGATGGCGCCGCGGCAACGGGCAGTTGCCGGCAGCACGGCGTCGCTGGTGATGTCGCCGGCCCGGCCCAGGTCCTCGAGCAGGGCGGCACGCACGATCGGCTCGAGCAGGAGGGTCGGCAGGGCTTCGGTCATCATGGTCATGCGGCAGTCGCCGTGGCGGGATGGTCGGGACGGATCGCGGCGGCGAGCACCTCGGCTTCGGCCAGGGTGATCCGTGAGGGTCGCGCCAGGGCGGCAAGGGTCGCCGGATGGTCGCGACGGCAATGGCCGCCGCGACTCTCGGTCCGCTGCAGCGCTGCGACCGCGATCAGCAGGGCGGCAACGGCCCCGGCAGGGGGATGCTGGCTGCCGACGAGCCTGCCCAGGTTCTGCACGGCGTCCTCCAGCGAGGTTTGGTCGCGCACGACGCCCACCGCCTGCTCCATGCGCCGGCGCACGCTCGGATCGGCGCCACGTTCCGACGGCAGGCCGCGCTCGGGCGTGAGGGTGCGCCGGCCCGGGCGCACCGTCGGTTGTCCCAGCAGATCGGCGGCCACCCAGCCGGCGCAGACGACGGCCTCGAGCAGCGAGTTGCTGGCGAGGCGGTTGGCACCGTGCAGACCGGTGGCCGCGACCTCGCCGCAGGCCCACAGCCCCGGCACCGAGGTCCGGCCCCGACCGTCCACCGCGATTCCACCCATGTGATAGTGCGCGGCGGGCCGGACCGGAATCGGCTGGCGGACCGGATCGACCCCGGCAGCGCGGCAGCGTGCGGTCACGGTCGGGAAGCGCGCCGCGAAGCCCGCGCCGAGGGCGCGGCGCGCATCCAGGAACACCTGCCGCCCGGCAGCGATCTGTTCCCAGATCGCCCTGGCCACGATGTCCCGCGCGGCGAGCTCGGCCCCCGGCACGTCCGCCATGAACCGTTCGCCCCGCTCGTCGACGAGGATCGCCCCTTCGCCGCGGATGGCCTCGGTCGCCAGCGGCATCGGATCGCTGCCGAGCGCCATGGCCGTGGGATGGAACTGCACGAACTCGAGATCGCGCAGCACGGCTCCGGCTCTGGCCGCGAGCACGAGGCCACTGCCGATGGCGCCCAGCGGGTTGGTGGTCGCGGCATACAGGCCACCCACGCCACCGGTCGCGAGCACGACGGCCCGCGCCGGCAGGTGGGCCACCCGACCGTCGTGCATCCCCTGCACGCCCACGACCCGGCCGTCGTCGAGCAACAAATCCTGCGCCGCGAAGCCTTCCAGCACCGTGATCGACGGCGCGCGGCGGACCGCCGCTACCAATGCGGCCAGGATCGTGCGACCGGAGGCGTCGCCGCCGGCGTGGGCGACGCGGCGGCGCCCATGCGCCGCCTCGAGGCCGAGCGCCAGTTCGCCGTCGGGAAGCCGGTCGAAGGCAACACCCCAGCCGAGCAGGGTATCGATGCAGCGAGGCGCCTCGGCCGTCACCCGGCGCACGATTTCAGGATCGCACAGGCCGGCTCCGGCATGCAGCGTGTCGGCAGCGTGCAGCTCGGGACGGTCGTCACGGCCGAGGGCGGCGGCGATCCCGCCCTGGGCCCAGCCGGTGGAGGCCTCGGTCTCCAACGCGGCCTGGCTGACGATGACGACCGGGGCCGGCGCCAGGCTCAGGGCGGTGGCGAGACCGGCGATGCCGGCGCCGACCACCACCACGCGATCGTGGCGGGAGCCGGCCGCAGCGATCGCGTCGGTCATCCGATGGTCAGCATGCGCGCGACCGCTTGGCGCGCGCGCTCGGCCACCTCCGGATCGACCTCGACCGCGTGCTGCATCGTCTCCAGGGCCCGCCGGATGCCCGGCAGCGTGATCCGCTTCATGTGCGGGCAGAGATTGCACGGGCGGACGAACTCGATGTCCTTGAGTTCGACGGCGACGTTGTCGCTCATCGAGCACTCGGTCACCATCAGCATCCGCGTCGGCCGGCGCTTGCGCGCGAACTCGATCATCTGCGCCGTGGAGCCGACGAAATCGGCGGCGGCCAGCACGTCGGGCGGACATTCGGGGTGGGCGATCACGGTCAGATCGTCGTAGCCGGCCCGGTAACGCCGGATCTCGTCGCCGGTGAACCGCTCGTGCACCTCGCAGTGCCCGTGCCACGGAATGATCTCGACCGAGGTCTGGGTGGCGACGTAGCTGGCCAGATACTCGTCGGGCAGGAACAGGACCCGGTCGGTGCCCAGGGCCTCGACCACCTTCACCGCATTGCCCGAGGTGCAGCAGACATCCGATTCGGCCTTCACCTCGGCCGAGGTGTTGACGTACGTCACGACCGGCACGCCCGGATGGCGCGCCCGCAGGCGGCGCACGTCGGCGGCGGTGATCGATTCGGCGAGCGAGCAGCCGGCGCCTGCATCGGGGATCAGCACCGTACGGTCCGGGTTGAGCAGCTTCGCCGTCTCGGCCATGAAGTGCACGCCGCAGACCACGATCACGTCGGCGTCGGCCTTCGCCGCCTCGCGCGCCAAAGCCAGCGAGTCGCCGACCAGATCGGCCACGCAGTGGAAGATCTCGGGCGTCTGATAGTTGTGCGCGAGGACGATGGCATTGCGCTCGCGCTTCAGCCGCTGGATCGCATCGATGTCCGGCGCGAAGGCCGGCCACTCGAATTCCGGGATGACCTTGCGGACGCGCTCGTAGAGCGGTGCCGTCCGTGCGGCCACATCCGCGGTGAACTCATCCCCCACGACCGGCGTCATCTCGCCGTCGAGCATCGGCGTTCTCCCATCCTGACGCGCCACGCACTGATTGCGCGTGCCAGGGCGGGCCTTATATCTGAATTGAGAATAAGTCTGTCAATGGGCTTGTGGTGGCGGACCTAGCCGAGCGGGCGCGATAGTGGCAGCCGCACGCCAGGCGCCGGCCGCTCCAGCAGGACCTCGCGCCGAAAGCGCAGGCGGCGTGCGGGGCGACCGCCCGTCTCGGTGCTGACCTCGCCGGTCTCCTCGATCAGGCCCTGCTGCTCGACCAGGCGGCGGAAGTTCGGCTTGTGCAGCCGCAGGCCGGCCAGCGCCTCGACCGAACGCTGCAGCTGCAGGAAGGTGAAGCTCGGCGGCATCAGCTCGAACACGATCGGGCGATACTTGATCTTGCCACGCAGCCTGGCGATGGCGGTGGCGAGGATGCGGCGATGGTCGGCCACCATGGCGGTCGACAGGTGATGCGCTTCGTCGTCGGCCTGCAGGCTCTGCCGTGCCTCGCGCACGAGGCCGCTCTCGTAGAGAAGCTCGTAGCGCTCGAGCACGCGCTCCTCGTTCCAGACCGCGTCGCCCAGGCCGAAGGTGATGCCCAGACGTTCCGCCCGCCCACGGCGCTCCGCCGGCGTCGCCGCCGACCGCGCCCACTCGTCCAGGCGCCGCTCGATCACCTCCAGGCCGGCCGGTTTGCCGTGGCGCCAGTCCTCCCATGGAAAGTACTCGTACCAGTTCCGCCAGGAGGCACCGGAGGCTGCCGCCGGCCGCGCCGCGCGGACCAGGGCCAGGTACCCGATCGACAACATCCTGCCGGCCGCCGGCTCGAGCCCGTGCCGGTCGAGATCGCCGAAGGTGTAGAGCTGCTCGACATAGCCGAGGCTTTGCCCGGTCAGCCGCTCGACCCAGTTGCGCAGGCCCGCTTCCAACGCCCGGTGACGAGGCTGCAGCGGGCCGGCGGGTAGACCCTCGCGACCGACATCGGCGGTGCGGACCACCAGGACACGCGGCTGGTCCTCGGTGACGGCGACCACCACGGCGCAGAGATCGACGCTGATCGCTTCCGCCTCGGCGCCATTTTCGTCCACATCGTTCAAAATCTCGGTCGAACCCATCTGCTCTATTGCATGCAAGAATGATAGCCGCGCGGTTGGGGCGGTTCCATGGTGGGTGAAGGTAGTCTGCATCGGCGGGCGGCTAGCCGTAGGACATGAACTCCAGCAGCGTGCCGTCCGGGTCGCGGAAATAGACGCTGGTGCCGGCCCCGCGCGCGCCTCGACGCGGCACGGGGCCAAGCTCGATCGCGACATGGTGGCCGTCGAGGTGCGCGATGGCCCCCTCGATCGTCCCCGGCCAAACGAAGCACAGGTCGCTGCCGCCGGGCAGCACCGGCAACCGTGCCACTGGATGCGCATCGACCCCGGGGCCATGCACGTTGAGCTGCTGCTGTCCGAAGCGGTAGGCCCAGCCCCGGCCGGTCGCGACGAGCTCGGCACCGAGCACGTCGCGATAGAAGGGGTTCGATCGTGCCCAGTCCGAGACGTGGATGACGCAGTGATCGAGACCGATCGCGGGCACGGCCATGTGCTGGCGCTCCTGCAAGATGTCCATCGGCAGCCGCCCAAAAAGAAGCGGCGGCTGGTTGCATGCCGTCCGTCGGCTGGAAAGTCACTTGCAGGCGCCGGCGGCTTGCCCGGGCTACGGGCTGGGCCATACTGGCACGCATGGCGGCAGGCAGGGAGTAAGAGCATGCAGCGCGTTCTAATTACCGGCGCCGCGGGCGGAATCGGCCGCCGGCTGCGTGCCGACATAGCCGGGCTCTACCCGATCGTCCGCCTGTCGGACCGCATCGAGATGGCGGCTGCGGCGCCGGGCGAGGAGGTGATGCAGGCGGATCTCGCCGACATGGCGGCGTGCGAGGCGATCTGCGCCGGCGTCGACGGGATCGTCCATCTGGGCGGACAGGCGGTCGAGGCCGACTGGGAGACCGTGCTGCAGGGCAACATCGTCGGCTGCTACAACCTGTTCGAGGCCGCCCGTCGCCAGGGCGTGAAGCGCATCGTGTTCGCCAGCACCAACCACGTGATCGGCTTCTACCGGCGCACGCAGCGGATCGATCATACCGTGCCGCCACGCCCGGACAGCCGCTATGGGGTCAGCAAGGCCTTCGGCGAGGCGCTGGGCCGGCTCTACGCCGACAAGTACGGCTTGGGCGTGCTCAACATCCGCATCGGCAATTTCGGCGACCGCCCGCTCGACCGGCGGCGGCTGTCGATCTGGCTCAGCCCGCGCGATTTCCTGCAGCTGGTCCGTATCGGCCTGGAGCACCCCGATCTGCACTACGAGGTGGTCTACGGCGCTTCGGAGAACGATCGCACCTGGTGGGACAATTCCATCGCCTACCGGCTCGGTTATCGCCCGGAGGACGAGTCCGAGCCGTTCGCGGCGGACATCCTGGCCGCCGAAGCCGAGCCGACCGATCTGGTCGCCGAGCAGTTCCAGGGCGGCCCCTTCTGCTCGGCGGAGTTTGCCGGCGATCCGGAGCGGATCGACTGACCGGGCTCATTGGCGCTGGCGCCAGCCACGGCTGATCAACCCCTCCTCCTGCTCGCGCGTTAGTGGGCCGGTCGTCGGCTGCAGCCCGGCCTGATCCGGGCTGCGAATGCCGAGATCGCTCAGGAACTCGGCAACGGGCTCGCTGCCGGTGGACGGACTCGCGCCTCCTCCAGCACCGGGATCGACCGCACCGGTGGCGGGCAACGGCGGCGCTGCGCTTCCGCCAGCCGTTTCGGCCGTGGTCGCATCGACGACGGTACCGTCCTCGCCCACGAAACTGTCCGTGCCGCCCTTGTTGTGCACGATCCAGCCATCGGCAACGTAGCTGTGGTCACCGTCGAGCAGGAGATTGAAGACCGGCGTGTCCGCCGGGGCGACGACCGCCGCCACCGCTTCGAGCGTCGTCGTCCGCTGCAGGAACAGGCAGCCCGGAGCGTCCGGCGTGGAGCGACGCTCGCCACCGACGATGCGCAGCACGCCGCGGCAGAGCTGGTCGCCGATCTGCAGCGCGCCGACGCTCAAGGCCGCGTTCTCGCTTCGGGTCGCCTCGGGATCGAGCGCCTTCCAACCCTCGACGGTCAGGAACGGATGCTCGGCCGTGACGAACGGCCGGCTGCCGTTCAGCCCGTACAGCCGGCGGCCGCCCAGCACCGTGCGCTCGCAGCCGCGCACCGTGTTGATCCGGCCGCGGCGCCCGACGACGCGGTCGCCGACGTGCACGGCCTCGATCGCACGTTGGCTGCCGTCGGCCATCAGCACGGACGTGCCGGCAATGAAGCAGGAATATTCTTGTGCCTGTGCCTTGTGCAGCGTCGGCCGCAGCTGGCTGAAATCGATCGGCGCTACCGTGAACGACAGTGCCAGCAGGCTGGCACTGCAGAGGAGAATGGGGTGCCTGTTATGAATCGATGCCATGACGCGTGTTCCTCGGCGGGCCGAATGTGCGGCTCCGAGCCCATAACGCGATGCCCATGATGGTTTATCCATGACCTCGAAAAAATAATTCGATGGCGCCGACCGGCACCTCGGGCGATAAAATGATCAGCGGCACCGTGCCGTTGGCTGCCCCAGCGGGCACTGTCGGGATGGAAACGATCGCGTCATGCAAGGCACCGAACAGGCGTCGCAGCAGGCGGCATGGCAAGCGCTGCTTGCCCTGCGGCCGCGGTTGCGCCGTTTCGCCTGTGGCCTTACCGGCTCGCTCGACGACGCCGACGATCTGGTGCAGGCGGTCTACGAGCGCGCGATCGACCGGCATTGGCAATGGGAGCAGGGCACTCGGCTGCATAGCTGGCTGTTCAAGATCGCGCACAGCCTGTGGATCAGCCGCAAGCGGCATGCGGCGGTGCGCAACGGACGCGGCGAGCCGGTCGATCCGGACAGCCTCGTGGGCAGCGACGGCGAGCGGACGGTCGAAGCGCGGCTGGCATTGGCCGACGTGCGACGTCTGGTGGCGGCGCTGCCGGAAGAGCAGCGGGCGGCGCTGATGCTGGTGGCGGTCGATGGCGTGTCCTATGGCGACGCCGCCGAGATTCTCGGGGTACCGCCTGGTACCGTGGCCAGCCGCGTGGCTCGGGCGCGCCTGGCTTTGGTGGACGCTCTCGAAGGGGTGGAAATCGCTGCACCGGCGGGATCGCGGGTGCGGGCGAGGAGCGGGTGATGAAGCAGATCGATCCGGCCACGCTGGTGGCTTATCGGGACGGGGAGCTGGATCGGACCGCCATGCTGCAGGTCGAGCGAGCATTGGCCGCCGATCCGGCGCTGCGCCTGCGCTTGGAGGCGTTGCAGCGCGTCGATTCGCTGCTCGGAGCCGCGTTCGATCCGGTGCTTTCCGCCCCGTTGCCGGCACTGCATCTTACCGAGCGGGCGGCCGGATCGAGTACCGTACCGATGGTGCGACCGCGCTCGATGAGCCGGCTCGCCTGGGCCGCCGGCATCGGCGGCCTGATCGTCGGCTTCGCCGCGGGTCAGGTCGGCCCGCTGTTCGGCCCTTCGGCCGAGCCGGCCGCGGCCGCCGTCATTCAAGCCAAGCTGAGCGACGTGCTGGAGACCGAGCTCAGCGGCACGACGGTCGAATTCCATGACCCGCTTCAGGGTGTCTCCGGTACCGTCAAGCCGGTCAGCACGTTCCTCAACGCCGACGGCCGCTACTGCCGGGCGTACGAGGCGCGGGCGTCGAACGCCAAGGACACGGTGACCAGCCGCGGCATCGCGTGCCGCGACGGCACCGGCCATTGGTTGCCGCGGGTTCAGGTGAACGTCGTCTGAGCGAGCCGGCGCGAGCGCGACTGCATCATCCCCACTCCTCGTAGTGGCGCCAATGCATCATGCGCCACGCCGCCTTGATCAGCAGGCGTGGGCCCAGCGTCAGCGCCAGAACGATCAAAAAGGCGCCGATCACGAACCTGCGTCCCATCCAGGCGCCCGGATCGGACGGCCAGATCGCCGCGACGACCGCGATGCCGACGACGGCCCCGACCACGGTGGCGACATCGGCAGCCCGTGCATATCGCTGACGCAGCACCCACTTGGTGCGGACACGACGTTCTGTTGCCATTTTTGTCCCCCGCAGATGCGGGGAAGCATATCAGTGCGTTTGCCGCAGCGCAAAATATAACCGGAGGTAATGCCGTTCCAGGCCTACCAGGTGCCAGTGTTCGGCATCGACTTCCATGGCTCCTCTACCGGCAACGCCTCGCCCTGCTGCAGCAGCTCGATCGAGATCCCGTCGGGCGAGCGGACGAAGGCCATGCGCCCGTCGCGCGGTGGGCGATTGATCGTGACGCCCTTGTCCATCAGCTGCTGGCAGGTCGCGTAGATGTCCGGCACCGAGTAGGCGAGATGGCCGAAATTACGCCCGCCGGTGTAGCTCTCGGGATCCCAGTTGTAAGTGAGCTCGACCTGGGCGTCGGGGTTTTCGTCGGCGGCAAGGAAGATCAGCGTGAATCTGCCCTGCTGGCTCTCCGTCCGCCGCACCTCCTTGAGGCCGAGCTTGCCGCAGTAGAAATCCAACGACTGGTCGATGTCGGTCACGCGGACCATGGTGTGCAGGTAGCGCACGTTGCCATCCCTCGCTGTGCTGTCGTCCACGTCTTGATATAGCGGCCCGTCCCGGCATCGCCACCGGTCGTTCAGAACTGGGAGTTCACGCGAAACAGCGGGATGGTCTTTTTCTCCAGGAACTCCTCCAGGAGCGTGCCACCCTCCTGGCCAGTCAGCTCGCCGATCCGGGTAGCGGGGGCGATCTGCCGATTCGGTATCCGGTTGGGCGCGACCTTGTCGATCTCGTCGACCTGGCTGGGTGGCACGACGCCTATGTCCGCCCCGACGGACGAATCCGCGGGCGGACTGGCTTGCGGAGGCGGTACAGGCACCGAGACATCACTCGGGCGGATCGTCAGGTCGAGCTGATCGAGCTGCTGGGACGTCCTGGCCGCTACGGGCATGGCGACGACGAGGCCGAGCGCCACGCAAGCCAGACCTGCAACGGCACAGGACGACCGAACGAGCGCTGACAGGGTACGTTCTGGCTGCTGCATCCTTCTATTTCCGCTATGTTCCAAGCACTTGCGACTGTAACTTAGTATGTTACACGATCAAGGCCCGGAATGCGCGCATAAATCGCCGGTAGCGGCGGCTATTCCTCTCGATGTTGCGTTGGCATCGCCGTCGCGCAAGGTTTCAGGGCGCAAAGCGGCTATGCAGGGGCGTACCGGTCAACAGGCTGACCAGATGCGCCGCTGCGACGATTGCGGCCGTGACCCCGATCGCCAGCACCAGGGTCGTGGGAAACAGCCGGACTTGGCCGAGCTCGCGTGGACGGCTCTCCTGCCAGCGGGCGACGCCGGCGAGAACGAGACCCGCGGCCAGCAGTGCCAGGGTCCACGCCAGCGTCACGATATGCAGCCCGGCGCGGCGGCTAGGCCCGCTCGAAGTACCGCATCAGCTCCCAGTCGGTGACCGCCTTGTCGTAGGTGCGCTGCTCCCACCGGCCGGCATGCACGTAGTGGTCGACCACCTCATGGCCCAGCGCCTCGCGCAAGACGGCGGACCGGTCCAGCCGCTCGACGGCTTCGCGCAAGGTGCCCGGCACCGATGGCACGCTGGCGGACTGGTAGGCGTCCCCCTCGAACGCCGGCTCGAGCACGAGGCCCTGCTCGATTCCGTGCAGGCCCGCCGCGAGGAAGGCCGCGAAGGCGAGATACGGGTTCACGTCGGCGCCACCTACCCGGCACTCGACCCGCGTTGCCGGCCCGTGGCCCAGCACGCGGAAGCCGGAGGTGCGGTTGTCGCGGCTCCAGACGAGGTTGGTGGGCGCGAACGATCCGGCCTGGAAGCGCTTGTAGGAGTTGATGTAGGGCGCCAGGAAGTAGGTCATGTCCCCGCCGACCGCCAGGAGGCCGGCCAGGAACTGCCGGAACAGCTCGGTCTCGCCGTGGCCGTCGCTGAATGCCGGGCGGTCGTCGGTATCCCACAGCGAGCCGTGGATGTGGCAGGAGTTGCCGGCGAGGTCGGCCCGCCACTTGGCCATGAAGCTCACCGCCTTGTCCTGCTGCCAGGCGATCTCCTTCACGCCGTTCTTGTAGATCACGTGGCGGTCGGCCATCTCCAGGGCCTCGGCATAGACCAGGTTCAGCTCCTCCTGGCCCGGGCCCCATTCACCCTTGCTCTCCTGCACCGGGATGCCGGCGGCATCCATGTGGTTGCGAATCGCGCGCAGCAGCGGCTCGCGCTTGGTGGTCTCGAAGACGTGGTAGTCCTCGATGTACCAGCCCGCCGTCTTGAGGTCGCGATAGTTCTTCTCGCGCGCGGCGGCGTAGCTGTCGTCGTAGACGTAGAACTCGAGCTCCGAGGCCATCTTGGCGCTGTAGCCCTTCCGCTGCAGCCGCGCGAGCTGATGCTTGAGCATCGAGCGCGGGCTGTAGGGCAGCTCGTTGCCGTCGTGATCGGCGACGTCGCCGAGGACCAGCGCGGTCCCGGGCAGCCAGGGAATGCGGCGCAGCGTGCCGAGATCGGGCTTGACCACGAAATCGCCGTAACCCTTGGCCCACGATGCCGCCTTGAAGCCGGGGACCGGCTCCATCTCCATGTCCACCGTGAGCAGATAGTTGCAGGCGTGCCACTCCTCGTGCACGGCGTCGAGAAAGTAGCGGCCGGTCACGCGCTTGCCGACCAGGCGACCTTGCATGTCGGTGAAGGCGGCGACCACGGTGTCGATCTCGCCGTTGCCCACCAGACGCTCGAGCTGCGCCTTGTCCAACCTGCCTGACATGCTGCCGATCTCGCCCGCTTGTGCCGAAGCGGCGCTGCCAGGATGGCCCGCCGCCGTGCTCCGGCCCGTCCCCACGTTGCGTAGTCGTTGAGCCGCATCGCGGCAAGAAAGGCAAGAAAGGAAGGCCGTGGCCTACGTGCTCGGCAAGCTCGTGTTCCTCGTGCTGCGACCCAGCAATCTTCTGCTGCTGGTCGCCTTGCTCGGCATCGTCGGTCTAGCACTGCGACGGCGCTGGGCGCCGTATCCCCTGGTGGCAGCGGTGCTCGGCCTGGCCGTCGTCACGCTGTTCCCGGTAGGGCTTTGGCTGACCCTGCCGCTCGAGCAGCGCTTCCCGCCGCCAGCCGGCGGATATCCGCCGCGGGTCGACGGCGTGGTGGTCCTGGGCGGCGGCATCGACGGCGACATCAGCAAGGCCCGTGGCCAGCCGAGCTTCGGCCAGACCATGGAGCGCTTCGCAGCGATCCCCGAGCTCGCCCGCCGCTATCCCGAAGCCCGCATCGTCTTCACCGGCGGCAACGCCTGGAGCAGCGGCAGCGACGCGCTCAGCGAGGCTGCGGTGATCGCCGAGTTCCTCCGACAACAGGGCATACCCGAGGGCAGGGTCATGCTCGAGGACCGCGCCCGCTCCACGCGCGAGAATGCCACCTTCAGCCTCGTGCTCGCCAAGCCACGTCCGGGCGAGCGCTGGCTGCTGGTCACCTCCGCCATGCACATGCCGCGCGCGATGGGCGTGTTCCGTGGCGCGGGCTGGCCGGAGCTGGAGGCGTGGCCCGTCGACTATCGCACCACGGGCAGGCGTGCGCTGATCGTCGAGCCCGACATGGGCGCCGGTCTGAGCCAGCTCGACGATGCCGCCTACGAATGGCTGGCCCTCCTCTACTACCATCTTCTCGGCTATACCGATGCTCTCTTCCCGGCGCCGACCTGACGCGGGGCACCGGTTGCCGTTGCATGGGGGTGCGAGCGTGCGTTGCCGAGCCCTGGCTTGCCTGGTGATCGCCCATGTGCTCGGGCTGGCCTGCCCGGCGATCGCGGCCGCACCCGCCAAGGATTTGTTCGGCGCCGCGCTGACACCGGCACCGGCGCAAGGCTCGCACGTCTTCGGCAGCTACGCCAAAGGCTGCCTGGCCGGCGCGATGCCGTTGCCGATCGACGGGCCGGCTTGGCAGGTGGTCCGGCTGTCGCGCAACCGGAACTGGGGCGATCCTCGGCTGGTCGCCTTCATCGAGCGGTTCGCGCAGGCGGCGCAGACCGACGGCTGGCCGGGTCTCCTGATCGGCGACATGGCCCAGCCACGCGGCGGGCCGATGCGCACGGGCCACGCCTCGCATCAGATTGGGCTCGACGTCGATGTCTGGCTGACGCCGATGCCACAGCCGCGTCTGACCGATGCGGAACGCGAGACGTACAGCCCGCCCTCGATGCTGGCCGCCGGGACCCGCACCGCCGATCCCGCCATGCTGACGGAGGCGCGCGTCGCGCTGATCCGGCGAGCCGCCCTCGACCCGGAGGTCGCCCGCATCTTCGTCCATCCCGGCATCAAGCAGGCCCTGTGCGCTCGCGCTGGCGGCGATCGTGGCTGGCTCGGCAAGGTGCGCCCGTGGTGGGGCCACGACAGCCACTTCCATGTCCGCTTGGCCTGCCCGCCGGAGGAGCGGTTCTGTGTGCCGCAGGAACCACCACCCACCGGGGACGGCTGTGGCGAGGATCTGGCCTGGTGGCTGAGCGAGACGCCGTGGCAGCCGCCACCGCCCGGACCACCACCCAAGCCGCTGACGCTGGCGGAACTGCCCAGCGCGTGCGCCGCCGTGCTGGGCGCTCCCTGAACCGGCTCAGCTCTGGCGGCCGATCGCCGCCAAGAGTGCGTTGGCGCAGGCCGGATTGGCGACATCGCCATGATCGGCGATGAAAGCATCGGCCCGGAGATTGTGGATGGCGCCGGACTGCAGCGTGTAGCGCTGCCCGGGCGGCAGGAGGGTGCCGGCCACGCTTTCCGCGGTGTGGATGGCGCCGTTGCGACCGAGCCCGCCATAAATGTCGTCGGCATCGCCGAGGTCGGCATTGTTCTGCCGCGCCAGCCGGGATGCGATGGCGTAGGCGATGCCGACCGCCTTGTCGTTGACGGTGTGGGTGACGACGATCGGACCGTCGATCTTGCGCGCGCTGATCACGTCGCGGAAGAAGCCCTGGACGGTCTGGCCGGCGACGTCGAACCCGCCCGAGAAGCCGTTGTGCGAGAAGGCTGCCTGCAAGAGGGTGAGGCTGGCCGGGCGGGCATGCATCGTCGCAGCCTGAGCTGCCGCGGTCACCACCCTGGCACCGAAGCTGTGCCCGCACAGATGCAACCGCAGGTCGGGGCAGCCGCCTCGGATCGCATCAAGCAGCTGCCCCAGTCCCCGGCCGACGATCCCGGCCCGTGCCTTCATCTGATAGTAGGTCGCGTAGTTCACCAGCCGGTCGGCGGCGGCGAGGATGCCGGTCGCGATGTCGCCGAGCCCTGCGGCTCCGCCGCCTCCCTGTACGTCCGGCGCGCCGACGCCGCCGGCACCGCCGCCGGGGACGACGGGCTCCGCCAGCAGGATCGGCGTCTCGAGGCTGGCGAACAGCCCCTCGGGCTCGGCACCGAAGAACTGATCGGCGGCGTCCGGCTCGCGCGCCGGATCCCGCTCGAGCGCGCGACGCAGTCGATCGAGGAACAAGGTCCTGGCAGCACGCCGGTCCGCCAGCTCGCCGAGCGCGGCCTTGGCCTCGTCGAGCAGCCGTGCGCGATCGGCCGGCAGGCCCGCCCGCAGCCGGTCGAGCTTGGCCGCGAGTGCCGTGGTGTCGCCGTCGGCGCTGGCAATGCCGCCGCCCGGGATCAGGCCGGCATCGGCGAACTTCTTCGATGGCCACAGCACGCCGAGGACGGCCGGCTCGCCCGGGGCCGCCGCCCCGAGCAGGCCGCGCATGCTTTCGAGCAGCATCCGATACAGGGCGCGCGCGTCGGCCATGTCGTTGTTCCAGCCATGCGCCAAGACCAGCAGATCGCGCTGCCCTGGCAAGGCGCGCAGGAAAGCCAGGATCGCCGCCGTCTGCGTGGGCGGGTTCAACGTGCCGTCGACCGTGAACTCCGCTTCGATGTAGGGGAAGCCTGCGACGTCGGGCATCGTCGGATCCTCGTTCAGACCGATTGGATGGCGCGCATCAGGTCGACCAAGCCCCTGCCCTGGAACGTCGGTGCCCGGTGCAGGTCGGTCGCCGCCTCCAGGAAGAGGCGCCGCACCGTCTCGGCCTGGCCGATGAACTCGCGGCGGATCGACAGGAAGGCCGCGATCGCACCGGAGACGTGCGGCGCGGCCATGCTGGTGCCGCTGTCCTCGCGGTAGCGGGCGACCGCCGCAGCCGCGGTGGCATCGGTGGCGCTGCCCGCGGCCTGGGTGCTGGCGCACGAGAGGATCTTCTCGCCGGGGGCGACGAGGTCCGGCTTCATCCGCCCGTCGCCGGTCGGCCCCTTGGAGGAGAAATACGACACGCCGTAGGTGTGCGGCATGTCCCGATGGGTGGAGCCCACGGTGATCGCGAGTTCGGCATTGCCCGGATCGTTGATCGACAGATCCATGCCGGCGCGGACGGCGCCGCGACTCTGCGTCTGGGCCACGCCGTAGCCCGTGTTGCCGGCGGCGACGACGACGACCACGCCGGAGCGGACCAGCCGGTCGACCTCGACGCAGAGGGGGCTCTGGCCGCAGGCGAACCATTCGGGCTCGAAATCGTAGCCGACGCTCAGATTGACGCCGTGCACCTGCAGGCGGCGGCCATAGCCGTTGAGGAACTGGATGTAGTTGATGGCGGCGATCAGGTTGCTGGTCTTGCCCTGGCCGGCCTTGTCGAGCGCCTTCAGGCTGAGCAGCCGGCAGCGTGGCGCCATGCCGGACATGATCTCGACCTCGACCGGGTCGGGAATCGTGTCGCCCTCCTCGTTGCGCCGGCGGCGCGCGGCCTCGATGGTCAGCCCGTCGGCGACGGCGGCCCAGCCGGCGATGATGCCGGCGACGTGGGTGCCGTGCCCATTCTCGTCCACGAGCGCCGCCTTGGTGGAGGTGGCCTCGTCGACATCGAGATTGGCGCTGAAGTCGCGATGGCCGATGCCGTGCTCGAGATTCTTGAACTTGCGAAAATGCGGATGCTCGCCGTCGATGCCGGTATCGATCACGGCCCAGACGATATCGTCGCCGAAGGCGTTGAACGCGTTGCGCGCGGCATCGGCCTTGATCGTCTTCACGGATTGGTTGGTGAACCGGTGCACGTCGAAGTCGGGCCAAATCCGGTAGATGGCGCGACCATAGCCCGGCTGAAGCGAGCCGTCGGCACGCACCAGTTCACGGATCGCGGCACCGCTCAACCGTCCAAACAAGTATTGGTCGCTGTAGGCACTCTTGATCTTGTGGATGCCTTGCCCGCGCCGGCGGCCGACGACCTTTCGCACCAGCTGTTCGATGTGGGCCTTGGCAGCATTTCTGCCGCCGCCATAATCCAGATTCACATCGATGACGACGTCGTGGAGTTCCGTTAAACCGCCGGGCCCGTTGATGCGGTCGAGCAACGGGATGGCAATGACCGTCCGATCGAGGACTTCGGGCACGAACCGGCCTTGGCCGGGCTCGGTATCGGCCAAGGTCGAACCTGGCCGGCGCCGGCCAGGCCTGGCACGCTTGTCATCCGCCATCGTCCTTCGGGCGCCTCCGCGGTCAGGCCCTTTGGACGTTCATTATCCGCGTTATCGCTGAACAGGTCGAGCGCAATCGACAGTTCTGCCGCTGCCGATGTCAGATCACATGGAACACGTAGAGCAGGATGATGATCGGAATCGGTAGTCCCAACAGCCACAGTAGGACGCCACGCATAAGCCAACTCCCCATCTTGAATGCTGTCTTCTGCAACAAGACAACAATATCGCGTGTGCCCGGTTCCCGGTTGCCGTCCGCCGGCATGGGCATCCGGGCTCGCTCGACAGCGAGCAGCACGTCACCGGCCTCACGCGTTCGTGCATGAACATCGCAAGACCGCCGACGTGACGTGGTTCAGGGCGCGACGACGTGCAATGCTGCAATGCAATATGAGACATGGCGCATCTAACTGCCCGGCCACACTTGTTGACCCGAGCGGCCACACCGTGACGAGGGCCGCAGGGATCAGGGAGGGCAAGTCGCACTTGTGCGGCCAAGTTACCCTCCCGGCGACGGCGGTGATGACGCCCCGGTGCCGGTCTGTCGTGGAGATCGGACCTATGGACCTGCTGAACGAAACCTGGCGCCTCTGGGCCATGCATCGCGAGTTCCGCGCCGTGCTCAAGGAGCTGCAGAGCTACTCGGACCGCGAGCTGACCGAGCTCGGGCTGACCCGCGCCGATGTCACGCGGACAGCCTACGAAGAAGCGGAGCGGCGCATCATGACCCCGGCACGCCGGTCCACCCCGGTCCAGGAGCGTTGGGCGGCCATGGCATCGACGCCGGCGTCCTGAGCGTCCATCTGCGACCACCCCACATCATGCTTCCCGAGGAGACGGAAATGCGCGCCCATCCTGGCAGTGCACCGACTTCGTCCGACCTGCCCGACATCAGCCGCCGAGACCGCGCCGACTTCGTCAAGGAGGCTAGGCGGCTGCGCGAGGCCGAGTTCGCCCGGCTGTCCAGAGCCATGGGCCGTGGCCTCGCCCGCCTCTGGCCATCCTTGGCCGTGGCCATGGAGCCGCGTCCGCCAATCAGCCAAAATGGCTGATCCGGACGCCCACTGACCTCTACCTATCCGAAAAGGAGCATCCGATGCTCAACCTTGCTGTCGCCATGATGCCTGCGCGCCGTCCCGAGCTGGACGATGCCGAGGAAGGTTTCATCGGCAAGCTCGTCCTCTGGGCCCGTCACCAGCTCCGTTACCTACGCTCGCTGCAGGCTCTGAACAGCCTCGACGAACGTGATCTCGACGATCTTGCCCTCACGCGCGGCGACCTGCCGAGCTTGGCGCGACGGCATGCCGAGGGCAAGGCTCCCTTGCCACCGTCGCAGATCGCCGGCCTGCGTCGGCTGTAAAAATCGACGCAAGATTGCTGCATTGCAGCGTAGCCAGGGTTGAAGGCTGCAGTGGCGGGGCCCATCTGTTGTGCAGTGCAGCATGAGAAGGACCCGCCGCATGGCCGCCACCGCCGCCCTGCCGTTCCCGTTGC
>JBDHTW010000072.1:0-22084 GCA_039808865.1 Geminicoccaceae bacterium
GCGGCCGACGGGCTCCGCCCACCACCTGTGCCGGCCCGACCCGATCCGGCCACGCTGCCACAGGCAAGGACGAGCGTCCATGTACCTCGAGAAATTCGATCTCAGCGGCCGCAAGGCCTTCGTCACCGGCGGTGGCCGCGGCATCGGCCTGTGCGCCGCCGAGGCGCTTTTGGAGAGCGGCGCGTCGGTCGTGCTCGCGGACCGCGACCCCGACGTGCTCGAAGCCGGCCGGGTCGAGCTCGCAAACAAAGGCTGGACCGTCGACGCCGTCGGTCTCGACGTCACCGATGCCGCCGCGGTCGGCCGGGCGGCGGCCGAGGCCAACGCGCGGCACGGCGGGATCGACATCCTGATCGCGAATGCCGGCATCGCCTGGCCCGACACGGCCGGCGAAGCGATGGCCGACGAGGTCTGGCACAAGGTCGTCGACGTCAATCTCAACGGCGTCTACTGGTGCTGCCGCGAGTTCGGCCGGGCCATGCTCGACCGCGGACGGGGCTCGATCGTGACGGTCGGCTCGATGTCGGGGCTGATCTCGAACAAGCCGCAGCGCCAAGCGCACTACAACGCCGCCAAGGCCGGGGTACATCATCTGACCCGCTCGCTCGCCGGCGAGTGGGCCGAGCGGGGCGTGCGCGTCAACGCCGTCGCCCCGACCTACGTCGACACGGCGATGTCGCGCGGCGGCTTCGCCGACCCGAACCTGTTCCCGGTCTGGATGGAGAACACGCCGATGCGGCGCGTCGCCCGACCCGACGAGATCGCATCCGCGATCTTGTTCCTCGCGGCCGATTCGGCCAGCGCCGTGACCGGCTCGGTCCTGGTCGTGGATTGCGGCTACACGATCTGGTAGGGCCGCGGCACGGATGATTTGCCCAGACGTGGCGCGCCCTGCCCTCCGACGGACGCACTGGCGATCATTCCGGTCAAGCGCCGGGCGGCTATCTCGAGCGCAACCACGGCGAGGCCCTCCTGGTGCGCCGCCGCGTGCCAGCTTCGCGCGCGACGCGGCGCCGGGCACGGCCGAGGATCAGTGGCAGGACTTGCCGAACGCCGCCATGGCCTGCCCGGTCAGGGTGCAACCCGCACCCGGCAGTTCCGGCCGGACGTAGTGGCCGTCGACGACGCGGATCGGCTCTACGAAGCAATCCTTGATCCAGGGAATGTATTCCAGCATGGTCGTGGCGGGATGCCAGTAGGACAGGTGCACGTGCACCTGTCCCATGTCGCCGACATGCGCGACCACCGGCAGACGGTGGGCGTGCGCGGTCTGCGCGACCTGGATGTATTCGGTGATGCCGGCCACCCTGGTGACGTCGGGCTGGACATAATGGACGGCACCGGCGCCGATGAAGCCACTGAACGCGTCGATGGTGTAGAGCTGCTCGCCCAGCGCGATCGGGATGCTGGTCGAGCGGGCCAAGGCGGCGTGCGCGGCGACGTCGTCGTACCACATCGGCTCCTCGAACCAGAACACGTCGAGATCCGCGGCGCGGGCGCAGAACCGCTGGCAGGTGGGCAGATCCCAACGGCCATTGGCATCGACCGCGATCGTCACGCGCGGGCCCACCGCCTTGCGCACGGCGGCGAAGCGCTCGACGTCGACGATCGGGTCGGCGTGGCCGACCTTGATCTTCAGCCGGCGGAAGCCGTCCTCCTCGATCGACCGCCGACAGCCGTCGACGAGCTCGTCCAGGCCGATGGACAACCAGCCGATGTCGGTGTTGTAGGCCTCGAGCTGCGCCGTCGTCGCCCCGCCCAGGAGCTGCCACAGCGGCATGTTCGCGGCTTTGGCCCGCAGATCCCAGAGCGCGATGTCGATGGCGGCCAGGGCGATGTGCGTGATGCCGGCGCGGCCGACCCATTGCACGGCCGGGTAGCGCGCCAGCTTCAGCCACAGCCGGTCGCTCTCGAGCGCGTTCTCCCCCTGCAGCAGCGGCGCATAGACGTTGGCGATGCAGGACGTGATCAGCCGGTCGGATTCGAGATGCGCGTGCGTCCCGGTGAAGCCGTAACCGGCCAAGCCGCTGTCGGTGTCGATCTTGACCCCGACGACCCCCCAATGGGTGACGGTGTGCGTGGAATCCGCAATCGACGGCCGATTGATCGGCACGTGGAGGATGAACGGCTCGACCGAGATGATGTTCATTTCGCGACCCTGACTTTGCTTGCGTCCGGCGGCTGGCCCGGGGGGCGCCGTCTTGGCCATAGCGGATGGGCGGCCCGCGGCAAGGGCGCACGCGCCACGGGACATCGGTCGGGCCCCAGCGGCCGCACTTCCGGTTGCACCTCCTGCGCAGGATCGGCCAGTGACGTCGGACGGACACGCTCCGGCCAAGCCTCGACGGCTCTGGCGGGCCGATTCGGCGCATGAGCCCGACGGTGCCGCCCGCAGCGGCGAGGACGCTCCCGGCCCGTCGGATCGACTCTCATGGACATCAGTTCGATCGTGGAATCCATTCAGGAAAGAAAAGCATCCAAATCCGACGATATGGAATGGATCGATCCGTCGACGTGCGGCTCGTCCACAAAAAAAGCAGGCGAACCCTTTCTCGGCAGGCCGATTCCGCCGTCGCCGCAGCCGGCACCGAGGGTCGCGCCGTCGCGCGTCCTCGCCTACCCCTTGCCCTCGCCGACCCGGACCGCCGCGATCGGCTGGGCGTACTGGGGCTCGGTGTCCCACGGGAACAGAATCCAGGTGTCCTGGCTGACCTCGGTGACGAAGGTGTCGACCATCGGCCGGCCGGCCGGCTTGGCGTAGACGGTGGCGAAGTGCGCCTTGGGCAGCATCTCGCGCACGATCCGACCGGTGCCGCCGGTATCGACCAGATCGTCGACGATCAGCCAGCCGGCGCCGTCGCCGCCGACCGACTTCAGGATGTCGGCCTGGCGCTGGGTCTCGTGGTCGTAGGAGCTGATGCACACCGTGTCGATCACCCGGATGTCGAGCTCGCGGGCGATGATGTGCGCCGGGACCAAGCCGCCGCGGGTGATGGCGACGATGCCGTGGAACGGTCCGTTCTCGGCCAGCCGCCAAGCCAGCGCCTTGGCGTCGCGGTGCAGCTGTTCCCACGAGACCGGGTAGTAGCGCTGGACGGGTTGGCTCATCGCTGCCTCCGTGAAATCGTCGTGCCGGTGGTGCTGGAGCCCCCTGCCACTTGTCAAGCGCGGCTTGCCGGGCCGGTGGCGGCGGCTCTATGCTGCACCGCCCAAGCGACGGCGGAGGCCACGGGCCATGGAAGAGCCGGAAGTGAGGGTCGCGCCCGTGACCGGCATCGGCCGCGATCTCTACCAGCTGTCGGTGACCGAGCTCGAGCACTACGTGCACGAGCTCGAGCGCGAGATCGGCCGGGTCAAGGTCGAGATCGAGCGCAAGCGCGGGGTGCGCAGCGCCGCCGAGGCCCTGTTCCGCCGGCCCGCGGGTGCGGCCGAGCCCGGCTGATGCGCTACTGCCCGAGCTGCGCCGCGCCGCTCGAGCGGCGCCGGCCCGAGGGCGACGACCGCGACCGCCACGTCTGTCCGGCCTGCGGCACGGTGCACTACCAGAACCCGAAGATCGTCGTCGGCAGCGTGTGCATGCTGGGCGACCGGGTGCTGCTCTGCCGTCGGGCGATCCCGCCGCGCGCCGGCTTCTGGACGATTCCGGCGGGCTTCATGGAGCTTGGCGAGACCGCCGAGGCCGGGGCGATGCGCGAGGCCTGGGAGGAGGCGCGGGCGCGGATCGAGCTCGAAGGCCTGCTCGCCGTCTACAGCGTGGCGCGGATCGACCAGGTCCAGCTGCTCTACCGTGCCCGGCTGCTCGACGCGGCGGTCGAGCCCGGACCGGAGAGCCTGGAGGTCGTGCTGGTCGGCTGGGACGCGATCCCGTGGGACGAGCTCGCGTTCCCCACGGTCGGCTGGATCCTCGCCCACGCCGGCGCCATCCGCCACCTGCCGAGCCCGGTACCGACGGTCGGCAACCCGGACGGACGGCAGCCGAGCCTGCTGCCGGGCGAGATGGATTGACACGCGTGCTGCCTATGCTATCCGCCCTCGCCATGGTCCAGGTTCAGCCCATGGCAGCTCCCCGCCTCCTGCGACGACGACGCCGGCAGTTCTGTCCGCGCGTCACCCGTCCCGCCGCCTGCTGACATCCACCGTCTGAAGGTCCGAGGCTCCGGGTGACAGGGTTCTCCCCGTCACGCCATTGGACCATCGCCATGCTGCTGATCGCTCCCGAGGGACCCGAGGACGGCCCGGGCATCGAGGCCCTGCTCGACTGCACCTTCGGCCCCGACCGCCGGCACAAGATCTCCTACCGCTACCGCGACGGTCTCCCGCCGCTGGCCGAGCTCTGCTACGTCGCCCGCGCCGGCGGCAGGCTGGTCGGGGCGATCCGCTATTGGCCGGTGCGGCTCGGCGGGCACCCGGCCCTGCTGCTGGGACCGCTGGCGATCGATCCCGAGCGTCAGGGCCAGGGCATCGGCCGGGCGCTGACGCGCGCGACGCTGGCGCTGGCCGAAGGCATGGGCTGGCGGCTGGTGTTCCTGGTGGGGGATGCCGCCTACTACGCGCGCCACGGCTTCGGCCCGGCACCGGCCGACATCGTCATGCCGGGCGAGCGGCCCGAGCGGCTGCTGTGCCGGGTCCTCGCCGGCGGCTCACTGCCGTCCGGCTGCATCCTGCGCTGCGATGCCGTCGAGATAGGCGAGCAGTGCCGGGCCGAGCACGGGCATGCCCTTGTAGCCGGCCATGCCGGGCTCCATCTCGCGCAGGCGCTGCGCCATGGCGGCGGCGACGCCCGCTTCGGCGACGACCTCGTCCAGGCGGCTGATCAGGGTGCGGATCGTGAACACCACGGCCCGAGTTTCTGGCAGGCGGCGCAGGGTCTGGCGCTCGACCCGCAGCCACAGACGCTCGCCGGCGTTCGCGGCCGTCAGGTCGTCTAGCGGCCCGCGCGGCTGCGGGTGGAACAGGACGGGGGTCTCGACGACCGACCAGTTGGCCCGCCAAACCGGCCGCTCGGCGGTGAGGCTGGCGAAGAACCGGTCGGCGGGGCCGCCCAGCCGGGCGTTGAAGCCCGGCACGGGGCCGTGGATCTCGCCCATCGTCCGGCCGAGCTTCTCGCCCAGCCGCCAGTGCGCCGGGAAACAGAGCAGCGCCGCGGTCAAGGCGTAGCGCCCGTCCGGCTGCGCCTGCATGATGCAGAAGTCCTCCTGCGCCAGCGGCGCCAGGGCCGGCAGCAGCGCGTCTGGTGGCATCGGCAGGTCGAGATGCGCATGCACCATGGCGACGAGTTCCTGCACCGCCGGCAGCGCCTCGGGCAGCATCGCCTGGACTTGCTCGGGCCTGCGGGCCAGCAGGTCCATGCGTTGGGCGGTCTCGGTGGCGAACCGCGCATCGCGCCACAGCCAGTCGGCCGGGTCGAGCGCATTCAGGCCCATGGCGAGCTTCCATGGCCCGCTGAGGAAGACGAGCGGCATCTGCATCGCCCGATAGGGCCGCCGCGCGCCGCCGCCGTCAAGACCCGGCCGTTGCGCGCCGGTAGGGTTCTGGCTTACAAGCTTCGCCCGTCGGGGCGTAGCTCAGCCTGGTAGAGCGCCAGCTTTGGGAGCTGGATGTCGCGAGTTCGAATCCCGCCGCCCCGACCAGATCCCAGGCGGCACGTGCCGGCAGGCCTGCCGGGCAAATAGAATCGACAGGATGGGCAACACGCCTAGCCCGCTCGGCGGACGAGGAGCCCGGTGTCGGTCGCCCGCGCGCTCGCCGCCGCATGCAGCCGCCGCAGTTCCTGCTGCAGCTGCGCCTCGGCCGGAGTCTGCGGCTCGGCCCAGAGCGTCTTGTCGGCGGTCTGCAGGTCGATGATGGCCCGAATCTCCTCGAGACCGGAGCGCAGGTCGGCGATGGTCACGCGAAACTTGCAGGCCTCGCCCTGGATCGGGCGCCCGCCAAAGGACGCCGTGCCACAGGCCCAGCTCGAGGCGGGGCCGCGTGCCGCCTGTGCCCGCAGGCGGGTGCCGGGCGCGCGGCAATAGGGGCAGAGTGTCGTCATATCGGTCCGATCTTTCCTCGAACGGGCACACAGTGCAGGTCGAGATCATGCTGCGACGCAGCATATAACGATTTAGTGCGCTCATCGGTGAAAGTCGAGGGATCGAGTCGTGTATATGGTACGCATATGGCCTCGGACCGCCATCTACGGTCGATGATGCGGACCATGTGGCAATGTTCTCATCGGGATTTGCCAAACAACAAAAGATGCCAGACCATCACAAAGAATAGCAGGAATTGACCGTGGATCGGCGCGCCGCGGTGGCTTTGTCTTTGTGCGATCACCGACTTTCCGCGGCGTCGATGCGGCCCCGGGGACGTGCGTCCGCCGCACGAAGGCGCGCCCGGTTGCACGGTTGATCTGCCACGGCGGCCCCACGTGTCGCCAACTGGTATAATTAACTCATCAGGCCTTGATAATCGGCAGCGGGGAGGGTATGGCGGGAACGCTGCAAAGAAAGCCGGACCCGAAGGCCCGGCCAAGTTGATCAGGGAGGCTAAACGTCTGGGAGTGATTCCAGGCGCGAGGCCAAGAACCAACCGAGGCGGGCTGATGCCGCCTCGTACGAGACATGGCCACCCAGTCCCGGCCATGCTGCATCGCAAGAGATACTACTGGCCGACGCGGTTGGCCAGTACCCTTGATGGTAATTTCCGCGTGCGCACGGTCCGAAGCGGCACATTGTTGCCGCTTTGCCGTGCCGCCGCGCTGTCCCGGTGGCGCGACCGGCGTCAGCTCGGGCCGGCCACGATCGCCCTCGCCTCCGCCTTGATCGGCTTGTAGCGGAACCGGGCGCAGACGATGCCGTGGTCGTTGGTCCCGGTCGCCTTGTGGTCGGCGACGTCGAGATGGTCGTTGCTGATCGTCATCCCGTCGAACAGCCACAGCCGCTTGCGGCTGTTGTCGTAGAACTCCTCGCTGACCAGGATGTGGTCCAGCGACTCCATGAAATCCTGATGGATGTGGGTGTAGTAGACGTCGCGGCTGTTGCGGTACTCCTGCAGCGTCTGCACCGCGTACAGGCCGGTGTCGCCGCCGCCCAGGGAGTCGCCGACGAGGTAGCGCGGCTGGCCGGTCAGGATGTTGGCGGTGTTGCTGAGCTGGCCGTCGTTGATGTCGCCCAGCACCACGACCGGCGTGCCGGTCCCGTGCATCCGCTCGGTCAGGAGGAAGCGCAGGGCCGCGGCCTCGGCGGTGCGGCGGACCGTCGACAGCGCGGCGCCCAGCCCGGCCGCATGCTTGCCGTAGGTCGCGGCATCGGCGCGGTACCAGGCCTCCTTGTGCACCTGGGTCGGCGCCTTCGACTTGAAATGACAGACGTAGACGTGGATCGCCTCCCGGTCCTGCCGCGGCCGCACGGTGAAATGCAGCACTGGTCGCGAGAAGCTGTCGATCCTGACGCTGATCTCGGGCGTCTGCGCATCGTCGCCCGAGCTCTCCAGCCGCAGCTTGTCGGGAAAGCGTACGATCCACTCCGGTGTGCCGGCGAGCAGGCCCTTGCGCACGATGGCGGCACAGACGATCCGCTTGCCGTCGGCATCCGGCGGCGCCAGCACGTCGTAGTCTGCGGCGAGTCCCGCGGCGGCGAGTGCGGCGGTCAGCGACGCCACGTGCCACAGCTCCTGGAAACCCAGCACGTCGGGTCGGAGCTGGGCGATGATCCGCGCCGTCCAGTCGATCTTGCGCTGGTACTCGGCCGGCGACCAGCCGTCCCGGTCGCTGTAGATCGGCACACCGGGCTCATTGAGGTTGTAGAGGTTGAACGTGGCGACCGTGAATCCTGCCTGAACCATTCTACCCTCCCCACATGGCACCGAGCCAAGCACGCCGCCGTGACGACCCTGCGAGCCCGCCGCCCGCCGAGGAGATCCAGACCGCTACCGTCGTGCCGCGACCAGCACGAACAGCGGCCGCCCGCGTTCCTCCGCGAGTTCCGGCCTCGCCGCGATCTGGGCGTCGGGCGGGCCGAATTCCTCGACGCGGGCGATAGCGAAGCCGGCGCGCACGAGTGCGTTCAGCGTCGCACCCAGTGTCCGATGCTGCTTGACGACGACCGCATCCAGCCAGTCGCGGCGGCGCGGACCCTCGACGAGGTAGCCGTCGACCGGCCACGACCTGCGGCCGCCGACGTCGGTCGACCAGCCGGGCCGGCGCGGTGAAGATCGGATGCTCGGTCGAGAACACGAACCATCCGCCCGGCATGAGGGCGCGATGCACGCGGTCGAGCAGCCGCCCGACATCCTCGGCATAGGCAGCGCCAGGGAGCTGTAGGCGAGAGCGAACGCCGCGGCCGGCAGCTCCAGGCGATCGAGGTCGGCGCGAAGGTAGGTCATCCCGGGGTCCACCTTCATCGCCCGCGCGCTCGAGCATCGTCTCGGCGAGGTCGAGGCCCAGCACCCGTGCCGCCCCCTGCGCACGCGCCCAGCGGCAGAACCAGCCGTAGCCGCAACCCAGGTCGACGACGCGCGCGCCGCACAGCTCGGGCAGCATGGCCCGCAGCGCCGGCCATTCCGGCGCCCCGTCGAGTCCGGCGCGCAAGCGCCCGAGCCGGCTGTAGCCATCGAAGACCGCGGGCTCGTCGTAGACGGTCTGCGCCAACGGGCTCAGTCTCCGCCGCCGGGCAATGGCGGCACCTTCAGCGCGAGCAGCCGGTCGTCCGCGGTCATCGGCACCAGCAGCAGGCCGAGCTCGCCGAGGAAGGCGAGGTCGCCGGCGCCCTTGCCGACGGCGGTCTGCTCCAGCACGACACCGGCCTCGTCGACCTTGTCGAGCAGGCCGGCGACCGGGTCGGTCACGTACCAGCCATCGTCGCCGATCGCGTCGAGGCCGAGCAGATGGCCGGAGACCGCGCTGCCGCCCAGCTCCCAGATGCGGGAGTCCTCCAGGTTGACCGCGGTCAGCCGGCCGGCACCGGCGGCGCCGCCGGTGCCGGCGACGACGAGCCGACCGGCATTGACGCGCAGGCCGGCGGGTCCGCGCAGCTCGGCGTCCCGTGCGAAGACGTCGAGCTTGCCGTCCTTGAGCACCCACACCGTGTCGGTGAGCGCATCGGAGACGAACACCCGGCCGCTGCGCTGCGCGGCGTAGACGTCGGTCAGCGATCTCGCGCCCGGCACGGGCCAGCGCCGCGTGACCTCGCCCGTGGCGAGGTCGACCGCCACGATCCGGTCGATGTCGGCGACGTAGAGCTGACCACCGAGCGCCGACATGCCCTTGGGGGCGTCGAGGCCGCTCACCCAGTCCCGCTCGATCAACCGTCCCTTGAGACCGACCCGTGCGATGAAGCCGTTGCCGTCCTTGGCCAGCGGATCGCCGGCCACGTTCGAGACGAAGACGACGTTGCGGCTGGCGTCGAACCAAGCCGACCACGGCTCGGCCAGTCCGTCCAGACGCCAAGCCTCGACCGGCGCCGCCTGCGCGGCCGGGCCGAGCAGCACCAGCAACATGGCCATGGCGGATGAACGAAACATGGTCCGGGCCTCCCTTCGGCGTCGCTGCAAAGCCTAGCATCGGCGACGACCGGCGACGAGATCGCGCGCCGGACATTGACCACGCGGCCGACGGAGGGCAGCCTCGCCGCCTGCTCGCGCCAACCGTTCCGGCATCCGGCCGGCCCGACCTGGGAACCGCCATGCGCCTCGAGTTCCTGCTGACCTCGCTCGTCGTCGTCGCGTCACCCGGCACCGGCGTGCTGTTCACCCTGGCGGCTGGCCTGGCGCGCGGCGGGCGGGCCGGCGTGATCGCCGCCTTCGGCTGTACCCTCGGCATCCTGCCGCACATGGCCGCGGCCACGATGGGCCTCGCGGCACTGCTGCATACGAGCGCGCTGGCGTTCCAGCTGCTGAAATATCTGGGCGTCGCCTACCTGCTCTGGATGGCCTGGCGCACCCTGCAGGAGCACGGCGCGCTGCGCATCGAGCCGGAGCCCACCCCACGCTCGGCGGCGCAGGTGATCGTGTCGGCGATCCTGGTCAACCTGCTCAACCCGAAGCTGTCGATCTTCTTCTTCGCCTTCCTGCCGCAGTTCGTGCCCAGCGACGTGGCGCAGCCCCTGCCGCGGATGGTCGAGCTCGGCAGCGTGTTCATGCTGCTGACGTTCGCGGTGTTCGTCGCCTATGCCCTGGCCGCCGCCGCGGCACGCGACCGGCTGCTCGCCCGGCCGCGGGTGCTGGCCTGGCTGCGGCGCACGTTCGCCGGCGCCTTCGCGCTGCTCGGGCTCAAGCTCGCGCTCGCCGATCGCTGACGCCCAGCCTGGATCACGCTCATGCCCGTCTCGTCGCCGACCACCCCGTCCCGTCCCCTCTACCCGCCGCTCGAGCCGTACGCGCACGGTCACCTCGACGTCGGCGACGGGCACCAGGTCTACTGGGAGCTCTGCGGCAACCCGGACGGGCAGCCGGCCGTGTTCCTGCATGGCGGGCCGGGCGGCGGCTGCAGCCCCGAGCATCGTCGCCTGTTCGACCCGCAGCGCTGGCGCGTGCTGCTGTTCGACCAGCGCGGCTGCGGCCGCAGCCGGCCATTCGCCAGCCTGGAGGCCAACACCACCTGGCACCTCGTCGCCGACATCGAGCGGCTGCGCGCCATGCTCGGCGTCGAGCGCTGGCTGGTGTTCGGCGGCTCCTGGGGCAGCACCTTGGCGCTCGCCTACGCCGAGACCCATCCCGAGCGGGCGACCGGGCTGATCCTGCGCGGCATCTTCGCGCTGCGGCGGGCCGAGCTGCTCTGGTACTACCAGCATGGCGCCTCCCTGCTGTTTCCCGACAAGTGGGAAGGCTTCCTGGCCCCGATCCCGGATGCGGAGCGGGAGGACCTGATCGCCGCCTACCGGCGCCGGCTGACCGATCCCGACCCGGCGGTGCAGCTCGCGGCGGCGCGGGCCTGGAGCCTGTGGGAGGGCGAGACGATCACGCTCCTGCCCGATGCCGGCTACAGCGCGCAGTTCGGCGCGGACGAGTTCGCCCGCGCCTTCGCCCGGATCGAGAACCACTATTTCGTCCATGCCGGCTGGCTCGAGGAAGGCCAGCTCATCCGCGATGCGCCCAAGCTGCGGCACGTTCCCGGCGTGATCGTGCAGGGCCGCTACGACATCGCCACGCCTGCGGTCACCGCCTGGGATCTGCACCGCGCCTGGCCCGAGGCCGAGTTCGTCCTGGTCGAGGGCGCCGGCCACGCCTATTCCGAGCCGGGCATCCGCGATGCGCTCCTGGATGCAACCGACCGCTTCGCCATGCTGTTGGGCTGACGCATGGAGATGCACGCGGAACAGCCGGCAGCGGCCATCGACCACGAGGCCGCCGGCCCGGCGCCGGACATGGTCGACGCCACGGTCCTGGAAGTCGGCCAAGCCGAGGCGGAGATGTTCGCCGCGGTGTTCGAGCGTATCCGCAAGTCCTGGCCCGCCTACCGCCAGATGACGCGCCGCGTCCAGCACGGGCCGGACGACGAGACGCCGGCCGGCTTCTGCGCACGCCTCCTGGACGAGCTGGCGCCCCTGCTGGACGGCGGCGAGGAAGCGATCTGGGCGCGGTTCGTCGCCTGGGCCGGGGAGCAGCCCTACGTGCCCGGCCTGTTCTGGCTGCTCGCCGCGGAGACCGCTGCCGCACGCGGGGACTGGGCCGGCACGCTCGAGCTCGCGACGGCCGCCCTGTCCGCCGACCAGACCGACTCGCGCGCCCAGGATCTGTTCCGCATCGCGCGCAGCCGGGTCGAGAACCCGGCCGCGGTCGTCAGCGAGGATCTGGCCGAGCATTTCTGCAGCCGGCCGTTCGAGGACTTCCAGCTCACCCTCGACGGCCAGACCTATCTGTGCTGCCCGACTTGGCTGCCGGTGCCGATCGGCGACTATCGCCGCGAGACGCCGGAGGCGTTGTGGAACTCGGCCACGGCGCAGGAAATCCGGCGCTCGATCCTGGATGGCGATTTCCGCTACTGCAGCAAGCTGCACTGCGCCCTTCTGGTCAACCGCTCCCTGCCCAAGCGCAGCGCGGTGACCGAGCCCAGGCATCGCGAGATCATGGCCGGGCGGCTGACCGAGCTGCCCTGGCGCCCGCAACGGGTGATGCTGTCGCACGACCGCAGCTGCAATCTGAGCTGCCCCTCCTGCCGCAAGGAGATGTTCGTCGCCAGGAAGGACGAGGTCGACGAGCTGAACCGGCTGTTCGAGACGACCATGGCGCCGCTGCTGCAGGACGCCGCCTTCGTCCACGTCACCGGCACCGGCGACGGGTTCGGCAGCGCTCATTTCCGCTACGTGCTGAAGCGGCTGAACCGGGCGGAGTTTCCCCGGCTGCGGCTGATGCTGCAGACCAACGGCGTACTGTTCGACCGCAAGGCCTGGGAGGAGCTCGAGCTCGAGGGCCTGGTGCACGGTGCCCTGGTCTCGATCGACGCCGCGCGCGGCGCGACCTACGCGATCGTGCGCCGCGGCGGCTCGTTCGACCGGCTGCTCGAGAATCTGGCGTTCATCGGCGAGCTGCGCCGGGCCGAGCGCATCCGCCATTTCCGGCTCGATTTCGTCGTCCAGGCACTGAACTTCCGCGAGATGCCGGCCGCGGTCGAGCTAGCGCGCGCCTTCGGCTGCGACGTCATGCACTTCCAGATGATCCGCAACTGGGGAACGTTCAGCCTGCCGGAATACCAGGCCCACTTCATCGGTTCGCCCGACCATCCGGACTATGCCGAGTTCCTCGACGTGCTGCGGCACCCCAACCTGGCCCTGCCGATGGTCGAGCTGAGCACCGTCCGCCGGCTGCAGGAATACGCGCTGCGCCTTCCGGCCGCGTGAGGCGCCCGCCACCGTCTCGCAGCCGGTGGCCGCTCAGGCGGTGCCCAGGGCGACGTCGCGGGTGCGCTCGATCCAGTCGGTTTCGCTGCCGGTGAAGGCCTGGTAGGCCCGCGCCAGCCCGATCAGCTCGTCGCGGTCGCCGGCCAGGCGTTCGACCGCCGCCCACCGCTCCCAGTCGGGCGCCACGCTCCAGCCGGCCTCGCCGACATAGGCTTGCGGGAGGCGGTAATGCAGCACCGGGCGGGCGCCGATCTTCTCGCGCGGCAGCCGTGCGCGCACCTGCCGCTCGTCGAGGTGGGTCAGGATCGGCAGTAGGTCGAGGCCGCGATCGCGGCTGGGGTTGGCCGCCAGATAGTCGGCGGCGAAGGTGGCGATGTCCGGCCGGTAGTCCGGCGCGGTCACGCGGCGGACATAGTCGGCCGGGTAGCGGGCCGGCAGGAACGAGGGCCAACGCGCCCCACCTCGGGCGCATGCCTGCCGCAGCCACGGCTCGAGCAGAAGAAAGGCCTGCAACGTGGCGGTGAGCCGATCGGCGTCGAGGCCGGGTGGATCGACGTTGAAATGCAGCCCGAGCGAGCCGAGCCAAGTCGTCCCCTGCCCGGTCGCGCCGGCGCGCCGCAGCACGTCGATCGCCTGATCCACCTCGTGCAGCCGGTCCACGGCCATGGGCGCCGTGACCAGCTCGTGCGGCACGACACCGCCGAGAGCCGCGCCCAGCCAAGCCGCGCCACGCGGTCCGAGGCGGAGCGGGAGCATCTCCACCTGGTCCCGCTGCGGGTGCACGTAGCGGATGTCGAGCTCGACCCTGAGGTCGCCGAGGCTCGTCGCGCGCACGTGGAAAGCGTGCGGGTTCTCCTCCACCACCGTGCCGCCGAGCGCCGCACGCAACGCCTGTGCCGCCTCCTGCGCACCCAGGCCCATGAACTCCACCTCGACGCCGATCCGGCGTGCTTTGGGACCATGTCGGCGGGCGGGCTCCGCTGCACCGGCGACGGCGGGAAGAACTGGCAGGGCGAGGCAGGTCATGTCGCTGATATATCGGGATGCACGGGGTCGGTTCCATGGCTGCGGCAGGGTGCCGACGCGGCAACCGCCCCGGCAGGGCGGCCGGTCGATCACATCTGCTGGCGTGCTCGCGCCATTAGCGAGACGGTCGGCGCGGCTTTCCCGTCAGCATAACGGCCGGGAATGGCTTCGGCTCCGTCCGGCCGGTCAGCGCGCCTCCAGCAGCCGGCCGGCGAAGGCACCGAGCGGGACCACCGTCGCCGGCCGCAACGCCTGGACCAGCAGGGCAACGCGCCGACGCAGATAGTCCTCGGGTGCGATGGGGACGTGCCGGCGCAGCATTGGCTGTGATGGCAGCCGCAGCCAGTGCGCCGGCGCCGGGTCGAGGCTGCCGGCGAGCGGGTGGTCGACCAGCAGGAGCAGCGGCGCCTGGGCAGCCTGGGCACGGACCATGCGCACGATCGGCACGAGGGCCGCGCGCGGGAGGCCGACGGCAATGGCGAGAATCGGGGCCGGGTCGGCGGCGGGCAGCGGCCGCGGCGCGACCGGCGGCCGCCACCAGCGACGCCCGAGCCCCGCTTCCGCCAGCCCCAACTGCTCGCTCAGCTCCCGGGCCAGCCCGTGCGCCTCGTCGCGCTCGGCGCGCAGCGCTGCCGCCCGGGACCGAGCGGCCAGCAGCTCCGTCTCCATCCCGGCCCGAGCGCTCTCGGCCGCCGCGGCGCGCCCGTCGGCGGCGGCGAGCGCGGCGGCCGTGGCGTCGCACTGCGCCGTGAGCGCGGCGATGTGCCGGTCGCGCTCGCGCAACTGGCCGCTCGCGCGCGCCAACGCCACCTCGAGCGCTGCGTGCGCCCGGCGGAGATCGGCGAGTTCGCCGGCGAGTCCGGCCGTGACGTCGGCCAAGCTCATCGATATCATCCTGGTCAGTGCTGCCGCCTGCGACTCGGCGATCATCAGCACAGGTTCGCTCGGTCGCCCAGGACCCGGGCACGCGCGCCAGGAGGCGAGGCGAGCGTGTCGCGCCTGGACAGGGTTGGACGGAAGATTTATGCTGCAATGCAGCAAAGCAAAGGGGCCCAAGGCATGACCGAGACCCGCGCGGTAGCCAAGCTGCCGCATGTCGACATCGAGATCCTGCATCGCGAGGCGCCGGAGGAAGGGGCCGAGTATCTGTCGATCACGCTGCGCGGGACGCCGGATCTCGCCACCGCGGGCCGGATGCTCGACCCGTTCCGCCTGCTGGCGGCCACAACGCCCTTGAACCCGTTCCAGCTCTGGCTGCAGCTCGCCCGGCCGTGGCTGATGTGGCAGCCGGGCGGGCTTTGGGCCGGTCTGCTCGACGAGCGGCGCGGATGATCCGGCACATCGTCCTGTTCAGCGCCAAGGACCCCGCCGAGATCCCGCTGCTGCAGACGGCGCTGGCCCAGCTCGCGACGATCCCGGATGCCCGGCATCTCGAGGTGGTGCCGAACGCCAAGCGCGACCAGCTCTCGAGCGAGATCGATCTCGTGGTCTATGGCGAGTTCGACGACTTCGCCCAGCTCGACCGCTTCAAGCAGCACCCGGCCTATGCCGAGGCGATCCGCGTCGTGCGCCCGCGGCGCGAGCTGCGCATCGCGGTCGACTACGAGATTCCCTAGGCCCCGGGACAGCTCACAGCTCGATGCCGCGCCGATCCATCGCCCGCTGCCAAGTCCGCGTCGGATCGGGAGCGAAGATCAGCTCGGCGTCGGCCGGAATGACGAACCAAGCCCGCTCGGCCAGCTCGCCCTCGAGCTGGCCCGGGCCCCAGCCGGCATAGCCGAGCACCGGCACGGCCTGCTTCGGTCCCCGGCCGGTCGCCATGTCCTTCAGGATCGTGGGATCGCTGGTCACCGCCAGGCCCGCGGCGAGCGGGTGCGTGTCGGGCAGCGCGTACTCCGTCGAGTGGACGACGAACCCGGCCTCGGGCTGCACCGGGCCGCCATAGAACAGGAGCGTCTCGCCGGCGACGTCGCCGGCGTCGACGCCGAGCCGGCGCAGCAGCTCGGCCGTGGGCGCCTTGCCGTAAGGGCGGTTGATCACCACGCCCATCGCCCCCTCGGCGTCGTGCTGCAGCATGAGCACCACCGTATGGTCGAAGCGCGGGTCGCCGAGCTCGGGTGCCGCGACCAGCAGCTCGCCCGGCCGCGGCACCGTCGCCGGACCTTCTTCGAGCGGCGCAGGCGCTGCCCGGGTGCCACCGGGCATCAGCAGCAGCAGCACCAGCAGACCCCAGCCCTTGCGCATCCGCGTGCTCCACCATGCGGTCATGGTCCTACAGTGATCGACGCTCGGCCGTGGTTCCAGCCTCGCCTGCAGGGCGCACGCGTCATGCCGCACCGGTGGTCTCCCGCTCGACCTCGGCGAGCAGCCAGTCGCGCCAGAGGCGCACCTTGGCGAGGTTGCGGTGGGCCGGTGGATAGACCAGCCAGTAATGGTGCCCCTTGTGCGCGATCAGGTCGAACGGCTGCACGAGCTTGCCCGCGCGCAGCTCCTCGGCCCACAGCAGCGGCGTCAGCATGGCGACGCCCTGGCCCGCCAGCGCGGCGCGCCCCTCGATCTGCTGCGAATCGAGGCGGATGCCCGGCCGGCCTTCCAGGCTCGCCGCCGGCAGCCCGGCGAGCTCCAGCCACTGTTGCCACCAGATGTCGGACGGGCTCAGGAGCGGCAGCCGCAGCAGGTCGGCCGGATGGCGCAGCGGGCCCAGCCGTTGCAGCAGCTCGGGGCTGCACAGCGGTGTGAAGCACACGGGCAGCAGCCGGTGCCCGGTCAAGCCCGGCCAGGCGCCGAGGCCGGTGCGGATCGCGACGTCGACCGGCTCGCGGGCGAAGTCGGTCATGTGGTTGGTCGCATCGAGGCGCACGGCGAGGCTCGGATGGGCGAGCTGGAACCGGCCGAGGCGGGGGGCGAGCCAGTTCGACGCGAACGCCTGCACCGCGCTGACGACGAGCACGCCGTCGGCATCGCCGCGGGCGGCGGCGAAGGCACCGCGCAGCAGGTCGAACGCCTCGCTGACCGAGCGGGCCAGCGCTTTGCCCGGGTCGGTCAGCGTCACCTGCCGCGGTGCACGCAGAAACAGCAGCATACCCATGCGCTCTTCCAGCAGCTTGATCTGGTAGCTGACCGCGGCCTGCGTCATGCCGAGCTCGGTGGCGGCACGGGTGAAGCTGCCGTGCCGGGCGGCCGCCTCGAACGCACGAACGGCCGCGAGCGGCGGCAGGGGCAAACGCTCTTTCATAAATCTACCTTATGTGTCGACCTCGACGTTCGATTGGTCGGCCGGACCGAACGCGAGCATGATCGCCTCTCCATCTCAGGCAATTCGAGGTGATGCCATGCTCAGCATACGCGCACCACATGCAAGACTTCGGTCTTTATCCAAAGCCTGGCTGATGTGTCTCGACAACTGGCGCGGCCGTTTGGAGGCGCGCCGCCAGCAGGTGCGGCCGCAGGAACTGTCGGCGCATCTGCAGCGCGACATCGGCTGGCGCGACGGTCTGGCCGTACCCGGTCATGCCGGCGACCGGGTCCGCAGCTCCCTTGCCGGCAGCGGATTTAGGTTGCCGATTCTTTAGGCTGGCCTTGACCCGCCGCCCCTGGATGGCCTTTATCGCGCCTCATCTCGCCGGTAGCGCTGGGGGCGCACCATGAGCCAGGTTGTTCGTACCCGCCGCATGACCGTCGCGGATTTCAGTCGCCGCAAGCACGGCGAACCGCTCGCGTGCCTGACGGCCTACACCACGTCGATGGCCCGGCTGCTCGATCCGGCCTGCGATCTGCTGCTGGTCGGCGACAGCGTCGGCATGGTCGTCTACGGCCTGCCGAGCACCGTGCCGGTGACGCTGGACATGATGATCGCGCACGGCGCGGCCGTGGTCCGCGGCAGCGAGCACGCGCTGGTCATCGTCGACCTGCCGTTCGGCAGCTACCAGGAGAGCCCGGCCCAGGCTTTCCGCAGCGCCGCGCGGCTGATGGCCGAGACCGGGTGCGCCGGGGTCAAGCTCGAGGGCGGCGAGGTCATGGCCGAGACCGTGGCCTTCCTGGTCGCGCGTGGTGTGCCGGTGTTCGGCCATGTCGGCCTGCAGCCGCAGTCGGTGCACGCCTATGGTGGCTTTCGCGCCCGTGGCCGCGCCGAGTCCGAGGCCGACCGGATCGTCGCCGACGCGCGCGCGATCGCCGAGGCCGGGGCGTTCGCCATGGTGGTCGAGGGCGTGGTCGAGCCGTTGGCCAGGCGGGTCACCGAGGCCGTGCCGGTGCCCACGATCGGGATCGGCGCCTCGGCCGCCTGTGACGGCCAGATCCTCGTCGGCGAGGACGCGTTCGGCCTGTTCACCGAGTTCGTGCCACGCTTCGTCAAGCACTATGCCGATCTCGCCGGCGTGATCCGCTCGGCGGCGCAGGCCTATGCCGACGACGTGCGGGCGCGCCGCTTCCCGGGGCCGGAGCACGTCTACCCCGTGGCGCGCGGCAAGGCCGCCGGGGAGTCCGCATGAGCCTGCCCACGACGGCGCGCTCGGTCGCGGCGCTGCGCGCCCAGGTGCGCGCGTGGCATGCGCAGGGCCTGAAGGTCGGCTTCGTGCCGACCATGGGCGCGCTGCACGACGGCCATCTTTCCCTGGTCCGCCAGGCGCAGACCGCGGCCGATCGGGTCATGGTGTCGATCTTCGTCAACCCGACCCAGTTCGGGCCGAACGAGGATCTCGACCGCTACCCGCGCGACGAGGCCGGGGATCTCGCCAAGCTCGGCGCCGTCGGCGCGAGCCTGGTCTTCCTGCCCTCGGTGGCGGAGATGTACCCCGAGGGTGCCAGCACCTGGGTCGAGGTCGAGGGTCTGTCGCGCGGCCTCTGCGCCGAGCACCGGCCGCAGCATTTCCGCGGCGTCGCCACCGTCGTCACCAAGCTGCTCAACCAGGCGCAGGCCGACGTCGCCGTGTTCGGCGAGAAGGACTACCAGCAACTGCAGCTCATCCGCCGGCTGGTGCAGGATCTCGCCATCCCGACCACGATCCTGGGCGGGCCGACCGTGCGCGAGCCGGACGGGCTGGCCATGTCCTCGCGCAACCTGAACCTGTCCCCGGAGCGGCGGCGGATCGCCCCGGCCTTGTACCGGGTGTTGACCGAGACCGCGCACGCGCTGGCCGATGGCCGGGCGGCCGCGCCGGTGCTCGGCAGCGCGGTCGCGGCCGTGCGCGCCGCCGGCTTCGACAGCGTCGACTATGTCGAGCTGCGCGACGCCACGACCCTGGCCCCGCTGCCGTCCCTGGGCGCACGCCCCGGCCGGCTGCTGGCGGCGGCACGGCTGGGTGGTGTCCGGCTGATCGACAACATCCCCGTGCCAGTGGCTAGCTGACCGCCTCCGCCAGCACGCGCGCGAGCCGCGGCGTGGCATAGTCGACGAAGGCGCGCACCTTGGCCGCGAGCAGCCGGCTCTGCGGGTAGACGAGCTGGACGGGGATCGCCGGCGGCGCGTAGGAGCCGAGCACCACGACCAGCGTCCCAGCCGCGAGCTGTGGCGCCACCATGTAGGACAGGACCGCTGTGATCCCCTCGCCTCGCTCGGCCGCCATGATCGCGGCCAGCGCGTCGTTGACCGTGAGGCGCGGTGCAGCGAGGCGAATCGACCGCACTTGGCCGTCCACGGCATGGCGCCACTCGCCACTCGCGAACATGCTGTCGAGCGCGATCACCTCGTGGTGCCGCAGCTCCTCCGGCCGCGCGGGCATGCCCGCGCGTGCCAGATAGGCCGGGCTCGCCACCAGCAGCCGGCGCACCTCGCCGACACGGCGGACGACGAGGGTCGAATCCGGCAGATGCGCGATGCGCACGGCGAGATCGAAGCCCTCCTCGATCAGGTTGGTGATCCGATCGAGGGTGACCAGCGAGGCGGTCACCCGCGGCCGTTCGGCGAGGAACCCGGCCAGGATCGGCATCAGGTGCATCCGCCCGAAGGTCAGCGGGGCGGTGAGCCGCAGATGGCCGCTCGGGATCGCGGTGGCGCCGGCGGCCGAGCGCTCGGCCTCGTCGAGATCCGCGATGAGCCGCCTGGCGCTCTCGAGAAAGCGTGCCCCGGCCTCGGTCAGGTGCAGGCTGCGCGTGGTCCGCTGCAGCAGCCGCACGCCCAGACGCTCCTCGAGCATCGCCACCGCCCGCGTCACCGCCGGCGGCGACAGGGCCAGGGCCTTGCCGGCACCGGCCAGGCTGCCGGCGTCCACCACCGCACAGAACACCTCGAGCAGCCGCAGGCGATCCATCGATCATTCCGGCTCGAGCAATGATGTCTTCCATTCTGCGGCTATTCTGCAGGCGTGGACAATGGCCCATCTTCAGGAGCGATCTGGCCCGTCGAGCCAGCCCCGCATGCCGAGGTCGAGCGATGCGCACGTCCCCTCAAGGCGCCATCCGACCGCCGTTCACCGCCGAGACGGCCCAGGCCAAGGTGCAGGCGGCCGAGGATGCCTGGAACAGCCGCGACCCCGACCGGGTGGCCCTGGCCTACAGCGAGGATTCGCGCTGGCGCAACCGCACCGAGTTCTTCACCGGCCGTGACGCGATCCGCGACTTCCTGCGCCGCAAGTGGGCGAAGGAGCTCGACTACCGGCTGAAGAAGCATCTGTGGACCTTCGGCGGGAACCGCATCGCGGTGCGGTTCGAGTACGAATGGCACGACGAGGCCGGCCAGTGGTACCGCAGCTACGGCAACGAGCTGTGGGAGTTCGCCGAGGACGGGCTGATGCGCACGCGCGAGGCCAGCATCAACGATCTGCCGATCCGCGCCGACGAGCGGCGGATCGCGTGACGGCGGGGGGACGAGCATGGGTCACCGTTTCGCGGAGATCGCGTTCACGCCGGCCGTCAAGGCCCTGCAGGAGCAGGCCGGGAGCCGGGCGGCCTACGCCCGGGTCGAGGCCGGTCCGGCGCATCACGACCGGCTGGGTCCGGACGAGGCCACGTTCATCGCCGGACGCGACAGCTTCTATCTCGCCACGGTGACCGAGACCGGCTGGCCCTACGTCCAGCACCGCGGCGGCCCCCGGGGTTTCCTCAGGCCGCTCGACGCGCGGACGCTGGGCTTCGCCGACTTCCGCGGCAACAAGCAGTATGTCAGCGTCGGCAGCCTGAGCCGCGACGACCGCGTGGCGCTGATCCTGGTCGACTACGTGCACCGCCGCCGGTTGAAGCTGCTCGGCCGGGCGCGGCTGACCGAGGATCCGGCGGAGCTGGCCGCGCTCGTCGTTCCCGGCTACGCGGCCAAGGTCGAGCGCGGGGTGCTGGTCGAGGTTGCGGCGTTCGACTGGAACTGCCCGCAGCACCTGACACCGCGCTACACGCTGGAGGAGGTCGACGCGGCCGTGGCGCCGCTGCGGGCGCGTGTCGCGGCCCTGGAGGCCGAGCTGGCGGGGCGTGCCGGCAGCGAGGGCTGAGGCCTGCCGGGCCGGCAGCGCAGGTGAGCGGTCGATGGTAGACGAGCGGCTGCGCGGCGTCGGGCCGGGCGCTGTGTCGTTGGCGCTTGTCCGCGCGGCGCCGGACGGCCAAACATCCCGGCCTATGCGCAGCGCGCAGGCTCATCTGGAGGCAACCGCCATGCAGCTCACCTGGCTCGGCCATTCGGCGTTCCACCTGCGGACCACCGGGCAAAGCATCCTGATCGACCCGTTCTGGACCGGGAACCCGACCTTCCCGGCGGGCTTCGAGGACGGGCTCGACACGGTCGACACGATCGTGCTCACCCACGGCCACGAGGACCATCTGGGCGACACGGTGCGGCTGGCAAAGAAGTACGGCGCCACGGTCGTGGCCCAGTACGAGATCTGCATGTACGTGAACGGCCACGGCGTCGAGAAGCTCGAGCCCATGAACACGGGCGGCACGATCGAGCGCGACGGCGTCCGCTACACGATGGTTCCCGCCTTCCACAGCTCGGCCCTGATCCTCGACGGCAAGCCGGTCACCATGGGCGACCCGGCGGGCTTCGTCGTCCGCGCCGACGGCGATTCGGTCTACCACACCGGCGACACCGCCCTGTTCTCGGACATGGCGCTGATCCAGCGGCTGTATCGGCCGAAGACCGGCCTCGTCTGCATCGGCGACCGGTTCACCATGGGCCCCGAGGCGGCGGCCGTCGCCTGCAACGAGTTCCTCGACCTCGAGCTGATCGTGCCGATCCATTGGGGCACGTTCGGCCTGCTCTCGGGCGAGCCCGAGGACTTCAAGCGGCGCGTGACCCGTGGCCGCGTGCACGTCGCCGT
>JBDHTW010000073.1:0-22014 GCA_039808865.1 Geminicoccaceae bacterium
CCGTCGCCGTCGAGGTCGATCGGGTAGAGATTGCCGCGGACGTTGAGCAGCGCGCTGCCGTCCAGCTCGATCCGGGTCGTCGCCCGCATCGCGATCGTCGCCGTGCTGCTGGCCGCGCCGGTTTGGGCCAGCGGCAAGTAGGGCACGTCTCGACCCGCGTTGTGATGAAGCTGCATTCGATCGTATGGATAAGGTGCCGATCGAGCCGGCAGTATCGACACGACGGCGATCAACAACGACAGCAACGATATACCAAAAAACGAATGAAGACTGGCGTGGAGGCTGAGGGGAATTAGGGAACGTTGCATGTGATCGGCTTCCCGGTTGTCATCGGTCTTCTGATCACAGCGGCGAACACAAGATTTCGGGTACACCTCTTCTACCGGGTGTTGATCCTCCATGCGTCGTCGTGGTCCGCCCGGGCCACCAAGAGATCGCCGTGAACCAGTACCCGATCTATATGCATCACGACAAAACTAAAGCAACCAAAAGGTGTATTTATCGCTTAAAGATTTATTTGCCACAAATGAGATGCAAGGAAGCAACGAACGGCTCATGACATAAACCTTTGATATTTATTAATTTTACAGCCTGACAGCCATGTGCAAGCGTTCGCGGTATGGCGTTGAGATTACATTCCAGTTGAGTTCCCGCCAGCTGCATGCAATGCGGCATGGATCGGGAGAACGATCGCTCACCGTCTCCAGCAGGCGATTGACTCGGATGGCCGATTGCGGTTTGCATCCGGCCGCGCGGCGCACCCGGGTTCGCGGTCCGCGCCGGAAGCATGCGGGAGCTGGCGGCGGCAATGCCCAACGGGGATGACGCCGTGGCCGGCGGGCGAGAGGACGATCCCAGCGCATCCCACCCTGCCGCGACCGGCTGCCACGGGTCTGCGGCCATCGCCCCATGCACGGGCAGTCCTTGACCGTGCCGGGCCGGGACGCAGCGATGCTGCATGAGGATCGCTCCCCTGCAGACGCGACACGGAGCCGGCGGACCATGCTCGGCCCTTGGCGGCATTGGAAACGGTGCCGCGCCGCCCTCCGACACTTCAGGCGTGCCGAAGACCGGCCGCCGCTTCCAAAGGAAACGAGATGCTCGATCGCGCGGCCAAGATAATCTTTCTGCTCGGCTTCTGTGCGGTCCTGGTCCTGGGCGGGCTCTATATCGGCTGGAAACGGCTGCCACCGGTGCAGCAGATCGAGGAGGCCTCCGACGCGATCTGGGACTGGCGGGTCAACTGGAAGAGCTACCTCAAGATCGAGCCGACCAAGTTCATCCGGCCGTCACCCACGGTCGGCAGCGGCCTGACCGTGAACGTCCCCGAGGAGAGCCAGCCCGGCGTGACCGTGATGAGCAGCATCTGGGACGGCAACGATATCGGCCTCGCCCTGTGGTCGCATGATGGCAAGGAGCTGCATCGCTGGGTGGCGCGCTACTCGGAGCTGAAGCAGTACATCCCGCCGCTGTCGCCCGAGCTGACGCCGACGAACGACTGGGACACCCATGTCGACGCGATGGTGATGTACCCGAACGGCGACGCCATCTTCAATGTCGGCGGCCTCGGCCTGGTGCGGATGGACCGGTGCAACAAGGTCGTGTGGTGGCTGGACTACGAGACCCACCACTCGCTGATGCTGGACGATGACGGCAACATCTGGGCGGCCGGCCACAAGCGTCAGCGTCACACCGAGCCGTCCGACAAGTTTCCCGGCATGGTGCCGCCCTACGTCGAGGACACGGTGGTCAAGATCTCGCCGGCCGACGGCAAGCTGCTGCAGGAGATCTCGCTGCTCGACGCGATCTACCAATCGTCACGCGAGCCGATCCTGTTCCCGGATGGCGGCAACCTCGGCAAGGTGGCCGAGCCCGATCCGCTGCACCTGAACCATGTCGAGCCGCTGCGCGCCGAACTAGCGCCGGCCTTCCCGATGTTCGCCACCGGCGATCTGCTGATCTCGCTGCGCGTGCCCAGCACGATCATGGTGCTCGATCCCAAGACCGGGCTGATCAAGTGGACCGCCCGCGGGCCGTGGTTCGGTCAGCACGATCCGCATTTCCTGCCCAACGGGCGCATCTCGATCTACGACAACCGCGACCTCTACAACTACCGGGCCGAGGCTCGGGGGCTGCCCGACCGAGCCACCCGCATCCTGCAGCTCGACCCCAGCACGGGTCAGGTCGAGACCTTCTACCAGGGCACGCTCGAGCATCCCTACTTCACCGACGCGATCGGCAAGCATCAGTACCAGCCGAACGGCAACCTGCTGATCACCGAGAGCTGGGGCGGGCGCGTGTTCGAGGTCACCCCCGCCGGCAAGAAGGTGTGGGAGTTCGTCAATCGATACGACAAGGACCGCACCGCCCTGATCGAGTGGGCGCTGCGCTATCCCGAATCCTATGCCGACTTCCCGAAGGATTGCCCGGCCCCGACGCCGTGACGCCACCGGCGTGGCTGCGTCCGCAAGGACGCGGTCACACCGCCGGTCAGGTCGAGGCCGGAACCTGCCGGCTCAGCACGATGGCCAGCCGGGCCACCGCCTCGGGCATGCCCTGGGCAGCCGCCAGCCGATACCAATGCAGGGCACGGCGCAGATCGCAGCACACGCCTTCGCCGGTCTCGTAGAGCAGCCCGAGCTCGCACTGCGAGCCTTCGTGGCCCTGCTGCGCGGCGCGGCGGAACCAGCGCGCCGCCTGCGCCGGATCACGCTCCAGCCCTTCCCCGATCAGGTAGCACACGGCGAGGCTGTGCTGCGCATGCGCGTCGCCCTGGTCGGCCGCGGTCCGATACCAACGCGCCGCCTGCGCGTGGTCCTTGCGCACGCCCTTGCCCTGGTCGTGCATCAGCCCGATCTGGCGCTGCGCCTCGGCCGACCCTTCCATGGCCAGCCGCAGGAACAGGCGAAAGGCGGTACCGTGCTCGTCGGCGAGATAGGCCGACCAGGCCAGGGTCTCGCGCTCGTCGTCAATATCGTTCATGAGCGTGATCTAGCACCGCTCGCGACCACGGTCGCAGCCCATTTCACGCCGTCGGCCACAATCGACCACTTAATCGTCGGGAATCTCGGCCCCGCGGCCGTTGCGGCGCAGCTCCTCCATGAACTCCGGCCGGACCGGCTTCTGCAACCTGTAATGGTCACGCAGGGCCGCGTTCAGCCGTCCGCCACGCCCGAGAATCTCGTCGGCGAACGCGACCATACGCGAGTTTGGCCAAGCGATCGGGCGGATCTCGCGGATCCGCTCGAAGATCGCCGGCTCGTCGCCCAGTGGCGTGTGCCGTGCCAGCAGCGTCGTCAGCGCCGCGGTGGAGCGCGAAATCCCCGCATGGCAATGTACCAGCAGGTGGCGCAGCGCCGGACCGGCCTCGTCCAGCTCGGCCCCGAACCTCACCAGCCGCTCGACATGCTCCCGCTCGGGCGCCTCCCAGCCGGGCCACGGACCGATAATGTCGTGGAAGCGCAGCGTCAGGCGGTGGTGCGGGTCATAGCGTCCGAACACGGCCGGCTCGGGATAGCCGGGATCGAGGATCGAGAGCACGTGGGTCGCACGGTTGCTGCGATGGGTCTCGAGCTCGTCCAAGCCGCAAATGGTCAGGCGAAGGTCGGGCTCGAGCAGGGTCGTCTGCATGGCGTATGGTCTCCAGCGGTGCGCTCGCGACGCGTTGTGCATCGAGCAGGTGACAGGCGTGCGGCGCGGCGCGCTCAGCGGCTCTCCGCCGCCAGCCGTCCCCGCTTGCCGTCGAGTCGTTTGAGCACCGCGGCGCTGACGAAGCTCGAGACATCGCCTTCGAGATAGTGGATCTCCTTGACGAAGCGCGAGGAGATGAACTGGCTGGTCTCGGACGCCATCAAGAAGACGGTTTCGATGCGGGGATAGATGCGCTTGTTGTTCGCGGCCATCTGGAACTCGTACTCGAAATCCGACACCGCCCGCAGCCCGCGGATGACCATGTTGGCGCCATTCTGGTGCGCGAAGTGCATCAGCAGCGACTGGAACGGCTTGACCTCGATCTCGGCACCGTTCAGCCCGTTCGCCGCCCGCAGGCTCTCGATGTCGCCCGCCACCATCTGAGTGCGCTCGTCGAGCGCGAACAGCGGCTCCTTGCCGGCATTGATCGCGACACCGACGATCAGCCGGTCGACCAGCGCCGTGGCCCGGCGGATCACGTCGATGTGCCCGTTGTGGATCGGATCGAAGGTTCCGGGATAGATCCCGATGCGCGCGCGGTTCATCGCCGGTTCCTCACGCCTGCCTCCACCTGATGCCGACGGCCGAAGCTAGCCTGCTGTGACGGCGCGCGAGAGGAGGCACGACGCCGCTGCGTCATGCGTCGCCACCATCCTCACCCTCGGCCTCGCCGTCGCTCTCGGCTTCGCTCAGTCGCGCCGCGGAAACGACGTGCTCGTCCGCACCCGTATGGAAGAGCTTGACGCCCTGGGTGTTCCGCCCCGCGATGCGAATGTCGTGGACCGGGATGCGGATGGTCTGGCCCTGGTCGGTGACCAGCATGATCTGATCGGTCTCCGCCACCGGAAAGGTGGCGGCGACCCGCCCGTTGCGGGCCGAGGTCTCGATGTTGATGACCCCCTGACCGCCACGGTTGGTCACCCGATATTCGTAGGCCGACGTGCGCTTGCCGAAGCCGTTGACGGTGATGGTGAGCAACAGCTGCTCCTTGGCCTCGAGCTCGGCGTAGCGCTCGGGCGACAGCTTGACGAGCTCGCCACCACCACCTTCCGTGTGCTCGCCACCGTTCTCACCGGGCTGGCGGCGCCTTGACCCACTGACCGCCAGATACTCGTCGCGCCGTTCGACATCGACCTCGACATGGTCGATCACCGACATCGAGATCACCTCGTCGCCGGCCTCGAGATCCATGCCGTTGACCCCTTCGGAGCTGCGCGACTTGAACACCCGCACCACGTTGACGGGGAAGCGGATCGCCCGACCCCCGGCCGCGGCCAGGATGATGTCGTGCCCGTCGTCGCAGACCTCCGCACCGATCAGCCGGTCGCCGGTGTCGAGGCCCATCGCGATCTTGCCGTTGGCAGGCACGAAGATGAAGTCGGCGAGTTCGTTGCGCCGGACCTTGCCGCGGGCGGTGGCGAAAAAGACGCTCATCGTCTCCCACTGCCGCTCGTCCTCGGGCAGCGGCATCACCGCGCTGATGCTCTCGCCGTCGGACAGCGCCGGGAACATGTTGATCATCGCCCGGCCGCGCGCCTGCGGCGTGCCCAGCGGCAGGCGGAACACCTTGAGCTTGTACACCCGGCCCAGGCTGGAGAAGAACAGCACCGGCGTGTGGGTGCTGGCCACGAACATGCGGGCGACGAAATCGTCGTCCTGGGTGCGCATGCCCGCCCTGCCCTTGCCGCCCCGGCGCTGCGAGCGGAACGAGGCCAGCGGGACGCGCTTGATCCAGCCCTTGTGCGTCACCGTGACGACCATGTCCTCGCGCTGGATCAGCTCCTCGATGTCGAGATCGGGCTCGGCTTCGAGATCGATCAGCGTCCGGCGCGGGCTGTCGAACAGCTCCTTCACGCGCAAAAGCTCGGCCTTCATCACCTCGAGCAGGCGCTCGCGCGAGCGCAGGATGTGCAGCAGCTCGCCGATCCGCTGCGCGATCTCCTGCAATTCCTCGACGAGCTTGTCGCGCTCGAGGGCGGTCAGGCGCTGCAGCCGCAACTCGAGGATGGCCCGCGCCTGCTCCTCGGACAGGTGATAGCCGTCGGGCGTGACCTGCGCGGCACCGTCGCCATCGTCGGCCTGGACCAGCTGGATCAGCGGCAGGATGTCCGCCAGCGGCCAGGCCCGCGCCAGCAGCGCCGCCTTGGCCGCCTGCGGGTCCGCGGCCGCCCGGATGGTGGCGATGACCTCGTCGATGTTGGCCACGGCGACCACGAGGCCGACCACGATGTGCGCGCGCTCGCGGGCCCTGGCGAGATCGAAGGCGGTGCGGCGGAGAATGACCTCCTCGCGGAAGGCGACGAACGCCTCCAGCATCTCCCGCAGGCCGAGCTGCTCCGGCCGCCCGCCGCGCAGCGAGACCATGTTGATGCCGAAGCTGGTCTGCAGCGAGGTGAACTTGAACAGCTGGTTCAGCACGATGTCGGGGTCGGCCTCGCGCTTGACCTCGATCACCACCCGCACGCCGTGCCGGTCGCTCTCGTCGCGCAGGTCGGCGATGCCTTCGACCTTCTTCTCGCGCACCACCTCGGCGATGCGCTCGACCATCCGCGCCTTGTTGACCTGGTAGGGCACCTCGGTGACGATGATCGCCGTGCGCCCGCGCACCTCCTCGAAATTGGTCCTGGCGCGGACGATGATGCTGCCGCGGCCTTCCTTGTAGGCCTGCAGGATGCCGTTGCGGCCGAGAATGATCGCCCCGGTGGGGAAGTCCGGGCCCTGCACCAGGGTGGCGAGGTCGGCGAAGCCGAGCTCGGGATCGTCGATCAGTGCCACGGTGGCGTCGATGATCTCGCCCAGATTGTGCGGCGGGATGTTGGTCGCCATGCCCACGGCGATGCCGCCGGCACCGTTGACGAGCAGGTTCGGGTATTGCGCCGGCAACACCGAGGGCTCGTCGCGGCTCTCGTCGTAGTTGGGACGAAAATCGACGGTGTCCTTGTCGATGTCGGCGAGCAGCGCGTCGGCGACCTTGGCCAGCCGGCTCTCGGTGTAGCGCATGGCTGCCGCCGGATCGCCGTCCATCGAGCCGAAATTGCCCTGGCCGTCGATCAGCACGAGCCGCATGCTGAAGTCCTGGGCCATCCGGACCAGCGCGTCGTAGATCGCGGAATCGCCGTGCGGATGGTACTTGCCCATCACGTCGCCGACGATCAGCGCCGACTTGCGGTGTGGTCGGCCGAAATCGTAGCCGGCATCGCGCATGGCAAAGAGGATGCGCCGCTGCACCGGCTTGAGCCCGTCGCGGACGTCGGGCAAGGCGCGGCTGACGATCACGCTCATCGCGTAATCGAGGTAGCTGCGCTTCATCTCCTCCTCGATCTGAACGATCTCGAAGGCGCGCGGCGGAGTGGTCGTGGCCAGAGGAAATCTCGTCAGGTGAAGGACTTGGGGCGAATGGACATTTCGCCCACGGGCGAGCGCGAAGCTAGCAGAGCGTACCGGCGTTTACAAGTTTGCCAGCCTCAAGGCGTAGGATCCGGGCGCCACATCGGTGCTCACGGATTCCCATCCAGCGTCGCCGCACCGTAGCAATGCCACAGGAACAAGGTGGCCGCACCGCGAAACGGCCGCCAGGGCTCCGTCAGGACGCGGAGCGTCCTGCCCGTCGGCCGCGCCTCCAGGCGCTTGAGCCGCTGGTAGGCGATCTGCACCGCCAAGTCGTCCGCCGGAAATATGTCGGGCCGGCCATGGGCGAAGAGCAGGAAGATCTCCGCCGACCAGCGGCCGAACCCCTTGAGCCGCATCAGGCTGGCGATGGCCGCCTCGTCGTCCAGATGCCGCAGCGCCGCCAGATCCAGCGTGCCGTCGACCAGAGCCTGCGCGAGGCCCTGGGCATAGACCGCCTTCGCGCGGCTGAAGCCCACCGCCTTCAGCGCCACTGCATCGAGGCCCATCAGGCCGGCCGGCGTGACCTCTCCGCCCAGCGCCGTGACGAGCTTGCGGCCGATCGCGGCCGCGGAAGCGGTCGAGACCTGTTGCGCGGCGATGATCTGGACGAGGGTGGCGAAGCCCGGGTCCCGCTGCCGCGGCGCCGGGAAGCCCAGCCGATCCAGGGCGGCGGCGACATCGCGATCGCGCGCCGCCAGCGCCGTCAGGGCGGTGCGGAGGCCAGCTTCATCCATGTCCATGGTGGACGGTCACGCTCTGCTGTCGGCTGGCCGGAGATGGCGGTGCTGGCTACACGATGCCGGTGCAATGGCGGGACTGGCGGGTGGTCGCATGCGTTTGATGGCCGTCATAGGTTTGCTGATCGGTCTCGGGGGCGCCGCTGCGCTGGCCTGGAACGAGTTCGCCCTGGCCCGGCAGCTCGATGCCCTGGGCCAGGCCGACGCGGTGCTGGCTCGCGCTGGGCCCGACGACGACACCGGGATCATCTATGTCGTCGGCCAAGCCTTGCCAGCCACGGAGGTCCGCGATCCGCAGTTCGAGATCTCGATCGAGGCGCTGCGCCTGGACCGCAGCGCCGAAACCTACCAATGGCTCGAGCATCGCGAAGGCAGCGGCGACAACAAGAACCTCCGCTACGAGAAGATATGGTCGCCGATGCTGATTCCGTCGGCGCGGTTCGAGCAGCGCGCGTACCATGCCAACCCGGCGCAGCTGCAGATCGAGAGTGCGCGCGCCTACCCGGAAGGTGCACGCCTGGAGACGTGGGTGCTCGACCGGGCCTTGATCGACGTCCTGCCAGCGATCCGCGAGCTGCGTCCCGAGCGTGCCGGTCGGCTCCAGGCCGCGGGGCTGACGTTCCGCCGGGCCGGCGACTGGCTCTACAGTGGCGATCCTGCCAGCCCGGCCATCGGCGACGTCAGGGTCCGCTTCGCCATCGCGCCGGCGGGGCTGGTCTCGGTGGTCGCGGCACGCGAGGGCGGCCGGCTCGTGCCGGTCCGCTCGGCCGCCGGCGGCACCGTGGCGCTGGCCGCCTACGGCGACGTTGCCGCCGAGGCGCTGCTGCGCGAGGCGGCGCGGGCGAACTGGAGCGACGCCTGGGCACTGCGCGGCTTCGGCGCCATGGCCATCCTGCTCGGAACGCTGTTCGCGATGCCGCTGTTGAGCAGGCACTACGCGGATCGGCCGGCCTTTCGCAGCCCGCGGCACCTCGGCACGATGCTGATGCTCGCGGCCGGCATATCCGCCACCGTCTGCGCGTTGGGCTGGGCTGGCGCCCGGTTGCTGCTGCAGGCGGCCCGGCTCGTCGGCTGATGCGACCTGACCGCCACATCCGCGCAGCCGCCCTTCACCGTCCGCCAGCAGCATGTTAGGGCCACGCCATTCCCCCACGGCGTACTATTCCGGAGAGAGCGATGGAACGCGAGTCGATGGCCTACGACGTCGTGATCGTGGGAGCGGGTCCTGCGGGGCTGGCGGCGGCGATCCGGCTCAAGCAGCTCGCGGCCGGGCAGGATCGGGAAGTCAGCGTCTGCGTGCTGGAGAAGGGCTCCGAGGTCGGCGCGCACATCCTTTCCGGCGCCTGTCTCGAGCCGCGCGCGCTGAACGAGCTGTTCCCCGACTGGAAGGAGCGCGGCGCGCCGATCGACACGCCGGTGACCGAGGATCAGTTCCTCTACCTGACCGCGACCAAATCCTACCGTCTGCCGACCCCGCCGCAGATGCACAACGAGGGCAACTACATCGTCAGCCTCGGCAACGTGGTGCGCTGGCTCGGCCAGCAGGCCGAGGCGCTGGGGGTCGAGATCTACCCGGGCTTCGCCGCCGCCGAGGTGCTCTACGACGAGGCGGGCCGGGTCATGGGGGTCGCCACCGGCAACATGGGCGTCACCAGATCGGGCGAGGAGGGGCCGAACTTCCAGCCCGGGATGGAGCTGCACGCCAAGCTGACGCTGTTCGCCGAAGGCTGCCGCGGCTCGCTGACCAAGACGCTGATGGAGCATTTCAAGCTCCGGGACGGGGTGCAGCCGCAGACCTACGGCCTCGGCATCAAGGAGCTGTGGGAGATCGACCCGGCCAAGCACGTCAAGGGCAAGGTGCTCCACACCATCGGCTGGCCGGTCGATACCAGGACCTATGGCGGCTCCTGGCTCTACATGTTCGGCGAGAATCTGGTCTCGGTCGGCTACGTGATCGGCCTCGACTACGAAAATCCGCACCTGTCGCCGTTCGACGAGATGCAGCGCTACAAGACCCACCCCGCGATCCGGCCGATCTTCGAGGGCGGCCGGCGGATCGCCTACGGGGCACGGGCGCTGAGCGAGGGTGGCTTCCAGTCGATTCCCAAGCTCGTGTTCCCGGGCGGGGCGCTGATCGGCGATACCGCGGGCTTCCTCAACGTGCCCAAGATCAAGGGCACGCACACCGCGATGAAATCGGGCATGGTGGCGGCGGAAGCCGCGTTCGAGGCGCTGGCCGGCGATGCCGGGCAGCCGGAGCTGCAGGCCTATCCCGAGAAGCTCAGGGCAAGCTGGCTCTGGGACGAGCTCTACCGCGTGCGCAATATCCGTCCGAGCTTCCACTGGGGCCTGTGGCCGGCCCTCGCCTACGCGGCCCTGGACACCTACCTGCTGCGCGGCAAGGCGCCCTGGACGCTTGCGCACAAAGCCGACCATGCCGCGCTGAAGCCGGCCGCCGAATGCCCGCCGATCGCCTACCCGCGGCCGGACGGCAAGCTGACCTTCGACAAGCTGTCCTCGGTGTTCCTGTCCAACACCAACCACGAGGAGGACCAGCCGGTCCACCTGCAGCTCAAGGATCCGGCCGTCCCCGACCGGCTGAACCTGCCGGTCTATGCCGGCCCCGAGCAGCGCTACTGCCCGGCCGGGGTCTACGAGTACGTGGCCGGCAGCGACGGCGCCAAGCACCTGCACATCAACGCGCAGAACTGCGTGCACTGCAAGACCTGCGACATCAAGGACCCGAGCCAGAACATCAACTGGGTCACCCCCGAGGGCGGCGGCGGACCCAACTACATCGGCGGGATGTGATCCCGCCGAACCGCCAAGTACAGCCGCTCAGTTGGTCTTGGGGATCAGGTTCAGGTCGAGCTTGGCCGGCGGCTGCGACCCGGCCGGCGCCTGCGGCGCGGCGCCGGAGCTTGCCGGGGCCGCGGGTTCGCCGCCGCCACCGGCCGCCGCGGCCGGCCGCTGCTGTTGCTGGGGCACCGCGTAGAACAGCCCCATCAGGGTCATGTCGTTCGGCAGGCCGCTCGGGTCCAGGCCGAGCTTCTTCTGGAAATCCTGCAGGGCCGACTGGGTGCCGGGACCGAAGGCGCCGTCCGCCTTGCCCTTGAGAAAGCCCAGATCGATCAGCCGCTGCTGAACGTCCTTGATGCCTTCCCGATAGAGGAAGACCGCGTCGGTGCCGTCGCCGATCTTCACCCGCTCGCCGGCCGTCGAGACCTTGTCCGGCGCGATCGCCACGCGCATCAGCTCGTTGACCACCTGCACGACGGCCGCCTCGGGATGCTGCTTGCAGACGTTGAACACCATCTGCGCGAACAGCTCGGGCGTCTGCCACGCGAACATGTCGAACGTGCCCTTGTCGAGGGAGTTGTAGGCGGTGACGTAACCGTCGATCCACGGCCCGGTCTGCTTGCAGTCCTCCTGCTTGGCCTCGCAGATCTCGGTGAAGCGCTTGCAGGGCGCCCGGCCCAGTCCGTAGGGCTGGAAGCGATTCTGCGAATCGGCGGCTTCGGCGGCAACGCTCGTCAGGATGGCCAGGGCCGTGCCCAGGCGGATGATCAGCCTCATGGTCCGCAACCTCTCCTAGCGTGCCCGATCGACGGGAACCTCTGCCGACGGGCCCGACGTCGCGCCTGCCTATAGCGGATAAGGCGGCCGTTCGTAGCCCTTGGGTGACAGAGTGAACACTTCCACTCCATCCTCGGTGACCCCGACCGTGTGCTCGAACTGCGCCGAAAGCGAGCGATCCCGCGTCACCGTGGTCCAGCCGTCGCCGAGGATCTTCACCTCCGGGCGGCCGGCATTGATCATCGGCTCGATCGTGAACAGCATTCCCGGCTGCAGGCGCAGACCCTCGCCGGGATTGCCGTAGTGCTTGACCTCGGGCGCGTCGTGGAACACCCGGCCGAGGCCGTGACCGACGAAGTCGCGGACCACGGAGAACCGGTTGCCCTCGGCGATACGCTGGATCGCGTGGCCGACGTCGCCGAGCGTGGCCCCGGGGCGAACGGCGCGAATGCCGGCCCACATCGCCTCGAAGGTGACATCGACCAGCTTCTGCGCCTTCACCGAAGCCTTGTCGCCGACGATGAACATGCGGCTGGTGTCGCCGTACCAGCCGTCGAGCACGACCGTGACGTCGATGTTGACGATGTCGCCGTCGTGCAGCCGCTTGTCGTCGCTCGGGATGCCGTGGTTGACGACGTGGTTGACCGAGATGCAGCAGCTCTTGGGATAGCCGCGGTAGCCGAGCGTCGCCGAGGTCGCATGGTGCGCCTGGACGAAGTCGGCGATGCGCCGATCGAGCTCGCCCGTGCTCACCCCGCCGCGAACGAAGGGCGTGACGAAGTCCAGCGTCTCCGCGGCGAGCCGTCCGGCCGCCCGCATGGCGGCGAACGCTTCGGGCCCGTGCAGCGGCACCAGCCGCCTGGTGCCGTCCTTGTCAATGATCTGCTGGCCGGGCATGCGCGCGACGTCTCGAGGGCTTGGGGTAGGTGGGGGATGGCAACGCGAAGGGCGCCGGTTACCACCCCGCGCCACGGCCTGTCAAACGCGGGTCCCCCACGCTGGTCAGCTCGCCGGCGTCAGCACCTCGGGATTGAGCAGGAAACCGGGGCCCGGATCGCGGCCGGCCAGCACGGCCAGCACGTTCTCGACCGCCCGCTCGGACATGGCGCGTACCGCCTCGGCGCTGAGACCCGCCACATGTGGCGTCAGCACGACTTGGTCAAGGTGACGCAACGGCGATTCCGGCAACGGCTCGGTCTCGAACACGTCGAGCGCCGCTGCGGCGATCTGCCGGGCCTCGAGCGCCTGCACCAGCGCCACCTCGTCGATCAGGCCGCCGCGCGCGGTGTTGATCAGCACCGCCGTCGGCTTCATCCGCGCCAAGCGGGCGGCATCGATGAGGTGGCGCGTTTCCGCCGTCAGCGGCAGGTGCAGCGAGACGAAGTCGGCGCGGGCCAGCAACTCGTCGAGATCGACCGCCTGATAGCCGAGCCGGGCCACCGTATCGGCCTCGGCGACCGGATCCGCCACGAGCACATCCATGTTGAAGCCGAGGCAACGCTTGGCCACGGCCCGGCCGATGCGGCCAAAGCCGACGATGCCGGCCGTCCGCTCGTGCAGATGGCCGTGCAGCAGCCGGTTCCAGGCACCGTTGCGCGCACCCTGATCGTACTCGACGACGCGATGCGCGGCGGCCAGCATCAACGCCAGGGTATGGTCGGCGACCGAGTCGTGGTTGGCGCCGTAGGCCATCGCGACGGCGACGCCATGGCGGGTGGCCGCCTCCACGTCGATCTGGTCGTAGCCCACGCCCAGGCGAGCCACGACCTTGAGATCCGGGGCCGCGGCGAAGACGCGTTCGGTGTAGGGCTCGACGCCGGCGACGGTGGCGACCACGCCATTCAGGCGCTCGATCAGCTCGTCCTCGCCGAGCGTGCGGTCGATGCCGCCCCAGCGCAGGTCGAAGCCGGCATCGGTCAAGGGAGCGAGATAGCCCGTATGCCGTTCCAGCAACGGGACCGTGCACAGCACGGCGCCCGGCCAGGGCGGCCCCACCGGGCGCAGCTCGCGCACGTTGGCCTCGCTCACGTAGGGCGTTCTGGCCTCGCGGAACCAGGCCACGTGCGGCGACGCCCGATGCGTCGCGAACGCTTCCTCGCTGGCGAACTGCTCGCTGAACACCAGCACGCCCGGCTCGTCCTTGGGCGCCACCAGCTCGAACCGCAGGCAGCCGGGCTCGGCGGCCAAGGTGTTGCGCACGTGACGCTGGGCCAGTTCAAGCAGCACCTCGCGATGCGCGGGATCGAAGCGCAGCTCGGCGATGATGATCAGCGGCTCGGACGCGATCCGTGGGTTGGGTGGCATCTGACATCCAGCTCGGATCTGGCGATCGGTCTCGCGACCGATAAAGCGGATTGCACCATAAGGCGCAAGTTATGACCACCCCCGGCCACAATGCATGTCCGGAATATGCCAAGTGAACAGATAGTCAATTAGGCGAATGCCTTGCGACCTGCGGCGGTCATCCCGCGACCGTGATGTAGAGCTCCTCCATCAAAGCGCCGATCTGATCCTGGCCGTCCGGCGGCTGCGAGTTGAGGGCGACGGCCAGGACCAGATCATCGTGCGGCAACCAGGCAAAGACGCCCCGATAGCCCAGCGTTACGCCCTCGTAGAACCAGATTCGGCCGAGCCGCGGATGGTAGGCCTGGGCCAAGCCCAGGCCGAAGCCGCCGGGATCGTCCGGGGTGACATGCGAAATGGGCTTGCCGGTCTTCGTCGACACCAGCTGTTTCATCTGCGCGAGCTGTGCCGGCGGCACCACGGCGCCGCCGAAAATGCCCCGCACCCAACGAGCCAGGTCGCGCGGCGTCGAGACGATGCCGCCCGCCGCGCCGGTCCAGCTCACGTCCGCCCGGCGCATGTCCTGACCGTCCAGCGGCGCCAGCGGCCCGATCGTGCAGTCCGGACGGTATTCACTGCAGGCAGGATTGAGGAAGTATCCGCTCGCCATCCGCTCGATGACGTCCTCCGGCAGCTTCCAGCTGTCGTAGAAGCTGTCGCGCATCCGCAACGGCTTGAAGATTCGCTGCCGAACCTGCTGGTCGTAGGAGACGCCGCCCGCCTTGGCCACGATCAGGCCGGCCAGGATGTAGTTGGTGTTCGAGTAGAAGTAGCCTCGGCTGGTCGGCAGGTGGTTGCCCGGGGCCGGGTAGGCGTAGGCGATCAGCTGCTCGGGCGTGAAGTGGCGGTATTTGTTCGCCGCCTGGGCGCGCATGAACCGTGGCGCCTCGCTGTAGGTGGGAATGCCGCTGGTCATGTTGAGCAGGTTGCGGATGCGCACCTTGGCCCAGGCCGGGTACTCGGGCAGCCAGTCACCGACGGTCTGATCGATGTGCAGGCGTCCGGCGGCCTCGAGCTTGAGCAGCAGCGCCGAGGTGAAGGCCTTGGTGTTGCTGCCGATCTCGAACAGGGTGCGATCGTGGATCGGCGTCCGGCCGGAGCGGTTGGTGGTGCCGGTCACGACGCTGATGCCCGGATCGTCGGCGAAACGGCTGACGTAGGCGGAGATGGCCGTGATGCCCTCCGCCCTGCGGCGCCGGGCGAGGTAGGCGTCGATGTCGGCCTGCAGTCGCGCCCGCAACGAGGACGTGGCGGCGGCCTCGGCCGACATCCCGCCGGCCGTCAGCGTGCCCAACCCCACGGCCATGCCACCACGCAGCAACGACCGCCGATCAAAGTGGTGGCGCATGTGACAACTCCCTGCCGGTTCGGCTTTACCTTTAACGCACCGCCACGAACGTTACACGGCGCGCGGCAGGAAGGTTCTGGAAAGCGCTGGAATTTCCAGGCGCACGGTTCAGGCCGCGCGTCGCATGCCCCCGCCCAGCGCCGCGTAGGCGCCGGCCGCGACCACGATGCCGGCGCCGACCAGCGTCAGCGGGTCGGGCAGATCGCCGAACGCGACGTAGCCGATGACCACGGCCCACAGCAGCAACGTGTAGCTGAACGGCTGGATCACGGCCGCCGGCGCCAGCTGCAGGGCCTTGATCATCGCGTAGTGGCCGATCCCGCCGAGCGCCGCCACCAGCACGAACAACGGCCAATGCTCCAGCGGCGGCGGCCGCCAGGCGAACGGCACGACGAACGCGAGGGCCACCGAGCCCACCGCGAGCTGCCACAGCAGGCTGGTCTCGGCCGTATCGGCCCGCCCGGCGAGGCGGGTGAGCACCTGATAGAGCGCGTAGAGGAGCACGGAGACCAGGGCCACCAGCGAGGCCGGCTGGATCACGCCGAGACCGGGTCGAATGATGATCAGAACCCCGATGAAACCGACGCCGACCGCAGCCCAGCGGCGGGCACCGACCGGCTCGCCCAGGAGCGGCACGGCCAGAGCGGTGACCGCCAGCGGCGTCAGGGCCAGCACGGCATGGACGTCGGCCAGCGGCATCCGGCCGAAGCACCAGACGACGAGCCCGATCTCGGTGACCAGCAGCAGCGAGCGCAGCACCTGCAGCCAGGGGCGCGCGGAACGCAGCAGCCGGCCGCTGGCGCGCGGCCCCAGCACCAGCACGACCAAGGGAATGGTGAAGATGAAGCGCAGCCAGATGATCTGCGCCGTCGGGTAGCGCGTGCTCAGGTACTTGCTGGCGGCATCCATCAGCCCGAAGATGAGCATCGCGAGGAGCGTGATCAGCACGCCCCTGAGCTCGGGCGTCAGGCGGGCCATGGCCGTGCTCGAGGCCAAGGCTCAGGTCCGTTCGGGAAATGGCGGCCGGCGCGTGGAGAAGCCCGTGGCCCGGTCGAAAGCCGCCGCGACGCGCAGCAATAGGCCCTCGGCGAATGGACGGGCCACGAGCTGCAGGCCCAGCGGCATGCCGGCGGCGTCCAGCCCCATGGGCAGGCTGAGCGCCGGCAGCCCGAGATAGTTGAAGGGACCGACCAGCGCGCCGACGCGATTGGCCACGGCGACGAAGCGCGCATCCCCGCCGGTGTCCGTCTCGGCGATGCCCGGCGTGGCGACCGGGGTGGTCGGCAGAGCCACGATGTCGGCATCGGCCATCATCTCGGCGCAGAATCGCGTGAGCACCGGGCCGCGGGCCGCGAGGGCCCGCAAGTAGTCGGCCGCGGACAAGGGGAAGCCGGGATCGAGCCGGGCCACCGTCTGCTCGTTGTAGCGGTCGCGGTGGGCCAGGACCCGGTCGCGATGGGCGGCCGCGCATTCGGCCAGCATCACCACGCGCCGCAGCGCGTTGAGATGCTCGAACGACGGCAGCCGCACCGGCCGCGCCGTCACGCCGGCGTCGACGAGCACGGCCACGGCACGCTGCATGGCGCTGGCGATCTCCCCGTCGACCGGCGCATGCGGATCCTCGATCGCCACCGCAAGGCGCAGCCCGACGAGGCTCCGGTCGAGTCCGGCGGCGTAGCTCGGCACCTCGCGCCGGGACGTGGTCGGATCGTCCGGATCGTACCCGGCGATCGCCTGCAGCATCAGCGCCAGATCCTCCGGCGTGCGCGCCAGCGGTCCGACATGGTCGAGCGAGAACGACAGCGGCATGCAGCCATGCCGGCTGACCCGGCCATAGGTGGGCTTGATGCCGTAGAGACCGCACAAGGAGGCCGGCACACGGATCGAGCCGCCGGTGTCCGAACCCAGCGTGGCCGGGACCAGCCGGGCCGCGACCGCGGCCGCGCCGCCGCTGCTCGAGCCGCCGGTGAGCCGGCGGCGGTCCCAGGGATTCTGCGGGTGGCCGGTGTGCGGGTTGTGGCCGGTGATGCCCAGCGCGAACTCGACCATGTTGAGCCGACCGACATCGAGCGCGCCCGCGGCATCGAGCTTCGTCAGCACGGTCGCCGTGGCCGTGGGCCGATAGTCGCGCGCGAGAATGGAGCCGCAGGCGGACAGACGGCCGCTGCGGTAGAACATGTCCTTGTGCGCGAGCGGCACGCCGTGCAGGGGCCCGAGCGGCATGCCACGGCGGCGCGCCGCGTCGGCCGCGTCGGCCGCCTGCAGCGCCCCGTCCGGATCGAGCCGGGCGACCACGTTCAGGGCCCGTCCCGGTCCATCCAGCGCCTCCAGGACGGCGAGCGTCGCCTCGCGGCTGCTCACCGCGCCACGACGGATCTCGGCGGCGAGGCGGGCAAGGCCCCAGCCGAGGATCTCGGCGGCGCTCATGCGGCCTCGCTCTCGTCGGCGGCCAGCCGCTCCAGCGCGACCATGAACGTCGCCGGCTCGGCCTCGAACGGCAGCCCTGCCGTGGCCTCGCGCACCAGTTGGGCGAGTTCCTCGGCTGCGGCCACCGCCGCGGCGGTCACCTTGACCCCGGACCCGGTGTCGACATTGGCCACGTCGTCCATGCTGGCCTCCCTTGCGCGATCGGGGCTCCCTTATCACCCGGCCGTGCTACACTCCAGGCAAGCGAGCAGGGGGAGACGGCATGGCAGAGGCGGCGTCGGCGCATATGGCCGGTGGGGCGGTCGCGGCGCGGCCGCTGGACGTGCTGCGCGCGATCGAGAAGAAGCTGCTGTGGCTGGCGAGCTGGACGATCCACAACGCCAACCATCTGCGCCCGAGCCGGGACAAGCTCAAGGTCGGCGGGCACCAGGCCTCGTGCGCCTCGGTCGCCAGCATCATGACGGCGCTGTATTTCGACGTGCTGCGCCCCGGCGACCGGGTGGCGGTGAAGCCGCACGCGAGTCCCATCTACCATGCCGCCATGCACCTGCTGGGCCACGAGCCGGTCGAGCAGCTGAAGAATTTCCGCGCATTGGGCGGCGCCCAGTCCTACCCGTCGCGCACCAAGGACAAGAGCGGCGTCGACTTCTCGACCGGCTCGGTCGGCCTCGGGGCCGCCATGACGCTCTTCGCCTCGCTGACGCAGGACTATGTGCGCCTGCACGGGCTGGCGCCGGCCGATCGGCCCGCCGGACGGATGGTGGCCATCGTCGGCGACGCCGAACTCGACGAGGGCAACATCTACGAGGCCATGCTCGAAGGCTGGAAGCACGACGTCCGCAACGTCTGGTGGGTGATCGACTACAACCGGCAGAGCCTCGACCGGGTCGTGCCCGAGCTGCTGTTCGCCAAGATCGAGCAGTTCTTCGGCACGGTCGGCTGGACCGTGGTCACGGTGAAGTACGGCAAGAAGCTGCAGGCGGCGTTCGCCCAGCCCGGCGGCGAGGTGCTGCGCCAGTGGATCGACGCCTGCCCGAACGATCTCTACGCGGCCTTGTGCTTCAAGGGCGGGGCGGCTTGGCGGGCGCATCTGGAAAGCGATCTCGGCGGTAGCCCTGCGATCCGCAGGTTGCTCGACGCGCTCGACGACGAGGCGCTGGCGGCGCTGATGACCAATCTCGGCGGCCACGACCTGGAGGCCCTGCTCGAGGCGTTCCACGCCGCCGCGGACGACCGGCCGCACTGCTTCATCGCCTACACCGTCAAGGGTTGGGGTCTGCCGCTGGCCGGGCACAAGGACAACCATGCCGGCCTGATGAACCCCGAGCAGATGGCGACGCTGCGCGCGGCGCACGCCGTCCCACCCGGCGAGGAATGGTCGATCGATGCCGGACTCGGCGTGCCGCGTGAGGCATTGACCGATTTCCTCGCGGCCGCGCCCTTCCGCAGCCGGGTCGAGCGGCATGCGGCCGAGCCGGTGCCGGTGCCGCCGACGCTGCCGGCGGGTCGACGCGCGGCCCAGACCTCGACCCAGGAGGCGTTCGGACGGCTCATGGGCGAGCTCGCGCGCAGCGAGCTGCCGCTCGCCGAGCGCATCGTCACCACCTCGCCCGACGTCACGGTGTCGACCGGCCTCGCCGCCTGGGTCGGCCGCCGCGAGGTGTTCAGCCGCAGCGAGCACGAGGATGTGTTCCGGGCCGAGCAGGTGGTCTCGCCGACACCCTGGCGGCAGAGCAGCGCCGGGCAGCATCTGGAGCTCGGCATCGCCGAGAACAACCTGTTCTTGAACCTGGCCAGCCTCGGGCTCGCGCACGACCTGTTCGGCGCCCGGCTCCTGCCCGTGGGCACGCTCTACGACCCGTTCATCGCCCGTGGCCTCGATGCGCTGAACTATGCCTGCTACCAGGATGCGCGCTTCCTGCTCGTGGCGACCCCATCCGGGATCACGCTGGCCCCGGAGGGCGGCGCGCACCAGTCGATCGGCACGCCCTTGATCGGCATCAGCCAGCCGGGCCTGACCGCGTTCGAGCCGGCGTTCGCCGATGAGGTCGCCGCCATCCTGCGCTGGGCGTTCGAGCACCTGCAGGCGCCCGACGGCGGCTCGGTCTATCTGCGCCTGAGCACGCGGCAGATCGCGCAACCCGAGCGCGAGATGACGCCGACGTTGAGCGAGCAGGTGATGGCCGGGGCCTACTGGCTGCTGCCGCCGGCACCCGGCGCCGAGCTCGCCCTCGTCTGCGTCGGCGCCGTGGCGCCCGAAGCGCTCAAGGCGCTGGGGGCGGTGCGCGAGGACATCCCGGGCGCCGGCCTGCTGCACGTGACCTCGGCGGACCGGCTCGACGCCGACTGGCGGCGGCGCGGCCGCGCCAGCCACGTGGCCCGGCTGCTGGCGCCGCTCGCGCCCGCCGCCGCGCTCGTCACGGTGCTCGATGGTCACCCCGCCACGCTGGCATGGCTCGGCGCGGTCCTCGGCCACCGCGTGCGCGCGCTCGGGGTCGACCGCTTCGGCCAGTCGGCCGACCTGCAGGACCTCTACCGCGTCCACCGTCTCGATGCGGGCGCCATCCTGGATGCCTGCGCGGCGGCGCTGCTGCGCGCCTGAGCCGCGAATGGTCACGCCGCTGGCAGGGTCAGCGTGAAGGTGGTGCCGGCATCGACCGACCAGCTCGCCTTGCCACCGATCTGGCCGGCGAGCATGTCGATCAGGCGCAGGCCCATCGATTCCGGCCTGGCGGCGACACCGTGCGCGCCGGCGCCATCGTCGCGGATCACGAGCAGCGTGCCCTGGTCGGTGTGGCCGAGTTCGATCACGATCTCGCCCGACTCGTGCTCGGCGAAGGCGTGCTTGAAGGCGTTGGAGACGACCTCGTTGACGATCAGCGCCAGCGGCGTCGCCGCATCCAGCGGCAGCTGAACGGGCTGCAGGGCCTCGACGCGGCAGCGGACGCGCTCGTGCTCGCCGCTGTAGACCTGGGTGAGATCGGCGCAGATGGTCCGGACGAGCTGGTCGGCGCCGAACTCGCTCGAAGCCTCGCTGCGGTAGAGCTGCTCGTGCACCCGGCCCATGGCGCCGATCCGCTCGAGCGCCTCCTGGAAATGGGGCTTGAGTGCCGCCGGCGCCTTGCGCGCCTGCAGCGACATCAGGCTCGAGACCACCTGGAGGTTGTTCTTCACCCGATGCTGGATCTCGCGCATCAGCACCTCCTTCTCGGCCAGCGCCGCGCGCAGGCGGGCGTTCGTCGCCTCGAGCGCGGCCGTGCGTTCGCTGACCCGCTGCTCGAGTTCGCGGTTGAGATGGTGCACGTCGGCCTCGGCCCGCTTCCGCTCGTCGATCTGCCGCGCCAGGGCGGTATTCGCCGCTTCGAGCTGGGCACGGCTCGGCAGGACCAGGGCCGCCGGCATGATCCGCCAGAGCAGGGCGGCCGCGGTCACCGACACGGCCGCGGTGACGAGCTTGATTCCGCCGTCGAGCCAGTAATCCGGATGCCACAGGGTCCAGATGCTCATCAGATGCGTGGTGCCACAGGCGAGGATGAAGGCGGCGAACAGGGCGAGCACGCCGGGAAAGATCAGATCCTTGCGCCGGACGAGCACGTAGAGCAGGGCGAACGGGATCGAGTAGTAGGACAGCGCGATCAGGCCGTCGGACACCGCGTGCAGCCACAAGAGATCGGGCCGCCACAGGAAGCACATGCCGTGCGGCATGAAATCATCGGACGTCAGGACATCGGTTAGGTGACTCAGCATCGAGTCCTCACAGCCTCAGCAGCACAGCCATAGACCCATGAAGCGCATCGCTTTGCGCCACCGCAAGCGGGGAGCGGGAATCTTACGCGGCCGGCGGCGCCTTGCCCCTGCCCGGGTCAGACGGTACATGGGCGGCAGGGTGGATGCGGACAGCCGCGACGCCGAGGGAGGGAGACGTAGCCGATGGACATGACCGGCGAATATCGGATTCCGGCACCACGCCAGCGGGTCTGGGAGGCCCTGAACGATCCGGAGATCCTGAAGGCGGCGATCCCGGGCTGCGAAGAGCTGACCAAGGTCGGCGACAACGATCTCGAGGCACGGGTCAAGGCCAAGGTCGGTCCGGTCAGCGCCACCTTCACCGGCAAGGTCACCCTGGCCGACCTCAACCCGCCGGTGAGCTATCGCATCGCCGGCGAAGGCAAGGGCGGGGCCGCCGGCTTCGCCCGCGGCGGGGCCGACGTGCAGCTCGCGGAGGACCCGGCCGGCACGATCCTGCGCTACAGCGCCAAGGCCGATGTCGGCGGCAAGCTCGCCCAGATCGGTTCACGCCTGATCCAGGGCACGGCCAAGAAGATGGCCGACGACTTCTTCGGCAAGTTCAGCGCGATCGTGGCCGAGCGCTTCGGCGCCGAGCAGCCGGCGGTGGTCGAGGCGGCGCCGACGCTGGCGACGCCGGGCTGGACGGCACCCGCGCCGCCGGCAGCGCCCGAGGCGCCGGCACCCGTGCCCGAGGCGGCACCGACGCTGCCGACG
>JBDHTW010000074.1:0-21723 GCA_039808865.1 Geminicoccaceae bacterium
GTCCGGGGCGGCGACCGCAAGCCGGCCCGGCCGGAGCCGCGCCAGACGGCTCGTCCCGAGCCGCGTCGGCCGGCGCTCAGGCACGAGCCGCCCGAGGCGCCGGTGATCGCGTTCGGCGAACATACGCCGCGCTTCCTGCTGCAGCCGGCACCGGTCGCGGCACCGCGGGCGAAGGCCGCCGCCGGCTGATGCAGACCATCTTCGTCATGGTCAAGTGCGAGCTCGGCCGGGCCTACGAGGTCGCCGACGCCGCGGTGCAGAGCATCGGGCAGGTGTCGGAGGTCTACTCGATCTCCGGCCAGTACGACCTGATCATGAAGTTCCACCTCGACCAGGAGGTGGACGTCGGTCGCTTCGTCACCACGAGCGTGCAGACCCTGCCGGGGGTGAAGGACACCTTCACCCTGATCAGCTTCAAGGCCTTCACCTGAGCCGGCCGCGGTGAGCGGCGGGGCCCGGTTTCGCATTCTCGAGCGCAGGCGCCTGCACGACGGCTTCTACCAATTTGACGTGCTGACGCTCGAGCACGAGCGCTTCGCCGGCGGGTGGAGCGGCCCGCTGCGCCGCGAGCTGCTGGTGCAGCGCCCGGCGGTGGCCGTGCTGCCCTACGATCCCGTGCGCGACCGCGTGGTCCTGGTCGAGCAGTTCCGCACCGGCTGCATCGACGGCCCGGGCGCGCCCTGGCTGATCGAGGCCGTGGCCGGCCTCGCCGAGGCGGGCGAGGCGCCTGAGACGGTCGCGGCGCGCGAGGTCGGCGAGGAGACCGGGCTGACCGTGGGCCGGATGGAGCTGGTCTGCCGCTATGTGGCGAGCCCCGGCGGGACCAGCGAGACCGTGCAGGTCTATGTCGGCGAGGTCGCGGCGCCGGAGGCGGGCGGCCTGTTCGGCGCCGCGCACGAGGGCGAGGACATTCGCACCCACGTCCTGGCCGCCGCAGAGGCGTTCGCCATGGTCCGCGACGGCCGGATCACCGCCGCCAACAGCGTCATCCCGATCCTCTGGCTCGAGCTCAACCGCGAGCGCCTGCGACGCGAGTGGGGTGGCGCCTGAGCTAGGCGGCGTGCGGGCGCGGGGCGCCCGCCCGGTCGAGCGATCAGAGCCGTGCGAGCGGACCGGGGAGCGACGACGCCGATGACCGAGGACGAGTACAATGCATTCTGCGGCGCGCTGCCCGCCACGACCCACGTCGTCCAGTGGGGTGACGCGCATGTCTGGAAGGTGGGCGGCAAGGTGTTCGCGATCGCCCGCTGGCGCGACGGCGAGCCGTTCATCACCTTCAAGGCGGGCGAGGTCTCCTACGAGGTGCTCAAGGAGCAGCCCGGCCTGCGCCCCGCACCCTATCTCGCTTCGCGCGGCTTGAAATGGATCCAGCACTACGCGGCGCCGGGGCTGTCGGACGAGGAGCTGCGCGCCTATCTCCGTCGCGCGCACGAGCTGGTGGCCCGCGGGCTGTCGCGCCGCGCGCGGCGCGAACTCGGTCTCGAATCCCCGTCCGCGGTGCGCCCGCCGGTCGATGCGTCCGCCGGCCGCGGCGTTGGGCGGGTTGCGTCGCGCGCGCGGCGACGTTAGCTGCGAGGGCCTACCCCTTGCGATCGGTGCCAGCATGGACGCCCGGATCTTCCAGCCCGCCAAGCCCGCGACGCAGTCGGGCCGCTTCAAGACCCGCCACTGGGTGCTCGAACACGAGCCCAAGGGCCGCCAGCAGCCCGACCGGTTGATCGGCTGGATCGGGTCGGGCGACACCGAGAACCAGGTCCGGCTCCAGTTCCCGACGCGCGAGGCGGCGATCGCCTATTGCGACCGGAACGGGCTGAGCTACCAGGTCAGCGACCCGCACGCCCGCATCGTCCAGCCGAAATCCTATGCCGACAACTTCATCCGCAAGGGCTGAAGCCGGACGAGCGTCATCTGCCGTCCGCCGCGCGATCCTGCTATAAGCGCCGCGGGCACCCGTAGCTCAGCCGGATAGAGCATCCGCCTTCTAAGCGGAGGGTCGCAGGTTCGAGTCCTGCCGGGTGCGCCAGCGGATCCGCCTATTTCCGGCCGGCCTCGAACACGAAACGGGCTCCAGGCCCTGCGGTGGCGAGAAACGGTAGTGCGCGATGCCGGAGACGCGCGCCACATGATGTCCGGCCCCACCACGTCGCCGCGAGGTCAGAGGATGAAATCGCTGGCGGTCAAGTCGTGCAGACCGTCAAGCTTGATCACGATCTCGGCGCCGGGAGCGCTGCTGGTGTTGGCATAGACGAAGGTGTCGCCGTCCGCCTGCTGGAAGCGGATCTGCCCCTCGCCGGTGATGAGGCCGGTGCCACGGAACACAAAAGCCTGGTCGCCGAGGGCATGCGCCTGGGCATCGATGTTGCTCAGGTCGATCCGATCGCCCTGCGCATGGCTGAAGTCGCGGATGATGTCGATGGCGCCGACCTGGCTCTGGCCGAGGGCGGTACAGGCGAACTCGTCCGCACCGGAGCCGCCGGTGAGATCGTCGCCGCCCGCGCCGCCTTCGAGCCGGTCATTGTTGGCGCCGCCGTCGAGATAGTCCGCACCGCCGCGCCCATAGAGGAAATCGCCGCCCGACGAGCCGAACAGGAAGTTGGCGCCGCCATCGCCCAGGAGATGATCCGCCTGGCCGCTGCCGATGATCTTCTCGATGCTCACCAGCGTGTCGTTCTGGGCATCGCCGCCGACGGCCTGATGGTTGGTGAAGTCGATCAGAATCCCTTGGGCGGACGAGGTGTAGTCCGCCGTGTCGAAGCCGTCGCCGCCGTTGAGCACGTCGGCGCCAGCGCCACCGACCAGTCGGTCGATGCCCGAGCCGCCGAACAGGTCGTCGCCACCGCCATAGCCGTAGATCAGGTCGGCGCCGCCGTTGCCCTCGATCCGGTTGCGGCCATTGTCGCCGTAGAGCGCATCGTCGAACGCGCTGCCGGCCAGGTTCTCGATGCCGACCAGCGTGTCGCCGGTGGCATCCCCGCCCCAGGCCGAGCCAGAGCCCGTGAAGATGCTGACATGCACCGCGGCACCCGACGAGTCGTAGCGCGCGGTGTCGACGCCGCCACCCCCGTTGAGCAGGTCGCCGCCGGCGCCACCGACCAGCGTGTCCTTGCCGCCGAACGCGACGATCGTGTCATTGCCGCCGAGGCCGTCGAGCCAGTCGTTGGCGGCGGTGCCGTAAATAGTGTCGTTCCCCTGTGTCGCAGACATGTTTGGCCTACCTTGCGCTCCATCCGCTCCGGCCGTTGCCGGGCAGCGATGATGGGCGGCAAGATCGAGCGGTCGCGTTTCACCGACGTGTTGTCGTCGGTCGACTGTGTTTCGATTGTCTCCCGTTCAGGCGAGGACCGGGAGGCACCCGAACACATGTGAGGCCAAGGAGGGATCGCAGGTCTGCGCGGCCGAGAACCTGATGGTACCTGCGGGATGCGCCGTCAGCGGCTCACGCCGCGCAGGGATGGAGAAGTGGCGCGGACTGCCGCGCCAGCATGCAGCCGATCTCGCCGTCCGGAACCGGCCGGCTGAAATAGTAGCCCTGGACCTCGACGCACCCCTCGAGCTGCAGGAACTGCAGCTGCTCGCGGGTCTCCACGCCTTCCGCGAGGCAGCGCATGCGGAGGCTGCGGCTGAGGGAGACCGCTGCCCGGACGATGGCCCGCGCCTCCGGGTCGTGCTCGACGTCGCGGATGAACGACCGATCGATCTTGATCAGGTCGAACGGGAAGCGGCGCAGCGCGGCGAGGCTGGCGTAGCCCGTGCCGAAATCGTCCATGCCGATGCGCACGCCGAGCTGCTTGAGCTGCTGCAGGATCTCCAGGTTGGTCTCGGTGTGCTGCAGCAGCACGCCCTCGGTGATCTCGAGCTCGAGCAGGTGCGAGGGCAGCTCGGTCTGCTGCAGCGTGGCCGCCACCAGCTCCGGCAGGTTCTGCCGATGGTGAAACTGCGCCGGCGAGAGGTTGACGGCGATCCGCACCTCGTGGCCGGTGCGCACGCGCCAGCGGTTCGCCGCGGCGCAGGCCTGGGCCAGCACCCAGCCGGCCATCGGCACGATCAGGCCCGTCCGCTCGGCGACGGGGATGAACTGGTCCGGCGACAGCAGGCCGTGCTGCGGGTGGGCCCAGCGGATCAGCGCCTCGACGCCGACGAGCTGGCCGGCGGTGACCTCGATCTGCGGCTGGAACAGGAGGACGAACTCCCCGTTCTGCACGGCATGGCGCAGCTCGCGCTCCAGCATCTTCTGCTGCTGCAGCTGCAGGTTGAGCTCCTCCTCGAACAGCTTGAAGCTGCGGCGCCCCGAGGCCTTGGCCTGGTAGAGCGCCATGTCCGAGTTCTTGAGCAGCTGCTCGACGGCGAGCCCGTCGCGCGGGAACAGCGAGACGCCGATGCTGGTCCCGATCACCACCTCCTGGTCGTGGATCCGGAACGGCGCGTCGATCGCCTCGATCAACCGCTGGCAGAGCCGGTCGGCGTCATCGATGCCGCCGATCCCCACCTGGACGACGGCGAACTCGTCGCCGCCCAACCGGGCGCAGGTATCCGTCTCACGCACGCATGCGGCGATACGCCGGGCGACCGCGACCAGCAGGTCGTCGCCGGCGAAGTGGCCGAGCGTGTCGTTGACGTCCTTGAAGTCGTCGAGGTCGATCAGCAGCAGCGCCACCGCCTCCTTGCGGCGCTGGGCGAGGGCGATCGCCTTCTGCAGCCGGTCGTGAAGCAGGACGCGGTTCGGCAGGCCGGTGAGGGCATCGTGATGCGCCATGTAGCGGATCTGCTGCTCCGCCCGGCGGCGTTCGGTGATGTCGTGAACGACCCAGACCAGCCCGTCGCTGCCGCCCGCGGGCGCCTGCATGACGGCAGCGGACAGCAGGACCGGGACCGGCGTGCCGCTGGCGGTGGGAAGCCAGGTCTCCACGCTTTCCTGCAGGCCACTCGCGGCGAGCGCGTCGCCCCGCCGGCGATGCGTCGGCGGCCCGCCCGGCAGCAGGTCGCCGAGGTTGCGGCCCAGCAGCGTTTCCTTGTCACGCCCCAGCAGGGAGGTGCAGGCGCGGTTGACGTCGAGGATCGTGCCGTCCGAAGTCGTGACCAGGAGGCCGTCGCGCATGCTGTTGAGCACACGGTCGAAGGCGTCGCGCGACACCATGGTGCGCTTGAGATTGGCCCGCATCGCCTCCAAGGCGCATGCGAGCTCGCCCAGCTCGTCGGTGCGATCGACCGCCACGGTCAGCCGCTCGTCGCCGCGCCCGATCCTGGCGGTGAAGCCGGACAGCGCCTGGATCGGGCCGCTCAGGCTCCGCGCCATCATCACCGCCGACAGACCGGCGGCGATCGCCACGCTGCCCGCGATGACGATCAGCGAGACCAGCCGGCCGTGGCGGGCATCCTCGTTGAGGCTGGAGAGCTCGGCGCTCAAGGCCGCGATGGCCGCGTCGATGCGCCCGGTGGTGAGCGTGACGGTGACGACGCCGAGCAGCTGGTCGCCCAGCCGCACCGGCGCGCTGACCGCCATGCGCCCGGGGGAGCGCTCGATCGTCGGCCCCTCGAAATCGCTCGCCCGGGGTCGTGGCAGCTCGGCGATCGACGGCCGGACGGCGGGATCGGACCCGGTGAACAGGGCGAGGCCCGCATGGTCGACGACCACCACCGAGACGACGTCGGGCTCCGCGCTGGCCGCCTGGATGGCGTCGCGCGTGCCCTCGACGTTGAGCAGCGCCAAGGGATTGACCAGCGCCTCGGCCGTGACCAGGGCGAGGCCGGTCGCCCCGTTCGCGAACTGGTCGTGCAGCGTCCGGTCGAAGGTGGCCGAGCTCCTGGCCCGGGTCGCGGCCATCGAGCGCTCGTATTGCAGGATCAGCGGCAACGCCACCGCGGCCATGGCCGCCGCCACGAGCAGCATGATCGCCGCGAAATAGCGATGGCGAAGCCGCAGGCGGGGCCGCGGCGGCATGCTCAAGACCCGAAGGCGGCCATGAGGCTGCGGGCCGCGGCTATCCCCTCGGCGGCCTCTCCGGTCAGCTCGTCGTAGCGGGTCGCGCGCCGCTGCGCCAAGGCGAAGATTCCGCGCGGGTCCCGGTCCGCCGCCAGGAGCAGCCGGACGACGCTCCTGGCGAGAGCGGCGGGCAGGCCGGAACGGCCGACCACGAGTGCGCGCGGCAGCGGGGCGCTGCGATGGAAGATCTCCAGATCCTGCCTCAGCGGCGGGGGCATGTCCTCCGACTGATCCCAGTCGATGTCGCTGAAGGCGCCGGCGGAGACCAGCCGGCGATGAACCCAGATTACCAGATTGTTCTCGGAGCCGGCGAAGACGTAGCCGACGGTCCGCGGTGGCAGTGGCGCCGAGGCGTCGGCCAGCTTCATCAGCTGCAGCCCCGCCGACATCAGCTCGGCCCGAGGCACGAAGTAGCCGGAGGTCGAGCTCGGGCGCTCGAAGGCGATGACCCGACCGGTGAGATCGGCGAGGCTCGCCAGGGGCAGGTCCCTGCGCTTGAACAGGACGCTGCGATAGGTCGGCCTGCCGTCGCGCCATTCCCGCAGCATGAGAGCGGCCCCGGTATCCCGCTGATAGCCGAGGGCGGCGAAGACGGTGTCGAATGCGAGGTCGACCTCTCCCCTGGCGAGCAGGCCGGTCATGGCGTCGGCGTCGGCGGCGAACTGGACGCGGGCGCGCTGGATGCCGGCCTGCCGCAGGCCGGCGGCCAGATAGTCGCCGAGCGCCTGCAGACCCGGATGGTCCTTGCGCGGATTGTTGCTCACGCGCCCCAGCACAAGCTCGGCAGACCTCGGCGGCAGCGTCTGCCGGGCCGGCGCGGCCGAGGACGGCCCCGCCGTCGGCAGGAGGGTCGCCCCGATCGCGACGAGGGCGAAGCCAACAACCTGGCGACGTGGCGGCATCGGTGGACTCCGTTCGTTGTCGGGCGAGCTCTCGGGGCGCAACTGCGGCGCTAGGAGCCCGTCAGGCTCACAGTGTAGGCCTGGACGGTGCGGGTCACCTCGTTGGTCACCAGGAGCAGGGGCTTGGCGGTCTTCGGATTGGCGCTGGCGGGCACGAACGCCAGCCGCTCCGGCCGCTCGCCGTCCGGCAGGGACGCGTTTGCGGGATAGGCCAGGAAACCGGCGAAGCCGGGGTGGCCGGGATCGGCGACGTCGAACGCCATGACGCCGTTGGCGCGCTCCAGGCCCACGAACAGGTAGGGTTTCCCGGCGATGCGGCCGAGAACCAGCTCCTCGGGCTCGGGCCCCTTGTCGTCGCTCCGCGATTCGTAGAGGTGATCGGGAAAGCGCTCGGCCAGCGTGCGTTCGATCGTGTCGCCGCTGTCGTAGACGAGCTTGCCGCGCGCGCTCCACACCGCGAACGAGCGACCGCCAAATGCGTAGAGCCGATGGTAAACGCCGCCGACATTGCCCTCGGTGGAGGTGACCCGGAGTCGGCTGAGGGTGCTCGCCTCCTGCGCCGTGAACGCCGCGGGATCGAGCGCGAGGTCGCTCACCCGCTTCTCCTCGCTGAAGCATGGCGGATAGTCGCGCGCATCGCCCTCGTTGGCGGTGAAGAGATAGGTCTGGCCGTGGATCCTCCCGGCATCGATGCCGTCGGGCAGATACATGCCCACGAGGCCGGGGTAGGAGTCGATCGTCACGCCGTTCTGGTCGCTGACGTCCAGGGCGTTGGCCGGGTCGCCGTGATCCTTCACGCCGAGCGGCACGATCGGCGAGCCGCCGGCCGACCGGATCGCCGCGAAGCGGGGCGGGTCGCGCCAGAGATCGAGCTGCGCGATGGCGTTGTTTTCCTGCAGCGTGACCCAGGCCCGCCCATCATACGCGCTCACCGCGATGTGCTCGGGCTCGAGGTCCTGCGCGACCGACGCGTTGGGGCCGTAGATCCGCACGCCCGCGTCGATCAGGCTTTGCTTCCGCCCATTGAACCGGTCGAACGTCGCCGTATTCACGGCCGCGACGGCCGAGCCGGCGAGATCGAGCACCGTCACCGAGCCCGGCGGATCGATCAGGGCCGCCGTGTCGCCCTCGGTGCGGCATTCGGGCTCGCCTTCGTTGGCGACCAGAAGCCGCGAGCCGTCGTTGGTGAACGTCACCATGTCGGGCCCGATGCCCACCGGACGCTCGTCCAGGGCGGTCAGCCCGGCGCCGTCGTAGAGCAGCAGCGAGCCCGGCGTGCGGGCCCGGTCCTGGGCCGGCGTGGCGGTGATCGCCACCAGCGATCCGTGGGCGGCCACGCCCGTGATCGCGGCGAAGCGCGCAGGGTCGAGCGTGACGGAGCCGGTCGGCGCGCCGTCCGCCAGAGCCAGGGCGTAGAGCGTGGTGCCGCCGATGACGTAGACGGTACCGTCGGCCTGCGCGACCCCGGTGGCGCCGACGGTGGGGCTGAACACGAAGGGCTGGGGCCATGCCTGCTCGAAGCCGAGCTCGGCGGCCTTCGAGGCTGCCGAGAACGAGGTCGCCGTCAGCGCGACGGCAACATACCAGCGGTTCACGGTTGATTTCCTCCCCACTTAGGGTCTACTCATGCGCGATATCCGCACTAATCAGATTCGGGAATATCGGGCAAGCAGAAAAACGTATTACGTTAGAACGCCCTCGTCGGTGACGTGGCGGTCTTGCGGGGGCGGCGTCGACGAGCGCTTCTTGGCGGACTATCGGCGCGGCTCGCGCGTATACCGGCTATGAGCCATGCCACCCCGACCCCCTTCGACGTCGAGCCGCACCTGGACGTGCTCCGGCGCTATGCGCTCGTCCTGACGCGCAGTGCCGACGAGGCCGAGGATCTGGTTCAGGAATCGCTCCTGCGCGCCATCGGCGGCGCGGCGAGCTGGCGGCCCGGGCGCGGGCTGCGGCCCTGGCTCCTGTCGGTCGTCCACAACGCGCACGTGTCGCGCCTCCGCCGCCGCCAGGTCGAGCAGGCGGCTGCCGGCGAGCTGGCGCCGACCGAGCCGCCCGTGACACTCCCGCCGCAGATCCATCGCGTGGAGCTGGCGCAGACCGTGGCCGCGCTGCTGCGGCTGCCCGAGGACCAGCGCGAGGTGCTGGTGCTCGTGGCGGTCGAGGGGCTCGCCTACAAGGACGCGGCCGAGATCCTGGATCTGCCCATGGGTACCCTGATGTCGCGACTGGCCAGGGCCCGCGCGGCCCTGCGGCGCGCGGTCGGCCAGAGCGACGAGACCGGGTCCGCACGGCCCGGGCTGCGGGTGGTGAGGTGAGCATGGCCGAGCGGGTGAGCGACGCTGAGCTGCAGGCGTTCATCGACGGGCAGCTCGGCATGGCCGAGCGCATCGAGGTCGAGCGGCGGCTGCAGGCCGATCCAGAGGCCGCGGCGGCGGCGATCGAAGGCCTGCGGCTGCAGGACGAGCTGCGCTTGTTCATGGCCGGCGACGGCCACTGGCCGGCGGCCGCCGCCACGATCGGCCATGCCCGCACGCTGTCGCGCCGGCTGGCGGCGCGGCTGCCGGCGCTGCGCCTGCGCCGTGCCCTGGCGGCTGCCGTGCTGATCGGCGCGGGCTGGTTCGCGCACGCCGAGCTCGGCCTGTTCGTCGATCCGGTCGCCGCCTCGCCCGTGCCGGCCTATGCCGCCGAGGCCGCCCATTCCCTGGCGACGCTGGCTGCCCACGTCCCCGAGCGCGGCGCACGCGAGCCCGTCGGTCCGGTACCCCTGCCGCCGCTGCTCGACGACCGTGCCGCGTTGCTGGCGACCGAGACTGTCCAGTGGGCGGGCGGCAGCGCCCTGACCGCCTTGTATCGCACCGGCGACGGCCGGCTGGTCAGCCTGTTCGCCGGCGAGGCGGCCGAGTTCGACGTCACTTGGCCGCGCGGTGCCGTGGTCGAGGGTCATCCCACCGTGTTCTGGCAGAGCGGCCCTCACGTCTACGCGCTCAGCGGCGAGATGCCCGAGGCCGAGCTGCTCGATCTCGCCCAGCGCGCCGTGCCGCAGCCCTGGACGCTGTTCGTGCATCCATCCATCGAGAAGGGAGCTCCTCATGGCTGAACCGTTCGCCCGCCCCTACGCTACCGCCCGCTGGGCGAGCCAGGCGGAGTTCGACGAAGGCCTGCGCAGGCACATGCTGCAGGTCTACAATTTCATGATGCTGGGCCTCGGCCTCACCGGCATCGTCGCCTATGTCGTCGGCAGCACCCCGGCCCTCTACATGCCGATCTTCGGCAGCCCGCTGAAGTGGGTGGTGATGCTGGCGCCGCTGGCGTTCGTGTTCTTCTTCACCTTCCGCATCCAGTCGATGTCGGCCAGCACCGCCCAGCTCACCTTCTGGGCCTTCTGCGCGGTGATGGGCCTGTCGATGGCCTCGATCTTCCTCGTGTTCACCGGCGCCAGCATCGCGCGGGTGTTCTTCATCACCGCGGCGATGTTCGGTGCGGCGAGCCTGTACGGCTATACGACCAAGGCCGATCTCACCAAGATGGGCTCGTTCCTGTTCATGGGCCTGATCGGCATCGTGATCGCGAGCCTGGTCAACCTGTTCATCGGCTCGTCCGCCATCCAGTTCGCCGTCTCCGTGATCGGCGTGATCGTGTTCACCGGTCTCGCCGCCTACGACACGCAGGTGATCAAGGAGAGCTACGCCGAGAACGCCGGCGTGGAGAGCAACTCCAAGCTCGCCGTGTTCGGCGCCCTGTCGCTCTATCTGAGCTTCATCAACCTGTTCCAGATGCTGCTGCAGCTGTTCGGCGTCGCGCGCGAGGAGTAACCCGCCGCAGGCCGTCGCGGCCCGGCCCGGCCGTCCCCTGGACGGTCGGGCCGTTTGCCGTCCGGCGACCGACCGCGGCACGGCTCTTGCGTCGAAGGATGCCGTGAGGGAAAACGGACCGGTAGCGCGGACCACCCGACGGGGTGGCGCGGCGCGCCTCGGCCCCGGGGAGACAACGCTGAGCGAGACGGCATTCGTCCAGTTCAAGGACGTGCAGAAGACCTACGACGGCCGGTCCCTCGTGGTCAAAAGCCTCAATCTGGACATCGCCCGCGGTGAGTTCCTCACCATGCTCGGGCCGTCCGGGTCGGGAAAGACCACCTGCCTGATGATGCTGGCCGGGTTCGAGGCCGCCACCCATGGCGAGATCTTCCTCGACGGGCAGCCGATCAACAACGTCCCGCCCTATCGGCGCGACATCGGCATGGTGTTCCAGAACTACGCGCTGTTCCCGCACATGACGGTGGGCGAGAATCTCGCCTTTCCGCTCAAAGTGCGCAAGCTCGCCGCGGCCGACGTCGAGGCTCGGGTCAAGCGGGCGCTGGACATGGTCCGGCTCGGGCAGTTCGCCAATCGGCGCCCGGCACAGATGTCGGGCGGGCAGCAGCAGCGCGTGGCGCTGGCGCGGGCGCTGGTGTTCGAGCCCAAGCTCGTGCTGATGGACGAGCCCCTGGGGGCGCTCGACAAGCAGCTGCGCGAGAACATGCAGTACGAGATCAAGCACCTGCACGAGCGCCTGGGCCTGACGGTGGTCTACGTCACCCACGACCAGGGCGAGGCGCTGACCATGTCGGACCGGGTGGCGGTGTTCAACGAGGGCCGGATCCAGCAGCTCGCGCCGCCGGCCCAGCTCTACGAGAACCCGACCAACGCCTTCGTCGCGCAGTTCATCGGCGAGAACAACCGGTTGCTCGGCAAGGTCAGCCGGGTCGACGGAGAGCGCTGCGAGGTCGATGTCGGCGGCGCGGTGATCCAGGCGACGGCAGTCAACATCGCCGGCCTCGGCGCAGGAACCACCCTGTCGCTGCGCCCGGAGCGCGTGGCGCTGGGCGAGCCGGTGAACGGCTACAGCAACTGCTTCCCGGGCCGGATCGAGGAACTGATCTATCTGGGAGATCACATCCGCACGCGTGTCAGCCTGCTCGGGCACGACGACTTCGTCGTCAAGGTGCCCAACCGGGCGAACCACACGGTGCTGCGGCCCGGCGACGCAGTGACCGTCGCCTGGCATGCGGAGGATTGCCGGGCCTTGGATCTGCAGCAAGCCTGACCACAGCTCGCGGGCCGACGCCGGTACCGCGTCGAGAGGGATCGAAGCACAATGACAAGAACAGCTCGGCTTTGGTGCGGAATCGCGGTCGCCGCGATGGCCGTGGCGGCGGTGTCGCAGGCGGGCGCGCGTGACCTGACCGTGACGTCGTGGGGCGGTGCCTATCAGGATGCGCAGCGCAAGGTCTTCTTCGAGCCGTTCACCCAGGAGACCGGGATCAAGCTGGTCGAGGACAGCTGGGACGGCGGCATCGGGCCGCTGCGCGCCAAGACCGCCGGGGCGCCGACCTGGGATCTGGTGCAGGTCGAGGCCGACGAGCTGGTGCTGGGCTGCGACGAGGGCATCATCGAGCCGATCGACTTCAGCAAGATCGGCGGCGAGGACGCATTCCTGCCGCAGGCGGTGCACGAGTGCGGCGTGGGGGCGATCGTCTGGGGCACCGTGCTCGCCTATGACGGCGACAAGTTCAAGGACGGCGGGCCGCAGAGCTGGGCGGACTTCTTCGACACGCAGAAGTTCCCGGGCAAGCGCGCGCTGCGCAAGGGCCCGCGCCAGGCGCTCGAGTTCGCGCTGATGGCCGACGGCGTGCCGCTCGACCAGATCTATGCGACCTTGAAGACCAAGGAGGGCGTCGACAGGGCGTTCAAGAAGCTCGATTCGATCAAGAACGACCTGGTGTTCTGGGAGGCCGGCGCGCAGCCGCCGCAGCTCCTGGGCTCGGGCGAGGTGGTGATGACCTCGGCCTATAACGGCCGGGTCACGGCGGCCAACAAGACCGACCACAAGAACTTCAAGATCGCCTGGCCGGCCGGGTTCGTCTACCAGATCGACAGCTGGGTCATCCCCGCCAACTCCGACAAGAAGGACGAGGCGATGACGCTGCTGGCCTGGCTGACGGCGCCCGAGCACCAGAAGCTGCTGCCGCCCTTCATCCCGTACGGCCCGACCAACAAGGCGGCCGCCGCGCTGGTCGACCCGGCGGTGATGCCGGACGTGCCCACCGCCCCAGACAACCTGCCGCACGGCCTGTTCTACGGGCGCGACTTCTGGGTCGACAATGTCGAGGCCCTGAATGAGCGCTTCAACAGCTGGGCCGCCCAGCAGTGAGCGTCGCGGCCCGACCGGAGGACTTCGCGGGCGCCGGCGACGAGGTCGTCGCCGACGGCAGAAGCCTGCGCCGCTCCCTCCGCCGGGCCGAGCGCCGCCGGCTATTGGGCAATCTCAGCCTTACCCTGCCGCTGCTCGCCTTCCTGCTGATCTTCTTCCTGCTGCCGATCGTCAGCGTGCTGACGCGCAGCGTGGAGAACAGCCAGGTGATCTCGGTGCTGCCCGAGACTGCGGCGGCCCTCCAGCAATGGAACGGCGAGGGGCTGCCTGACGAGAGCGTCATGGCGACGTTCGCCACCGAGGCCGCGGCGGCGCAGAAGGCGAAGACCCTGGCTGCCGTCGCGACGCGGCTCAACAACGAGCACAGCGGCTGGCGCAGCGTGGTCATGGCCGCGGGCCGCGGCGCCGCCGAGCCGCCGAACGGGACCTGGGCGCAGACCCTGGCCGGGATCGACCCGGCCTGGAGCGACCCGGCGATCTGGCAGGCCATGCGCCGCGCCTCGGCACCCTATACCGATCTCTATCTGCTGGCCGCCGTCGATCTCGAGCGGGACGCGAACGGGAGCATCGTCTCGGTACCCGCCGATCAGGCGGTCTACCGGACGGTGCTGGCGCGGACGCTGTGGATCAGCGGCATGGTCACGCTGGCCTGCCTGGTGCTCGGCTATCCCCTGGCCTACCGGCTGGCGACGCTGCCCGAGGGCACCGCCAACCTGCTGATGATCCTGGTCCTCCTGCCGTTCTGGACCTCGCTCCTGGTGCGCACGGCGAGCTGGATCGTGCTGCTGCAGCGGGAAGGGCCGATCAACGAGGCCCTGGAGTGGCTGGGCCTGATCAGCGAGCCTTTGGCCCTGGTCTACAACCGGGCCGGCGTCTACATCGCCATGACCCACGTCCTGCTGCCGTTCATGGTGCTGCCGCTCTACAGCGTGATGCGCGGCATTCCGCCCAACTACGTCCGCGCCGCCCTGTCGCTCGGGGCCAAGCCGACCACGGCCTTCCTCAAGGTCTATCTGCCGATGTCGATGCCCGGCGTCGCCGCCGGCTGCCTGCTCGTGTTCATCCTGGCGATCGGCTACTACATCACGCCGGCCCTGGTCGGCGGCCAGTCCGACCAGATGATCAGCTACTTCGTCGCCTTCTATACCCTGCAGACGGTGAACTGGGGGATGGCGGCCGCATTGGGCAGCGTGCTGCTCGCCGGCACGGTGGTGCTCTACCTGCTCTATGCCAGGCTGGTCGGCATCGATCGGTTGCGGCTGGGCTGACGCCGATGGCCGCCGTCACCTCGACCCTGCCGACGAGCCGCACCGGGCGCATCCTGCTTTGGGTCGTGTCCGCCCTCGTGCTCACCTTCCTGATCACGCCGCTGCTGATCATCGTGCCGCTGTCGCTGAGCTCCGGGACCATGCTCACCCTGCCGATCCCCGGCTGGTCGCTGCGCTGGTACGCCGAGGTCGTCGCTTCCGAGCCGTGGCAGAACTCGCTTCTGCACAGCCTGATCGTGGGCGTGATCGCCACCGTGCTGGCGACCGTGCTGGGCACGCTGGCCGCGCTCGGCATGACCCGCGCCGAGTTCCCGGGCAAGAGCCTGCTCATGGGCGTGCTGATCTCGCCCATGATCGCGCCGCTCGTGATCGTCGCCGCCGGCGCCTACTTCTTCCTGCTTCCGCTCGGGCTCACCAACAGCCTGATCGGGCTGGCCCTGGTGCACGCCGCCCTCGGCGCGCCGTTCGTGCTGATCACGGTCTCGGCCACGCTCGCCGGCCTCGATCCTTCGCTGCCGCGGGCGGCCGCCAGCCTCGGCGCCAACCCGACGGTGGTGTTCCGGCAGGTGATCCTGCCCCTAATCGCCCCCGGCGTGATCTCGGGCGGCCTGTTCGCCTTCGTCACCTCGTTCGACGAGGTCGTCGTTGCGATGTTCCTCACCGGGCCGGCGAACCGGACGCTGCCGCGGCAGATGTTCGACGGTCTGCGCGACAACATCAGTCCGGCGATCCTGGCCGTCGCCACCTTGCTGATCCTCGTCGCGATCCTGTTGCTGGCCACCGTCGAGCTGCTGCGGCGGCGGAACCTGCGCCTGCGCGGCATCGCCTGAAGGGGACCTTCGGCCGCGCGCCGGGTTCGGACGTGACCAGATCGCCAACTGCCCGCGAGGGAGGTGCCGGCGCCCATGGACCTGCTCGACCCGCTGGTGCTGGCGCGCCTCCAGTTCGCCTTCACCGTCACGTTCCACTTCCTGTTCCCGGCCTTCACGATCGGCCTCGCCAGCTACCTGTTCGTGCTGGAGGCGCTGTGGCTGTGGTCGCGACAGCCGGTCTACCGGCAGCTCTATCAGTTCTGGCTGAAGATCTTCGCGCTCGCCTTCGGCATGGGCGTCGTCTCCGGCATCGTGATGAGCTACCAGTTCGGCACCAATTGGAGCCGGCTCAGCGACCTGTCGGGCGCCATTCTCGGCCCGCTCCTGTCCTACGAGGTGATGACGGCCTTTTTCCTCGAGGCCGGCTTCCTCGGCATCATGCTGTTCGGCTGGAAGCGCGTCGGCGAGCGCGTGCATTTCTTCGCCACCGCCATGGTCGCGCTGGGGACGGCGATCTCGGCCTTCTGGATCCTGTCGGCCAACAGCTGGATGCACACGCCCACGGGCTATCGGCTGGTCGAGGGGCGGTTCGAGCCGGCGGACTGGTGGCAGATCGTCTTCAATCCCTCGTTCCCCTATCGCTACGTCCACTCGGTCCTTGGCGCCTACCTGACCACGGCGTTCGTCGTCGGCGGCGTCGGCGCCTGGCACCTGCTACGCGGGCACTGGGACGAGCCGAGCCGCAAGATGTTCTCGATGGCGATGTGGATGGCGGCGATCGTGGCGCCGCTGCAGGCGATCGCCGGCGACCAGCAAGGGCTCAACACCTTTCGCTACCAGCCGGCCAAGATCGCGGCGATCGAGGGCCATTTCGAGGCGATGCAACGTGGCGCGCCGCTCTATCTGTTCGGTTTGCCCGACCTGGCGGCGGCCGAGACGCGCTACGCGATCGGAGTCCCCGGGCTCGGCAGCCTGATCCTGACCCACGAGTGGGACGGCGAGGTGCGGGGGCTCGAGGCGTTCCCGCGCGACCAGTGGCCCAACGCGCCGGTGCTGTTCTGGACCTTCCGGCTGATGGTCGGCATCGGGCTCGCCATGATCGCGATCGGCCTCGTCTCGCTCTGGCTGCGCTGGCGTGACGGTCTCTACGACCAGCGCTGGTTCCTGCGCGTCTGCACGTGGGCATCGCCGCTGGGCTTCTTTGCCGTGACCTTCGGCTGGATCACCACCGAGCACGGCCGCCAGCCCTGGGTGATCTACGGCCAGCTGCGCACGGCCGACGCCCTGTCGCCCGTCCCCGCGGCGAGCGTCGCCGTCTCGCTCGCCCTGTTCGTCATCGTCTATTTCGTCGTGTTCGGGGTCGGGATCTACTACCTGCTGCGCCTGATGCGGACGGTGCCGAGCGAGACCTCGCCGCCGAAGCAGGAGGGCGGTGGGCAGCGGCCGATCGCGGCCGCGGTCCCGGGCGAGTGATGCCGATGCAGATTGATCTGCCGCTGATCTGGGCCGGCATCATCGCGATCGGCGTGATCATGTACGTCATCATGGACGGGTTCGACCTGGGGATCGGCATCCTGTTCCCCCTGGCGCCCGACGATCATGCGCGCGACGTGATGATGAGCACCGTCGCACCGATCTGGGACGGCAACGAGACCTGGCTGATCCTGGGCGGCGCGGCGTTGTTCGCGGCCTTCCCGATCGCCTATGCCGTGCTGCTGCCTGCGTTCTACCTGCCGCTGATCGTCATGCTGCTGGCGCTGGTGTTCCGCGGCGTGGCGTTCGAGTTCCGCTTCAAGAGCCGCGCCAACCGCCACTGGTGGGATCGGGCCTTCGCCTGGGGCTCGATGACCGCCACCTTCGCCCAGGGTGTCGTCCTGGGCTCGTTCGTGCAGGGGGTGGACGTCGTCGATCGCGCCTATGCCGGCTCGGCGCTGTCCTGGCTGACGCCGTTCGCCCTGTTCTGCGGGCTCGCCCTGATGGGCGGCTACGCCATGCTCGGCGCCGGCTGGCTGATCGGCAAGACCGAGGGCGGCCTGCAGGACTGGGCCTATGCGCGGATGCGGCAGGCGAGCCTGTGCACGCTGGGCGCGGTGGCGGTCGTCTCCTTGTGGACGCCGCTCCTGCACACGGAGATCGCCGCCCGCTGGTTCGTCTGGCCGAACATCGCCTATCTGTCGCCGGTGCCGCTGCTGGTGGCGCTGGTGGCATGGCTGCTCTACCGGGCGCTGGCGCAACGCGCGCACTGGACGCCGTTCCTGCTGACCCTGGCCCTGTTCCTGCTGTCCTATGCCGGCCTGGCGATCAGCCTGTTTCCCTATGTCATCCCACCCGGGATCACCATCTGGGACGCCGCCTCGCCGCGCTCGTCGCAGCTGTTCCTGCTGGTCGGCACGGTGTTCCTGCTGCCGATCATCCTGAGCTACACGGCCTACAATTACTGGGTGTTCCGCGGCAAGGAGACCGGCGAGGGCGGCTACGAGCACTGAGCGCGACGACGAGAACCGGCGCGGGGGGGGGCGAGCCCGCCGCGCCGGTCCGGTCGCCATCGGCGGTCAGGCCGACCGCCGTTGCGAGGAGATCAGCTGCACGCCGCCGGGGCGAACGAGCAGGCCGTGTTCACGAGCGGAACGATGTTGGTGCTGGTGAACGGCGAGGCGCCCTGCTGCTTGATCGCCGTGCTGACGTAGCCCCAGCTGGTTACGCCGACGACGATGTTGTGGTCGGCCTCGGCGCCGAACGAGGTGCCGCTCAACTTCGGCGCCACGCCCAGATTGACCGCCCACGGGCCGCCGCTCGAACCACCGGTCTGCAGTGAGCCGATGATGGTGTTGTTCGAGTTCCCCGCCGAGACGAAGCCCTGCGAGTCGGTCCGTTCCATCAGCTTGCCGGCATCCAGCGCCACCGGGTAGCCGAGCTGGGTGATCAGGGCGAGATTGCTCGGGTTGAACCCGTAGCCGTTCCAGCCATAGCCGAGCCAGCCGGTGCTGGCACCCGCATAGCGGCCACCCTGCGGGGCGAGGACGATCACGCCGACGTCGTTCTGGCACACCACGCCGCTCACCGCGCAGCTGTCCGTGCCGGCGAAGTACGAGGTGAGGACGTAGGCATTGGCGGCCGTCCAGGTGCCGAACGGCGCCGCGCCGTTGTTGTAGGCCGGGACGAAGCGCCAGTTGGTGTAGAACTGCCGGGCGCCGAAATCGGCGAGGCAGTGCGCCGCGGTCACGACGATGCCGCGCTTCACCAAGGAGGCCGAGCAGACATAGGTGCTGCTGCCGATATTGAAGAACAGCTTGCCGGCCGCCCGGTACGGATAGAATTTCGAGCTCTGATTGCTCGTGAGGTTGGCCCGCGAGGTCGTGAAGACGTGGTTGGACGTGCCGTACTCCTGGCTGCCGATGCCGCTGTCGCTGAGCTGGACCGCCGGCGAGAGCCGCAGCTCCTTGGTCCGGCCGGTGCCGGCCTTGCCGGGGGACACGCCCGGCTGCCCGAGGTCGGTGCGCTGCCGGGCGAGCAGCACGTCGACCAGCGAGGCGGGGGCGAGGCTCGACTGCGGCAGCGCCAGGGGCTGCGCGTTGGCATAGTCGATCGCGGCGGAGCTGCCGCCGCCCGGGGCGGCGGTGATTGCCTGCGCGGACGCCGTCTCGGGCAGAACGGCCGGCAGCATGGCGGCGGCCGCGGCGGTGCCAAGGAAGACCTTGCGCAAGGAGCAGCGAATCGTGCTGTGCGACGATGACATATGTTTCCTCCATTATGATAGCGCGCTGACGGCGAGGGGGTTCGAACAGTCAGGCCTTGGATGAGCCAAGGATCTGCTCGAGCCGCCAGCTTCGACGTGCAAACAAGTACTGTTGATTGATTTATGTTGCTGTGAAAAATCGCACAGCTCGTGCCGGGACGGGGGCGAAAGCAAAATAATGCCGGCCCGGCCCAACGCGCCGTCCGGGCCAACGGAAGCGAGGCAGGCCCTCGCCGGCCGTGCTCAGTCGCAGTAACCCAGCTGCTCGTAGGTCTTGCCGCCGCCGGCCGCCTTCTTGCAGAGGGTGTTGAGCAGCGCGCCGATGTTGCCGCCGCCATAGGTGCCGTAGCTCGCGGCAGGATAGCGGGTGTTCTGCCGGAACTGGGACGAGTAGTTGTCCTTGATCGGGTTGGGGTCGTCCGAGCCCCATGAGGTCACGCCGATCACCGCCAGGTCGGCCTCGCGCCCAGCACCGGCACCGAAGTCGAAACTGGGGTTGGCGGCGCGGAAGTTGACGACCCAGGGTCCGCCGCTCGAGCCGCCGGTGAAGTTGCTGCCCTGCCAGATCTGGCCGGCGCCCTTGATCGTGGTCAGGAAGGCCGGACCGTCGCTGCGCTGCATGCGCCCGCCCTCGTCGAGCAGGAAGGGGTAGCCGAGGGTGGTCACCGCCGCGGCGGCGACGTTGCCGGTCTTGGGGGAGGAGACGAAGGAGTAGTTGTTCCAGGCATAGCCGAGCACGCCGGTGAGGTCGCCGACGAACTTGCCGGCGGCATTCTTGCCGAGCGCGATCACCGCGAGGTCGTTGTCCCGCGCCGACCCGGCGCCGCGGTCGGTCCCGTCGGCCCAGCTGGCCGGCCGCACGAGTGCTGCCCAGGTCCACGTGCCGTAGGGCGCGCGCTGGGCGGCGGTGGTCCCCGGTGCGAAATGCGCCGGGACGAACTGGAAGCCGGAATAGAGGCTCGAACCCGCGCCGAAGGGCTGCACGCAGTGGGCGGCGGTGACGATCACGCCGCGCAGGATCACGCTCGCCGAGCAGTAACCGGCGGAGAAGATCAGCTTGCCCACGGGACGGTACGGGAAGGTGGTGGCGAGATAGTTGGCCGAGTTCCGCGGTGCGGTCGATGCGCCGGTGGCGACGCGGGTGGAGGTGAACGGCAGCCCGAAAGAGCCGAAGGCCCGCGGCGCCGCGCCTGACGTCGCCAGGGTGCCGTGCCTCACGCCGCCGGTCTGCGTGGCCGAGCGCGCCTCGGCGCTGACCCCGGCCGTCGCCGGGGGTGCGAGCGGATTGCGATAGGGCCGCACGCTGCCGATGTCGCCGGGGGAGCCCGCCCCGCCGCCTCTGTTGACGACGACCTCGTCGGCTGTCGCGGTGGAGACGAACATCAAGGCGGGCAGGACACCGAAGGCGATGGCCAGCGTGCGAAATGCTACCTTCATATCGATCTGTTCCTTCTCGAGGCGCCAGGTCTGCAACGGACGCAGAGTGCCCGCGGACATTCCGCCGGGGAAGGTGCGGCAGACTAGAGTCGTCGAAGACGGTCGGCCAGCTTGTCGAATGGCGCGGTCAGGACGGGCCGTCGTCGGGTCGAGCCGCGGCTGCGCGCCGGATCAGTGCACGTCCTGGCCGCCGTTGACCGGGATCTCGGCGCCGGTGATGTAGGAGGCTTCCTCGCTGCAGAGATAGAAGATCGCCGCCGCCACCTCCCTGGGCGAGCCGAGGCGCTTGAGCGGGATGCGCTCGACGATGGCCTCCGTGCCGGGCGAGAGGATCGCGGTGTTGATCTCACCGGGACACACCGCGTTGGCGCGGATGCCGAGATGGGCCAGGTCGGCGGCGAGCTCTCGCGTCAATGCGGTGAGCGCCGCCTTGGACGTGCTGTAGGCGCTGCCGGCGAAGGGATGGACCCGGCTGCCGGCGATTGAGGTCAGGTTGACGATCGAGCCGCCGGCTTCGGCGAGGAGCGGCGCGCATGCTCGGCTGAAATAGATCGGCGCGAAGAAGTTGATGGCGAAGGTCTGCTCCCAGACCCCGAGATCGCCGTCCAAGCAGCCCAGCCGGCTGCCGCCCTCGCCCTTGGGCGAGTAGCCGGCATTGTTGACCAGCGCATGCAGCGGCTCGCCGCCGAGGATGTTGTGCAGGCGCTGCACCGTTCCGGGCAGGGCGTGGGTCTCGGTGAGATCGACGGTGATGTGCTCGTGCCGCTCGTCGCGCGGGCATTGCGGCGGCACCTCGTCGCGCGAGCATGTGATCGCCCGCCAGCCACGCTCGACGAAATAGGTGGCCGTGGCATGGCCGATGCCACGGCTCGCCCCTGTGATGAAGACCGTCTTGCGCTGGCTCATGCTCGGCTCCCGGCGGACGGCTGGAACCTAGCACAACCCGGGAGCGGATCACGCGCCCGTTTCGGGGCGATAGTTACCAAAACTCCAAACGTGGCCCTCGACGTCGCGGCAGCTGTACTCGCGCGAGCCGTAGGGCGTGTCCTCCGGCGGGCGGAACACCTCGGCGCCGGCGGCGGCGGCGCGGGCATGGTGCGCATCCACGTCGGCGACCCAGACGTAGAGCGACTGGCTGATCCCGCCGAGCTCGCGCGGGCTGTGCGCGCCATAGGCATCGGGCTTGATGGAGCCGAGCATGACGATGCCGCCGTCCAGGGCGAGCTCGGCATGGGCGACGCCGGCATCCGGGCCGTTGTGGACGGCGAGCGGCCGAAAGCCGAAAGCGAGGCCCAGCCATTCGATCGCCTTGGGGGCGTCGCGGTAGCGCAGGGCCGGAAAGATGGATTGCGGCATGGCGTCCGGTTCTCCTCGATCATCCGAGGGCGCAGCCTAG
>JBDHTW010000075.1:0-21295 GCA_039808865.1 Geminicoccaceae bacterium
CAAGGAGCAGATCGACTGCGGCCCGACGGGCGTTCACAAGAGCTTTCAACGCATCGCGCTGGCACTCGCCGCGTGGCAGAAATCCACAGACGTGGTCCCATTCCAATCGAAACGTGACAAAATCCTGCGCCAGGAGCCTGGGGTCACATTCACGACCCTAGAGCAACAGGGACGCGATCTGTTCTACGGCAAAGGCAATTGCAGCCTTTGCCACAGCGGTCTGGCAAATCAGCTTGCCCTAGGACTTGCGCCCGATGATCCGACTGGTGCGGAAGTAAAGAATCTCTACACCGATCACAAATACCATAATATCGGCACTCCTTTTAACCGTGAAATCCCCAACGTGGCTGCAGGTGAGAAGAGAGGACTTTCGGAGCATATCATCAATCAGACCAAGGTGGCGGACGGCTTTTTCAAGACGCCTACCGTACGTAACGTCGCCAAAGGCTTGGACGGCAGCGGCAAAGGCAAGGCCTACGCTCACAATGGCTGGTTCAAGAAGCTGGAGACCATCGTTCACTTCTACAACACGCGCGACGTACTACCGAAATGCGATGAGCTGTCGAGCCCGATCATCAATGCGACGGAAGCGGAAGCAACGAATCCCGACGGCTCGATCAAATGCTGGCCGAAAGCGGAGTTCCCTGGTTTCGTGACGCCGATCGTCGGCAATCTTCAGCTGCTGCCCGACGAGGAGAAAGCCATCGTGGCGTATCTCAAAGCCCTTTCGGACGATTTCACGCCAACGCCACCCTAAGTCGTTGGTTGGACGCCTGCGTCCATGATTGCAGTCTCCGGGAGAGCCGACAGCTCTCCCGGGCGTCGTGGAGCGATACGCAAGTCGTCGGCATTCTCGCGATGCAAGGCTCGTGTCGTCCCGACTTTGGTTGCCATCGGTGCTCAGCTGCAGGCAGCCATACCCAGCCGATGCGTCTGCACCCGGCAACCTGCCAGCCACGCCTCGCGGACCGAGCGCGGCAATCTGGCACCGAGCAGCTCCTCGACCGATTCCACGAGCGCGCTGCCGATCGCCGCGACCTCGTGCTCCAAGAGCCGCTCCTGGCCGAGGCGGCTCGAGACGGGGCGCAGCGCGCGTGCCCGGCCCAGGCCTCGGATCGCGCAGACCAGCAGGCGGGCCAGCAGGCGCGCCTGCTGGCCGGGGGTGGCGGCGATCCGCCGTGGCAGAGCCGGCTCGCGGTCGACCAGACGCCCGCGCAGCATCGACGCCAGCGCCCGACCATCCGCGCCCACCATCTCGAAGCTCGTCTGCACCAGCAGGATCTGGTCCGGGGTCATCCTCGTGTCTCCTCTGCGATCGCAGGCGATGGCCCGCACTATGCCAGCCTAGGGTTGCCGTGAGCTTGCCAGGGGCTGAAGCTTTGTTGCCGTCCGTCACGTGGTACGACCTTGCTTCTGAGATGTTGACCTTCCTGCGTACGCGGATATTCCAATTCGCCCGCCGATTCCGCGACGCGCCGCGTCGGACGGTCCCACGTGGCCCTGGCGCAACAAGCCTTCGGGAGGTGACCCGCACTGGAGCGAGCTTCGGACCATCAGCGCCCGCCCAACCCGCCGACCCTGGCGCGCCTGGAGCGGCGTGCCCTGCACTATCTCGAGCGCTTCGCGACGACGACCGCGCATCTGCGCCGGGTGCTGCTGCGCCGCGGCCTGCGCGATGCGCGGAGCCTGGACCTGGATCCGGCCGCGGTCGTGCGCGACGTGGACGCGGTGCTGCGCAAGCTCACGGCCGCCGGGCTGATCGACGACGGGAACTTCGCCGCCACCCGCGCCCGCCGTCTGGCACAGGCGGGCCGCTCGCCGCGGCGGATCGCCATGGCGCTGGCGCAGAAAGGCCTGGACGAGGCGGCGATCGCCATGGCCATGCAGGAGGTTCGCGAGGAGCTGCCCGACCCTGAGCGGGCGGCGGCCATCGCCTATGCCCGCCGCCGGAAGCTCGGCCCTTGGGCGCCGGCCGAGGCGCGCGCCACCCGGCGGGAGAAGGATCTGGCGATCATGGGCCGTGCCGGGTTCGGCTTCGGCACAGCCCGCGCGGTGATCGACGCCGAGGCCACGTAGGGCGCGGGTCGGCTCAGGCCTCGACCCGGCAGGGTGGCGCCAAGTGCTCGAGCGCTCCCTCGAGCGGCGCCTCGCGATGCGCTAGCTCGATGCGTCCTGCAAAGGCGCGCGCGTAGCCGGCGAATGCGGTGTCGAGCAGTCCCGCTGCCGCAAGCTCCCCGGCCGCATGCACGCCGATAGGCACGGCCGCGGACTTGACCAGAACGAGCCGTTCCGCGCCCAGACGCATCGCCAGCCAGCAAGCGAGGCTGTCGGAGGTGACGGCCCAGCTCGGCGCGATCGCGGCCCGGCCGGCCAGCCGCCAGGGCAGCCACACCGCCGCCTGCGCCCTGCGCAGCTCCGGCTCGCTCTCGGCCAGGCGCATATCCGGCGCCTGCGCCTGCAGGACCAGCCCGTATTGCTGCATGGCGAGAATGGCCATGCGGTGCGCGGCCAGATCGTCGAAGTCCAGCTCCGGCTGCAGGCGCCGGACCGTATCGGCGAACGGGCCACCGCCCGGCACCACGATGCGCGGCGGCCCCGGCGCCGTAGCCAGCCAACGCAGCCAGCGCCCGAGGGCCGGCGAGTCGTGCAGGCTGCCGCCGAGCTTGACGACCCACATCGCATGCTCCCAGAAAAGCCTGCCGTTTCCAGCGCAGGCATGCAGGCAGCCGATGCAGCACCGTCTCGTCAAGCTTCTCGGGTCCCCGGCGCCATGGCTGATGGGCATCGTGAACGTGACACCGGATTCCTTCAGCGATGGCGGTCGCTACCTGGCACCCGACGCCGCCACGGCGCATGGACGGCAGTTGCTGGCCGAAGGCGCGCACGTGCTGGATCTCGGCGGGGAGTCGACCGCTCCGGGCAGTCGGCCGATCACCAGCGACGAGGAGCTGGCACGGCTCGAGCCCGTCGTGCGCAGCCTCGCCCACGACGCGATCCTGTCGATCGACACCTACCACGCTGCAACGGCGGCGCGCTGCATCCAGCTCGGCGCGCGCATGATCAACGACGTCTCGGCGCTGCGCGCCGACCCCGAGATGGCGGCCGTGATCCGCGATCTCGGACCGGTGCTGGTGATGATGCACGCGAAGGACGGACCGTTGCCGCACGCGACCGATCGCCCGGCACACTATGCCGACGTGATCCGCGACGTCGGGGACTGGCTGGAGGCACGGGTCGACACGGCACTGGCCGCAGGCATCGCCGCCGACCAGCTCGTGCTCGACCCCGGCTGGGGCAAGTTTCTCAGCCTCGACCCTGCCCACACCTGGGAACTGCTCGCCCGCTTCGACGAGCTGGTCACCCGGTTCACGCCGCTGCCGCTGCTGGTCGGCATCTCGCGCAAGGGCTTCTTCGGCGTGCCACCGGCCGAGCGCGACGCGCTCTCGCAGTTCACCGGCCTCGTCGCCGCCCAGAAAGGGGCGGCCTTGATCCGCACGCACGCGGTCGGCATGGCGGCCCAGTTCGTGGCGGCGGCACAGCGCATGCGGCTGCCGCTGCCCGCTGCCGGTGCCTGCCGCTAGGCGGCGCGCAGCTCGGCCAGGAGTTCGGCAGCGGTCCGCCCGAGCAGCGGATGCCGCCAATCCGGCCAGACCGCGCAGAACGGTACCAGCACGAAGTCGCGCTTGTGCATCTCGGGGTGCGGCAGCCGCAGACCCGCATCGTCGCGTACGAGGTCGTCGACGGCGATCAGGTCGAGATCGATCAGGCGCGGCCGCCACCGTGCCGTCTCGCGGCTGCGGTCCCGGCCTAGGTCGGCCTCGATCGCGTGCAGCCCGGCGAGCACCTGCTCGGGTTCGAGCGCGGTGCGCACGAGGACGGCGCCGTTCAAGAACTCGGGATAGGATTGGGCCGGATCGTCGGGATGGATCAGCGCCGGCGTCGCGAGCCAGGCCGAGCGCGCCACGACCGGTCCGATCTCGGCTGCGATCAGCTCGACCGCGCGCTCGAGCGTGGCACGGCGGTCACCGAGATTGGCGCCCAGCGCGACGACGGCGCGGGCCGTGGGGGCGGCGTTCATCGGCTGGGCTTAGCGGTGATCGTCCGGCGACGCAACGCGAGCCTCAACCGACCAGCCGGTCGCGATCGCGCAGCGCCGGGAACCAGCGCGACCACAGGCCGGCGACCACAAGCGTGCCGATGCCGCCCAGCACGACGGCCGGAACGGTACCGACCAGGGCCGCGAGCACGCCCGATTCGAACTCGCCGAGCTCGTTCGACGCGCCGATGAACACCGCGTTCACCGCGGCGACCCGGCCACGCATCTCGTCGGGGGTGTCGATCTGGACCAGGGTCTGCCGCACGAACACGCTGATCATGTCGGCGGCGCCGAGGATGAACAGGAACAGCATCGACAGGTAGAGATTGGACGACAGGCCGAAGCCGATCGTGGCCAAGCCGAACACCGCCACCGCCTGGAACATGCGCAGGCCCGAGCGCCGCGCCAGCGGCCGATGGGCCAGGACGAGCGCCATCAGCACCGCTCCGGCGGCTGGCATGCTGCGCAGCAGGCCGAGGCCCCACGGGCCGACCAGCAGGATGTCGCGGGCATAGATCGGCAACAGCGCGGTGGCACCGCCGAGCAGCACGGCGAACAGGTCGAGCGAGATGGCACCCAAGATCGCGGGGCGCGAGCGGATGAACAGAATCCCGGCGACGAGGCTGGCCCAGCTCGCCTTCTCGCGCCGGGCCGAAGCGCCGCGATGCCGGATCGCCGTGACCAGAAGGTGGGTCAAGGCGAAGGCCAGGGCCGCCGCGCCGAACACGACGGTGCCGCCGAAGGCGTAGAGAATGCCGCCCATGGCCGGACCGATGATGGTCGCCGTCTGCCAGGCCGAGGAATTCCAGGCTACCGCGTTCTGGAACTGCCTGGGCGGGACGAGATTCGGCAGCAGGGCCTGTCCGGCCGGATTCGCGAATGCTCTGGCGGTGCCGTAGACCAGCACCAGGGCATAAATCGGCCATACCGTGGTGCTGCCGGTCCAGGCATGGACGAACAGGCCGCCGGCCGAGGCGGTGGCCACGGCGTAGCAGAGACGCAGCACCCCGCGGCGATCGAAGCGGTCGGCCACATGGCCGGTGAGCAGGGCGAAGCAGATGGCGGGCAGAAAGCCGGCGAGACCGACCAGGCCCAGCGCCAGCGGGTCCCGGGTGAGGTCGTAGACCAGCCAGCCGACGGCGACGTTCTGCATCTGGATCGCCAGCGCCGACAGGAAGCGCGACCCGCAATAGAAGGCGAAATCCGGATGCCGGAAGGCGGCCCAGCCCTTGCTGTCCGCGATGTCGTCGGGGTCGGCCTGCGCTGCGGTCAACTTTATGGTTCCTTGGGCGGCGCCGATGCGGCGTCCCGGCGGGTGGGAGCAACCCAGGGATCGGGTCATAGACGATGACCGCAGCCAAGGGCAGTGGCTTACGGCCCGGCGGGCGCATGGCTCCCATCTCGCACGGTCCGAGCTGTTCCGAGATCCTTGATGCGTCGTGCCCGCTGCGCCATGAGTGCAGCGAGGCGGGCCGATCGACGAGCGTCGCCAGGGAGGTTAGAGACATGCTGCGACTTTGGGGTGCAAGCTTGGCCATGGTGCTGCTGGCGTCGAGCGCCATGGCGCAGAGCCGCTGGGACGGTGCCGACGATCAGGCGGTGAGCCCGCTCGCTTGCGGCGGAGGTGGTGCCGCGGCGGCCGCCGCCAAACCCTACGATGGCGGCCAGCCCACCAACCCGCCGGCGCTCGACGGCAAGCCGATCACCGTGGTCGACGTGCCCAAGCTCATCGGCGTCGGCTATTTCAGCGCCACGACCAAGGGCATGGCCAACGCCGCGGCCGAGCTCGGCAATGCCACCTTCACCACCGACGGCCCGACCAAGGCCAACATCGACGAGCAGATCACCTTCATCGACAACTACATCACCCGCGGCGTCAACGGCATCCTGTTCGCCGCCAACGATCCGGTGGCGATCGCCCCGGTGCTGAAGAAGGCGCTGGACAAGGGCATCCACGTCGTCGGCTACGACGCCAACTCCTCGCCCGACGCGCGCGAGTGGTTCGTCAACCAGGCCGAGTTCAACGGCGTCGCCAAGTCGCTGATCGACAACATGGCCAAGGAGATCGGCGAGGACGGCGCCTTCGCCATCGTCACCTCGACCTTCACCACGCCGAACCAGGCCCGCTGGATCGCCGAGATGCAGGCCTACCAGGAGGCCTGCCACCCGAACATGAAGTGGCTGGAGACGGTCGAGGCCCAGGAGGACAACATTCTGTCCTACAATCAGGCCAGCACGCTGATCAACAAGTACGGCGACGAGCTCAAGGGCATCTTCGGCATGACCAGCATCGCCACGCCGGCCTCGGCCGAGGCGGTGACGCAGGCCAAGCTCTGCGGCAAGGTCGCGGTCGTCGGCCTCGCCACGCCCAACGCGATGAAGCCCTACGTCAAGTCCGACTGCGTGAAGTCGGTCGTGCTGTGGAGCCCGGTCGATCTCGGCTATGCCGCCGCCTACGTCATGCGCGCGGTCGCCGACGGCAAGCTCAAGCCCGGCGCCACCGAGGTCGAAGCCGGCAAGCTCGGCAAGCTGCAGGTGGTCAACGGCAGCGAGATCCTGCTCGGGCCTCCCTTCGTCTTCACCAAGGCGAACATCGACCAGTTCGACTTCTGATGAAGCCGGGGCGGGCAGACTTGCCCGCCCCGACCGACCATGCAGCAAATCGCCTTCACCATGCGCCTGCATGCCGGCCGGGCCGAGGAGTATCGGCGCCGGCATGACGCGATCTGGCCGGAGCTGGTCGAGCTTCTGCACGCGGCCGGCATCCGCGACTACTCGATCTTCCTGGACGAAGCGTCGGGAACGCTGTTCGCCGTGCTGCGCCGGACCGAGGATCACCGCATGGACCATTTGCCCGCCGAGCCGGTCATGCGGCGGTGGTGGAAGCACATGCGCGACATCATGGCGACCGAGCCCGACGGCAGCCCCGCGGTCACCCCGCTGCAGCCGATGTTCCATCTCGACTGACGGCCGCGCCATGCCCATAGCCGTGCTCGACATCGGCAAGACCAACGCCAAGGTGCTGCTGCTGCGCGACGACGGCGAAATGCTGGCGCAGCGCTCGCGGCCCTGCGCCGTGCGGCACGAGCCGCCCTACCCGCAGCTCGATCTGGATGCGATCTGGACCTGGGCCGTTGCCGCGCTGGCGGAACTGGCGCCGCTGGGCCCGATCGACTGCATCGTGCCCGTGGCTCACGGTGCCGCTGCCGTGCTGCTGGCCGGCGACGAACTGGCACTACCGGCGCTCGACTACGAGCATCCCGGCCCCGACACGATCGCGGCCGAGCTCGCGACCGAGCTCGATCCGTTCGCGGCCACGGGCTCGCCCGTGCTGCCCGGCGGCCTCTGCCTTGCCGCACAGTTCTACTGGCAGCAGAAGTGCTTCCCGGCCGCATTCGACCGCTGCACCGACATCCTGCCGCTCGCCCAATACTGGGCTTGGCGGCTTTCGGGCGTGAAGGCGACCGAGGTCACCTCGCTCGGCGCGCATACCCTCCTGTGGCGGCCGGCCGAGCATCGCTTCGCCGACGTCGCCGAGCGCCTGGGCTGGGCACGCCGGTTTCCGCCACTGCGGCGGGCATGGGAGACGCTGGGTAGCATCCGCCCCGAGCTCGCCCGGGCGACGGGCCTGGCGGCGACGTGCCGAGTCCTGACCGGCATCCACGACAGCAACGCCTCCTACCTGCCGCACCTCGTCGCCAGGGAACGGCCGTTCACCGTCCTCTCCACGGGCACCTGGATCATCGCCATGTCGCCGGGCCTACCGCTCGCACGGCTGGACGAGCATGCCGACATGCTGGCCAACGTGGATGCACAGGGCACACCGGTGCCGACGGCGCGATTCATGGGTGGGCGCGAGGTCGAGATCGTCGCCGGCGCCGAGGCGCTCCGTACGGCGGCCACGCCCGACGACGTGGCGGCTCTCGTGGCCATGGACGTCATGGCGCTGCCGAGCTTCGTCCCCGGCAGCGGTCCCTATATCGGCAAGCCGGGGCGGATCGTCGGCGAGCCGGGACGGGAGCCGGCACGACGGACCGCGCTGGCCTCGCTCTATGCGGCGCTCACGGTTGACACGATGCTCGACAAGCTCGCGGCCGTGGGTCCCGTGGTGATCGAGGGCAGCTTCCATCGCAACGCCGCCTTCTGCGGCCTGCTCGCCGCCCTCCGCCCGGGCCAGCCGATCCATCCGACCGACGATCCGAGCGGTACGGCGCGCGGGGCTTGGCTGCTGGCGCGGTGGCAAGAGCGGCCGTCCTGGCCGAGCACCCTGTCACCACCGCGTTCGGCATGGGTGATCCCGGGCCTGACGGCCTACCGTGACCGCTGGCGCGCCCGCAGCGCCGCCTGAGCCCGGCCCTGCCGTTCAGACCGGGTAGCGCAGGATCGCCGCCAGCGGCTGGTCTTGCCGCAGGTCGTCCCGGCGGACCGCCAGGACCTCGCCCCGCGTGAGGAGCACCCGACGGGCGATCTCGTCCACCACACCATAGCTGGCAGCCCCAGCGTGGTCGGCGAAATGCACCGCTCCGGTGCCTTCCTCGACCGTGCCCGGGATCGTCGCGTCGATGTCGACCAGCAGCGAGTCGATGGCGCCAAACGTGGCGGCACGCGCCGCCCGCGCGATATCGGTGGTCGCCCGGCCCTGCGCCTCGCGGGCGGCATAGGTCTCGTGCCAGGCTCCGAGCTTGTCGCGGTAGATGCGGTCCAAAATGGCGCGGGCGCGCTGGGCCAGCTCGGCGTCGCTGAGGGAATCCGGGTTGCCGTCGATCGGCTCGGCGGCGAGGTGCGGGTAGGTGTTGACGGAGCTGTAGATCGGCTCCAGCGACGCGGCGGTGGCCAGCACCAGCGGCACCTCGCTGCCGGCGAGCAGGCCGCGCAGCGCATGGTCGACCTTGCGGGCGAATTGGCGCAGGCGGACTTTCTTGCCCTCCGAGCCCTGGATGCGCCCGCTGGGCGAGCGGTCGTTGATGCTCGACTTGCCGACGGCGCTGGTGGCATCCCGGGGCAGCCCGTCGACCTCCACCGCCGCAGCCGGCAGATCGGGCGTGACCTCGACGAGACGGACCACGTTCTCCGACAGCGCCAAGACGTAGGCCGTGTTCGCAAACGTCGTCGCACGCAGCAGCGGCTTGAGATGAAAGCGGTCCGACACCTCGACCATCGGCTGGAGCGCGTTCGGCACGCGGAAGGTGTGGACATGCTCGGGCGTGGCCAGGACGGCGAGGCTGTGCGCCTGGAAGCGCCAATATTCGTCGTCATCGATCAGATCGTCGAGATGCTCGGCCAGTTCGGCGCTGCGCCGCTTGTCGGCTCCCACCTCGTGCAGCTGGCGCTGCGCCTCCCTGGCGAGGTTCTTCAGCGCGATCCGGTCAGCCGCCGTATCTTGGGTCAACGGTGTCGTCGGCAGGTAGATCGAGACCGAGATATCGCCGCGATGTCCGGCAAGGGCCGCGATCTCGGCGCTGGTCGGGATATCGACGTAAAGCATCAGGAGCACCCCTGTCGTTCTTGAGCCTGCGGATCTTAACTGGTCCCGCTCACCCGTTCCGTCCACGCAGCATGGTACGATCGACAGCTGCCGCGCCAGCTCAGTCGGCGCTCAGCGCCAATATCTGGCTCAGCTGACATAGCGGTCGGCCGCTCTCGGCGGCCCAGCGGTTGAACAGCTGCTGCACGGCGGCCCGATCCGCCCGCGTGCGCGGCACGGCGTCGACCATTCGCCAATGCAGCAGCGCCCTGGTCACCCCGTCGGTGAGCAGGAACGTGTCCTTGCCGGCCATGCGCAGGAAGGCCGGAGCCGAGTTGCCGCCGAGCTGGCTGAAACGCTTGGCGAGAACCATCCAAAGCCCGACGATGTCGTCCACCGGCCAGTCCGCGAGCCAGGCGCCGAACGCGCCCCGTTCGCGCTCGAGCGCCAGCATCGCCACGGCGTTGGCGCGAACGGCACGCAGCTTGGCCAGATGCCGGATCAGCCGGCGATCTTCGAGCATGGCCTCGATGTCCTCGTCGAACAGCGTGGCGCAGCGTGCGGGCGCGAAGCCGTGGAACACCTCCTCGAACGCCGGCCACTTGCGATCGACCAGGTCGTGCCTGAGGCCGGCGCGGAAGATGCGCAGCGACATCAGCGAGAGACAACGGTCATCGGGCATCGCGCGCAGCTCGACGGCGCTCTTGGGCACGGGCAGGCGTGCCTCGACACCTTCCCTGCCGTGGCGGGCCTGGGCGGCCGCCTCGATGGTGGCGAACGTCACCATACTGCTTCGCCGCTGGCGCATGGGCCCCTCCCTTCCGCCGCGCGACCATGCTGGAAGCCGGTGTCGGGCTCAAGCGCGCCGCGCTATCCTCGCCGCTGTCCATGCAATGGCGGGAGGTCGCACATGATCGTTCAGGCCTGTCTGAACGGGGCTCGCCCGGTGGGCTACCATCCGGCGCTGCCGCTACGCCCGGAGGCGATCGCGGCCGACGCGGTCGCAGCCGTGGCGGCCGGGGCGGCCGAGCTGCACCTGCATGTCCGTGGCGCCGACGGCCGGGAGAGCTTGGCGCCAGGGGATGTGGACGCGACGCTGCTCGCGCTGCGCGCACGCCTGCCCGGGACGTTCATCGGCATCAGCACCGGGGCCTGGATCGAACCTGCCGACGACCGTCGCCTGGCGATGATCGGCGGCTGGCGCGAGCTGCCCGATTACGTGTCGGTCAATCTGAGCGAGGCCGCTGCCCCGGCGGTGATCGAGCACCTGCATCGCCGTGGTGTGGGCATCGAGGCCGGTCTCGCCAGCGTCGCCGATACCGAGCGCCTGCTGCAGCTGGGCCTCGGCCAACTGGCGCTTCGCCTTTTGATCGAGATCGAGGAGCAGGACGTGGAGATCGCCCGGAAGGTGGCGCGGGACATGTGCGCCGTGCTGGCCCGGCAGGGCCTGCGCAAGCCGATCCTGCTGCACGGCTTCGATGCCACGGTCTGGCCGCTCGTCGACATGGCGTTCGAGCATCGGTTCTCGACCCGGATCGGCCTGGAGGACGGCTGTCTGTTGCCGGACGGGGTGCGGGCCGGGTCGAATGCCGAGCTGGTCATGGCGGCATGCCGCAGACGCCGGTGAGCCCAGCCCGACCGACGCCTGCGGGACGCAGGCTCAGATCTGGCTTTGACCGAAGTTCTGGATGCCGATCCTGTCGATCAGCTCGAGCTCGGTGCGGTTGTGATCCTGATGCTCCTCCTCGTCCTCGAGGATTTCCACGATCAGGTCACGGCTGACATAATCCTTCGCCGCCTCGCAGATGCCGATGGCCTTGCGGTAGTTGGCGATGCCCTCGAGCTCGAGGCGATAGTCGCACTCGATCACCTCTTTCAGGTTCTCGCCGATATAGAGCTTGCCGAGATCCTGCAGGTTGGGCAGGCCGCCAAGCAGCAGGATGCGCTTGATCAGCTTGTCGGCATGGCGCATCTCCTCGATGCTTTCCTCGTACTCGGCCTTGCCGCGCTTGAAGAAGCCCCAGTCCTCCAGCATGCGGGCATGCAGGAAGTACTGGTTGATCGCCGTGAGCTCGCCCTTGAGGCCCTCGTTCAGGGCCGCCAGAACCTGCGGATCCCCGGTTAGCGCTTTCGTCATGCCAACTCTTCCTTAGAATGATTCTTAACAACTAGATAGCGATGCCCACCTGCCTGTCAACGGGCATCGCCGCCGCCATCCGACCCAGCCCGCTCTGCCCGTGGTGGTCCGGCGCCGAGTCAACTTGATCCCTTCTAACCTAGCAAGCGCAATTGAAAAGAAGCGTGATAGATTTGATCCATTCTAGAAAGTCCCCATGCACCTTCTCGATGCGGCGATACATCTTCGCTCGGCTCTCGCCAGGTGCAGCGCTAGTTTAAATCAAATCCAATCTGCCGAATGCTGGGTTTCCGATGGTGCCGATCTTGTGTAGTGCTGCGCGAGCCGTCCAACTGGCCGCCGATCTTGGGCGCGGCTTTCAGGTGCTTTCGGATGCTCGTGCCATTTCTGGTGATGCTGCGTGAAGGCGTGGAAGCCGCGCTGATCGTCGGCATCATCGCCAGCTATCTTGCCCAGACCGGGCGGGCCGCCTGGATGCCTGCCGTCTGGGTTGGCGTTCTGCTCGCGGTGGCCGCCGCTCTGTTCGTCGGCGCGGCCCTGCAGCTCGCCAGCGCCGAATTTCCACAGCGCGCCCAGGAGATGTTCGAGGCGGTCGTCGGTCTGATGGCCGTGGCGGTCCTCACCTCGATGGTGTTCTGGATGCGCAAGGTGGCACGCTCGATCAAGGGCGAGCTGCACGCTTCGATCGAGACGGCCCTGGCCGGCTCCCGCGGCCAGGGTCTGGCCCTGGTCGGCATGGTCTTCTTCGCCGTGGCCCGCGAAGGGCTGGAATCGGTCTTCTTCCTTTTGGCGATCTTTCAGCAGAGCGCCGACCCGCTGGCGCCGCTGGGCGCCCTGCTCGGCATCGTCGCCGCGGCGGCTCTCGGCTACGCGATCTTCGCCGGTGGCATCCGGCTCGACCTGCGCCGCTTCTTTCGCGTGACCGGCGTGCTGATCCTGGTCGTCGCCGCCGGGATCCTCGCGGGCTCGCTGCGTGCCCTGCACGAGGCCGGGCTGTGGAACCAGCTGCAGGCGACGGCCTTCGACCTCAGCGGGGTGCTGCCGGTGGACAGTGGCCTCGGCACCGTCCTGGCCGGCATCTTGGGCTACTCCGACCGGCCCGCGGTCGGCGAGGTCATCGTCTACCTGCTGTTTCTCGCCGTTACCCTGTGGCTGTTCCTGGCCGACCCGGCGCCGGCCCGGAAGGCCAGCCCGGCATCGCCTAGCGGCTCGGATGTCGGACGCGGACCGAGCCGCGCATGAGCGAGACCACCGTCCTGCCGCGGGGCCCGATGCGGCTGGCCGTCGCCGGCGCCACGCTGCTCGTGCTGCTGTCGGGCGCGGCATTCTACTATGCGACGACGGTCGCCCGGCAGCGGCCCTCCGCCGGCGACGCGGTGACGGTGACCATCGCCGGCAAGGCCTGCGAGCCCAACGCTCTTTCGGTTCCCGCCGGACGCACCACGTTCCGGATCGTCAACCAGTCCGACCGCGCGGTGGAATGGGAGATCCTCGACGGGGTCATGGTCGTGGCCGAGCGCGAGAACATCGCGCCCGGCATTGCCCAGACGCTGACCGCCAAGCTCGCTCCCGGACACTACGAGATCACCTGCGGCCTGCTCAGCAACCCGCGGGGCAGCCTCGAGGTCACCCCGTCCGCCGCGGCCGCCGTGGAGGCGGCGCGTCCGCCGCTGATGGCTTTCATCGGACCGCTCGCCGAGTACCAGCTCTATCTCGGTCTCGAGTCCGCGCGCTTGGTCGACGTCGTCCAGGCCCTGCGCGCTGCGGTCGACGCCGGCGATCTGCCGGCCGCCCGTGCGCAATATGTCCAGGCGCGGATCGCCTATGCGCATCTCGAGCCGATGGCCGCCCGGTTCGCCGACTTGGCCACCGCCATCGACGCCGAAGCCGACTATTTCGAGCTGCGCGAGAACGATCCGGCCTTTGGGGGTCTGCATCGGCTGGAGTACGGGTTGTTCGGTCAGGACAGCATGGCCGGCCTCGCCCCCGTGGCCACGTCGCTGGTGGCCGATGCCGGAAGCCTGCAGGCACGCCTGGCCACCCTGCAGGTGCCACCCGAGCAGCTGGCCGAGGGGGCGGCGCAGCTGACGGCACGTCTTGCCGAAGCCAAGGTTCCGCATGGTGTCGATCCCTACGCGCGTGTCGACCTCGCCGTGTTCGCGGCCAACCTGGACGGCAGCCGCAAGGTGGTGGAACTGCTCCGCCCGCTGCTGACCAAGGCCAAGCCCGAACTCGTCGCCGAGATCGACGCCGAGTTCGCGGCAACGACGGCGATCCTGGACGGGCTGCGCCAGCCGGACGGCTTCGTGGCCTACGACAAGGTGAGCGAGGCCGATCGGGCCGCGCTGGGGCAGCGACTGCAGGCGTTGGCCGACGGTATCGGCAAGATCAATGCCGGTCTCGGCCTGGAGTGAGGCGGGCGGCGTCGACCATGAGCAACATCGAGAACCTTCTGGCGGATCGGCGGCGTCTGCTGCTGGGCCTGGGCGTCGCCGGCAGTTCCCTTGCCGGCGTGTGCCCGGCAGCCATCGCCGTGTCGGCCGACGAATCCGGCAATGTGGCAGCCGCACCGCCGAGCGACACGACCGGGCAGCGCCAGCCTTTCCACGGCCAGCATCAGGCCGGCGTGGTGACACCGCGCCCGGCCGCGGGCATGGTGGCGGCGTTCGACGTCATCGCGCCCACGCCGGCCGAGCTTGTCCGCCTGTTCCGCACGCTGACCGAGCGGGCGGTGTTCCTGACCCAGGGGGGCACGCCTCCCGACCTCGACCCGCGCTACCCGCCGGCCGATTCCGGAATCCTCGGCCCGGTGGTGACGCCCGACAATCTGACCATCACGGCCTCGGTCGGCGCCTCGCTGTTCGATGACCGTTTCGGCCTCGCCGCGCACAAGCCGGCCAGGCTCACCCGGATGACGCGCTTTCGCAACGACGCGCTCGATGCCGCACTGTGCCACGGCGACCTGTCGCTGCAGTTCTGCGCCAACACGCCGGACACGATCATCCACGCGCTGCGCGACGTGGTGAAGAGCCTGCCCGATCTCCTGGTGCTGCGCTGGCTGCAGCAGGGCAGCGTGCCGGAGATGCCGGTGGTGCCCGGCAAGCCGGTCGAGAGCGCGCGCAACTTCCTGGGCTTTCGCGACGGCTCGGCCAACCCGAGCGCGACCGATGGCCCGCTCATGGACCGCGTGGTCTGGGTGCAGGCGGGCCGGGGCGAGCCGGCATGGGCCACGCACGGCACCTACCAGGCCGTGCGCCTCATCCGCAACTTCGTCGAGCGCTGGGACCGGACCCCGCTGCGCGAGCAGGAGCGGATCATCGGCCGCGAGAAGGCCAGCGGCGCGCCGCTGAGCGGTGGGACCGAAGCGGACGTGCCGGACTATGCCGGCGATCCCGAGGGCAAGATCACGCCGTTCACGGCACACATCCGCTTGGCCAATCCACGGACGGCCGAAGCACAGAAAAACCTGATGCTGCGGCGGCCTTTCAACTATTCGAACGGTGTGACCAAGTCGGGCCAGCTCGACATGGGCCTGCTGTTCATCGCCTATCAGGCCGACCTCGAGCAGGGCTTCCTCGCGGTACAGCGGCGCCTCGATGGCGAGCCGCTCGAAGAGTACATCAAGCCGGTCGGCGGCGGCTATTTCTTCACGCTGCCGGGCGTACGCGAACCCGGCGACTTCCTGGGTCGACCGCTGCTCGAGCAGGCAGGGCTTTCCCGTACCTCGACCTGACCCGCAGCGCTCCAACATGCGAGGCATCGAATGACGAAATCCCTCCTTCCTGGTCTCGGTCTGGCCGTGCTGCTCGCCGCTGGTCCCGGCACGGCGCATGCCGATGTCTCGCCCCTGGCCCTGGTCCAGCCGATCACCGAGTACAAGCTCTACGTCACGCAGTCCCTACAGGCGCTGGTCAAGGACACCGATGCGTTCACGGCCGCGGTCAAAGCCGGCGACGTCGCCAAGGCCAAGGCGCTGTTCGCCCCGACCCGGACCCACTACGAGCAGATCGAGCCGATCGCCGAGCTGTTCAGCGACCTCGACGCTTCGATGGACTCACGGGCCGACGATCACGAGCTGGCCGAGAAGGACCCGGGCTTCACCGGGTTCCATCGCCTCGAGTACGGGCTGTGGATCGACAACAGCACGGCTGGCCTCGAGTCGTACGCCGAACAATTGATGGCCGACGTCCATCAGCTGCGTGACCGGATCACCAGCCTGGTGTTCCCGCCGGAGATCGTGGTCGGCGGAGCGGCGGCGCTGATGGAGGAGGTCGCCGCCACGAAGATCTCGGGTGAAGAGGACCGCTACAGCCGCACCGATCTATGGGACTTCCAGGCCAACGCCGATGGCTCGAAGAAGATCTGGGCGCTGTTCAGCCCGCTGGTCACCGACGATCCGGCCTATGTCGCGAAGGTGAACGCGAACTTCGCCACCGTCGACCGCGTCCTCGCCAATTATCGGACCCCCGAGGGCTTCGTCAGCTACGAAAAGCTCACCGACAACGACCGCAACCAGCTCGCCGGGGCGGTCAACACGTTGGCCGAGGATCTGTCCCAGCTGCGCGGCAAGCTGGGGCTCGGCTGAACCGGGCTCGTCGCCGCGGACCGCAGCTTCGGTCGGCTGCGGCTCGCGGCGGTGACGGACGGCGCAATTTCAAGCGACGGGAGAGCGGGCGCGAGTCGAGCCCGGCTGCGTGCCTTCAGCGGTCGGGAGCCGCCACGGCGATCAGCGAGCGCTCTGCACCCACCGGCGCACCGGCGGTGGCATCGGGCGCATGCTCGGCGAGGATGTTGGTCATCTCCGGGAGGCACCGGCCACAGCGGATGCGGTGCCCATGCAGCCGGTACATGCAGCCGACCGTGCGGCAGCGGCCGCTGGCCGCGGTCTCGCGGCAGGTCGTGTCGTTCAGGCGGTTGCAGACACAGACGATCATCGGGCCGTCGCTCAGGTTATGACGGGTCAGCATGTAATGTCGGCGCTTCGCTGCGTCAAAGGCAAACGACCTTAGCTGAAAATAGAAAAACTACAGACTGCAAGTCTTTGTTACAATCGTGCCACTGCCGGCTACTCTCCCAACGATGGCAGGCCTGCACCGATTGGGCTTTGCGGCCTAAGGCATACGGATTATTTCTCAGGCGCAACGGGAGGGCGAGCATGGACTACGTACGTTTCGGCACGACAGGTATGCAAGTGTCGCGGCTGTGCCTCGGCTGCATGACCTATGGCGATCCCGCTTGGCGCGAGTGGGTGCTGGACGAGGCCGCGGCCAGGCCGTTCATCCGCGAAGCTTGGGATGCCGGCATCAATTTCTTCGACACCGCCGACATGTACTCCCTCGGGCGCAGCGAGGAGGTTCTCGGCCGTGCCCTGAAGGATCTCGCCCGCCGCGACGAGGTCGTGATCGCGACCAAGGTCTTCAACGCGATGGGACCCGGACCGAACCAGAAGGGCCTGTCGCGCAAGCATATCATGGAGGCCATCGACGGCTCGCTGAAGCGGCTGGGCACCGACTACGTCGATCTCTACATCATTCACCGCTTCGACCCGGTGACGCCGATCGAGGAAACGGTCGAGGCGCTGGCCGACGTCGTCAAGGCCGGCAAGGCGCTCTATCTCGGCGCCTCGTCGATGTGGGCTTGGCAGTTCATGAAGATGCTGGGGCTGCAACGAGCCGGCGGTCTGCCGGCGTTCGCGTCGATGCAGAACTACGTCAACCTGGTCTACCGCGAGGAGGAGCGCGAGATGCTGCCGCTGTGCCGCGCCGAGGGCATCGCGGTGACGCCGTGGAGTCCCCTCGCCCGCGGCTTTCTCGGCGGCAGCAAGCCGCGCGACGGCGCGGCCACCGTCCGAGCCCGCACCGACGGCTACCAGGAGACGCTGGGCCTGGGCAGCGAGCAGGACCATGCCATCCTCGCCCGGGTGCAGGCCGTGGCCGCGCGGCTGGGCGTCAAGCCTGCCCAGGTCGCCCTGGCTTGGGTGCTGGGCACGCCGGGCGTCACCTCGCCGATCGTCGGCGCCTCGAAGCCGCATCACTTGCAGGACGCGCTGGGCGCCCTCGCGCTTGAGATCGATGCCGAGACCCGGGCTTGGCTGGAGGAGCCGTACCGACCGCGAACCGTCTCCGGCCACACCTAGCGCCCGGCCGCACGCCGTCGACGGCCGGCGCCGCTACGACGAGGCCAGTTCGTCGGCCGGCTGCGTGCCGGGGACGGCCGACCGGTCGTGCAGGGCCTTACGGGCGATGCCGCTCGTCAGGGGTGCCGTGCTGCCGGCGGGACGCAGGCTCACCTCGAGCTGCAGCCGGCTCTCTGCTGGCGGGATCGGCTCGTTGCGGATCAGCCGGACCAGGAGTTCCGCCGCCTCCCGCCCCATGGCCTCGCGTGGCTGGCGGATCGTGGTCAGCGGTGGCTCGCAATAGTCGGCGAACTCGATTCCATCGAAGCCGGCAATGGAGACATCCTGGGGGATGCGCAGCCCTGCCGCGTGCAGGACGCGCATGAAGGCGATCGCCATCATGTCGCTGGCCGCGAACACGGCCGTCGGACGCGGCGTCGAGGCCAGGAACGCATGGCCCGCCGCCACGCCGCTCTCGACGTGGAAATCGCCCGGGTAGCGGCGCACGCTCGCGGTATCGATGCCCGCCTCCCCCAGCGTGGCGGCAAATCCCGCCCAGCGCTCGGAATCGCTGTAGTTGCCTTCGGGTCCGCTGACGTAGCCGAAGCGCCGATGGCCGAGCGCCAGCAGGTGGCGGGCCACCGCTGCCCCGCCGGCACGATCCTGCACCAGCACGGCCGGAATGTCCCTGCCGGCGACGGGCACGCCTACGGCCACCATGGGCACACCGGCATCGGCCAGCGTCACGGTGGCGCCGCGCGGCACCTTGCCGTGCAGCAGCAGCACGCCGTCGGCCTGGCCGGCCAGCACCAGTTCGACCAAGCGGCGCTCCTTGTCGGCGTCGGCGAACAGGTTGGAGATCAGCAGGCCATAGCCTTGTGCCGACAGGGCTCGATCCACCCCCAAAAGCAGGTCGTTGAAGAACGGGGTGATGAAGGTCGGGATGACGATGAGCACCATCATCGAGCGCGCTGCACGCAGACTGCGTCCAGCCACGTTCGGCGTGTACCCGGTCCGGCGCACCACCTCGAGCACGCGCTCGCGCGTCGCGGCGTTGACGCGTTCTGGATTGGCCAAGGCACGGCTGACCGTGGCGATCGACACACCGGCGAGGCTGGCCACCTCGGCGATGTGCATGGTCCCGGGGCGACCACCGGGCGCCTCCCGACGTCGGCGCCGCTTCACTGACCCGGTTGCGTCCTCGTCCATGTTTTCCGATCTCGGCCAAAAGAAAAGGCTTGTCAACGCGAATGGTAAACGTTTACATTGACCAGCGTGAACGACAGGGAGGATCGAGCCGATGCGTTGCCGCAAGGCCTCGGGCTCGCCGGTGCGCCGCCGTCCACTGCCGAATGGCAGGACGATCGACAATAAAGGCAAATATCTGCCTGGCTTTGCAATCGACGGCACGAATCACCGCCGGTCGATGCTATGACGACGCTATTCCAATACGTCACCAACGTCGCAAAACCGAACATGCATCAGGGGAGTATTGCCATGCGCAAGTTCAAACGGATGCTGGCCGCGACCGTGTTCGTGCTCGCGGTGCCTGCCGCCGCATCGGCCCAGGAGATGCAGGCCGAGGTGCTGCACTGGTGGACATCGGGCGGCGAATCCGCAGCCGTCAAGGTGTTCGCGGACCAGTTCACCGCCGCCGGCGGCGCCTGGGAAGACACCGCGATCGCCGGTGGCGTCGCGGCGCGCACGGCTGGCATCAACCGGATCGTCGGCGGCAACCCACCCACGATGATGCAGTTCAACACGGGCAAACAGTTCGACGAGCTGGTCGCCAACGATCTCCTGCGCGACATGGACAGCGTTGCCGTGGCCGGCAAATGGCGCGAGGTGCTGCCGGCGGCCATTACCGATGCCGCCACCCGGGATGGCAAGTTCTACGCCGTCCCGGTCAACATTCATGGCCAGAACTGGCTGTTCTATAATACGAAGGTCTTCACCGACGCCGGCTTGACTCCCCCCAGCACTTACGAGGACATCCTGGCAGCCGCGCCAAAGCTGAAGGCGGCCGGCATCATCCCGCTGGCGCAGGGCGGCCAGGGCTGGCAGGAGCGGCTGCTGTTCGATTCGGTGCTTTTGGCCGAGGCCGGGCCGGACGTGTTCAAGTCGGTCTACGCCGACAAGGACGTCGATGCGGTCAAGGCGGCGAAGTTCCTCAAGGCCGCCGAGACGTACGGTGCGCTGCGTGGGCTCGTCGACCCGGCCAGCCCGGGCCGCAACTGGAACGACGCCACCGGTCTCGTCATCACCGGCAAGGCCGCCATGCAGGTGATGGGGGACTGGGCCAAGGGCGAATTCATCGCTGCCGGCCTGACCGCGGACAAGGACTATGGCTGCACCGTGCTGCCGGGCGGGTACGTCATGGGCGGCGACGTGTTCGTGTTCCCCAAGCTCGACGACCCGAAGCGCGTGGCGGCCCAGGACAAGCTCGCCGAGCTGATGCTGGCACCCGAAACGCAGCTCGCCTTCAACAGCAAGAAGGGCTCGGTGCCGGTCCGTCTGGATGTCGACGTCTCCGGCATGGATCCGTGTGCTCAGAAGGGCATGGCCGAGCTGCGCGATCCGGCGAAGCAGATCCCGAGCACGAACTTCCTGGCCTCGCCCGACCTGGTCGGCGCCACCGAAGACGTGATCACCCAGTACTGGAACACACCGTCGATGACCGCCGACGTGTTCGTCGCCAAGTTCGCCGGCGCCATGGAGGCCGCTGGCTAGCCCAACGCCGGCTCGGCCCGGGCGCCGGCCGCGCATGTCGGGCGCCCGTCTCGGCAGGGAGTTGCATGTCATGGCGACGATCTCGGTTGCCGTCCCCGGCCGTCACGGCCGCAGGCGGCGGCAGTTGGCGGCTGGTCTGGCCCTGCTGCCATCGGCGATCATCGTGCTGGTGGTCTATCTCGGCTGCATGCTGTGGACGGTGCGTCTGTCCTTCTCCAGCTCGCAGCTGCTGCCGAAGCTCGATTGGATCGGGCTGCAGCAATACCATCGCCTGTTTGCCAACGACCGTTTCCTGATCTCGATCCAGAACATCGCGCTGTTCGGGGTACTGTTCATCGTCGGTGCCCTGGTCCTCGGCTTTCTGCTGGCGGTGTTCATCGACCAGCAGGTGCGTGGCGAAGGCCTGTTCCGCACGATCTTCCTCTACCCTTACGCGATGTCCTTCATCGTCACCGGCCTGGTCTGGCAATGGTTCCTCAACCCCGGCCTCGGCCTGCAGAAGCTCGTGCGCGACCTGGGCTTCGCGAGCTTCACCTTCGACTGGCTCGTCAACCAGGACAGGGTGATCTACACGCTGGTGATCGCCGGCCTGTGGCAGGCATCCGGCCTCGTCATGGCGATCCTGCTCGCCGGCCTGCGCGGCATCGACGCCGATCTGTGGAAAGCGGCCAGGATCGACGGCATCCCGACCTGGCGGGTCTATGTCTCGATCGTGCTGCCGCTGCTCGGGCCGATGATCGTCACCGCCAGCGT
>JBDHTW010000076.1:0-20942 GCA_039808865.1 Geminicoccaceae bacterium
CCGTCGCTGCCGTCGCCACCCGCCACCAGCCGGGCAGCGGCGACGGGGCGTAGTCGAAGCCGCCGGCGGCCGCCGGCGTGGACGGCGCGCCGGCGCACAGGGGCGTCTTGGTCGCGACGCGTGTCGTGAATCCGTCGCCGGCCGCACCGGCCAGCGTCGCGTCCGGCGCTTGGGCGAGGGCGGCATAGGCCACGGCCGCACCCATGCCGGTGCCGGCCACGATCGGCGTCAGGTAGCGGCCGCGGCCGCCCTCGGCCTGAAGCCGGCGGCTTGCTTCCTCGATGTCGCCGACCAAATAGAGGCAGTCGCGACCGGTCGCGTCCTGACGGTCGAGGAACGGCCGCAGGTCGACCGGGACGACGATCAGGTCGTCCGTGGCCAGCTTCGCCGCCGCCCGATCCAGCTCGGGTGTCCATCCCTCCTCGCCGGAGAACAGGAACACCAGACCTGCCGCGGTCCCGGATGGCATCACCGGCTCGAGCTGGCCCAGCGTCAGCCCGTCCACGCCGGCCGCCGTGGCGAGCCTGGGGGCGAAGCCGGCCAGGCTCAGCACGACGGCGATCAGGAAGGAGAGAGGACGGAGCATGGGCGCAACTTCCAACGACCTGCGGAACCTAGGGCATGCGGCGGCAGGTTTAATGTTCGGGCCCCTGCCGCGACGTCGACATCGACACGGCGCTCTGATAGTCCGGCGCCACCTCGATGTCGCGCATGAAGAAACGGCAACGACTTTCGGAAGCATTTCATGGCCGCCTCGTCACCACCCTTGAAGGCCCCGCCGGGTCTTGGCGGCGGCCCGGCCGATGGAGAGGCCGAGCGCAGCCTGCGCACCGTGCTGACCTCCGTGCTGACGCTGCTGCTGTTCCTCGGTGCCGCCTGGGCGATCCATCGCGAACTCGCCGCCTGGACCTTCGACGACATCACGACCGCCATGGCCGCGGTCTCGACCGGGCAGGTGATCCTGGCCATCCTGGCCGCCGGCCTGAGCTACGTCTTCCTGTCGTTCTACGATCCGCTGGCGCTGCGCCATCTCGGGCAAGCTTTGCCGATCCAGCGCGGGGCGCTGGCCTCGTTCGTGGGCTACGCCTTCAGCCACGCCATGGGCATGCCGCTCGTGACCGGCGGGGCCGTCCGCTTCCGCCTCTACAGCGCCTGGGGGGTGGGAGCCGGCGACATCGCCGGCATCATCGCCTTCAACAGCCTGACGCTATGGATCGGCGTCGCGGCGATGCTGGCCCTGGGCGGGGTCGCCGCGCCACACGAGGTCGGTGCGCTGCTGCATCTGCCGGTTTCGGCCGTCATCGGGCTGGCCTGGAGCGTGGGCCTGCTGCTGCTGATCTATCCCTGGCTGGGCCTCGTGTTCCGACGGCCGTTGGCGATCGGCCGGTGGACCTTCGCCTGGCCGGCGCCGAAGCTGGCCTGGACCCAGCTCCTGCTGGCCGTGGTCGATTGGGGTCTGGCCGCTGCCACCTTGTGGTTCCTGCTGCCACCGGTGGGGCTCGGCTTCGCCGCCTTCGCCAGCCTGTACACGCTGGCCAGCATTGCCGGCGTCGTCAGCCACGTCCCGGCCGGGCTCGGCGTGTTCGAGGCCATCCTGCTGATCGCGTTGCCGGAGGGCGCGCACGCGCCGGGCGTGGCCGCGGCACTGGTGATCTACCGGCTGATCTATTACGTCCTGCCGCTCCTGGTGGCGGCCCTGCTCTTCGCCCTGCAGCAGGCCTACAGCGCCGGTGGTGCCGTCGTCGGCCGGATCGAGCTCGCCCGGCGCGGCACGCAGCTCGTCCTGCCGTCGCTGCTCGCCACCCTCGTCTTCATCGGTGGCGTCGTCCTGCTCGTCTCGGGGGCTACCCCGGCCATGCCGAGCCGGCTCGACTGGCTGGGACCATTGGCGCCGCTGGCGGTGATCGAGCTGTCGCACTTCTTCGGCAGCCTGGCCGGGCTCGCCCTTCTGGTGCTGGCCTGGGGCCTCCGCCGGCGGCTCGATGCCGCCTATTGGGCCACGGCCGGCGTGCTCGCGGCCGGCATCGTCTTCTCCCTGCTCAAGGGCCTGGACTGGGAGGAGGCGCTCTACCTGACGATCGTCCTCGTCGCCCTGCTGCCGTCACATGCCGCCTTCTACCGCAGGAGCCGCCTGCTGACGCAGCGGTTCTCGGTGCCGTGGCTATTGGCCATCCTGGCCGTGGTGCTGGGCACGACCTGGCTCGGCTTCTTCTGCTACCGCCACGTCGACTACGCCAACGAGCTGTGGTGGCAGTTCGTCATCGATGGCGACGCGCCGCGCTTCCTGCGCGCGACGACGGGGGTCGTCGTCGGCCTGATCGTCCTCGGTGGCCTGCAGCTCATGCGTTTCGGCGAGCCGCGACGGGCCGCCGCAAGCGATCCCGACGATCCCGAGCATGCCTTGGCGACCTTGGCCAAAGCGGAAGCGCCGATGGCCAATGCTTGGCTCGCGGCCCTGGGCGACAAGCGCTTCGTATTCAGCGAGAGCGGGCGCAGCTTCATCATGTACGCCGTCCAGAACCGGAGCTGGATCGCGATGGGCGAGCCGGTCGGCCTCGCCGCGGAGCGGCTGGAGCTGCTCTGGCGCTTCCGCGAGCGTTGCGACGCCTGGGGCGGCCGGGCGGTGTTCTACGAGATCGGCCCCACGATCATGCCGGATCTCGTGGAGCTGGGGCTGACCTTCTACAAGCTCGGCGAGCAGGGCTTCGTGCCGCTCCCGGCCTTCGACCTTACCGGCTCGGCGCGCTCGGGCCTGCGGCAGGCGCAGCGCCGGGCGCAGCGCAGCGGCGCCACGTTCGAGGTGCTCGCACCTGGCACGTTCGATGCGCTGCTGCCCGAGCTCAAGGCGATCTCGGACGGCTGGCTCGAGACCAAGCATGCGCGCGAGAAGAGCTTCTCCCTGGGCCGGTTCGACCCGGACTACCTGCGCCGCTTCCCCCTGGCGCTGGTCCGCAAGGACGAGGAGCTGGTCGCCTTCGCCAATCTCTGGATGACGCCGGACAAGGGCGATCTGTCGATCGACCTGATGCGCTACCGCGAGCGGCGCGTGCACGACGTGATGGACTATCTGTTCATCGAGCTTCTGCTGTGGGGCAAGGCGCAGGGCTATCGGCGATTTGATCTGGGCATGGCCCCGCTGTCGGGCTTGCAGGATCGGCAGCTCGCGCCATTGTGGACACGCGCCGGCGCGCTCCTCTTCACCCATGCCGAGAACCTGTATAATTTCGAGGGCCTACGCCGGTACAAGGAGAAGTTCCGGCCGGTGTGGGAGCCGCGCTACCTGGCGGCGCCGGGCGGCCTCGCCGCGGCGGCCGTTCTGGCCGACGTGACGATGCTGGTCAGCGGCAGCCCGCTCGGGACGGTGCGTCGTTAGCGACGGGCACACCGGGTATCCTGGCCGGTGGAGGTCGTGGTTGGCATCGGGCGGCGCGTGCACTAGATAGGGTGGCACCTTCCTTCTGGAGAGCAGCAATGGGTTTCTCGAGCGGCTGGCACTGGATCATCGTACTGCTCGTCGTGGTGATCGTCTTCGGCGCCGGCAAGCTGCCGCGGGTCGCGGGGGATCTCGCCAAGGGCATCAAGAACTTCAAGGCGGGGCTGAAGGACGACGACACCACGCCGACCCCGGTGACCACCCCGAACAACGACGGCAAGGTCGTCTGAGAGCGGTGCGCGGCCGGCCGGTCGTGTCGCCGCGCTAGCTCTTGTTCTTGAAGTAGTTGACGACGTAGATCACGACGATCGCGCCGAGCACGGACGCGATCAGGCTGCCGATGAGGCCGGTCGCGCCCAGCCCCAGAACCCACAGCATCCGGCTGCCGACGAAGCCGCCGATCAGCCCCAGCACGACGTTGCCGATGACCGGGCTGTTGCCGATGACGATCGGCTGCGCCTTCATGATGTTGCCGGCGATCCAGCCGGCGACGCCGGCCACCACAAGGCTGATGATCAACCCGAACATTCCCCGTTCCTCCTTTCGGCACCGACCGATGCCGCTGCTTCCGTCGCTTCATAGCCGCACGCGCGCAAAGTCTGCATCATGTGCGATGGCGGCTCTGCCATGGCCGTGATCGGCTCGCGACCGGGATAGAGCGGCAGGCCGAGCGCACGTGCATGAAGATGCAGAGGCGCGGCTGCGTTCCCCGTGGATCGTGTGCCGTAGATCGGATCACCCAGCACCGGACAGCCCATCGCCGCGCAATGCACGCGGATTTGATGCGTGCGTCCGGTGCGCGGGCGGCATTCCAGCCAGGTGAGGCCATCGGCCTGCCCCAGCGTCCGATAGTCGGTGATCGAGGCTTGGCCCTCGGGATCGACCTGCATCCACCAGCCACGCTCGGCCGAGCGCTTCTTCAGCGCCAGCTCGATCCGGCCCTCGGGCTGCGCCGGTGCTCCCTGCACCACCGTCCAGTAGACCTTCTCGACCTTTCCGCCGGCGAACAGCCGGCCGAGCCGTGCCAGCGCCTTGCGGTGGCGGCCGAGAACGAGGCAGCCGCTGGTGTCGCGGTCGAGGCGGTGCGCCAGTGCCGGTGGCTGCGGCAGCCCGAAGCGCAGCGCCTCGAAATAGTGCTCGAGATTGAGCCCGCCGCCCGGCCCGGCATGGACCGGCACACCCGCCGGCTTGTCGATGATCAAGATCAGCCCGTCGCGGTACAGGAGGCGACCGACCAGCCAGGTCGGCGAGGGCAGGGTGACGGCCGCCGTGGCCGAGGGCGCGCTTGGTCGCCGGCGCAAGCTCATGCCGCTCCGGCCTCGCCGCCGGATGGGCCCCAGAACACGACCCAGGTCGCGAAATCGTCACCGAATTCCTCGAACCGGTGCGGCACGCCGGCCTCGACGAAGATCACGTCGCCCGGGCCGAAGCGACGGCGCTCCTCGCCTTTCGCGAACGTGCCGCTGCCACCGATGACGATGTAGAGTTCGTCCTGGTCGTGCGGATGCTGCGGATCGTGTGGCGGCCGCGGTGCATAGACGCCCACGCGCATGCTGCCGTGGCGGATCGGGTAATGGAAGCGCTTGTCCTCGGGCGTCGCCGCGAGATCGCGCATGATCCGCTCGAGCGGGACCAGCCAGTCCTGCATCCTCTTGTCTCCATGCTAGCGTAGGCGAGCATACGGCCGAGCCCGGGATGCGTCTGCCGGCAAACGATCGCCATCTGGCCAGGACGGTCTCGCCACACTACGTAGCCTGCCGCGATGCAGCATCAAATCGATTGACTGGGGAAACGTGCGCGCATGATCGAGTCCACCGTCGAGCGCCTGATCTTCGTGAGCCGTTGGCTGATGGCGCCAATCTATCTTGGGTTGATTCTTGTCCTCGGCGTGCTCATGGTCAAGTTCCTTGAGGAGCTGTACCACTTCGTGCCGCTGGTCCTGGACTTGAAGGACACCGACGTCATCCTGATGACGCTGACGCTTTTGGACCTCAGCCTCGCTGCCAGCCTCGTGCTGATGATGGTCTTCGCTGGATACGAGAATTTCGTCTCGCGGATCGATACCGGAAGTTTAGATCGGCCGGCCTGGATGGGGACGCTGGATTTCGGCGGCCTCAAGCTGAAGCTGGTCTCCTCGATCGTCGCGATCTCGGCCATCGACCTGCTCAAGGGCTTCATGAACATCGGCTCGATCTCCAAGGAGGACCTGATGTGGAAGGTGATCACCCACATGGTCTTCGTGATCTCGGGCCTGCTGCTCGCGGCGATGGACTACATCACCGAGCGGGCGAAGAAGCTGGCCAAGGGCTGAGCGCCCCGGCGGGTCAGCCCGGACCCGCCCCTTGCGGGGTGAGCCAGCCGAGCTGCTGCCCGCCATCCAGCGTCACCAGCTGCCCGGTCATCGACGGGCTGGCGGCGATGAAGCGCAAGGCGGCCGCGATCTCCTCCGGCGTCGGCCCGCGCCGGAGCGGGGTCGCCTGCACCAGCGCCGCGAAGGCCGCCTCGTTCATGCCGGGCGCCACGAGCGTCGGCCCCGGCCCGATCGCATTGACCCGGACGCGCGGCGCCAGCTCGCGGGCCAGCACCTGCGTCGCCGCCCACAGGCCGACCTTGCTGACGCTGTAGGACAGAAAGTTCGGGGTCAGGTTCGACACGCGCTGGTCGAGCATGTTGACGATCAGGCCGTCGCTCGCCGGCGGGAGCTGCCCGACGAACGCCCGGCTCAGCACGATGGGCGCACGCAGATTGATCTCCAGATGCCGGTCCCAGGACTCCCGTGTCGCCGTCTCGAGGTGGTCGAGGGTGAAGGTCGAGGCGTTGTTGACCAGCAGCCCGAGCGGACCCAAGGCCGCCGTGGCGGCGGCCACGACGCCTTCGACCTCGTCCTCGCGGGCGAGGTCGGCCGCGATCACGGCCGCGCGCCGGCCGCGTGCCTCGATCCGCACCGCCAACGCGTGCGCGGCGTCGATGGAGTGGTGGCAATGGATCGCCACGTCGAAGCCGTCTGCGGCCATGGCTTCGGCCATGACCGCGCCCAGCCGCTTCGCGGCCCCGGTGATCAGCATGCACCGCGGCATCGAGTTCATGCGGAGCCTCTCAACGCTTGCGACCTCCCTCACATCCTGCCGCCGGCGTGGCGCCAAGCCGCATGCGGCGCCGTCCTTGTGGCACGAACGCTATGGCCGGCCCAGGCGTCCTGTGATCTTCTCCGGGTCCATCGTCACCAGCGCCGCAAGGGTCCGGACCGATGCACCGACACCATAGCCGGATCACGATGGCCGGCATCCTGCTGCTCGCCCTGACCGCGGCCAGCGAGGCACAGGAGATCGAGGTCCCGCCCCAGCTCGAGCTGCTGTCGGACAGCGAGGCCAAGGCCCGGGCGAGCTTCTTGGAAGAGCGGCTCGATGCCGGCCAGCGCAACGCGCAGATCTGGCAGTACAGCTGGACCGGCATCTTCGGCGCCGGCGCCGTCCTCAGCGCCGCCGGCGCGGCCACGGCCGATGACGGCGACTCCCGCGTCTACAACATCGTCGGCGCCGTGAAGTCCGCGGCGGCGTTCGCCCAGATGCTCACCGACCCGTTCCCGGCCAGGCTCGGTGCCGAGCCGATGCGTGCCGCCCCGGACGACACACCGCGCGGTCGCGTGCAGCGCGTGGCGCTGGGCGAACGCCAGCTCAGCACCAACGCCGAATGGGCCGACAGCCGGTACAGCTGGCGGCGGCATCTGCAGGGTGTCACGACCAACCTGATCGGCGGCGCGGTGATCTACGGTCTCGGCGACAGCCGCGATGCGCTGATCTCGACGCTGTCCGGCATCGCCTGGGGTGAAGCGCAGATTTGGACCCAGCCGTGGCGGGCCAGCGACGATCTCGCCGACTATCGCAAGGCGTTTCCGTCGACCATGGCCTCGCGTGGGATCGAATGGGAGCTGCGGCCGACCCTGCGTGGCGCGGAGCTGGCTTTCCGCTGGTGAGCCGTGACCGTACGGCATGTCTGTGGGCCGTACATGCGGGACCCGGCGGCCGAGAGGGTTGCGCGCCGGCCCGGGTCGTGTTTGATGCGACCGCGCCGGGCCTGCCTTCGGCCGGGCACATGTCCACCAACCGAGGGTCGGGAAACACGGCGTGCAGCAGCTCGACGGACAGGATGAGACCAGCGGACGGACGGCGCCCGTGGCCGATGCGGTGGCCGATAGCCGACCGATGAAGGTGCTGGTCACGGGCGCCACCGGCTTCATCGGCGAAGCGCTGACCCGCCGTCTGGTCGCCGCCGGCCATCAGGTCCGGGTACTGGCTCGCCAGCCGGAGAAGGTCACCAAGGCCGGACTCGCGGTGCAGGAGATCCACCAGGGCGACATCACCGACGTCGCCGCGATCGGCCGTGCCGTCTCCGGGGCCGAGCTGGTCTATGCCATCGCCGGAACGTTCCGCGAGCCGAGCCTGTCGGACGAGCGCTACCGCGAGGTCAACGTCGCCGCGGTCCGCTACCTGATGGATGCCGCCAAGCGCAGCGGCGTACGCCGGGTCGTGCACTGCAGCACGGTCGGCATTCATGGCAACGTGGTCGGCGCGCCGGCGAGCGAGGCCAGCCCGATCCGGCCCGACGGCATCTACGAGGTCACCAAGGCCGAGGGTGATCAGGTCGCCCTCGGCTACTCGGCGGACGGGCTCGAGACCGTCGTGATCCGGCCGGCGCCGGTCTACGGGCCCGGCGATACCCGCCTCGTCAAGCTGTTCAAGCTCGCCGGCCGCGACCGGGTGGTGCTGCTCGGCTCCGGCAGGCCGCACTACCACATGATCTACATCGACGATCTGGTCGAGGCGTTCCGCTTGGCCGGCACGACCCAGGGCGTCGCCGGAGAGGCGTTCATCATCGCCGGCAACGAGTGCCCCACCCTCGAGGATCTGGTCCACCGGATCGGCCGGATCACCGGCCATCCGCAGCAGCAGGTCGTCAAGCTGCCGGCGGGGCCGTTGCTGCTGGCGGGCGACCTGTGCGAGCGGCTGTGCCGGCCGTTCGGGATCAACCCGCCGATCTACCGCCGCCGGATCGAGTTCTTCGTCAACAACCGTGCCTACGACACGACCAAGGCGCGGACGCGGCTGGGCTTCGATGCCCGGGTGCCGCTGGACGAAGGTTTGAGCCGGACCGCGGCCTGGTATCGCGAGCAGGGATTGATCGGCGCCTAGCCGGAACAAGGGGAGGTTGACGTGGACGGGTCGAGCGAGCCGCTTCTGCTGCGCGAGGATCGGGCCGGCATCGTCAGCCTGACTCTGAACCGTCCGCACGCCTTCAACAGCCTGTCGCGCGAGCTGCTGGGTCTGCTGGAGCGCGAGCTGGCGCGGCTGGCGCAGGACCGTTCGGCCCGTGTGGTCGTCATCGCCGGCAGCGGCAAGGCCTTCTGCGCCGGGCACGACCTCAAGGAGATCGCCGCCGACCTCGGGCCGGAGCCGGTGCGGGCGCTGTTCGAGCAGTGCTCGCGGGTGATGCTGGGCCTCACCCGCCTGCCGCAGCCGGTGATCGCCCGTGTCCATGGCATCGCCACCGCCGCAGGCTGCCAGCTCGTCGCCGCCTGCGACCTCGCCGTGTGCACCGAGGACAGCCGGTTCGCGACCTCGGGCATCAAGTACGGCCTGTTCTGCTCGACGCCGATGGTGGCCCTGTCGCGCAACATCGCGCGCAAGCCGGCCATGGAGATGCTGCTCACCGGCGACTTCGTCGACGCGGCCGAGGCGCTGCGCCTCGGCCTCGTCAACCACGTGGTGCCGCCGGCCGAGCTCGACGCCGCGGTCGCCGGCCTGTGCGCGCGGCTGACCGACAAGCCGCCGGCCGTTCTGGCCCTGGGCAAGCGCGCGTTCTACCGCCAGCTCGAGCAGGGGCTGGAGCAGGCTTATGCCACGACGACCGATGCCATCGTCGAGAACGCGCAGCGCGCCGACTTCGCCGAAGGACTAGCCGCCTTCATCGGCAAGCGTCGCCCGGTGTGGCCCGACAGCTGACTTGCCTCGGACCTCCACCAGCCATTATGGTCCGCGCGATGTCGGTGCAGGCCGGCCGCTGTAGCTCAGTGGTAGAGCAACCGCCTTGTAAGCGGTAGGTCGTCAGTTCAATCCTGACCGGCGGCACCATCCAGCCGAACCAGCGGACCGGAGCGTGTTCTTCCGTCGCCGATCTCTATCGGCGAGCGGGCGCCCGCGACAATGGTGCAGGAGACGAGGTGCTATCCCGTTCCGGATGGCCCGCGAGCTGTGGTGCTATGGCCGAGTGGGCAACGCGGTGCCGATTCCATTGAGCAATGTCCCGACCATGGTCTCGATGATGTCGTCGGTGCGCGACTGCAATGGAATGCCGTAGATGAACTCGCGCACCCCGAGATAAAAGATCGAGGCATGCAGCGCCCAGATCATCTCGATCTCGAGATCGCTCGTCGGCACTTCCGCGAGCGGTGGCCGCCGGAAATGCAGGCGGATCTCACCGATGATCTTGATGAAGATCTTCTCGCGTAGCATGCGCAGGTAGCGGCCATTGAAGTCCAGGCCCTTGAGCCCGGCGAACATGAACAGCCGCACCCACTCCCGCGTGAGAATGACCTTGGCGTAGCTCTTGTAGAAGGTCGTCAGCCGTTGCTCGAGTGGCCAGCGGCGATCCTCGATCAGTTCTTCCCAGAACGGATCCCAGCGTCCGACGAAGACCTCCTGATAGACACGCTCGATCAGCGCCTCCTTGCTCGGGAAATAGCGATAGAGAAGGGGCTGGGTGATCCCGAGCGTCGAGGCGAGCTCGCGCGTCTGGCCCTCGAAGCCGTGCTCGGTGAAGAACGACACCGCCGCCTCGGCGATGCAGCGCTCGCGTTCTGCCGAGGCCATCCGCCGGCGCGCGGGGCCGCCGGTCTGCGTCTCCGAACGGCCCCGCTCCCGCAAGGTCAGCGGCCCGCTCAGTCCCATCTTGGAACGTGCGACACTGGACATGCCGGTTTCGTAGCAGGTCGGCTCATCTAATCAATCGATAAATTTTGTCGCAAGTCCGTTTGCCGGCAGCAAATCTACGGCTCAATCAGGTGATCGATCGATAAATAAGGCTTGACATCCGCCGGTCCTGCGCGAGAAGTTATCAATCGATAAACAGCGCCGGCCGAGCTCGGCGGCGCCCTACGGAGGCGACAGGATGCGAGGCGATCTATCCTCTGGCCCGAGCCATGGCGGCGGCGCGCGGGCGATCGTCGTCGGTGGTTCGATGGGTGGCCTGTTCACGGCCCTGCTGCTGCGGCGCGCGGGTTGGCGGGTCGACGTCTTCGAGCGGATCGGCGCGGAGCTGTCCGGACGTGGCGCCGGCATCGTCACCCATACCGAGCTCTTCGACATCCTGCATCGGGTCGGGATCGATCGGGACATGGCCCGGGTCGGCGTGGTGGTCGCCGGCCGCCGCGTCCTGGCGCGCGACGGCACGATCGCGGGCGAGCTGGCGCTGCCGCAGGTGCTGACGTCCTGGGGGCACCTTTACGGCCTGCTGCGCCGCGCCTTGCCCGACCGCCACTACCACCATGGCCGCAGCCTCGTCCGGGTCGAGGAGGGCGGCAGCACGGTCGTCGCGCATTTCAGCGACGGCTCGCGCGCGGAAGCCGATCTGCTGATCGGCGCCGACGGCATCTTCTCGACCGTCCGGGCGCAGCTCGCGCCCGCCATCGTGCCGAGCTATGTCGGCTACATCGCCTGGCGTGGCCTCGCCGAGGAAGCGCAGCTGTCCACGGCCACGCGGGCGGCGCTTTGCGATCACTTCGCCTTCTCGCTGCCGGCCGGCGAGCAGATGCTCGGCTACCCGGTCGCCGGCCCGGGCGAGGCCATGGAGCGCGGGCAGCGCCGCTTCAATTTCGTCTGGTATCGGCCGGCCGCCACCGACGCGCTCGGGGATCTCCTCCTCGACGTCGACGGCATCGCCCATCCTCTGTCGATCCCGCCCCACAAGATCCGGCCGGAGGTGACGGCGGCGCTGCGCCAGGATGCCCGGCGGCTGCTGGCACCGCAGTTCGCCGAAGTGGTCGAGCGGACGGCACAACCGTTCATCCAGGCGATTCAGGATCTTGCCGCACCGCGGATGGTGCTCGGACGGCGCACGGTCATTTTGGGCGACGCCGCCTTCGTCGCCCGCCCGCATGTCGGCATGGGCGTGACCAAGGCCGCGGCCGATGCGCAGGCGCTGGCGAGCGCGCTTGCCGACGAGGCCGATGTGGAACGCGCCCTTGCTCGTTTCGAGGCCGAGCGCCTGCGCTACGGCGCTGCGGTGATCCGGCGCGCGCGCGAACTCGGCGCCTACATGCAGGCGCAGGTCTTGACCGAGGAAGAGCGCGTCCTGGCCGAGCGGCATCGCCGGCCGGAGGCCGTCATGGCGGAGACCGCCGTGGCGACCGGCATCGCGGCTTGAGCTTCACGAACGTCGCTCACCGGGAGGACATCATGGACACCGCACGGATCTCGCACCATCCGACCTTTCGCAAGCTCGCCTTCGAGCGCAGCTGCCTCGGCCGCGGTCTCGCGGCGACGATGGCCGCGGCCTACTTCGCCTACATCCTGACCATCGCCTTTCACCCGGCGACGCTCGGCGTCCCCATCCGGGACGGCTCGGTCCTGACCTGGGGTCTGGTCGTCGGCGCGGCGCTGCTGAGCTTCGGCTTCCTGCTCACCACGATCTACGTGCTCGTCGCCAATACCCGGCTCGACATGCTGAGCCGGCGGTTGCAGGAGGAGGTGCGATGAGACTGTCGCGAGCGCTTCCGGCCGCGACCGCCGTCCTGCTGTTCGCCACCGCCGCCGTCGCCGACACGCTGACCGGCCCGACCTCGCGGCAGGCGCTCAACCCCACGGCCATCGCCATGTTCCTGGCCTTCGTGGCCATCAGCCTCGGCATCACCTTCTGGGCGGCCCGCCGCGGCACCCGGACGGCCAGCGACTACTACGCGGCCGGCGGTGGCTTGAGCGGCATCCAGAACGGGCTGGCGATCGCCGGCGACTACACCTCCGCCGCCACGTTCCTGGGGGTGACGGCGCTGGTCTACACCTCCGGCTATGACGGGATGATCTACGCCATCGGCTTTCTCGTCGGCTTCCCGATGATCCTGTTCCTGATCGCCGAACCGCTGCGGAACCTCGGCCGCTACACCTTCGCCGACGTCGCGGCGTATCGTCTCGCCGAGGTCCCCGTCCGCCTGATCGCCGGCGTCAACACGCTGGTGATCGTGCTCTTCTACCTCATCGCGCAGCTGGTCGGTGCGGGCAAGCTGATCGAGCTCCTGTTCGGCCTGCCGTACCACGTGGCCGTCGGGCTCGTGGGCGTGCTGATGATGGCCTACGTCACGCTCGGCGGCATGCTGGCCACGACCTGGGTCCAGATCGTCAAGGCGATCCTGCTGCTCACCGGCTCCGCCCTGATGTCGTGCCTGATCCTGAGCCATTTCGGCTTCAGCCTCGAAGCGCTGTTCCGCGCCGCGGTGGCCGTCCATCCGAAAAGCATGGCCATCATGGCTCCCGGCGGGCTGGTCAAGGATCCCGTCTCGGCCATCTCGCTCGGTCTCGCCTTGATCTTCGGCACCGCCGGTCTGCCGCACATCTTGATGCGCTTCTTCACCGTTGCCGACGCCCGCCAGGCGCGGTTGTCGGTGCTGGTGGCGACGGGCTTCATCACCGTGTTCTACACCTTGCTGTTCGTCCTCGGCTTCGGCGCGATCGCGCTCGTGCTGGCCGACCCGAGCTTCAAGGACGCCGCCGGGAACCTGATCGGCGGCAGCAACATGGTCGCCCTGCACCTGGCCGACCGCCTCGGCGGCTCGTTGATGCTCGGCTTCATCTCGGCCGTCGCTTTCGCGACCATCCTTGCGGTCGTCTCGGGCCTCACCATCGCCGGCGCCTCGGCCGCGAGCCACGATCTCTATGCTCGCGTCGTCCGACGCGGGGCCTTGAGCGAGCAGGAGGAGGTCCGGGTCTCGAAGCTCGCCGCCGTGGTGCTCAGCCTCGTGGCGATGGCGCTCGGCGTGCTGTTCGAGAACCAGAACATCGCCTTCGTCGTCGGGCTCGTCTTCGCCATCGCCGCGAGCGCCAATTTCCCGGTGCTGCTGCTTTCGGTCGCGTGGCGGGGCCTGACCACGCGCGGCGCCGTCGCCGGTTCGCTCGCCGGCCTGCTGAGCGCACTCCTCCTGGTCGTCCTGAGCCCGGGCGTTTGGACGACGGTGCTGAAGCTCGGTCCGGCACCGTTCCCCTACGACAACCCGGCGCTGTTCTCGGTTCCCCTCGCGTTCCTGACCTCCTGGCTGGTCTCGCGTCTCGACCGCAGCCACGCCGGCAGGGTCGTCCGCTCCGCCTTCACCGCCCAGCACGTCGTCGCCCAGACCGGTTTCGACCGGTCAGCCGCACCCGCCTTCCATTAACCCGGCCCGGAGATCTCCATGTCCACACCCTCTGTTCATGACTGGCCGCAGGCCCCGGCCGATTGGCCGGTCGACCTCCGCCAGGAATTCGCCGAGCGCGCCGGCATCGGGCAGGTCGGCAAGCGCTTGGTTTCCGAGACCGACCGCGTCCGCATCTGGCATCTCGACCTGCAGCCTGGCGAGCGGATCGGCTTTCACACCCACGTGCTCGACTATTTCTGGACGGCCCTGACCGCGGGCACCGCGCGCTCCCGCTACCATGACGGACGCGTCGTCCAGGTGAGCTACCTCGCCGGCGACACCCGGCACCATCGCTACGGTCTGGGCGAGTTCATGATCCACGACCTCGAGAACATCGGGACGAGCGAACTCGTGTTCACGACGGTCGAGTTCCTCGACAGCGCCAACGCGCCCCTGCCCGTGGCCATCGGCACGGCAGGAAAGGCCGCCTGAGGCCTTCCGCTTGCGGATCGGGACGCGTCCTGGATGAGTCGGGGTGTCGTTCCGATCCGTAGTGAGCCTGGGAAAATACAATAGTTCATCAATATCGTGCCGACCATCTGCCTCACGGCCATGTATGTCCATCGTCATTCATTCAACAAGTATTGACAGATCCGGCCAACGATATGGATGCGCATCTATTGTCTGCCGACAGGCCGATGCCTGAGCTGGAACCAGCCCACGATGCGGGCGACGGATGCGGCCCGCGGCCGCCGGAGACGGACATGAACGCAAACCAAGCCGGTGCGCAGGCGCTCGGCCCGGGACTGATCTTCGCCCTGGCCGGTGCCGCCGGCGTCGCCGTTGCCAACATCTACTACAACCAGCCGATGCTGGCCGTGATGGAGCACGATCTGCCCGGCAGCCTCACCGCCCTCGTGCCCACCATAACCCAGATCGGCTATGCCGCCGGCCTCTTTCTGCTGGTGCCACTCGGCGACCTCGCCGAGCGGCGCCGGCTCGTCGTGCTGCAGTTCATGGCCCTGGCCGCGGCGCTCGTGCTCGCCGCGTCGGCGCCCAGCGCCGGGCTGTTGCTGGTGGCCTCGCTCCTGGTCGGGCTCACCGCGACGGTGGCGCAGCAGATCGTGCCCCTGGCGGCCCATCTGGCCTCGCCGGAGAAACGCGGCGCCACCGTCGGCGCCGTTCTCTCCGGCGTGCTGACGGGCATCCTGCTCAGCCGCACGGTAGCGGGCTTCGTCGCGGCCCATGCCGGCTGGCGGGCGATGTTCTGGCTCGCGGCGCCGCTGGCGCTCGTGGCCGGCGCGCTGATGGCGCGGACGCTGCCGCGCAGCAAGCCGGAAGCGAGCCTGGGCTATGGCCGGCTCGTGCGCTCGCTCGGGCAGCTCTGGCTGGAGTTTCCCGCGTTGCGCCGCGCCGCCGGGACGCAGGCGCTGATCTTCGCCGCGTTCACGGCGTTCTGGACGATTCTCGCCTTCCGGCTGCAGCAGCCGGCATTCGGGCTGGGCGCCGAGGTCGCCGGGCTGTTCGGCGTTCTGGGCGCGGTCGGCATTCTCGCTGCGCCGCTGTGCGGGCGCTTTGCCGACCGCTACGGTCCCGATCGCGTCGTCATGGTCGGGGCGGTGCTGACACCGGCTGCTTGGCTCGTCTTCCTCGCTTGGCCCTCGCTCGTCGGGCTGGTGGCGGGCGTGATCCTGCTCGACCTCGCCTTGCAGGGCGCCCTGGTGTCGAATCAGCACATCGTTTTCGCCCTGCGGCCCGCCGCCCGCTCACGGCTCAACACCATCCTGATGGGGGCCATGTTCCTCGGCGGCGCAGGGGGCTCGGCCGTGGCGACCGCTGCCTGGGATGCGGGCGGCTGGGTTGCCGTATGCGCCGCCGGCATGGCGTTCGGTCTGGGTGCGGTCGGGTTGCAGATCACGCGAACGCGCCGCGCCGATCGACTCGCCGCGACTCGCTGCTGAGGCGCCGAGCGGCCGCGGCTGGTGCGGCGACGGGATCGGCCGGTCATGCCACTGCCGCGATGTTGCCGCGATGCACGGCCTCGTACGGCGCGAAGTAGTTCAGTTCGCCGCTCGCGAGATCCTCGCCGACGAACGCGCGCAGATCGAGGGTCCGCAGCTCCGCATCGGCGCGGCTGCGCAACAGGCGCTCGACATAGCGCCGGGTGGCCGCGATCAGCCCCGGCCCGTAGCCGCCGCCGGCGATGACCGCTTCGGCGCCGTGGTTCGGCAGGATGCGGGTGACGTCCCAGCTGGCCATCCGGGCGAGATCGGCGAGATGGTGCGGCAAGCGGTCGGGCTCGTCGACGTAGGTGATCGGATCCTCGAGCGTGTCGCCGGCCAGGAGCAGCTTCGTCTCCGGCAGGAGCAGCACGGTCCCGTCCTCGCTGTGCACGTCGGCGTGGCGCAGCTCGACCGGGATGCCGCCGACCCGAAGTCGCATGCCGCCCTCGTAAACGGTCGTGGGCAGGATCAACGGGGCCAGGGTCGGCGGGCCGGACTGTGTGCCGGCCTCGATCGCGGCCCGATGGACTTGCAGCAACGCCGCCGTGCGGGCATGGGCGATGATCTCGCAGTCGGCGAACACCGCATTTCCGGCCACGTGGTCCAGATGCCAGTGGCTGAGCACCACGCGCATCCGCCGCACGCCCATCGCCTCCAGACGGCACCGGATCGTCCGCGCATGCGCCAGCGAGATGTGGGTGTCGTAGACCAACGCCTCCTCGCCATCGACGATCGCATAGCTCGCGATGCCCAGCTCGAAGGCGCCGTCGTCGATCCAGTTGGGTTCGGACGAGAACAGGCGGCGGCCGGGGATGCGTCCGTCGTAGAAGGCGAGCACGCCCACGGCCGGTTGCAGCACGCGCAGCGTGGCGCCCGGCTCGCCGAGCGGCGAGGGCGGTTCGTCCGGTGTCTTGGCGGTGGGCTCGTCCATGGCGGTGGCAGGCTCTACGCTACCTTGACGGTCACCTCGACATTGCCACGCACCGCCCTGGAATAGGGGCAGATTTCTTCGTGCGCGGCCTTGGCCAAGGTCTCGGCGACCGTCTTGTCGAGGCCGGACAGGGTCACGTCCAGCTCCACCTCGAGCGCGAAGAAGCCGTCCTCGCCTCGGCCGATGCCGACCTTGGCGGTGACGGAGGAGCCGTTCAGCGGCACCTTGCGCTCACGCGCGGCGCGCATCAGGGCATTCTCGAAGCAGGCGGCGTAGCCGGCGGCGAACAGCTGCTCGGGGTTGGTCGAGCCGGGCTTGCCGGCGCCACCGAGTTCCTTCGGCAGCGAGAGGGGCAGGTCGAGGACACCGTCGGACGAGCGAATGTGACCATTGCGCCCGCCCGAGGAGGTCGCGACGGCGACATATTGCGCTTGCATGAGATCATTCCTCCCATCGCCGTGGGGCCGCCGGCATCGGTCGACCCATCTTGCGCGCTTCGGCGGCAAGGTAGCACGGCTTCGCCGCTGCCGCGCCCCGTATCGGCAGGGCCGGCCGGGCCTTCAACCGTTATTGGTCTGCGGCGCCGCGGCTGGGGCCGGTCCGGCCGTGGCAGACTCGTCGGTGGCGGTCGCCGGCTGCTCCGGCGTGTCGACGTCGCTCGCGTGACGATGCGGGCGCAGCTCGGGCGCGCGGCCGCGTGTCATTCCACCCTCGTCGGTGCCCCTCGCGCCTTGGACGAAGAGCTGGGCCTGACCGGCGCTCAGCCCGAGGCTGCGCAGCGCGTAGCCCATCATGGCCAGGGCAAGCTCGCTCTCGGCCAGCACCGCCAGACCGACACCCTGCTTGTCCAGATGCTCGAGCTCGGTCTCGCTGTGCGTCCGCACCAGGGTGTCGATCCCGGGATTGAGCTCCCGGGCGATCTCGAAGGCGCGCCGCGCCTGGTAGCTGTTCGGCGTCGCGGCGATCAGCAGCCTTGCCCGCTCGACCCCGGCGGCGGCGAGGACGCCCGGCGCGGCGGCATCGCCATAGATCACCTCGAGCCCTCCGGCGCGCAGTTTCTCGACCCGATGCCGGTCGCGCTCGACGATGACATAGGGCAACTCGAAGGCATCGAGCGCGCGGCCGATGGCGCTGCCGACCCGCCCGAAGCCGACGATCACCGCATGGTCGCGCGCCGCGCCGTCCGCCTCGCCGACGGCCGGTGCCGCGCCTGCCTCACGGACGGGTCGCTCGAGCCGCGCGCGCAGCTTGGGCCGCTTGCCGAACCAGGCCGCGACGAGGTCGACGCTCTTGAAGATGAGCGGGTTGAGCGTGATGGAGAGCAACGCGCCGGCCAGGATGAGATCCTTGCCCTCCTGCGGCAGCAGGCCCAGCGCCAAGCCCAGGCCGGCCAGGATGAACGAGAACTCGCCGATCTGGGCGAGGCTCGCCGACACCGTCAGCGCGGTCCGCAACGGATAGCCGAAGGCCAGCACGATCAGGAACGCGGCAATGGACTTGCCGAAGACGATCACCAGCAGCACGGCGAGCACGGCCAGAGGCTCGCGCACCAGGATGGAGGGATCGAACAGCATGCCGACCGAGACGAAGAACAGGACCGCAAACGCATCCTGCAGCGGCAGGCTGTCGGCCGCCGCCTGGTGCGAGAGATCGCTTTCGCTCAGCACGACGCCGGCGAAGAAGGCGCCCAGGGCGAAGGAGACGCCGAACAGGGCAGCCGAACCGTAGGCGATGCCGAGAGCGATCGCGAGCACGGCGAGGGTGAAGAGTTCGCGCGAGCCGGTGCGTGCCACCCGCTCCAGCAGCCACGGCACCGTGCGCTTGCCGACGACCAGGGCCAGCGTCACGAAGACCGCGACCTTGCCCAGGGTCAGCGCCAGGGTGAGCCAGAGGTCGCCATCGGCGACATGAGCCGCCGCGCCGCTGCCGAGCGCGTTCCCGCCGAGCGGGCCCGCGATGGCCGGCAGCAGGACGAGCGCCAGGACCATGGCGAGATCCTCGACGATGAGCCAGCCCACGGCGATCCGGCCGTCGCCGCTGTCGAGCTCGCCACGTTCCGCCAGCGCGCGCAGCAGCACCACGGTGCTTGCGACCGAGAGCGCCAAGCCGAAGACGAGGCCGGCACCGAGGCTCCATTCCCAGGTGAAGGCGATACCGACACCGATCGCGGTGGCGGTGGCGATCTGCGCCACCGCGCCCGGCACGGCGATCCGCCGGACGGCCATGAGGTCGCCCACGGAGAAATGCAGGCCGACCCCGAACATCAGCAGGATGACGCCGATTTCGGCGAGCTGCTGGGCGAGACCGGTGTCGGCGACATAGCCGGGCGTGAACGGGCCGACGACGATGCCGGCGAGGAGGTAGCCCACCAGGGGCGGCAGGCGCAGCCGGTTGGCGAGGAAACCAAGCGCGAAGGCGAGCACCAAGCCCATGGCAATGGTGGCGATGAGCGTCGTCTCGTGCGGCACTCGCGTGTCTCCTCGGCGGCGGGCGGAAGCGACCTCAGCGCTGTGAAATGTTGGTCCTGATATGCATCGCGAAGGTAAATTTTCAACCTTTTTGGTTAAATTTGCTCATCGTCCCGTCAAGGCATATTCTTTCGGCATGCCATTGACATCCCATCAATGCCGGGCGGCGCGCGGGCTGCTCGATTGGACCCAGGAAGAGCTGGCCGAGCGCTCGGGGGTGAGCCGCAGCACGGTGCGTGGCTTCGAGAACGGTCAGCACGAGCTGCATCGTGGAAACGCGGCGGTGATCCGCGGCGCGTTCGAGGCAGCCGGTGTCATCCTGATCGATGCCGACGACATGGCCGGACCGGGCGTGCGGCTGCGCACGGACGTCGTGACCGTCCCGACGCGGAATTCCGCCGATGCCGTGGAGGCCGACGGCGGGCCTTAGCTCGCCAAGGCGATCTGGGCGTTGACCTGGACCGGGATGGCCGGCGCCGCTGCCGTCCCGTCGGGGTCGCCCACCGTGAACTGCCGGATCGCCCCGGGCTGGAACACCAGCGCCATGCTCGAGCCGCCATAGCTGAAATAGCCGAGTTCCTGGCCCTTGCACACGCGATCGCCACGCTGCACCCGAAGCGTGATCGACGAGATCTCGGTGATGCCGACCGGTATGCAGCAGACCAGGCCGATGCCGGGAGCGTCGCTCTCGATGAAGATCAGGCCACGCGTGTTGACGGCGGTCTGATAGCCCTGCGAGAGGATGCCCTTGGGGTCCGGGCCGGCCGATTCGGCGTTGCTGAACATGAGGCCGTCGACGACCACGGCGTCGCGGACGGTGCCGTCGATCGGGGCATGCCACCGGTGGTAGTCGGCGCCGCTGAGAAAGGTCTGGAACACGTCGCCACCGACGAAGCGGTCGACAAAAGCGCTTCCCGCCAGCATGTCGGCCAGCGAGTAGGGCTGACCCTTCAACCAGAAGCGTGCCTCCGCCGCCACCTCGCGTTCGATCTTGTAGACCGTCCCGTCATTGGCCGAGACGATGACCTTCGGGTCGTGCGGCGCCGCGATCGGGCGCATCTCGGGTCTGATCTGGCGGTGGAAGAAGGCATTGAACGACGGCCAGCCCCAATGCGGTGCCGTCCGGTCGGGAATCACGAACTCGTCGAGCCGGTTGTACGCGGCTGCCGGCGGCGACAGCCAACCCTGGAGGCCTTCGTCGAGGACGCTGCGGCTGTTGAAGCTGTCCAGGTAGGCGCACCAGTCGCGCAGAATCCAGCGGATCGCCGCATTGAAGCCACCGTGGCGGAAGGCAGCCTCGCCTGCATCCGTGATCATCATCTGCCCGAACAGGGCCGACATCGGGAAGAAGACGCGCTTGTTCGGGTCCGACTCCCATGCCGGCGCCAGCCGGACCACATGGTCGAGATGGTCGAGCAGATCCGGAATGTCCCGGACGGTGCGGTCCTTCTCGGGTACCTCATCGATCATCCGGTCGACGTACATGCGCACGATGCCGTCGCCGGCGATCAGCCGCGCCAGCGCCGTCACCGAGGCGCAAACCGGACGGTCGGGCTCGTCCCGGTTCTCCCGCGCGACGGCTTCCTTGAGCTGGCGCTGCCAAGCCAGCAGCGCCTCGAAATCGGCCGGCAGGTAGCCGGCACGAAAGCCGAACAAGGCACGATAGCGCCCGTGCCGCAGGCGGTCAGCTTGCGCATCCATTGTCGTTCCCGCCCTTCTGGAGACGCCTAGA
>JBDHTW010000077.1:0-20927 GCA_039808865.1 Geminicoccaceae bacterium
ATCACGACCTGGAACGCGAACTCGGTTCGCCTGCGCGAAACCGCCCTGCGGCGGATCGTGGCCGAGATCCGGCCCGATGTCCTGTGCCTGCAGGAGATCAAGGTCGAGGACGACCGGTTTCCGGTCGAGCTGTGCCGCTCGCTCGGCTTCCAGCACCTGCACGTGCATGGGCAGAAGGCCTATCACGGCGTGGCCGTGCTCTCGAAGGTGCCGCTGGCCGAGTGCCGGACCCGCTGGTGGTGCGGGATCGAGCATAGCCGACATGCGCTCTGCACCCTGCCGGGCGGGATCGAGCTGCACAATTTCTACATCCCCGCCGGTGGCGATGTGCCGGACCCGGAGCTGAATCCGAAGTTCCGGCACAAGCTCGACATGCTGACGGCGCTGACCGAGGAGTTCGGGGCGCGGCGCAACGACGGGGCGCGGATGGTGCTGGTCGGCGACCTCAACGTCGCCCCGCTCGAGCACGACGTCTGGAGCCACAAGCAGCTCTTGAACGTGGTCTCGCACACGCCGGTCGAGACCGAGGCGCTGCTGGCGCTGCAGCAGGCCTACGGCTTCGTCGACGCGGTGCGCACGGTGATCCCGCCCGACCGGAAGCTCTACACGTGGTGGTCCTACCGCGCCCAGGACTGGGCGGCCTCGGATCGCGGCCGGCGGCTGGACCATGTCTGGCTGTCGCCCGAGCTGGCGCCCAGTCTCGTCACCGCCGAGGTCGAGCGCGCGGCGCGCGGCTGGGAGATGCCCAGCGACCATGTCCCGGTGACGGTCGAGCTCGCGGTCTGAGCCCATGGATCTGCCACCGCTCGCGCTGACCATGGGCGAGCCCGCCGGCATCGGCGGCGAGATCATGCTTGCGGCCTGGCGCCGGCTGGCGGCGCAGGGGCCGGTGTTCCTCGCCCTGGACGACCCGGAGCGGCTGCGCCGGATCGGGACGGCGCCCGTCCAGGCGATCGGGGACCCGGCCGAGGCCGCTGCCATCTTCCCGCACGCGCTGCCGGTGCTGCCGCTCGGCGAGCCGGTCGCGGGCGAGCCCGGCCGGCCCGACCCGGCCCAGGCCGGTGCGGTGGTGCAGAGCATCGTGCGCGCCGTCGGGCTCACCCGCGCCGCCGCCACGGCGGCGGTGGTGACCAACCCGATCCACAAGGCCACGCTCTACGCCGCCGGCTTCGGCTTTCCCGGCCATACCGAGTTCCTGGCCGAGCTGGCCGGGGACGGCAACCGGCCGGTGATGATGCTGGCGGGCCCCAGCCTGCGCGTCGTGCCGCTGACGGTGCACATCGCCCTCGCCGAGGTGCCGCGCCGGTTGGACGAGGCGGGCATCGTCGCCCAGGCGCGGATCGTGGCCGAGGCGCTGCGGCGCGATTTCGGCCTCGCGTCGCCCCGGCTGGCCGTAGCGGGACTCAACCCGCATGCGGGGGAGGACGGTGCGATGGGCGACGAGGAGGGCAGGATCATCGCGCCGGCGCTGGCGCGCCTGCGGGCCGAGGGCATCGAGGTCGCCGGGCCGCTGTCGGCCGACACCATGTTTCATGCTCGCGCGCGCGCGTCCTACGATGCCGCCCTGTGCATGTATCACGATCAGGCGCTGGTGCCGGTGAAGACGCTGCATTTCGACGAGGCGGTCAACGTGACCCTGGGGCTGCCCTTCGTGCGCACCTCGCCCGACCACGGCACCGCGCTCGACATCGCCGGCAAGGGCTTCGCCCGCCCGGACAGCCTGATTGCCGCCATCGAGCTCGCCGCCGCGATGGCGCGCCGGCGCCGGGAGGCCCTCGCATGACCGTCCGCCCCCTGCGCCTGGGCGTGAATCTCGACCATGTCGCCACCTTGCGCAACGCGCGCGGCGGCGTGCATCCCGACCCGGTCCGCTTCGCCCATCTCGCCGTCGAGGCCGGTGCGGACGGGATCACCGTGCATCTGCGCGAGGACCGCCGGCACATCCGCGACGCTGATGTCGAGCGGCTGATGGCCGAGCTAACCGCACCTTTGAACCTGGAGATGGCAGTCACGCCCGAGATGGTCGCGATCGCCCGCCGCCTGCGGCCACACGCGGCCTGCCTCGTGCCCGAGAAGCGCACCGAGGTGACCACCGAGGGCGGGCTGGACGCTGTGCGCGGCGGGCAGCCTTTGGCCGAGGCCGTCGCGGCGCTGGCGGCGGCAGGCTGCCGGGTGTCGCTGTTCGTCGACCCCGAGCCGAGCCAGCTCGACGCCGCGGTCGCCGTCGGCGCCCCGGTGGTCGAGCTGCACACCGGCACCTATTGCGACGCTGCGGGCGATGCCCAGGCCCGCGAGCTGGCGCGCCTGACTACGGCGGCACGCCACGCCGCATCGATCGGCCTCGAATGCCATGCCGGCCACGGGCTCACCTACGCCAACACCCGGCCGGTGGCGGCGATCGCCGAGATCGTCGAGCTGAACATCGGTCATTTCCTGGTCGGCGAGGCGGTGGCGATCGGGCTGCCCGAGACGCTGCGCCGGATGCGTGCGGTGATGGCGGCGGGCCGCCGGGATCTGGCACGGCCGGGGAGGGAAGGATGAGGATCGCGGTACTCGGTGCCGGCGGCGTCGGCGGCTATTTCGGCGCGCGGCTGGCGGCCAACGGCAACGACGTCACCTTCATCGCCCGCGGCGCCCACGCCCAGGCGATGCGTGAGCACGGCCTGCAGGTGCTCTCGCCCGCGGGCGATCTGCATCTGCAGCCCGTGAAGCTGCACGAGGACTGGCGCACCACGGGGCTGGTCGACCTCGCCCTGGTCGCGGTCAAGATGTACGACCTGGAGGAGGCGGCAGCCCAGCTCAAGCCGCTGCTCTCGGCCGACACGGCCGTGGTGCCCTTCCAGAACGGGGTCGAGGCGCAGGCGATCCTCGAGCGGGTGCTCGGCCGCCGCTACGTCTGCGGCGGGGCCGCCTACATCGCCGCGGCGATCGAGCGGCCGGGCGTGATCCGTCACGTCGGCAAGGGCGCGCGGCTGGTGTTCGGCGAGCCCTACCCGTCGCAATCCTGGCGCCTGGAGACGCTGGAGGCCGCCTGCCAGGGGGCCGGGATCGACTGCCTGCTCGCGTCCGACATCGCGGTCGAGGTCTGGCGCAAGTTCGTCTTCCTCGCCCCCTTCGCCGGCATCACTTGCTTCGGCCGCACCAGCATCGGCGCCGTGCGCGAGGATCCGCTGCTGTGGCGGCGGTTTCGGGCGATGGTGGAGGAAGCGACCGCCGTCGCCCGCGCTTGCGGGGTCGCCCTGCCGGAAGGCGAGGAGGAGCAGCGGATCGAGCTGGCCCGCAAGCTGCCGACCGAGATGAAGTCCTCGATGCTCCACGACCTCGATGCCGGTCGGTGTCTGGAGCTCGACTGGCTGACCGGCGCCGTGGTCCGGCTCGGCGCCGAGCATGGCGTCGCGACGCCGGTCAGCCGCGAGGTCTACGAGGCGCTGGCGTCAGCGGCCAACGGGACCCCGCCCGATCAATAGCCTCGGGCATCGAGCGGCCAGATGGCCTCGAGCCGCCCCGCCCGCACGACGTGATAGCGGTCGTGCAGATTGACCGTCGGGTCGCAATGGGGGGCCACCAAGGTGACCAAGGCACCGAGCGCCGGCCGGTCTGCCGGGGCGCAGCGCAGGCCGCCATGCTCGTCGCCCATGAACTGGTAGACGGCCTCGTCCGGGGCGCCCGAAGCGACCACGGCCGGCCCGGCCTCGGTGGCCATGGCCTTGAGCCCGGCATCGACGATGACGCGGTCCGGCTGAACCGTGCTGATCACTCGGGTCGCGATGGTGAGCGCCGTGCGGAAGGGCGGCTCGCCCGGACCGAGCTCCACGCCGTTGTACTGCTTGTCCATGAACACGTAGGAGCCGGGCTGGATCTCGGTGAACGGACCTTCCGTGAGATCGAGGTGGTGCGTGCCGGTGCCGCCGCCCGAGACGATGGCGGCCGGCAGGCCGGCGACCCGTAGGGCGTCGAGGAAGATGGCCAGCTGGGCCCAGCGCTCGCGCAGCTTCTCCCGGCGCTCGGCCAGGGTGGGGACGTGCTGGAGATGGCCGTAGTAGGCCTGCACGCCGAGATAGCGCAGGCTGCGGCGCTCGCTGATCCGCCGGGCGAGGCGCGCCGCCTCCTCGGGGTCGGTCACCCCCGTTCGCGATTGGCCCATGTCGATCTCGACCAATACGCCGATCGGCCGCTCGTCGCTCGCGGCTGCCGCGAACGCGTCCACGCCCGCGGCGCTGTCGGCGACCACCGCCAGATCGCCGACCCGCTCGCGCACCGCGACCAGCCGGGCGACCATGCCGGACGCCGCGATCGGCGAGGTGACGAGCAGGCCGTCGAGCCCCGCCGCGGCCATTCCCTCGGCCTCGCGCACGGTGGCGCAGCACAGGCCGATCGCGCCGGCCGCGAGCTGGCGGCGGGCAATCTCGGCCGACTTGTGGGCCTTGACGTGCGGCCTGACCCGGCGCCCGGCCGCAGCTGCGGCCTCGGCCATCCGCCGCAGATTCGCCTCGAGCGCGTCGAGGTCCAGGAGCAGCGCCGGGGTCGACAGCTGCCCGGCGAAGTCGGGGATCCCGACCAGATTGGCGTTCGGGCCGAGGGTCATCGATCGGACCTCCGCTGCCGCGCCGCTCAGTCGGCGCTGATGGTGATGGTGCCGGTGAGCCGGCGACCGGGCGCCAGCACCGCCACGGCGTGGCCGGGCACGCCGTGCGTTGCGCGGTTGAAGCCGTCGTTGGCATTGGTCACCGGCTCGACGCAGACATAGGGATAGTCCCAGGCACTGTAGACCTGGAGCTTGCCGAACACCTCGTCTGCCTCGATGCGGGTGACGAAGCCGTCCGGGGCGGTCAGCGACGCCCTGCCGTCCCAGCCCTCGAAGCAGCGGTCGAGGACCAGGGGCCCGACATCCCGGCCGGCCGTGAAGTCGAGGCCGTCGGCCAGGGGAGCGCAGGCCGAGGTCACCGCCTCGGGCGCGTCGGGCGGCCAGACGCCGGTGCAGCCGAACTGCAGGCTGGTGCCGGCCGCCTTCGGAAAGTAGGGATGCAGCCCGAGCCCCGCGGGCATGGGCCGATGGTCGCGATTGATCAGCGTTATGACGATCGTGAGCCGGCCCGGCGCCAGGGACAGCTGCAGCTGCCCGCGCCACGCGAAGGGAAAGGCCTGTGCCGCCGGCGCATAGTCGGTGGCCAGCGTCAGCGCATGGTTGTCGGCGACCTCGGTCCGCCAGGGCCTGATCCAACCTTCGCCGTGCGTCGCGGTCGGCTCGGCTGCCACGTTGCGGGCCAGCGGGTGCCATTCCCCGGCAAAGCGGAACCCGCCACCGAAGATGGGGCCGGAATAGGGCAGCAGCGGGAAGGCGGCGAAGCCGTAGGCCGAGGGCGAGCGAAGCGCGTCGGCGGAGGTCGGCCGCAGCACGTCGCGCCCCTGGACGCGGTAGGCGAGCAGGCGTGCACCGCACTCCGGCGCGCAGACGAGCTCGGAGCCGCCTGCGCGCAGGGTGACCAGCTGGCCCAGCGGCAGATCGGGGAAGATCACGACACTTCACCCGGGGCTGGGCCGCGCTGCCGGCTTGACTGAGGTGGCGATGCCGGCCTCTGCTGGCGGTGCAGAGCGCGCAGCGATCGGGAGGTCAGCGGGTGATTCGGGCATTGCTGCCGGCGGCGCTGCTGCTCGTCATCGGCCTCCTTGCCATGCCGGCCTTGGCCGGTGAACGGCATGCGGATGCCGCCCTCGAGGCCATGCTGCCCACGACGCTGGGCGGCGTGCTGCTCACCGTCGAAAGCCAGGCCGGCCCCGAACTCGCGACGCGCAGCCCGGCCTTCGCCGCTTTCCTCGCCGAGCTCGGCCGCAGCCGCGCGGATTTCACCGTCGCCAGCGCCTATAGCCAGTCCAGCCTGCCGGCCGAGGTCGGCGCCTGGCGGGTCAGGGGCGCCGATCCGGCGGAACTGCTGCCTGCGTTCCAGAACGCGGTGCGGCAGTCGAGCGCGCAGCCTTTGACCGTCGCGCCCGAGAACGTCGCGGGCCGGGAGGTGCTGCGGATCGGTGCTCCGGGCCAGTTGACGCGCGGGCCGCTCTATACCTTCGCCACCGGCGAGGTCGTGCTGTTCGTGCAGACCTCGCGGCCGCAGCTCGCCGCGGAGGCCATCGCCAAGCTGCCGCATTAGCGGCGGTCCCGGCTCAGACGATGTCAAGCGCCTGCCCGCCGTCGACCGGCAGCACCACGCCGGTGAGCCAGCTCGCCTCGTCCGACAACAGCAGGCCGATGAACCAGGCCGCTTCCTCGGCCGTGCCGATCCGGCCGAGCGGGACCTGCTCGCGCAGCCAAGCGTAGGCCGCGGTGAGGTCGGTCGCCCAGGTGCGATGGATCGGCGTGTCGACCGGCCCGTAGGCGACGGCGTTGACCCGCACGCCCTGCCGCGCGAACTCGCCGGCGAACGAACGTGTCAGATATTCGAGCGCCGACTTGGTCATGCCATACAGTGACTGGCCGCTCCGCACGATGGTGCCGGAGGACGAGGAGACGTTGACGACGGCCCCTTTGCTTTGCAGCAGCCAGGGCAGCGCCGCCTGGATCAGCAGGAACGGGGCGCGGATGTTGACCGCCCAGTGCTCGTCGATCACCGGCAGGGGATAGTCGGCGAGCGGCATCGTCTTGATGGTCGCGGCATTGTTCACCAGACCGGTGATGCCGCCGAGGCTGCCGACGGCCCGCTCGACGATCAGCGCCGGTGCGGCCGGATCGGCGAGATCCGCGGGGATGCAGAGCGCTTCTCCGCCCGAGGCCGCGATGGTCGCGGCGACCTCGTCCAGGGCCTCGGCGCGGCGCCCGACCAGCACCACCGCGTGTCCGCGCGACGCGAGCAGCCGCGCCGCCGCGGCGCCGATCCCGCTGCTGGCGCCGGTGACGATCGTGACCTTCATGCGCCGTTCCTCACGGGTCGGTCCCGCGGAGGTCAGAGCTCGGCGTTGACGATGAAGCCGGCATCGACCAGCAGCGTCGCCGAGGTGACGTAGCTGGCGTCGTCGGAGAGCAGGAACGCGATGGCGGCCGCCAGCTCCGCGGGCTGCCCGATCCGGCGCAGGGCGATGCGCTCGAGATAGTACTTCATGACCTCCGGCATATCGAACATAGGCGCGCTCATCGGCGTCGCTACCGCACCGGGCTCGATGACGTTGACGCGGATGCCGTTACTGCCCAGCACCGCGCCCAGCGCTTTGCCGAGCATGCTGATCGCACCCTTGGTGCCGCAGTAGGCGACCTGGTTGGGCGAGCCGACATGCGCCGAGATCGAGCTGATCATGACGATCGCGCCGCCATGACCCTCGGCGATCATCCGCTTGGCGCCCTCGGTGCAGACGACCCAGGCGCCCCGGACGTTGATCTCGAACAGCTCGTCGAAGGCCTCGATCGAGGTCGCGTCCCAGGGCATGAACGGGTTGATCGCGGCGTTGGAGACGACGTAGTCGAGCCGGCCGCCGCGCCGCGCCACCTCCTCGACCATCGCCGTCACCGCCGCGGGCTGCCGCATGTCGGCAGCCACCGGGAAGGCCTCGCCGCCCGCTGCGGCGATCTGGCCGAGCGTCTCGCCGGGATCGATGGAAGGCAGATGGTTGACCGCGACCATCGCCCCGTCGCTGGCCAGGCGCACGGCCGTGGCCTGGCCGATCCCGCTGGTGGCGCCGGTGACCAGGGCCACCTTGCCGGCGAAGCGTCGTTCCATGGCGTGCTCCTCGCTCGCTTGAGTCGGCGGTCAGAAGATGGCGATCGGGTTCCAGGGAGAACCGGTCGCTCCCGGCAGGCGCAGCGGCAGGCCCACCACCATGAACTCGAACCGCCCTTCCGCGCTGCAGGCCTCGGCCAGCTCCTCGAGCTGGAGGCTGTCCGAGATGCACATGCCCATGGCGACCAGCTGCAGGACGTGGAGCGGATAGGGCATGCCCTCGACGTTGCTCGGCACGGTCTCGCCATCGCCGTCGGGCAGGAAGGCGGCGATGCGCCGCTCGTGCATCCACGGCACGGTGTCGACATGCAGCCCGGCCTTGCCCTCGCCGGCGGGCGGGTACTCGTTGCTCCAAGCGCCCAGGGCCAGCCGCCGTTTGTGGTGGCCGGTGCGGAAGACGAGGATGTCGCCCTCGCCGAGCCGCACCCCCTGCGCCTGCTCTATCGCCTCCAGCTCGGCCCGGGTGACGGCCTCGCCGGGCTCGAGCCAGTCGACGCCCCGGTGCCGCGCCGCGTCCAGGAGCACGCCCCGGCCGACGATGCCGGTGGCATAGGCGGCGATGCTGCCCCATTCGGAGCCGCGCGAGGTCAGCTCCGCGGCCGGCCGGCCGTTGTAGAGCTGGCCGCGGTAGCCGACGTGGTTGAGCGCATCGACATGGGTGTGGCAGTCGCCGTGGCTCGCCATGCCTAGAAAGCACATGCCGAAGGACAGCCCGCTCTCGCTGATCGGGATGTCGTGCATCAGCGACATGAGATGGACCGCCGGGTTCGGATTGTCCGGCCCGGCGACCTTGTTGATCGGGATCGCCATGGACACGGTGCGCCCGCTGCGCACGAGGGCGCCGGCCGCCGCCACCTTGTCCGGGGTGATGTAGTTGAGCGTGCCGCGCTCGTCATCGGGGCCCCAGCGGCCCCAGTTCTTGACTGCCTCGTACATGGCGTCGAATGCCGCCAGGCTGACGGGGGCCGGCGGCGTCAGGGCTCGGGCGGTCATCGGCGTGCTCCGTCGCTACTGGGCGCCCGCGGTGGCGGCGAGGATGGTGTCGACATTCTCGCCCGTGACGAAGATCAGGCCGGAATCGACCACCGACGGGAGCGGGTTCTGGATCCAGTGATCCATGTTGAGATTGCGGATGATGTCGTTGTGGAAAGTGTAGAGGAACATCACGCCGAAGAAGTCCATGGTCTCGTACTTCTCCATGTTGATCATCTTCACTGTGCCGTCCTTGATACTGTTCAGGAAGTCACGGCCGGCCTCGTTGGAGGTGACGATGATCTTGCCGGACTGGCCGGCCTCGGTCACCGCCCGGACGATGCCCGGACCCGCCTCCGAATCGAAGCCCACCATGCCGGTCAGGTTGGGATGGCCCTGGATGATCGCGGCGGTGTTGGCCGCGACCTGCTCGACATTGGTGCCGGACTCCTCGTCGGCGACCACGGTCACGCCGGGGCATTGCTTGGCCAGCGCGTCACGCAGTCCCTGACGGGCCTGGATGAAGTTGCTCGCGGCCAGGAAGGAGATCGTGCCGATCTCGCCTTTCTCCAGCCCGGCGTCGGCATGGTAGCGGCATTGATAGAGGCCGTGCTGGTAGCCGAGATTGTACCAGTTCGTGCCGATGTAGGAGAGTCGCTTGGACATCGCGAGGTCGCCGTCGGTGACGATCGTCGGCACCTTGTTGTCGATGCATTTGTCGACCTCGGACGCCAGCGCGTCGTCCCAGCCGCCGACGACGATGACGCCGGCGGGGTTCTGGGTGCATTCCGCGTCGACGGTGGTGATGAAGGCCGCGAGGTCGACGGAGGTCGGGCCGGCGATGCGCACCTTGACGTTCAGCGCCTTGCGGGCCGCCTCGAGGCCCGGATACACGCGCTCGACGAACAGCGGCAGGTTCGAGGCGTTGCTGATCCAGACATATTCCTGGTCGCTGCGGCTGGCATCGCCGATCGGCACGCCCAACCCGGTGGGGCCGGCCGACTGGGCATGAGCCTGACCGCCGGCGGCGAGAACCGTCAGCGCCGTTGCGACTGCGAGCAACCGTTCCATCAGTGCCTCCTCTTGGCCGAGTTTGCCGGGGATTGGTCAGACATGGCCGCGCGCCCGTGCCAGCTGGTCGAGCCCGACGCTCACCAGGAGCACGACGCCGACGACGATGAGCTGCCAGAAGGGGTTGATCCCGGCGATGATCATGGCGTTCTGCAGCAAGGCCATGAACAGGACGCCCAGGAACGCGCCGGCGATGGTGCCGACTCCGCCGGACAGGCTGGCGCCGCCCAGGACCACCGCGGTGATCACCTTGAGCTCGACGCCCTGACCGGCCAGGACCACGGCGGTATTGAGCCGCGAGGCGAGCAGCGCGCCGGCGAGCCCGGCCAGCAGGCCCATGATCACGAAGAAGGTGAAGACGGTGCGGTCGACGTTGATGCCCGACAGCTTCGCCGCCCGCGGATTGCCGCCGATGTAGTAGGCTTGGCGGAAATAGCGGGTGCGGCCGACCAGGAAGGCGAACAGGACGACGATGGCCGCCATGAACCAGAACGGCGAGTAGATGCCGAGCAGCTTCGTCTGGCCGAACACCGTGAAATTGTTGCCGATGTTGGTGACGCCGGCGCCCGAGACGAGCTGCAGCCCGCCGCGATAGATCGACAGTGTCGCCAGGGTCGCGATGAGCGCGTTGATCTTGAACCGGGTGACCAGCGTGCCGTTGATGACGCCCAGCAACAGCCCCCAGACACAGCCGACCAGGAAAGCCGGCACGGGCGGAAAGCCCAGATTCTTGGCGGCCAAGCCGGCCATGATGCCGGAGAAGGCCAGGATTCCGCCGATCGACAGGTCGAACATTCCGCTGATCATCAGCACCATCATCCCGCAGGCCAGGATGCCGGTCTGGGCGGTGTCGAGCAGCACGACGGCGGCGTTGGAGGCGCGCGGGAAGGTGTCGGGCTTGAGGATCGCCATGGTGGCCAGCAGGACGACGATCAGCACGCTGAGCAGCAGGCGCCGGTCGGTCAGCATCTTCCCCATCAGCTCGGCCGCACGCGATCTGCCGTGCCGCAGGTCGGCGGGCGCGAGCTCAGTGCTCATGGCGCGCTCCCGGTGCGGCCAGCTCCAGGATCGCGACCTCGGTGGCCGCGGCACCGTCCAACTCGCCAGCGATGCGGCCCTCCGACATGACGATGATGCGGTGCGCCAGAGCCAATACCTCCATCAGGTCGGACGAGACGACCAGGAGCGCCATGCCGTCGGCGGCGAGCTGCCGGAGGATCCGGTAGATGTCCGCCTTGGCGCCGACGTCGACGCCGCGCGTGGGCTCGTCGACGATCAGGATCCGCGGCTTCCGCGCCAGCCACTTGGCCAGCAGCACCTTCTGCTGGTTGCCGCCCGACAGGTTGCGCACCTCGCGGTCCACGCTCGGCGTGGCGACGCGCAGGTCGCGGACATAGTGCTCGCTGACCGCGCGCATCTCCCGCTCGGACAGGATCCCCCGGTGCGTGTAGGCGGCGAGATTGGCGGCCGCGACGTTGGCGGTGATCGTGAACTCGAGGAACAGCCCGCCTTCCTTGCGGTCCTCGGGCACCATCGAGATGCCCGCGGCCATCGCCTCGGACGGGCTGTCCAGCCGTAGCTCCCGACCGTCGACGAGCACGCTGCCGGACTGGATCGGGCGGAGTCCGAAGATGGCCTCGCACAGCTCCGTGCGGCCGGCGCCGAGCAGCCCGGCGAGACACAGGATCTCGCCGTAGCGCAGGGTGAGCGAGGCCCCACCCACGGGCGCGGCGACGACGTCGCGAACCTCGAGCGCCACCGCCGCCTCGGCCGACGCCCGGTGCGGGTCGGGGGTGAACGACAGTTCCCGGCCGACCATCAGCTCGATCAGCTCGCGCTCGCTCGCCGATGCCGTCTCGCGGACCCCGGTGACCCTGCCGTCCTTCATCACCGTCACGCGGTCCGAGATCTCGAAGATCTCCGCCATGCGGTGGGAGACGTAGATGATCGACACGCCTTGGGCGGCGAGCCGCCGGATCACCCGAAACAGGTGTCGACCCTCGTTGATGGTCAGGGAGGAGGTCGGCTCGTCGAGGATCAGCAGCCGCAGCTCGTGCGACAATCCTTTCGCGATCTCCACCATCTGCTGCTGCCCGGGCGACAGTCCCGCCACGGGCCGGCGCGGGTCGAGATCGACCTCGAGGTCACGCAGGATGCGCCGGGCGCCGTCGAGCATCAGTCCCTGGCGAATCACGCCCAGCCGGTTGGCCGGCTGGCGGCCGGCATAGACGTTCTCGGCCACGCTGAGCGCGCCGACCAGGCTGCGCTCTTGGTAGACCATGGCGATGCCGGCATCCGCGGCACCCTGCTCGGTGAGGCCGGCGAGCGAGGTATCGTCCAGCTCGATGACGCCGCTGTCGGGCTGGTAGACACCGGCCACGAGATGCATCAGCGTCGACTTGCCGGCCCCGTTCTCGCCGATCAGCGCATGTACTTCGCCCGGGCGCACCTCGATCGAGACGTCGTCGACGGCGCGCACGCCCGGGAAGGTCTTGACCACTCGGCGCATCGCCAAACGCGGCCGGTCGACGGCGTCACCCCAATTCGGAACGACCATGGTTGCGCTCAGGCCCAAGGCCGACCTTTCCCCCGCGGCATCTGCGTGCCCCTCGTCGTTTGCTCTGTGGCTGCGCCATGATGCCCCGCAACGGACCGAGGCTGTCAATAGGTCATCAGCTTTTACCCTTTGACTGCGCCCAGGGAGATGCCGCGCACGACGTAGCGCTGCATCGCCGCCACCGCGATGAACACCGGCAGGGTGCCGAGCACCGACATGGCGGAGATCTTCGCCCAGAACGTCGACTGCGGGCCGAAATAGTTGCTGATCTGGACGGTGTAGGTGATCACGTTGGTCCGGGTCATCACCAGGGCGAACAGGAACTCGTTCCAGCTGTAGATGAACGCGAAGATGCCGGTGGCGAACAGACCGTTGCGGGCCACCGGCAGCACCACCCGCCAGAGCACCCCGAGCCGCGTGCAGCCATCGACCAGCGCCGCCTCCTCGAGTTCCAGCGGTACCTCGAGCAGGTAGCCGCGCATCATCCACACGACGTAGGGCAGGGCAAAAGCGGTATAGAGCAAGATCAGGCCGAAATAAGTATCGGCAAGTCCCATCCAGGAATAAGCGAGAAAGAGTGGAAAGACCACGGCAATCGGCGGCAGCAGGCGCTGCATCAGGATCCACACCGCGAGGTTTTCGCCCCCTGTGCGAAACCTCACGATGCCGTAGGCGCACAGCGTGCCGAGCGCCATGGCGATCATCGTGCTCGTCCCGGCGATCACCAGGCTGTGCCAGACGCTCCAGGCGTCTCCGTCGGTGAACAAGGTGAGGAAGTTGCCGAACTGCGGATCGCTCGGATACCAGGCGGGCGGTGACTTGAAGATCTCCTCCGGCCGCTTCAGCGAGACCGCGAACATCCAGTAGACCGGAAACAGGAAGACCAGCAGCGCCGCCAGCGAGACCACGTACCAAGCGACCTTGCGCAGGCCGCTCATCGGTCGAACCTGACGCCGCGCAGCGCCGCCATCACCAGCACGGAGAAGAGCACGGCGAGAATCACCACCAGCGCGGCGATGTAGGAGGTCTCGAAGCCCTGGAAGCCTTTGATGTAGGCGAATACCGACAGGGTCTCCGTCTTGTTGCCGGGTCCGCCGCGGGTAAGCTGCCAGACCGCGTCGAAAATCCTGAACAGGTCGAGGCCGCGGATCAGGCAGGCGATCACCACGACGGGCATGATCGCCGGCAGGACGATATAGCGAAAGATCTGGAACCGGTTGGCACCGTCGAGGGCGGCGGCATCGACCTGGTCGCGGTCCAGATTGGCCAGAGCCGCGAGCAGGATGACGAACATGAAGGGCGTCCACTGCCATACTTCGGCGATGATGATCGACCAGAAGGGCAGCGGCGACTTGACCACCCAGAGCAGGACGACCGGCTTCTCGGTGAAAAAGGAGATGATCTGGTTCACCGGCCCGAACTTCTGATCGAACATGAGCCGCCACATCGAGCCCGCGACCATGGGCGAGATCACGGCGGGAAGCACGAGCAGGGCCACGAACAGCCGCTTGAGCGGGCGGTCGTGCTGGAAATGCAAGGCGAGCAGCATGCCCAGCGCGAGCTGCAGCGGCAGTGCCACGGCCATGATCGCCAGGGTCCGCCAGATGGCCGCCCAGAGCCGCGCATCGTGCCAGAGCTTCACATAGTTGGCGAAGCCGACGAAGCTGCCCGTCCGGTTGGCGCCGGCGAGGTTCTGGAAACTCACCACCACCGACCAGACGAAGGGCAGGAGCCCGATCAGGATCAAAAGAAACACGCAGGGGGCCACGAACCAGAAGCCCGGTCCCGGCCGACGACCGGCCCGTGAGGGCCGGTCGAGAGCGAGAGTGGCGGCCGCTGCGGTCACTGCCGGTAGGCGGAGGGCTTGGCGGCCCAGGCCTCGTAGACCTCACGCTGCTTGTCGACCCCGATCTCCTCGGTCAGCGCGTCCCATTCGGCCGCCAGAGCGTCCAGCGCCTCTTTGGGGTCGGTGCCGCCGATGGCGGCGATCACGGCGCGCGACATGGCATCCTGGTACTTGAAGGTTTCGATCAGCGAGAAGTCGGCATAGCCCCGCGCGGCGCCTTGCTCGAGAACCTTGAGGTAGTCCGGGGCCGTCGGCCAGAGCGCCTGATATTCGGGGCTGGCATAGTGCGACAGCCGATAGGGGTCGCGCAGCCCCACCGGCTTCATGACGTTCTGCAGGCTCTGGTCCTTGCTGTGCATCCATTGGAGATAGAGGTAGGCCGCGTCCTTGTTCTTGCTGTCGCTCGAGACGCCGTTGATGAAGCCCGACGCGAGCTCGGGATGACCGCCGGGGTTGATGGCGTAGCCGATCTTGTCGGCCACCGTGGTCGGCGGCACCCACGACAATGCGGCGTCGTTGATGTTCACGCCTTGCGACCAGCGACCGAGCGGCGGCCAGGAAATGGTCATGGCGATCTGCCCGGCATTGAGCGCCGACAGGTTCTCGGCAAAGCCCCAGGTCTCGATGCCGGGTGCCATGCACTTGTTCTGCTCGACCATCTGGGTCAGCACCTTCACACCCGCGTCGGTGTTGACTGTGGCCTTCATGGTCGCCGGATCGAAGAACCGGCCACCGGCGTTGCGGAAGCGCTCGCTGAAGAAGAAGAACATGTAACCGGTGTTGATGACGCCCGCGCCATAGGTGTCCGGCTGGTATTTATCGGTGAGGAAGCAGGCGATGTCGCCGAACTGGGTGTAGTCCTTCGGCGGGGCGAGGTCGTAGCCGTACTTCTCCTTGAATGCCGCCTGATTATCGGGATTCTCGAACAGGTCCTTGCGATAGTAGGTGACCAGCACGTCGCCGTCGACGACCAGCCCGTAGATCTTGCCCTGGTAGGACATCCAGTCCCGGAAGGCGGGATTGATGTCGTCGAACTCCGCGGCGGCACCATATTTCTCGACATAGGGATCGAGCGGGACGACGGCGTCGTTGGCGACCATGTCCGCCAACCACGCGGGCGAGATCAGCAGCACGTCGAAGGCGCCCGTGCCCGCCTGCTTCTCGAGGATGGTCTTGGGATAGATCTCCTCGAAGTTCGCCTCGACGACGTTCACCTTGATGCCGGTCAGCTTCTCCCACTCCGGCCCGGTGTACTGCTTGTCGAGCAGCGCCTGCAGCCCGGCCTCGGCGACCACGGTGATCTCGGTGCCGGCGAACTGCTTGGCGGCCTCGACCGACTTGGCCGCCACGCCCTCCTGTGCCTGCGCGGCTCCAACCATCAGCAGTCCGGCGGCTGCCGAAGTGAACAATACCTCTCGCAGCATCCCAAGTCCTCCCATGATCTTCCGGGGCGAGCTCGACCCCGGAGCAGCGAACACTCAAGCGGCGCTGGCGAGCGGCGGCATGACGTCGCCCTGCGCCGCAGGCGGAACCAGACCGGGATCGCGCCCTTCCACGAGGTCGGCGAGCACGCGCCCCGAGCCGCAGGACAGGGTCCAGCCGAGATGGCCATGGCCGGCATTGACCCACAGACCGGCGATCTTCGTCCGGCCGATGATCGGCGTGCCCGCCGGCGTGACCGGTCGCAGCCCGGCCCAGAAGCGGGCGGCTTTGCGGTCGAAGTGCCGGGGCAGCTCAGGGAAGGTCTGCGACGCGTTGGCGACGATCGCCTCGCAGCGCGCGTCGGCCGGGGTCATGTCGTAGCCGGTGATCTCGGCGGAGCCGGAGATACGCATCCGGTCGCCGATCGGCACGAGGCCGAACAGCTTGCTGTCGTCGATCACCGGCACGCATGGTGCGGTGTCCCAGGTGCCACGGGGAAAGGTGATCGACAGCCCCTTCACCGGGTAGATCGGCACGCCTACCCCCACCGCGCGCAGGAGCGGCGCAGTGAAGCTGCCCAGGGCCACCACGACCCGGTCGGCGGCGATCCGGCCCTTGTCGGTGATCGCGCCGGTCACGTGGCCACCTGTGGTCTCCAGGCGATCGACCGCGGTGTCGTAGTGATAGCGTGCCCCGGCCGCGGCACAGGCGGCGGCGAGGCCCTGGGTGAACTTGTTGCAGTCGCCTACCTCGTCGCGCGGAAAGTAGAGGCCGCCCGCCAGGGACGGGCCGGCGGCGGTGAGGGCCGGCTCGCGGGCGACGCACCCCGCAGCGTCGACAGGCTCGAACAGGAGCCCGTGTCGGGCCAGCATCTCGCAGCCGCGCGTGGCACCCGCGAGCGAGTCTGCCGCGCGGTAGATCTTCAATACGCCGCGCGTGGCGCGGTCGTAGGCGATCCCGGTCTCGGCTCCGATCTCCTGCAGCGAGCGCAGCGAGTGGAGGGCAAGGGCGAGATTGGACAGCGTGTTGGCGCCGAAGCGCTCGGGCGTGCAGTTCGCGGCGAAAGCCAGCCCCCACCGCCACATGCGTGGGATGACGCCGTAGCGCAGCAGGAGGGGGGCGTCTTCCTTCCCCAGCCAGCCCAGGATCTTGCGCGGCATGCCCGGCTGCGACCAGGGCTCGACCTCGCTGGCGTGGATCACGCCGCCATTGCCCCAACTCGTCTCCAGCCCCGCGGCCGGCTGGCGCTCGACCACCACGACCTGATGACCGGCTTTCAGGAGATACCAGGCGGTGGCGGTGCCGACGGCGCCCGCACCGAGGACAAGGGTGGTACCGGACGCCATCAGCGCGGACCGCGCGGGCGCGAGTGGCGTGGATTGCCGCGGCTCACCTGTCGCTTCCTCTCGGCTGTCCGGCCCGGCGGCTCCGGCGCGCGCCTTTGCCTCCGCTCGGCGGTGCGCCGCCGAACGACGCCGCCCACAAGGCCTGGTTCTCTTCCTCGATCCGTCGCGCGACGTCGCGGGTCACGTCGCGCAGAATGGTCTCGGACAGGCGCTTCGCCTCCGTATAGAGGCGGGTGATCAGTCGGAGATGTCCCGCCATCTCGTGGAAGGCGCGCGCCGGCTCGCGCGCTGCCACCGCCTCATAGATCGCGGTGTGGTCGCGGACGGAGAGGCTGTCGGCCTCGGGCATGTGGATGGTGGTCGTCCGCTGGTCGATCAGCCACTCGACCAGGATCTCGTGCACGACGTTGAACACCGGATTGCGGGCGATCCTGGCCAGCTCGTAGTGGAACGAGACGTCGGTGCGGATGAACTCACCCGTTCGGCCGAGTGCCGCGACGTTAGCCTCCAGCGCCTGGCGCAGGCGCTCGATGTCGTGGTCGGTCGCATTCTGCGCCGCCTGCCACGCCAGCCCGGTCTCGAAGAGATAGCGCGCCTGCTCCAGATATTCCTGGCCGCGTGGCCCGTGCGCGACGCGCTTGATGAGCTCGCCGAGCTGTTTGACCATGAACGCCGGTGTCGGAGAGATCACCAGGGCGCGGGCACCGTTGCCGATCTCGATGCGGCCCTGCTGCTGCAACATGAACAGCGCCTCGCGCACCGCCGGACGGCCGACGCCGAAGCGCGCCATCAGCTCCTTCTCGGACGGCAGGCGCGAACCGACGCCGAATTCCTCGCCGGCGATCAGGGCCTCGAGCTTCTCCGCCACGTCGTGCGCCCGCTTGCGCCGGCCGACCGGCAGCCGCGGCTCGGCCGTCTTCGGCGCGAGGTCCTGCTGGTCTAGGGCATCGGCCACGACGACGGCATTCCCCCTGCGGCGGCCGGCTCGTTCGGGCATCGCCGGGCGGCCGCTGCGCGATGCTCGCGATCCGGCGCCGGAAGTGTCAATAGGAATCTTGCTGTCAACCTGTTACACCGCCTGGGTGGCCGACCGACGGCGCGCGGGGGGAAGAACTGATGCGGCAAGCATGGCCGGCGCATCCCGAGGTGCCGATCAGCAAGGCGGTGCGGGCGGGCGATTTCGTGTTCACCTCCGCCTACGGACCGTGGACCTTCGATCCGGCCCTGGTCACGTGCGACGAGGCGGGCATGATCGTCGACGACGGCAGCGGTCATGCCGGCATGCCCTTCGCTGAGCAGGTCCATCGCACGGTCGGTTTCGTGCAGGCGGCCCTCGCCGTCGCGGGCTGCGCGCTGGACGACGTGGTCAAGTGCGAGTGCTGGCTCGCCGATCCCCGTGACTTCGTCGCCTTCAACAGAATCTACCGCGAGTATTTCACTAAGGATCCGCCGGTCCGCTCCGTCTTCCCGGTCAGGTTCATGTTCGCCTGCAAGGTCGAGATGCAGGCGACCGCCTATCGGCCGCTGACGGCGAGCGCGGGCTGACGCGCGTGGCAGTCCGGGTCTGGCAGGTGACCACCTTCGCGGCCGAGCCGTTCCGCGGCAACCCGGCCTTCGTCGTCGGCCTGGAGGAGGATCTGCCGCTTCCCACCTTGTGTGCGCTCGCCGGTCAGTTCGGCGGCGTGCTGGCCGTGCTCGGGCCCGATGCCGGCGATCCGGTCAGGCTGCGTTTCGTGACCCCGAGCGGCCCGCATCCGGGCGCCGGACATGCAGCGGCGGCAGCGGCGGAGATTGTGCTCGACGGCCGAGCGAGCGCCGAGGTGCGCTTCGAGGACGGCTCGTTGCGCCGGTTCTCGCGCGACGCGGCCTCGCGCGTCGTCGTCCCTTGGCCGGCCATGCCCGCCACCGTCAACGGCCTCGGCCAAGTCCTGGGCCGGGCGCTGGGGCAGCTCCCGACGGATTGCCTGATCGCACCGTTTGGCTATGTCGCCGTCTACCCGGACGAGGCGGCGGTGCGCGGCCTGGCGCCGGACATGGCCGCCCTGGCGGCGCTCGACCGCGACGCCGTGATCGCCACCGCGCCCGGCGCGCCCGGCATCTCCGACATCGCCATCCGCGTCTTCGCGCCCAAGGTCGGTCTGCCCGAGGACCCGGTATGCGGCACGGCACATCGGATCATCGCGCCCTTCTGGGCCGAGCGTCTCGGCCGGCCGGATCTGCACAGCCGACACCACTCGCCCCGCGGCGGCGACCTGTGGTGCCGTTCCGAGGGCGACACCGTGACGATCGCCGGCGCCACCTGCCGCGTGCTGGAGGGTCGGCTGCTCCTGTCGTGACCGAACGAGGATTGCGGCGTGAAGCAGTATGCCCGTGCCCACTTCGCCCCGGTGCTAGGCCGCGTCGCCCTGCGCGTAACCCAGCCCCTTCAGGCTCTCGGCGATCTCCTCGAGAATCATCGGGTCGTCGATCGTGGCCGGGACCTTGTACTCGGCGTTGTCGGCAATCTTCTTCATGGTGCCTCGCAGGATCTTGCCCGAGCGGGTCTTGGGCAGGCGCGAGACCACGGCGACGAGCTTGAATGCGGCCACCGCCCCGATCTGGTCGCGGACGCGGGCCACGAGCTCCTTGCGGATCGTCTCGGGATCGCGCGCGACGCCGGCCTTGAGCACGACCAGGCCGAGCGGCAGCTCGCCCTTCAGCCGGTCCTCGACCCCGATCACCGCGCATTCGGCGACGTCGGGATGGGCGGCCAGCACCTCCTCCATGCCGCCGGTCGAGAGGCGGTGGCCGGCGACGTTGATGACGTCGTCGATGCGGCTCATGATGTAGAGGTAGTCGTCGGCGTCCTTGTAGCCGGCGTCGCCGGTCAGATACCAGCCGGGATAGCGGCTGAGATAGGACTGCCGGTAGCGCTCGTCCGCGTGCCACAGCGTCGGCAGGCAGCCGGGCGGCATCGGCAGGCGGATGCAGATCGCCCCCATCTTGCCGGCTGGCAGGACCCCGCCCTCCTCGTCGAGGATCTGGACGTCGTAGCCGACCATGGCGACGGTGGGCGAGCCGGGCCGGATCGGCAGCTTCTCGATGCCGATCGGGTTCGCCGCGATCGCCCAGCCGGTCTCGGTCTGCCACCAGTGGTCGACCACCGGCACGCCGAGCTGGGCCTCCGCCCACAGCAGCGTGTCGGGATCGCAGCGCTCGCCCGCCAGAAACAGGGTGCGCAGCGAGGACAGGTCGTACTTGCCGATATAGCTCCCTTCGGGATCTTCCTTCTTGATGGCGCGGAAGGCAGTCGGCGCGGTGAACAGCGCCGCGACCTTGTGCTGCTCGATTACTCGCCAGAAGGCGCCGGGGTCGGGCGTGCCGACCGGCTTGCCCTCGTAGACGATGGTCGTGTTGCCGTTGAGCAACGGGCCGTAGACAATATAGCTGTGGCCGACGACCCAGCCGACGTCGGACGCGGCCCAGTACACCTCACCCGGCGCCACCCCGTAGATGTTGCGCATCGTCCAGAGCAGCGCCGTGGCGTAGCCGCCATGATCGCGCACCACGCCCTTGGGCTGGCCGGTCGTGCCGGAGGTGTAGAGGATATAGAGCGGGTCGGTCGCCTCGACCGGCACGCAGTCGACCGGATGGGCCCGCATCGCGTCCTGCCAGTCGATGTCGCGGCCCGCGACCATCTCGGCTTGCACCTGCGGCCGCTGCAGGACGATGGTGTGGCGCGGCTTGTGCGTGGCGAGCTCGATCGCCCGGTCGAGCAGGGGCTTGTAGGGCAGGACCTTCGCCCCTTCGATGCCGCAGGAGGCGGAGACGATCGCGACCGGCTTGGCGTCGTCGATGCGGGTGGCGAGCTCGTTGGCGGCGAAGCCGCCGAACACGACCGAGTGCACGGCGCCGATTCGGGCGCAGGCGAGCATGGCGACCAGCGCCTCGGGGACCATCGGCATGTAGACGATCACCCGGTCGCCCTTGCCGACGCCGTGACGCACGAGCGCACCGGCGAAGCGCGCGAC
>JBDHTW010000078.1:0-20341 GCA_039808865.1 Geminicoccaceae bacterium
CCGCGAGGCCGGCGCTGACCAGCAGCAGCAGGGCGAACACGCTGGCGACGCCGAGCAGAAGGACCTTCGACCAGTAGCCGTCGACGACCTCGACGCTGCGCCGGAAGCGGTCGGTCCAGGCGCGCAGCGGCGCCGCCAGCACGTCGTGGAAGATCTCGTAGGCGCGGCCGCCGCCGCGCACCGGCGAGGGCACGGTGCGCAGGATGAAGCGCGAGGCGTGGGCGAGCTTGGTGTCCAGGAGCTCGCGCAGGACGTCGGCGGGTGGCGCGCCGGCGGCGAGCCGGCCGAAGCGCTCGGCCGTGGTCTCGCTGATGCCCGGTAGCGGCAGCGGGCTCGGCCGGTCGGGCGCGGGCGGCGACTTGGCGCGGATGCCGACCAGGATGCCGAGCAGCCGCTGCTTGAACGCCTGGTAGAGCTGTCTGGGCGGCGACGGTGCCGTCGTGGCCGGCCCGGGCAGTGCGGCGTCGCGCAGGGCCTCGTAGGGCTGGGCGATCTTGGAGCCGCCGGAGGTGACCAGCCGGTCGAAGAACCGGCCGCACAGGAACAGCTCGTCGGCCGAGAGCAGCTGCAGCTCGTCCTCGAGATGGGCCGCGGCGATGCCCGCCCCGCCGCCCAGGCTCGCGAACGTCGCGCCGCGCAGCTCGGTCGAGCCGGCGTCGCGCTCGCGCGCCCAGACCTTGGAGAGCGCGAGCTGCAGGTAGGCGGTGTCGAACCGGCCGGCCGCGAGCTCGGCCGGCGTGGGCTCGCCCTCGGCCAGGGGCTCGCGCAGCAGCGCGCTGCGCAGGAGCGCCTCGACCAGATCGTCGCGGATCGTCACCACGGGGCCGGCGCCGCGGTCGGGATTGCCGTCCGCGCCGTAGCGCTCGACCGGACCCGTGCAGGCGGCGCTGGCGCCGGCATGGTCGAGCGCTTCCAGCTCGACCCGGTTGGTCAGGATGTCGGGGATGCGCGCCGACAGCCGCTCGAGCGTGGCGAGCCGGTCGTCGCGCAGGCAGAGCAGCACGCGCGCGTCGAGCTCGCGCCGGTTCACGAGCGCGGCCAGCTCGGCGGCGAAGCCGTCGCGCGGCCCCTCGGGGTAGAGGAAGAACTCCTCGAACTGGTCGAGCACCAGCACCAGCGGCGCCGGCCGCCGGCTCCGGCCGCGGCTCGTGGCGGCAGCACCGGCCGTGGCGGCCCAGGCCTCGGCCAGCCCGGCGAGGCCGGCCGGGACGGGGTCCGTGCGCGCGCCCAGCTCCGCCGCCACGGCCGCGTGCAGCCGGTCGAGGAAGTCGGCGCTCTGCCAGGTGTTGAAGTAGATCGGCTGCCGGCCGGTCGAGCGGCGGATCTCCGGGATGGCGGCGGCGCGCAGGATCGAGGTCTTGCCGACGCCGCTGGCGCCGAACAGGATGGTCAGCCGCCGCGCCAGCACGCTGCCGGCGACGATGCGGCTGTCGGCGTCGCGGCCGAAGAAGTAGGGCAGGTCGGCCTCTTCGTACGGCCGCAGGCCCTTGTAGGGGCAGAAGGCGGCCGCGCCCTCGCTCACAGGCCGGCACCCGCGAGCTCGGCCACGAAATCGTCGAGCGCGATCGGGCGGATGTTGACGCCGCGGTAGCTCCAGGTGCTCTCGTCGACGGCGTTGGTGTCGCGCTGGATCGCCCAGTGGATCGTCGGCCGCCCGTAGCCGCCCGGTGCGAGCCCGTCGATGGCGCCGAGCTTGCTCAGCAGCAGGCGCAGGTTCCAGTCGCTGAGGCCGTAGCCGAGGAACAGGAGCCGCCGCTCGCTCAGCGGCAGCAGCAGCTCGGCCGGGATCGGCGATTCGTTGGTCATCCGCTGCAGGAAGTCGACATAGTCCTCCTCGGTGATGACGAACTGGTTTTGTCTGAAGTCGGTCGCCGAGACGATGCTGCCGTGCATCTTGTAGACGACCGACGGCTGGTCCGGCGCGCAGACGATGCCGGTCCGCTTGGTGGGCCGGGATTCGAACGCCGCCGCCCCGGCCGGGCGCACCAGCACCTGGCCCAGCGCGTCCTTGTTGTCGTTCTGATGGACGACGAGGTGGTAGGGCGCCTGGGCGGCGTCGAACGCCTGCTCGACCAGCGTGTCGTAGTTGGTGGTGACGACGAGCAGCGGCCGGTGGTCGCGCGCCACCCGGGCCAGCAGGTGGTGCAACGGCCCGGGCCGGTAGGCGCGGCAGAAGATGTCGCGCAGCCGCCGCTTCAGGGTCGGCCGGCCGAGGGCGGCATATTCGTAGTAGGACGAGATCCGGGCGAGGTCGGTCGCGTACTTGCGCGCCTCGGCCGGCAGGCTGGCCCGGTCGGCGAGGTAGCTCGCGAGCTCGGCGCCGGTGGGCGGGAAGTCCTGCGTGCCGTCGCTCCACGGCAGCGGCTTGCCGTCCGGCCCGTTCGGGCGCAGCCCGGCCGAGGCACCGGCACCCAGGAACGGGATGATCATCCCCTCCTTGAAATCCTCGACGATCTCCTCGAGCGGGAACGGGACCGGCATCAGGCCGAGCGCTCGAGCGCGTCGATGATCAGGTGCAGCAGCTCGTCGGGCCGGTTGGTCAGGCCGAAGGCGCCGGGTGGCAGGGCCCGGTCCGCGTCGCGCTGGCTGACGTAGAAGATCAGCGGCACACGCCGGTCCGCCGGCCACTGTCGATGCGCCTCCAGGAATGCGAGGCCGGTCGGCTCGCCTTCCGGACGCGCGATGTCGGACAGGATCAGGTCGTAGCCGCCACCGTCCGGGGCGATCGCCACCAGGGCGGCGGCGTTGCTCTGCACCTGCTCGAGCTTCAGCCCGAGCCGCTCCAGCAGCTCGCGCTCCTTGCGGTTGTTGGCGACGACGTCGTCGATCCACAGGATGCGCCGGTCCTGCAGCACCGGCTGGCAGCGTTGCGCCCGGCGCAGGACACGCTCCTGGTCCGCCCTGGTCACCTCGACCTGGCGCTTCGCGACCGTGCTCGCGACGGTGTTCGCCCGGTTGGCGTCGGCCGCAGCGCTGGCCAGCTTCACCTCGACGAAGCTGAGCTCGACGCCGGCCGCCTTGAAGCCGGCGACCTCGCGCAACCGTCGCACCAGCGGCTCGCGGAACAGGCAGAGGGCGAGGCAGGCGACACCGCCCCAGACCAGGGAGGGAATGTTCTTCGCGACTTCCGTCAGCACCTCGGTCACGGGCGGTCGTTCCCGCAGCAGCCTCTATTTGACGTTGAAAGGATGGCCAACCCGTTCGGCTGTCAAGTTCAGTGCGGACCGGGGCGGCCGCTCGGCGCGATCGGCGGCAGGCGGGCGAGATGCAAGGAGACGGCGAGGGCCGCGACGAGCAGCGCGCCGACCAGCGCGGCCACCCCCGGCCAGCCGTGGCTGGTCCAGAACACGCCGCCGAGCGAGCCCATCAGGCTCGAGCCCAGATAGTAGAAGAACAGATAGAGAGCCGAGGCCTGGGCCTTGCCGGCAAGCGCGCGGATCCCGACCCAGCTGCTGACGATCGAGTGGGCGCCGAAGAAGCCGAAGGTGAACAGGCCGATGCCGGCGACGAGCGGCGGCAGCGTCGCGGCCAGCGTGAGCGCGATGCCGGCCAGCATCAGCAGGATCATCAGCCACAGCACCCGGCGCCGCCCGACGCGGCCGGCGAGGTTGCCGACCACGGCCGAGCTCACGGTGCCGACGAGATAGAGCGTGAAGATCGAGGCGACGACGGCCTGGCTCAGATCGAACGGCGGCGCCAGCAGGCGAAAGCCCACATAGTTGTAGAGGGTGACGAAGCTGCCCATCAGCAGGAAGCCCTGCGCGAACAGCCAGCGCAGGCCCGGGTCGCGGAACAGCTCGACGCCGCGCGCGAGCAGATGGCCCGCGTGCAGCGGCCGTGGCCGGAAATGCGCCGAGCGGGGCAGGCTGCGCCAGAACACGATGGCGGCGACGAGGCATACGCCACCGAGGACGGCCATGGCGGCGCGCCAGCTGACGAAGTCGACCAGGATGCCGGTGATCAGGCGGCCGCCCATGCCGCCGAGCGAGCTGCCGCTGATGTAGAGGCCCATGGCGAGCCCGACCGAGCGCGGGTGCATCTCCTCGCCGACATAGGCCATGGCGACGGCCGGCAGGCCGCTGAGCGCCAGACCGAGCAGGCCGCGCAGCACGACGAGTGCCGTCCAGCTCGGCGCGAACGCCGCGGCCAGGGTCAGCAACGCCGAGGCGACGAGGGAGACCACCATCACCGGCTTGCGGCCCCAGACGTCGGACAGGGAGCTGGCCAGGAGCATGGCGACGGCGAGCGTGCCCGTGGTCACGGACAGGGCGAGGCTGCTCGCCGCCGCGCCGAGCTGGAACTCGGCGGCGAACAGGGGCAGGAGCGGCTGCACGCTGTAGAGCAGCGCGAAGGTCGAGAAGCCGGCGGCGAACATGGCGAGATTGGTCCGCCGGAACGCCGGCGTGCCGCTCTCGATCAGCGTCGGGGCCGCCATCGTCGGCTCGTTCATTGTCGGGCGCTCCGGCACGTGAAATCATGCGGTCGGTCCGCGCGCCGGCGGCTCCGGCAAGACGCTGGACAGATCCGGGGCTGATTCCGCAAGGTGGGACGACGGACGACGCGCGGGGGGGCGACATGCGAATCGCGGCGTACCAGGGGCCGGAGCAAGGCGGCGACGTCGCCGCAAATCTGGCGGCGCTGGCCGCAGCGGCCGCGGCGGCCGCCGAAGGTGGCGCGCGGCTGCTGATCTGCCCGGAGATGTTCCTTACCGGCTACGCCATCGGGCCCGCGGCCGTCGCCGCGCTGGCCGAACCTGCCGACGGGCCGTCGGCACGGCGTGCCGCCGCCATTGCCGCCGAGAACGGAGTGGCCGTGCTCTACGGCTATCCGGAGCGGGGCGCCGACGGCCGGATCTACAACGCTGCCCTGCTCGTCGATCGCGACGGGCGGCAGCTGGCCAACCATCGCAAGACCCATCTCTTCGGGGCGCTCGACCGCGAGGCGTTCAGCGCCGGCGACGGGCCGCCGACGCTGGCCGTCCTGGATGGGCTCCGGCTGGGCATCTTGATCTGCTACGATGTCGAGTTTCCCGAGAACGTGCGGCTGCTCGCCGTGCATGGTGCCGACTTCGTGGCCGTGCCTACGGCGTTGATGGAGCCCTACGACTTCGTGGCCCGCAGCCTGGTTCCGGCGCGCGCGTACGAAAATCAGCTCTTTCTGGCCTACGTCAACCGATGCGGCCGCGAGGGCGACCTGCGCTATCATGGCCTTTCCTGCGTCATCGGTCCCGATGGCGCCGAGCTGGCCCGCGCCGGCACCGGCGAGGCGATGCTGCTGGCCGATCTCGACCCGGCGCTCCTGGCCGCCTCGCGTCCGCACAACACCTATCTCGCCGATCGCCGACCCGAGCTCTACGCCGATCTCGTCATGCCGGAACAACCCCTATGACCGCTGCGCATCCACCCGCCACCGGCCGGTCCGCCGACCCACGGCCGATCACCTATTTCGGCCCCGACTTCCCCTTCGCCTACGACGACTGGATCGCCCATCCGGCCGGTCTCGGCCGCCTGCCGGCCGAGCGCCACGGCGCGGAGGTCGCCATCGTCGGCGCGGGCGCCGCCGGGATCATCGCCGCCTACGAGCTCATGCGGCTGGGCCTGAAGCCGGTCGTCTACGAGGCCGGCAGGCTCGGCGGCCGCTTGCGCTCGCAGCCGTTCGAAGGGGCCGACGACGTGATCGCCGAACTCGGCGGCATGCGCTTTCCGGTTTCCTCGACCGCCTTCTACAGCTACCTCGACCGGGTCGGGCTGACCACCAGGCCGTTCCCCAACCCGCTGGTGCCGGCGAGCCCGAGCACGATCATCGATCTGCACGGCAAAACCGTCTACGTCGAGCGCTCGGACGACCTGCCGCCGCTGCTGCACGAGGTTGCCGACGCCTGGCGCGAGGCCTTGGAGGAAGGTGCGAGTTTCAGCGCGGTGCAGGCGGCGATCCGCAGCCGCGACGTCCAAACCCTGAAGTCGTTGTGGAACCCGCTGGTGCCGGTCTGGGACGACCGCAGCTTCTACGACTTCGTTGCCACCTCGCGCGCGTTCTCGAGCCGCAGCTTCCGCCACCGCGAGGTGTTCGGCCAGGTCGGCTTCGGTACCGGCGGTTGGGACAGCGATTTCCCGAACTCGATGCTCGAGATTCTACGCGTCGTGATGACCAACTGCGACGACGACCAGCGCTATGTCGTCGGCGGCGTCGAGCAGCTGCCGCGTCGCCTGTGGCGGCGGGCACCGGAGCGGATGGCGCATTGGCCAGCGGGCACGACGCTGGACGGGCTGCATCAGGGCGCGCCGCGACCCGGCGTGGCGCGCATCGCGCGCGCCGCGGACGGCAAGTTCGCCGTGACCGATCGCTGGGGTCATACCTGCGAGTACCCGGCCGTGCTGGTGACCTGCCAGTCCTGGCTGCTGACGATGCGCATCGACTGCGACGAGAGCCTGTTCTCGCACCCGCTGTGGATGGCCCTGGACCGGACCCGCTACATGCAGTCGTCCAAGACGTTCGTCATGGTCGACCGGCCGTTCTGGAACGAACGCGATCCGGCGACCGGGCGCTACCGGATGAGCACGACGCTGACCGATCGGCTGACCCGCGGCACCTACCTGTTCGACAACGGCCCGGACCGGCCGGCGGTGATCTGCCTGTCCTATTCCTGGATGAGCGATGCGCTGAAGGTGCTGCCGCTGTCGGTCGGCCAGCGCGTCGAGCTGATGCTGGCCAGCCTCAAGAAGGTCTACCCCGAGCTCGACCTCGCCCGGCACATCATCGGCGACCCGATCACCGTCTCCTGGGAGACCGACCCCAACTTCCTCGGCGCGTTCAAGGGAGCGCTGCCGGGGCACTACCGCTACAATCGGCGGATGTACTGCCATTTCATGCAGGACGAGCTGCCGCCGGGCGAGCGCGGCATCTTCTTGGCCGGTGACGACGTCTCGTGGACGCCGGCATGGGTCGAGGGCGCGGTGACCACCGGCCTCAACGCCGTCTGGGGCATCCTGCACCATCTCGGCGGAACGACCCATCCGGACAATCCCGGACCGGGTGACCGCTTCGCCGACCTCGCCCCGATCGACCTGCCCGACTGATGCCTCCGACCGGTACGCTGGGCCGACGTGGCCTCCTGGCGGCAACCGGAGCCCTGCTGGTCGCCGGGCGGGCTTCGGGCGGCGTGCCGGTCGGCTGCGGGACGCCGCCATGCGCGTTCGGACCGACGACCGGCTGGACGGCCGCGCGCGCCGGCCTCGAGGCCATCCTCGACCAATCGCTGCTGCCGTTCTGGCGCGGCGTCGCCGACGCTTCCACCGGCGAGGGCTACGCTCTCAACCACGACCTGACCGGGCGCTGGCTCGGCCCGGCCAACCTCGCCGTCGTCGCGCAGGCGCGGATGCTGTGGTTCTTCGCGCATCTGCGGCGGCACGGTCGGGCGGCGCCCGAGGACGCCCAGCGTGCCGAACGGGGCTACGCCGTCCTGACCCGACGGTTCGTGGACCCGAGCTACGGCGGCTGCTTCTGGCAGCTCCGCTACCAGAACTATGCCCCGAGCAAGGCCGACAAGCAGCTCTACGCGCATGCCTTCGTGCTGTTCGCCCTCAGCGAGCACGCGCTCGTGACCGGCTCCGCCGCGGCTGCGGCCGCGGCTGCCGGCGTGTTCGAGGTGATCGACGGCCGATTTCGTGATCCGGCGAGCCGAAACTACCGTGAGTTCCTCCTCCGCGACTGGTCGACTCCGCCTGCTGACCGCAAGGACTATCTCGGCGGCGTCGGCGGGATACGCACGCACAACACGCGCATCCATCTGCTCGAGGCATTGACCACCCATTACGAGCTGGCGCGCAGCGCCAGGGTGGCGGGCCGGCTCGCGGAGGTCGTCGGCCTGACCGAGAGGGCCCTGGTGCGGACGCCCGTCTTCTGCTTTCGCGTCACGGACGGCGGCGCCCCCGTCCGGCAGTCCTACGGGCACGACCTGGAAACGATCCATCTGCTGCTGCGGGCCCGTGCGTTGTTGGGCCAGTGCGGCGACCCGCCCGCCTTCTACGGCAAGGTCGTCGACGACACGCTGCGTCTCGGCGAGGATCGCTCGCTGGGCGGCATCTTCGATTCCGGTCCGATCGGCGCCGGCGCCGATGCGCTGGCCAAGAAGGACTGGGCCCAGGCCGAGACCCTGCTGACCCTGGCCGAACTGTTCCGCCTCACACGGCAGAGCCGGCGCAAGTCAGCCTTTCTCCGCACGCTGGACTGGGTCGGGCGCTGGCAGGTCGATTGGGGGCAGGGCTCCTGGTACGACACGATCGGAGCCGATCTCAAGCCAAGCGGCGGCAAGGCCGGTCCATGGGGCGGCCCCTACCACACCGGCCGGGCCGTGCTCGGCTGCCTGCGCCTGATCGACGTCATCCAGAACACGCCGAAGGGCGGCTGCACGCCGCTCTGACGGGGGTCAGCGCGTCGTGATCCGGTACATGTCCTCGATGTACTTGCCCCGGTGCGCCCACCACAGCAGACGCGCCAGTATCGGCGGCAGGATCACCGCCAGCGCGAAGATCCCGAGGCTGGTCCAGACGTCGAACGGATCGCCCGCCTGCGCCGGCTGCGCGCTGTAGACCGATGGCACGAGATAGAAGGCGCAAAGACAGGCTGCGACCAGCGCGCCGACATAGCCAGTGCGCCGATAGCGCTGACGCACGATCCAGTAGGTGCGATGGAGCTTAGCCATGGCAAACTGCTCCCGAGCGCTGGCTCAACGATAACTTTTTGCGCCTTCTTCAGATCATGGAAGCGATGGTGCCTCAAGCCAATATTTTGTGAAACGTCGGTCATTCGCGGCAGGCGGCACATCTCAGTCCGTCGCTGCTGCTTCCCTTTCGCTGCCCGCCAGCAGTTCGCGGATGCCGTGCAGCGGAACCATGAGCCACGCCGGCCGGTTGGCCGCTTCTTGCGCGAGCTCCTCGAACAGATGGCGGAGCTTGAACGGAAGCAGCAGGCGGTCGGCCGCCAGCGGATCGGCCGGCCAGCTCGGGCAGCCGGCGATGCCGCTGCGATATTCGGCCATGAACGCCGCCTGCGCCAGATCGCGCCATGCCAGCGCCGGCGCCAGGAGCTGATCGATCGCCGCCGCGTCGCTCTCGGCGAAGCGCAGCACCCCGGCCCACGCCGCGCGATCGAACGAGCGCAGCATGCCGGCGACGTCGTCCAGCGGCGAGCCCTTGCGGCGCCGCTCGGCCAAAGGGCGCCGCGGATCGCCGGCGAAACCCAGGAGCGTGATGTCGCCCTTGGCCACGATCAGCTGGCCGAGGCCGTATTCGCCGTGGAACCGGGTCTTGCACAGGCCTTCGGGCAGGGCGAGCGGCGCCTCCAGCACGGCAGCGATGGCCGGACGCAGGGCGAGGACCGGCTCGATCTCCGCCCTTGCCGCCTCGCCGGCCGTGGCCAGCGCCTGGTCCAGCGCCGCATAGCCGGCCGCCACCGCCTCGCCGGCCGCGAGCCGCCAGTGCTCGAGATCGGTCGCCGTCATCGGCTCGCGGGCGAAGGCCGGATCGTCCGTGTCGATCGCCAGCGCCTGATGCAGTTCCGCCGTCCGGCGCCCGATCAGCCGCACGACGTTGAGATGGAGCTCGTGCAGCGTGGCCGGACTTGGCCGGTTCGCCTCCGGGGTATGGCGCAGCTCCTCCAGCACGCGGTCCAGATGGTCGAGAGTCCACAGCCAGCCATTGCCCTGGTTGGCGATGAACGCGAAGACGGCCGCCAGCGCGGTAGGGGTGCCGTCGTCGGCCAGATGCTCGATCGAGCCGTGCACGGCCGGGACGTGGGCGAAGCCGGCGACGTCGCCGAGGAAACGGCCCATCTCCAGCTCGGGATGGATGCCGGGCTCGATGCGCCGGTAGATCTTCAGCAGCAACCGCTCGTCGATGACGACCGCGCTGTTGCTCTCCTCGGAGGTGAGCCGCCGGACCGGTGCTTCGGGGGAGACCTCGAGCTCGCTGGCCGGGACGCTGCCCCGGCAGTGCAGGCGGAAGTCGCCGGTGGCGAAGTCGTGGCCGGTATGCATCAGCCGCAGCAGGGTGCGGGCGAAGTCGTCGGCGTGGGTGGCGTCGTAGAGCGCGCCGACATTGGGGCCGCGCCGGGCCTTGGCCAGCGTGTAGGGCAGCAGCGGCGCCCCCGGTGCCAGATTCTCCTCACCCCACTGGACCGCGAACGGCAGCAGGTAGCATTGCGCGGTGCCGCCGACCGGGACGACCTCGAGCTCGGTCAGGAGATAGTTGCCGGTGCGCCCGCGCACCTCGCCGGCGCGCGCCAATTGCACCGTCTCGACCGATCTCGCGACGAACCAGAGCTGCTTGGGCAGATATTCGGGCAGCACCTGACGGGCGAGGTCGCGCCCGCCGCGGCTCTCGCTGATCGCCTTGTAGCTGTCGTGCAGCACGATCGTGATGAATTCCGGCAGCGGCTCCGGAGCCGGCTGGTGCCAGGTCGGGAGCTGGCCCGCCTCGGGCAGGGCGAACCAGTAGAAGCCGTAGCCGGGCAGGGTGACGCGGTAGCTCGGGTCGGTGATCGGGGGGAAGGCCGTACGGCCGAGAAGCTCGACCGGAACCCGGTCGCGGTAGGCAGCAAGCTCGAGATCGCAGGCCTGCGCGTTGTGCGACAGGTTGTAGACGCACAAGATCGTCTCGCCGTCGTACTCGCGCAGGTAGGCCAGGATCTTGCGGTTGCGCGGGTAGAGAAAGTTCAGCGTACCGCGGCCGAAGGCGCGCCGGGCCTGGCGGACCGCGATCAGCCGCTTCATCCAGTTGAGCAGCGAGCCCGGGCTGCGCTGCTGCGCCTCGACGTTGACCGCTTGGTAGCCGAAGATCGGGTCCTGGATCGGTGGCGCGTAGAGCGCTTGCGGGTTGGCGCGGCTGAAGCCGCCATTGCGGTCGGGCGACCACTGCATCGGCGTGCGCACACCGTCGCGATCGCCGAGATAGATGTTGTCACCCATGCCGATCTCGTCGCCGTAGTAGAGCACGGGCGTGCCCGGCATCGACAGCAATAGGGCGTTCAGCAGCTCGATCCGGCGCCGGTCGTTGTCGAGCAGTGGCGCCAGACGGCGACGGATGCCGAGATTGATGCGCATCCGCCGATCGGCGGCATAGGTGTTCCACAGATAGTCGCGCTCGTTCTGCGTGACCATCTCGAGCGTGAGCTCGTCGTGGTTGCGCAGGAAGATCGCCCACTGGCAGCTTTCCGGGATCTCCGGCGTCTGCCGCATGATGTCGGTGATCGGGTGCCGGTCCTCCTGCGCGATCGCCATGTACATCCGCGGCATCAGCGGGAAATGGAACGCCATGTGGCATTCGTCGCCGGCGCCGAAATAGGGGTAGGTGTCCTCGGGCCACTGGTTGGCCTCGGCCAGCAGCATGCGCCCGGGAAAATGGGCGTCGATCTCCGCCCGGATGCGCTTGAGGACCGCATGCGTCTCCGGCAGGTTCTCGCAGTTGGTGCCCTCGCGCTCGACCAGGTAGGGGATGGCATCCAGGCGCAGGCCGTCGATGCCCATTTCCAGCCAGTAGTGCAGCGTGGCCAGCACCTCCTTCATCACCCGCGGGTTGTCGAAGTTCAGATCCGGCTGGTGGCTGTAGAAGCGGTGCCAGAAATAGGCGCCGGCCTCGTGGTCCCAGGTCCAGTTCGACTTCTCGGTGTCGACGAAGATGATCCTGGTGCCTTGGTATTTCTTGTCGCTGTCGCTCCAGACGTAGAAGTCGCGGGCGACCGAGCCCGGCTTGGCGCGCCGGGCGCGCTGGAACCAGGGATGCTGGTCGGAGGTATGGTTGATGACCAGCTCGGTGATCACCCGCAACCCGCGCCGATGCGCTTCCTGCACCAGCCGGCGCACGTCCTTGAGCGTGCCATAGGCGGGGTTGACCGTCCGGTAGTCGGCGATGTCGTAGCCGTCGTCGCGCAGCGGCGACGGGTAGAACGGCAGCAGCCAGATCGCCGAGACGCCCAGCTCCTGGATATAGTCGAGCTTCGCGATCAGACCGTCGAAGTCGCCGATCCCGTCGCCGTTGCCGTCGAAGAACGCCTTGATGTGGGTCTGGTAGATGACCGCATCCTTGTACCAGTCCAGGCTCGGTGAGGCGGCATCGGCCGGATGCTGCGGCAGGATCGGGTCGGCGGCGGTGTGGTCGGACATGGGGCGGCGCTCACCACGCTGGTCGGGCTAGGCGAAGGGTGGCATCGGACGCTCCATCGCGAAGGCGGCCCGAGCCCAGGAGCCTTGGCTTCCATGCTCCCGAGCGCCGACTGCTAGCACCGCACCGGGAGCTGAACCACCGTTGATGTAACGTCGGGTATTGTCGTTCATGGGCCGGCGGCATGCCGCCCGCCCGGAGCCGGGCGGGCCGAAAGGGCGCCGCAACAAGGGTCAAGCCATTGAGCGGCACCGCTAGTCGGTCGCGGCCGTATGCCAATCAGTTGACGAGGTGTGTGGTTCCTGCGCAATGTGCCATCGTTGAATGGAGAATAGTGGAGGCGGCATGGCCCGGGTCGGAGCGCTTTCTGGACGCGGAGAAATTCTGATCGGCGGTGTCGCCCGGGGACACGTGCACTACGCGATCGACGAGTGTCACCAAGGTGGCCTGGAAGGGCGGCATGGCAGCATCACCGGTGACGACACGCTGCTGCGCGAGATCTGGGAGCATGCTTTCGAGGTGCAGCTGAGCTGCGTGGCCGGGATCTTCCCCGTCCAGATGCGCAGCTACGTGCTCGGACGCGGCTACGCGGCGATCGCGGTCGAAACGTCCGCTACCATGCCGAATGCCGCCTAGTCGCGATACGAGGCCGAACGTTCCGGCCGTCGTCGGGACCCTTCGTCACCATCCCGAGTCTCCGCCCCCAAGCGATCCGCACGCGGCGAAGATCGGTCGCCCGCCGCGGCTACGCGCCGTCGACATCGAGCATGGCCCGATCGTCATCGGTCAAGTTCAGCGTCGTGGCCCTGGCGAAGCTCGCGACCTGGGCCGGGCTGGTGGCGCTGGCGATGGGAGCGGTCACACCCCTCTGCGCCATCAGCCAGGCCAGCGCCACCTCCGCCGGCTTGGCGTCGTGACGGCCGGCCACCTCGTCGAGGGCTCGCAGGATGGCTAGGCCACGCGGGGTCAGATATTTGCCGACGCCGCCGCCGCGCTGGCTTTGACCGAGATCCGCCTCGGTGCGGTACTTGCCGGACAGGAATCCCGAGGCCAGGCTGAAGTAGGTGACCACGCCGAGTTCCTCGCGCACGCAGAGATCCTGCAGCGGCCCCTCGAAGTCGGCGCGGTCGTACAGATTGTATTCCGGCTGCAGCACCTCGTAGCCCGGCAGACCCTCGCGCCTCGCCACGGCGAGCGATTCGCCGAGCTGCGCGGCGTTCAGGTTGGATGCGCCGATCGCGCGTATCTTGCCGGCTTCGCGCAGCTTGGCGAAAGCGCCGAGGGTCTCGGCATAGGAAGTCTCCGCATCCGGCCAATGCGCGAAATAGAGGTCGATACGTTCGACGCCGAGGCGGGCCAGGGATTCGTCGACGGCGCGCAGGATCCACCGTGCCGACAGGCCCTTCTTGCCCGGCTCGCCAAGGTCGGAGCCGACCTTGGTGAACAGCACCACCCGATCGCGCAGGCCCGGCCGCGCCTTGAGCCAGTGGCCGAGGATCGTCTCGGACTCGCCGCCTTTGTTGCCGGGCGCCCAGGACGCATAGACGTCGGCCGTGTCGATGGCGTTGAAGCCGTGCTCGACGAAGGCGTCGAGCACGGCGAAGCTCGCCTTCTCGTCGATGGTCCAGCCGAACACGTTGCCGCCGAGGACCAGCGGCGCGATGTCGAGGCCGGTCTTGCCGAGTGGGCGACGGTGCATGGCTGCTCTCCCTTTCTGCTGACCCGCAAGCCGCGGCCGGCGGCGCCGGTTCCCTCGCCCGGTCGCTGCCGCGGGGGCTCGATGCCCGTAGTGCATCGCGCGCTCGCAGCCGCCGTGCAACAGACGTTGGCGCCGCCCAGATGCCAGGTTCTGCGGAGTCCGGGCGACGTCGTCGTGGCGGCACGGCCGGTCCAGCCACGGGCCGCTCAATGCGGCGCCAATGGCCAGAGCCAGGCGATCAGCGGCACGCCCGCCACCACGACGAGCAACGACAGGGGCAGACCCAGGCGCCAGTAGTCCCCGAAGCGGTAGCCGCCGGGACCCATCACCAGCGTGTTGCACTGGTGGCCGATGGGGGTGAGGAAGTCGCAGGCCGCGCCGATGGCGACCGCCATCAGGAACGGGTCGGGGTCGAGCTTGAGATGGGTGGCGAGGCCGGCGGCGATCGGCGCCATCATCAGCACCGTGGCGGCGTTGTTGAGAAACGGGGTGACCGCCATCGCGACGACGAGGATGAGGGCAAGGGCGCCGATCGGGGGCAGGGATGCCGCCACGACCGACAGCCAGCCGGCGATCAGGTCGGTGCCGCCCGTGCTGCGCACGGCCTCGCTGACCGGGATCAGCGCGCCGAGCAGGACCAGTATCGGCCATTCGACGGTCTCGTAGGCTTCGCGCAGGCTCAAGACACGGAACAGCAGCAGCACGACCGAGGCGCCGAAGAAGGCCACGGCCACCGGCACGAGCTGGGCTGCCACCAGCGCCATCGCCACGACCAGCACGGCGAGCGGCAGCCATGCGTTGCGGCCGCGGCCGAGCGACATGCCGCGCTGGGCGAGTGGCAGGCAGCGCAGCTCGCCCAGCGTGTCGGGCAGCGTGTTGAGGTCGCCCTGCAGCGCCACGACGTCGCCGACACGGAAGCGGATCGAGCGCAACCGCTGCACCAGGCGCTCGCCGCGGCGGCTCAAGGCGACGAGATTGACCTGGTGCCGGGCACGCAGCCCGTAGTCGGCGGCGGTGCGGTCGACCAGCGGCGATTCGGCCGTGATCACGGCCTCCATGACCCCGATCTCGTCCGTGGCCGCGGCCTCGGGAGCCACCTTCTTGGTCGGCAACTTGAGGCCGGCCCGCCCGACGAGGCGCTCGAGCGCGGCAGGCTCGGCCTGCAGGATCAGCATGTCGCCCGCCTGCAACGGCCAGTGGGCGACCGGCGCGTGGTAGCGGAAATGCCCGCGCAGCACGGCGGTCACCGCGACCTCGCCGTCGCTCAAGCCCTCGAGATCCGCGATCGTCTTGCCGACGAGCGTCGAGTCCGCGGGCACGCTCGCCTCGGTGGTGTAGCCCTCGATGTTGAACGCGGCCTCGATCGGCGTGCTGCCCTTGCGGCCGGCGGGCAGCAGGCGCCAGCCGAAGACGAGGAAGGCCAGCCCCAGCACGGCGAGGGCGGCTCCGACCGGGGTGAAGTCGAACATGGTGAACGGCTGGCCGAGGAGCTCGGCCCGCATCCGTGCCACGATGACGTTGGGCGAGGTGCCGATGAGGGTCATCAGGCCGCCGAGCAGCGAGCCGAACGCCATCGGCATCAACAGGCTCGAGGGCGAGGTGCCGGTACGCTTGGCGAGCTGGAAGGCGATGGGCATGAAGATCGCGAGCGCGCCCACGTTCTTGACGAAGGCCGAGAGCAGCGTGACCGCGCCGACCAGCACCAGGATCTGGCGCTGGACGGTGGTGAGCCAGGGCGCCAGCGGCGAGATCAGACGCTCGGCGATGCCGGAGCGGGCCACGGCGGCGCTGACCAGGAGCGCGCTCGCGACGATCACGACGATGTCGTCGCCGAAGCCCGTGAACGCCTTGTCGGCCGGCACGATGCCGGCCGCCACCGCGGCGAGCAGGGCCAGCATGGCGACCAGGTCGTAGCGCAGCCGGCCCCAGACGAAGAGCCCCATCATGGCGGCGACGATGGCGAAGGCCAGCCCTTGGTCCAGGGTCATGCGGGCTTGGGGCCGATGCCGTTCAGGTAGAGTAGGACGCCGACCAGAGCACTGCCGAGGATCAGCAGGGCCGGGTTGATCTTGGTCAGCAGCAGCAGCGCCAGCACGACGCCGGCGATCGCGACGCCCTCGAGATCGGTGACGGCGCCGCGGGCGATGACGATGGCGCCGGCGAACAGGAGGCCGATCGACACCGGCGCCAAGCCACGCTGGATCGCCTCCAGCCACGGCCAGCCGTCGAGCCGCGCCCACAGCCTGCCGATGCCGAAGGTCAGCAGGCCGGTCGGCAGGAAGAACGCGAGCACGGCGGTGAGGGCGCCGAGCGGTCCCGCCACCCGTTCGCCTATGGCCGCCACCAGCATCATGTTCGGCCCCGGGGCGAGCTGGCCGACACTGTAGAGATGGATGAGCTGATCGAAGCTCAGCCAGTGATGCACGTCGACGACGAGCGTCTTGAGCTCGGGGAAGGCCGCCATGCCACCGCCGACGGTGAGCAGCGACAGATAGGCGAAGACGCTGACCAGCGCCGGCAGTCGGCTCATCGGCGGGGCTGCTCCCTGTTGCCGCGGGGCCGATACCAGAAGATCGCGATGGCGCCCACGCCCAACAGTACGTAGGGCACCGGCAGATGGAAGCCAGCCACGCCGACGATCGCCATGGCGACGAAGACGAGATCGCCGACCTGGCCGAGCGAGCGCCGGCCGAGCTGCAAGGCCACCGCGAAGACGAGGCCGACCGCGGCCGCCGAGACCGCATGCAGCACTGCCTGGGCCTCCGGACGTTCGCCGTGCGTGCCGTAGGCCATGCCGACCGCGAACATCAAAAGGCCACCCGGCAGGCAGATCGCCACCGTCGCGACGAGGGCACCGAGGCGGCCGCGCAGATGGTCGCCGGCGAGGATGGCCATGTTGGTCGCGTTCAAGCCGGGCAGGCTCTGGCTGATCGACAGCATGCGGACGAAGGTCCGATCGTCGATCCAGCCATGTTTGTCGACCAGGCTGTTGCGCAGGTAGGCGATCACCCCGCCACCGATGCTGGTGGCGCCGATCAGCAGGAACGCCGTGAAGATGCGCCACAGCGGGACGGGCGGGGGCGGCACCACCGAGGCGGCCTCGGTCATCGCTCGCCGACCTCGCCGTAGCCACGGTGCGTCTTGCCGCGGAACACCCAGTAGACGACGAGGGTGTAGACGATGATCACCGGCAGCACGACGATGCCGGCACCCCAGAACAGGAACGACAGCGAGGCTTCCGGCGCGGCGGCGTTGGCGACGGTGAGCGTGTAGGGGATCATGTACGGCCAGAACATCACCGCCAGGGTCGCGAACGCGGCGAGGAAGAACAGGACGGTCAGCACGAAGGGCCATGCGTCGTGCTGCCGCCGGTTGGCGACGAGCACGCCCAGCATCGCCAGGAGGCCGAGCGCCGGGAAGATCAGGCCCCAGCGCCGCTCGACGAGACTGCCGCCAAGATGCGCCCGGTCGAACAGGGCGGCGACGAAGGCGAGCCCCAGGACGACGAGCACCGTCGCCGCCAGCCGCGGGACCCGCTCCCGCGCCCAAGCACGCAGCGGGCCGTCCGATTTCAGCAGCAGCCAGCCGGCGCCGAGCAGGGCGTAGCCGGCGATCAGGCCGAAGCCGCACAGCACGGGCAGCGGTGCGAGCCAGCCGAACGCGTCGCCGGCATACTGGCCGTTCTCGACCGGAATGCCGCGGATCATGGCGCCGACCGCCGCCCCTTGGACGAACGTCGCCAGCACCGAGCCCAGGAAGAAGCCGCGGTCCCACAGCGGCCGCTCGCCGCCGTGGACGCGAAACTCGAACGCGACGCCGCGGAAGATCAGGCCGACGAGCAGCAGCAGCACCGGCAGGTAGAAGGCGGGCAGGAACACGGCGTAGACCTTCGGGAACGCCGCGAACAGGGTGGCGCCGATCACGACGAGCCAAGTCTCGTTGCCGTCCCAGAACGGCGCGATCGTGGCCATCATCTGCCGGCGCAGGACCAGATCGCCCGTCGTGCCGAACAGGATGCCGACGCCGAGGTCGAACCCGTCCAGAACGACGTAGACCAGGATCGCCACCGCGACCACGCCGGCCCAGAACAGCGCCAGGCTCGAGGCGTCGAGACCGGTCATGGGACGACTCCGGCGTTGGCCTGCGCCGCCACGGCGAGCGGGCGGCCGGGCGTGACGTCGGCGCTGACAGCTTCCTTCTCCGGACCGTCGCGCAGCAGCCGGTAGATGTAGCCGAGCCCGAATGCGTAGATGACGGCGTAGGTCGCGACGTAGATCGCGAGCGAGACCGCCACGTCGGCGGTCGCGAGCGACGGGGTGACGGCATCCTCGGTGCGCAGCAGGCCGTAGACGACCCAGGGCTGCCGGCCGACCTCGGCCGTGAACCAGCCGGCCAGGACCGCGACGAAGCCGCTGGGGAAGGACAGGAAGGCCGCCCACAGGAACCAGCGGGTCGTCTCCAGCCGGCCGCTCCAGAGCAGCAGCAGGCCGAACCAGGAGATGGCCAGCATGATCAGGCCCATGCCGACCATGATGCGGAAGCCGAAGAACGGGATCGCCACCGGTGGCCGGTCCTCCGGTGGGAACGATTCCAGGCCGACCTCGCGCGAATCCCAGGTTCCCGAGGCGATGAAGCTGCCGAGCTTGGGAATCTCGATGGCGAACAGGTTGCGCTGCCGTGCTTCGTCGGGAATCGCGATCAGCACCTCGGTCGCCGGCTGCTGCGTCGTCCAGCGCGCCTCGATCGCCGCGAACTTCGCCGGCTGATGCCGGTGGACGTAGTCGCCGGTCAGATGGCCGATGAACAGCTGCAGCGGGATCAGCACCGCGACCAGACCCAATCCCCAGTGCAGCATCACCGCCGGCTCCGGGCCGTAATGGCCGCGCAGGCGATACCAGGCGCCCGTGGCGATCACGCTCATGCCCGTGGTCAGGAACGCCCCCAGCAGCATGTGCGGCCAGCGGACCAGCATCACCGGGCCGGAAACGATCGCCCACCAGTCGTCGGGCACGATGTGGCCGTCGACGATCGCATGGCCGACCGGCACCTGCATCCAGCTGTTGTTGGCCAGGATCCAGAACGAGGAGGCCATGGTGCCGAGCGCCACCATGCAGCAGGCCATGAAGTAGAACCAAGGCGGCACGCGTGCACGTCCGAGCAGCATCACGCCGAAGAACGTGGCCTCGAGCAGGAAAGCGGTGAAGCCCTCGTAGCCGAGCAGCGGACCCTGGATCGCGCCGGTGCGCTCGGCCAGCACGCTCCAGTTGGTGCCGAACTGGAAGGCCATGACGATGCCGCTGACCACGCCCATGCCGAAGGACAGCGCGAACACCTTGAGCCAGAAGTCGAACACCCGACGGTAGACGGGTCGACCGGTGGCCAGCCGCATGCCCTCGATCGTCGCCAGCCAGGCCGCCAGCCCGATGGTGAAGGCCGGGAAGATGATGTGGAAGCTGACCACGAACGCGAACTGGATGCGCGACAGCAGGACCGGATCGAGTTCCATGCTCAAGCGCCTTTCGTGGGCAGCGGGACGCGGGTGGTCACGGCGGCGCCGGCGCGATCGGCTTGATCCGCTCGTGCATCGGCCACAGCTTGGCGAACGCCCAGGAGACCAGCAGGCCTATCAGGCAGCCCAGGATGACCTCGGCGGTGCGCTTGAGGCCGGCCTCGATGGCACCGGTGGTGGAATGATGCGTCAGCTCGGTGGCGACGACGAAGGCCGCTGTGGTCGGGGCGATCCGCCAGCTCGACTCGACCTTGAGAAAATAGGACGACAGCACGACGGTCACCGCCAAGGCCATCGGCAGCTTCCACTCGCTCTCGCTGCCGACGATCAGGACGATCAGGCCGATCGAGCAGCCGAGTGCCGAATTGATGATGCGCCCGCGAAAGGTGGTCAGTGCCGCCTTGAGGTGCGGGTCGATCACCGCCACCATCGAGCTGATCGCCCAGACCGGCGTGGTGTTGGCGCCGAGACTCAAGATCAGCCACAGCACGGTTGCCGCCACGAAGACGATCGCGGCGTAGCGGATGCCCAGGAAATCGTCGTCGATGAAGCGGCCGAACGGCCGCCAGCGCGCCGGCCCGTGGGTGGCTGCCGACGGCGCCGCAGGATCGGTTGGGCTGGTCATGACGGTCGTGTCGCCGCGGCGCCGTCAGGCGTTATTCGTGCGCTTGCGGTGCGTTGCCCTTGAGCTGGTAGACCATCCCGGTCTTGGTGGTTCCCAGGGCCAGCCAGTCGTGCCCGAGCTGCTGCAGCGCCACGAAGAACTTCTTGCAGCGCTCCAGCGCCTTCTCGCCGAATTCGTCGCGTCGCTTGAACTTGGCCTGGAAGGCGAACTCGCCGCACAAGGGCTGGTGCTCGGCGCGCGTGCGCCACAGCGCGATGTTGCACTTGGCAAAGACGCCCTTGCCGAACTCGAGCACGCCCAGCTCCTGCAGCACCTCCTCGACCACCTCGCGGTTGACGTAGTCGACCCGCTCG